>CAYGKA010000005.1:0-133578 GCA_964350445.1 uncultured Flavobacteriaceae bacterium
CTGGCCCGGTTCTATCGCGAGAGCAAGGCGATCAACGACGATTTCGAGGATCTCTACGCGCAGCAGGGTCTGGAACTGCTGGTGATGTTTCCGGAAGGCGAAGTGGCGATGACCACGAAGGAGCCGGTGACGTCCTGCGCGGACCTGAACGAGGTCAAGTTCCGTGTCATGACCAACCCGCTGCTGGTCGAATCCTACAAGGCCTTCGGGGCAACGCCGACACCGCTGCCCTGGGGTGAGGTTTATGGCGGTCTTCAGACGAACATTATTCAAGGTCAGGAAAACCCGACCTTCTTCCTGTATTCGACGAAGATCTACGAAGTGACCGAACACATCACTTATGTCGGGCATAACAACTTCACGACTGCGGTGATGGCGTACAAGGACTTCTACGACGGGTTGAGCGCGGACGAACAGAAGCTCATCAACGACGCCTCCACGCACGCCTATGACTTCATCGTCGACTATCAGAAAGGTCTCGCGGATAGCGAACTCAAGAAGATCAAGGAAGCAAAGCCCGAGATGACCATCACGGTGCTGAGCGAGGAAGAGCGCGCCTGTTTCAAGGAAGCCGCGGCCGAGGTTGAGCAAAAGTTCATCGAGATGACAGGCGACAGCGGCAAGGCGATCCTTGAGCAGTTGAAAAAGGATCTGGCCGCCACGGAAGAAGGTTGAAGCCACCCGTAAGGGATTTGGCCTTTTAAGCCTGAGAGGTGGTGTTTGCGGCGGACGGTGTAACCCGTCCGCCGCGACCGCCGCCCAAGTCTACGCTTGGGGAGTTCAGCAATGGCGTCAGAGCCGAAGTCGCAGGGAGGCGGTCCGGAAAAGGGCGCGTCCAAACCAACATCCGGGTTGCCCGGGCCGTTGGGTTTCATCGATATGCTCATCAGTCGGATCGAGTCCTTCGCCCTGGCGGCGGGTGTCCTGCTGATGGCCACGAATACCGTGGCCAACGTGGTCGGCCGATATGTTTTTCAACACAGCCTCTTTTTCAGTGAAGAACTGAACAGGATCATCATCATCCTGATCACCTTTGCGGGAATTGGGTATGCCGCGCGGCACGGCAGACACATCCGGATGTCGGCGATTTACGACTCGCTTCCCGTCGGCGGACGCAAGGCGTTGATGATCGTTATTTCAAGTGTCACCGCGGCCGCCATGTTTGCTCTCTGTTACTTCTCGTTCGGGTATATCGGCAAGGTGATGACCAGCGGCCGGGTGTTGCCGTCGCTCCAGATTCCGGTTTGGTGGATATTTATCTGGGTCCCGGCCGGGTTCTTTATGACCGGCGTTCAGTACCTGCTGACGGCGATCAAGAACATCATCGAAAAGGACGTCTATCTCTCAACCAACGTGTTGGAGGGATACGACGATACCGAGATAGAGGTTTAGAGGAGTATCGAACTATGGCTGCTGTCATGATGCTGGCGATGATCGTGCTTCTCCTCCTCGGCTTTCCGATGATGGTTCCGCTGATTGTCGCTGCCTTTATCGGCTTTTACGAAATGTTCGGCGGTATCGGGAAGATGGATTTCATGGTCCAGCAATTCCTGGCCGGTATCCGACCGGCATCGCTTATTGCCGTGCCGATGTTCATCCTAGCGGCGGACATCATGACGCGGGGACAATCGGCGACCCGGCTGATCGACATGGTCATGGCGTTCATCGGCCATGTGAAAGGCGGTCTGGCTGTCAGCACCGCGACGGCTTGCACGCTGTTCGGCGCGGTTTCCGGATCGACGCAAGCGACGGTCGTCGCCGTTGGCTCTCCGTTGCGTCCCCGGATGCTCAAGGCGGGGTACAAGGACTCCTTCATCCTGGCGTTGATCGTGAATTCCAGCGACATCGCTTTTCTGATCCCGCCAAGCATTGGGATGATCATTTATGGTGTCGTCTCAAATACGTCGATTGCGGAATTGTTTATCGCCGGCATCGGTCCAGGTCTGCTGATCCTCGTCTTCTTTACGATCTATAGCGTGATCTACGCGACGGTTACCGGCGTGCCGACCGAGGCGAAGGCGTCATGGCCGGAACGGATGAAGGCCGTGCGGCAAGCAGTCTGGCCGCTGGGCTTCCCGGTTATCATCATCGGCGGCATCTATGGCGGCATTTTCAGCCCGACGGAAGCGGCCGCTGCCTGTGTGCTCTATGCCGTGATCCTGGAATTCGTCATATTCCGTTCTCTCTCCATCATGGACATTTATACGATCGCCAAATCAACCGGGTTGATTACCGCCGTCGTGTTCATCCTGGTGGCGGCCGGCGCGGCGTTTTCCTGGGTGATTTCCTTTGCGCAGATACCGCAGGCCATGCTGGGGGCGGTCGGGATAACGGAAATGGGGGCGATCGGCGTCCTGTTCGTCATTTCCATCGCCTTCTTCATCGGCTGCATGTTCGTCGATCCGATCGTGGTCATCCTGGTTCTGGTTCCGATTTTCGCACCGGTCGTGGATTCGGTCGGCTTGGATCCCGTCCTGGTCGGCATCATCATAACGCTGCAGGTCGCGATCGGCTCGGCAACACCGCCGTTCGGGTGCGACATCTTCACCGCAATTGCGATATTCAAAAGACCTTACCTTGAGGTGATCAAGGGCACGCCGCCTTTCGTGATCATGTTGCTGACATCCGCCGTGCTGCTGATCTTTTTCCCGCAGATAGCGCTGTTCCTGCGCGACATAGCATTCCGATAAAGAGGGAGAGAGCCGATGTTCAGGCGAATTCTAATCCCCGTGGACGGGTCGAATGCGGCTTTGGCCGCGGTGAAAGCGGCCTTCGAGGTTGGCGAGCGGTTCGACTCCGAATTGGAGCTGTTATGCGTGTTCCGGCATCACAGCCTGCTGGAAGCGTCGATGTCCATGGTCCGGCCCGAGGAGCCGGAAAACCTGGATGACTCGATGCGGGAATATGCGACGTCGGTCGTCGAAAGCGCGAAAAACGTAGCGTTGGAAATGGGGTCGAAAACCGTCCGGGGTTTCGTGAAAAGCGGTCCGCCCGCACGAACGATCGTCAGTTTCGCCAAGGAACACAAGATCGACCTGATCGTCATGGGTAGTCGAGGCTTGGGGGATGTGGAGGGATACCTGCTAGGCAGTGTTTCCCACAAGGTCACCAGCTTGGCCTCCATGCCCGTCCTTGTCGTCAAGCATTCCAACTTCGAAGATGCCGCAGGCGACGATTGAGCTGGATGTCAGCCCGGTTTCCAAACGGATCGGCCTGATCGTCCTGGCGACAGACAACACGACGGAAAGGGAATACGCACGGTTCTGCGACCCGGAGCATATCGGCGTCTATGCGAATCGTGTGGCGTATGAAAACCCGACCACAGCCGAGAACCTGCGGTCCATGGGCCCGCGTATCGAGACGGCGGCGGCGTCGATCTTACCGGGACAAGACCTGGATGTTCTTTCCTATGCCTGTACAGCTGCTTCGGTTGTTCTGGGTGATGATTTCGTTGCGGAGATGCTGGGAAGGGCCAAACCCGGTGCGGCATGCGTGACACCGACTTCCGCAGCGTTCGCGGGTTTCTCAGCATTGAACGTCCGGCGGATAAGTGTACTGACGCCTTATACCCGCCGGGTGACGAAAGAGGTTGCCGACTATTTGGAGGCGGGCGGCACGGCGGTGTCGAATGCCGTGCATATGGGCCTCGAAGACGACCGAGACATGGCCCGAGTGTCCCAAGATAGCATTGTTAGCGCCGGGATAGCAGCCATGAACCCGGATGCCGAGGCGCTGTTCATCTCCTGCACGGCGCTTCGGGCGGTCGGTGCCGTGAAGGCGATCGAGGCGCAAACGGGAAGGCCGGTGGTGACGTCCAATCAAGCCTTGGTTTGGCGCAGCCTCAGACTGCTGGGGGACACGCGCGGTATTCGCGGTTATGGCGCTCTGTTCAGCCTTTGACGATTTTCAACCCAAATCATGGCCGTGAGCGATCACCGCCAGGGAGAAACAATGATGGAGCAAGTCCATGACCTCAATGGCATGAAGGATGGCGGTCTGTTCAAGGAAGCATCCTATGTCGCCGGCGAATGGCGTGTGTCTGCAACCGGAGAGATGATCGATGTGCACGACCCGGCCTCCGGCAAGCGACTCGGCGGCGTGCCTGCTTTCAACGGCACGGAAAGCGCGGAAGCGGCCAAAGTTGCACAGTCGGCATTCCCGGGTTGGTCGCGCTTGTTGCCGCAGGATCGTGCCGCAATCTTGCGAAAATGGTTCCGCCTGATCGAAGATCACAAAGAGGACCTTGCCCTGATCATGACGCTGGAACAGGGAAAGCCCATCAGCGAGTCGCGCGGGGAGATCGACTACGGTGCTTCCTTTGTCGAGTTCTTCGCTGAACAGGCGAAGCGTCCGGATATCATGGGCATTACATCGCATTTGCCGAATGCGGAAGTAGAGGTCTGGCTTGAACCTGTCGGCGTCGCAGCGCTGATAACGCCTTGGAACTTCCCGAATGCAATGATCACGCGTAAGGCCGCCGCCGCGCTTGCTGTGGGCTGTACGGTGGTCGTGCATCCATCGAAGGAAACACCGTTTTCCGCTTTGGCCCTGGCGGAGCTCGCCGAAAGGGCGGGCGTCCCGCCCGGAGTGTTCAATGTCGTAACCGGCGAGCCTGCGGAAGTCGTCGGGCCATGGACGTCCGACCTCAATGTCAGGGCTCTCTCCTTTACCGGATCGACGGAGGTCGGCCGGTTACTCTATGCGCAATGCGCGAACACGGTGAAGAAGTTGAGCCTTGAACTTGGCGGCCATGCTCCCTTTGTCGTCTTTGCCGATACGAATCTTGATCATGTCGTGGAAGAAGCGATCGGTGCGAAATTCGCGACGTCCGGCCAGGACTGCCTGGGCGCGAACCGCTTCTTCATCGAACGGCCGCTCTATACGGAGTTCTGCAGCCGGTTCGCCGAACGAACCCAGGCCTTGAGTGTCGGCAAAGGCACTGACGACCCCGATATCGGTCCGTTAATGAACGAAGCGGCGGTTGCCAAGCAGGTTGCCCATGTGTCGGACGCGGTGTCGAAAGGGGCGCGACTGATGTGCGGCGGGCAAGTGATGGAAGAACTGGGGCCTCTGTTTTTTGCGCCGACCGTTTTGGCCGATGTCCCGGACGATGCGAAAATCCTGGTTGAGGAGACATTTGGCCCGGTTGCCGCCATCGTGCCGTTCGACACGGAAGATGAGGCGGTTCAGCGCGCCAACGATACGGAATATGGGTTGATGGCCTATCTGCACACCAAGGACCCGTCGCGCATTTACAGGATGAGCCGGTCGCTCCAATTCGGCATGATCGGCGTCAACCGGACGAAGGTGACCGGCGCCCCTATCCCCTTTGGGGGAATGAAACAATCGGGCCTTGGCCGGGAAGGGTCGCGCAGCGGTTTGGATGCTTTCTCGGACGTGAAGTATGTTTGCCGGGATTGGTCCTGACATCTGTGTCGGTCAATGTTGGGATGGCTTTGTCTAAGGCGGTCAGAGGCGGAGATCTCTTTCGGGTCACGAATCCCGTTGCAGGCTTCGAAGGCGCTCGATCGCAACGGCGATTATGATGAAGCTGCCCACGAAAGTGCCCTGCCAGAAAGTGCTGATGCCCAACAGGATCAGGCTGTTCCGGATCACCTCGATAAGCGCAGCGCCGACCACCGCGCCCAGAGCGGTGCCGGACCCACCGGCCAGTGTGGCGCCGCCGATAACGGCCGCTGCGATGACGGTCAGTTCCATGCTCTGGCCCAAGTTCGTCGTTACCCCGCCGAGCCAGCCGACCTCCAACACACCGGTCACCCCTGCCGTGAAGGCGGAGAACATATAGACCGATACCTTTACACGGGCGACGCGAATGCCGGTCATGCCCGCGGCCGTCTCATTGCCGCCGACGGCGAAAACGTGCTGACCCCACCGGCTCCAGCGGTAGGCCAGGCTGGTGATCAAGGCGAGGGTCACCAGGAAGAATACGGGATTGGCGACGCCGAACAGACTGCCGCCACCCAGCCCCAAGAGCAGCTCGTGATCGGGTCCGAATTCGTAGATCATCTTATTGCCCGACAGGACCATGGCCAGGCTTCGCGCGACGGCCAGGGTCCCCAAGGTGACGACGAAGGGCGGCATTCTGGCATAGGCGATGAGGACCCCGTTCACGAGCCCCACGCAAAGCGCCGCGCCGATCGCGAGGGGCACCGCGACATAGATTGGAAATCCGGCCGCCATCGTCGTGCCGACCACGATCGCGGAGAGGACGACCGAGGACCCAACAGACAGATCGATTCCACCCGCGGCGATGACAGTCGTCATGCCAAGCGCGATGATGCCGACGAAGGCAAAATTGCGGGTCACATTGAACAGGTTGCGCTCGGTGGCGAAGGTGTCGGTCACAAGAGAGAGCAGGACACAGGCAATGACAGCCGCCAGGAATATCCAGAACGTCTGCTTGCTCGTCGCCCGGGCTAACCACCCGTGATGCTGACTTCTTCCGATTACATCCTCAATGGATGGCGTCGCCATAGTTCATATCCCCCAGTGATGCGGCATCGGTCGGTTCAGCTTCCGTCTGTTCAACGTCGGGCGGGCCCGGCTCATGCAGCCTCAATCGCCCCGGTAATCAATCCGGTTACTTCTTCCGGCGACGAAGTGCCGGCCGGCTTGTTCGCAACCAGTTTGCCCCGGCGCATCACGACGACGCGATCTGCGACGCCGAAAACATCTGGCATTCGGTGGCTGATCAGGATGACGGCTATTCCGTGATCGCGAAGGCGTCGGATCAAGTCCAGGACTTCGGCGACCTGACGGACGCTGATCGCCGCCGTCGGCTCGTCCATCAGGACGATCTTGGAGTCGGCAAGGCGTGTCCGCGCGATGGCGACGGCCTGCCGCTGTCCTCCCGACATGTCATGGACAAGGTCGCGCGGGCGGGTCTCGGACTTCAGTTCGGCGAAGAGTTCCGCCGCCCGCGCCATCATGGCGCGATGATCCACCACAGGAATGCCGGCAATCCGGCGGACCAGCTCACGCCCGAGGAATACGTTCGCCGCCGCCGTCAGATTGTCGCAGAGGGCCAGGTCCTGATAGACGACCTCAATCCCTTCGCCACGCGCGGTAAGGGGAGAGTCAAAGCTCATCTCGGCATTATCGATCAGTATCTGTCCAGCACTGGGGCGGAAGTTCCCGGCGATGATCTTCACCAAGGTCGACTTCCCGGCGCCGTTGTCGCCCATAAGGCCGACCACTTCGCCGGGCTCTACGGACAAGGACACATCCGCCAGCGCGTGAATCGCGCCGAAGTGCTTCGATATGCGGCGAAGTTCTAGAATGGGCATCGCCCGTTGCGTCCTCCCGATTTGCCCGGTTTTCCCAAGCTTATCATCGTCTTGACGACGATACTCTGACATTAAATTCATATCAGCAAGTAAATTATCAAATTACAGGGCCTTTTGATCGTGAAAATTGACCATATAGACAAATGCTTGCGCATATATCGATTTTTGATGTACTTAATAATTCGAAAAAATAATAAAATACGATATCCGCACTGCGCCAATAGACATTGAATCGCGGGGCAGTCGGCAAGTAGGCCTGCAACTGGGCCACTAACCAGGGAGGAATGTCATGTGGAAGTCATTTGTGGTGGGGGCGCTCGCGTCCGTAATGACGCTGGTGTCCGTGTCGGCGCAATCGGCAGATAAGAAGGTTCTCGCAATCGTGGTAAAGGGATTGGACAATCCCTTCTTTGAACAGATCAACCTCGGTTGTCAGAAATGGCAGAAGGAAAATCCGAATTCGGAATATACCTGCCTTTACACCGGTCCCGCATCGAGCACGGACGAGGCGGGTGAGGTACAGATCGTCGACGATTTGCTGACCCGCGGGGTCGAAGCCATCGCCATCTCGCCGTCAAACGCCCCGGCGATGGGCAACCTCATCAAACAGCGCGATCCTTCGATACCGGTGATGACCATCGATGCCGATTTCGTTGCCGCAGATCGTGGCCTTCGCAAAACCTATTTGGGCACGGACAACTACCTGATGGGTGTGAAGATGGCGGAACATGCCGCAACACTGAAGCCGAACGGCGGCAGCGTCTGCCTGCAGCTCGGCAATGTCGCGGCCGACAATATCAATGCCCGTGCCGCGGGATTCCGGGACACGATCGCCGGTAAGAAGGAGACGGACCGTCTTACCGGGCAGAGCGGGTGGACGGAGATCGACGGATGTCCATTATTCACCAATGACCAGGTGGATCTCGCCAACCAGCAAATGGCCGACACATTCTTGGCCAATCCGGATTTGGACGCCTTCATCCTGATCGGCGGATGGGCGCAATTCGCGCCGCAGGCCTATGCCCAGGTGACGGATCAGGTCATGGACAAACTGAAGAGCAAGGAACTCATCATCATTGCCGGCGACACACTGCCGCCGCAGATGAAGGCCCTCAAGGAGGGGCGCAGCCATGTTCAAGTCGGCCAGCGCCCATTCGAAATGGGCTACCGTGCGCCGACGGTCATGATCGATTTGATCAATGGCAAGGACGTTGCCGATCCGTTGTATACCGGTCTGGACGAATGTAAGCCGGAAACTGCGGATAGCTGTCTTGCCAAGTAGAATCGCAGCCTAGTCTCCAAGTATGAGGGCCGGAGCCGCAGCTGAACAGTTGCGTGCTTCCGGTGCTCTGCTTTGTCGATCTGACGGTGACGGACGGATGAACCAGGAGAGACCCAAGACATGAAAATTCCGACGTGGCCAAGGTCCGGACCGCCGGAACGGGAGAGCAATCGTGCCTATCTTCTCAGGCAATTGCGCCGCCACGGTTCCATGGCAAGGGTCGAACTGGGCCATCGGACGGGGCTGAGCGCGGCGGCGGTGTCGAACATCACTTCCGACCTTATCGGTACGGGCATGTTCGTCGAGGCGGCTGAAGAAAGCGCGACGGAGAATGTGCGCGGCCGTCCGCGGGTCAATCTCAGCCTCAACGGCAATTACGCCCGCGTCGCCGCGGCATCCCTGCGCATGGACGTCGTCGACGCCGTCGTGGCGGATTTCGCCGGCAATATCATCATGCGTGAGGAATTTCCCTGCTCTACCCGATCTCTTTCCGGTGAGCAGGTTGCCGAACAATGCGCCTCGGCGGTGGAGACCGTTTTGTCCCGCGTTCCGGGGCCCAGGCCAAGCGCCATCGGTTTGGCGGTTCAAGGGATCATCAATCCGACGGTTGGGCGGCAGGTTTGGAGCCCGATCCTGTCGATACGCGATACGGATATCGTCACGCCGCTGGCCGATCACTTTGGGGTTCCGATTGTGATGGAAAACGACGGAACCGCTACAGCACTGGCGGCCGCACAGCGGAATCCCGAATTAAAGCAGGGCCTGGTGGGGGTCCTTATGGCGGGACACGGTGTCGGCATGGGGCTTCTCATCGAAGGCGGTCCCTTTCCAGGTCCGCGCGGTGCGTCTTCGGAGATCGGCCATGTCCGCCGGCAACCGTCGGGGGCCCAGTGCCGCTGCGGTCAGCGCGGTTGCATTGAAGCCTACCTGGCCGATTACGCCCTCTACAGGGACGCAAGAACACTCACCAATTTGTCGATAACGAACCACCAGCAGCCGAGTGAGGAACAGATGCAGGATCTCGTGCATCGCGGTGAGGAAGGGGAAGGACCCGTGGTTCGGATATTCGAGGAAGCCGGAACGGCTCTTGCCGATGCGGTGCGCGTCGTTTCCTCCGTTCTTGGGCCGAACCGGATTGCCGTTACGGGATCTTCCCTGCGTGCGTTTCACTTGATGAAGCAGACATTCGAGGCCGGATTGCGGGAATCCATCACACCGGGCATCGACCCGGAAACGGACATTGTGATCGTTCCGGGCGGTGTCGAGATGATCACGGAGGGCATGGTTCATCTTGCACTTGAACAGGTCGATGCCATCGTGGCGGTCGATCCGGCCGCAGTCGCTGTGGCTTGATGACGAATTTGGACGGGTTTTGGATCTGGAAGGAGCGATGACGTGACGGATGCGATAGCGAGCTACCCGAGCTTGAAAGACCGTGTCGTGTTGGTGACGGGCGGTGGCTCCGGCATTGGCGCGGAAGTGGTTCGGCAATTCGCCCGACAAGGATCGCACGTTGCCTTCCTAGATGTGAAGGTAGCGGAATCCGAGGCCCTGGCAGCGGCGCTGTTGGACGAAGGGCACACTGCCGCGTTCTATGAATGCGACCTGACGGACATTGCCGCCCTGCGTGCGGTCATCGGTGCAGTCAGGTCGGATCTCGGTCCAATCACGGTGCTGGTGAACAATGCCGCCAACGATCAAAGACATTCGATACAGGACGTAACACCGGAATATTGGGACGACAGAATGGCCGTAAACCTGCGCCACCAGTTTTTCGCCGCACAGGCGGTCGCGCCCGACATGGCCGCGGCCGGCGGTGGGGCCATCGTCAATCTGGGGTCGGTCTCATGGATGCTTGGACAGGGCGGCATGCCAGCCTATACGACGGCAAAGTCCGCGATCATGGGATTGACGCGTTCCCTGGCCACCGATCTAGGTCCCGACAACATCCGTGTCGTTTGTGTCGTGCCTGGTTGGATCATGACACAGCGCCAGATCGACAACTGGCTTACGCCGGAGGCCGAGGCGGATATGATGAAGGGCCAATGCCTTAAGCGGAAACTCTACCCCATCGATATCGCCAGGCCGGTGCTTTTCTTCGCGTCCGACGAAGCGGGCGGGTGCACGGCCCAGTCCTGCGTCATAGACGGCGGCTGGCTCTAGCTGAGTCGCGAACGCCGGGCCCACAACTATCACGATGGCCGCAGTTTTTCGGGATAGCGCAAAATATTTCCTGCGGGGTCGATAGCGACCTTGCCGAACCGGTCGGAGCGCCGTTCCGAACCGTCATGCCGAAACGCCTTTCAAGTGCGTCCGACCCGGAGCGTTCCGGTAGCCTTGCATGGCCGGATCAAGGCGCATTCCCAAAGGATCGACCCTGTGCCCTAAAATGTGAGGTGACATGGCCCACCGGGCTACTATGTCACTGAGGGAGGCGAGAGCAGTTTCCTATTTTTGCACAGGAGGGTGAAATGACTGTTCCCATCCATCGCCGTGGGGTTCTGGCCGGTGGCCTGGCCGGTGCTGCGGTTTCGTTGCTTGGGCTTCCGGTTTCAGGCGCCGCGAGTCCGGTGAAGCTGAGCAAACCGATACCGTCAACCGGCGAGGCCGTCCCGGCCGTCGGCATGGGGACGTGGATCACGTTCAATGTCGGGCCGGTTCCGGCGTTGCTGGCACAACGCGCCGAGGTGTTGCGCCGCTTCTTCCTCCATGGCGGCGGGATGATCGATTCCTCGCCGATGTACGGGACGGCGGAAGCCGTCCTCGGCACCTGCTTTCAGCGCTTGGGCGATACGCCTGGACTGTTCAGCGCGAGCAAGGTCTGGACCCGGTCGGCCGACGAGGGGCCGACGCAACTGTCGGATTCCTTCCGGCTTTGGGGCATCGACAGGTTCAGCCTGATGCAGGTTCACAATCTGGTAAATTGGGAAGCGCATCTGCCGATGCTTGCCGAGCGAAAGCGGGACGGTGGAATCCGGTATCTGGGGCTGACGACATCGCATGGATCCCGGCACGCCGAGATGGCTCAAGTCATGAAAGAAGATGCCGTGGAATTCGTCCAACTGACATACAATACCTTGGACCGTGAAGCGGAAAACCGCCTTCTTCCGATGGCGGCGGATATGGGCAAGGCCGTGATCGCCAACCGGCCTTTCCGACGCGGGGCCTTGCCCGATGCACTCCGGGGCAAGCCACTGCCAGATTGGTCGCGCGAATTCGGCATCGAGAATTGGCCCCAATATCTCCTGAAGTTCATCATCTCGCACCCGGCGATCACCTGCGCTATACCGGCAACGTCAAAGGTAGAGCATATGGAAGAGAATATGCGGGCGATGGAAGGACCCGTGCCGGATGCCGCGATGCGCCGCCGGATGATCGATTATGTGGAGAGCCTGTGAACCGCCTCATTCCCTATTCCGGAGAGGTTTATGCCTATCTCATGTCGGGGTATGGCGAAGCGTATATCGTCCTTGAAATCGCCGTTTGTCTCGCCATTGCCGCCTTGCTCTTCACGGGCCGTTCCGCCGGCGTCGTAAAAGGCCGGATCGCGGCAGTTGTCCTCGCAATGCTGTGGGGTTGGATTGGTGTCGGATTCTATTGGCAAACCTATCAGCCGCTTAATTGGGCCGGAACTTATTTCGGGTGGGCGGCATTGATCCAGGGTGCGCTGATCGCCGTTTGGGGTGTGACGACCGGCGCCTTGCGGCCGGATATCCGTATCGCTGTACCTCGGCACTGGATCGGCTTTGCCGCCTTGTTCCTTGCCGCCCTGACGGGACCTCTCATGCGGTTGCTTCCCGATGGTTCCGTTGTTGCGGTTCAATCTATCGGTGTCACGCCGCTTGCGACGATAACCGCAACCCTGGCGCTGTTTCTTCTCAACACGGGGCGTGTCCCATTCTGGTTGCTGCCTGTCCCCATCCTGTTGCTGGTCTGGGAGTATATCCGCGCTCATGTTCTGGGGGTGGTGCAGGACGGCGTGCTGCTAGCCGCCGCCGCGGTCGTGTTGGTCTTTTTGCTCCATCGTTTCCTAGGGTCCCGCCAATCGGTTTAGACCCGCCGTCCAGACGAACTGACCGATGCCTTTCCGCTGCACCAGTCCTGTCATCCGGGAAATCGACACAAATGCGGGCTTTTTCTTCGCCCGGCTGGGACCCGTTTCGCTTATCAAGTGTCTAGATGGGGGAAGACGAAGAACAGCAGGACCGCTTTTAACAGGGATTTTTGTCGGTGGACCAATTGGGGCGCGTATTGATGGAAGATGGGCCCGGCGTTCTGTTCGGGCCGTCCGTCAGGCTGTTTCCGGTCTATCTCGCAACCACCGTTCTCATCGCGATCAGTATCTACTTCTTCTCCAAACCCGGTAAATCGTTTTGGTTATGGCTGCTGCCGAAGGAAATCTGGGCGCACCCGTCAACGCTGTTGGACATCAAGTTGTTCGTGCTGGGCCGAACTCTGACCTTGTTCGGGTTTTTCAATCAGGTCGCCCTCACGAATGCCGCATCGCTCTTCGTCTTGGTGGCGTTGCGCGGCAGGTCCGACGCCGGCGATCCTGCGGATCCGCTGCTGGTTGGTCTTTGCATCCTGCTGGCGAACGACTTCACCGTCTATTGGGTTCATCGACTGCATCATGAATCGGTTCGGCTCTGGCCGTTCCACTCGCTCCATCACAGCGCGGAGGTGATGACGCCGATCACCGTCTACCGAAAACATCCGGTTTATGACCTCTTTTCGTCGATCCTGCGCGGTGTGGCGTATGGCAGTGTCCAAGGCGTGGTCCTGGCTCTGTTCTTCGGATCCGTCAGCGTCAGCACGATCATCGGGATCAACGCTTTCTACTTCCTGTTCAATCTGGCCGGTGCGAATCTCCGACACTCCCATATCTGGCTGAGTTATGGCTGTTTTCTGGAACACATTCTGATCTCTCCAGCGCAGCATCAGATCCATCACAGCCGCGCGCCCGCACATCACAACAAGAACTATGGCGAGGTGCTTGCGATCTGGGATTGGATGTTCGGTACCCTTTACGTGCCGCAAGGGGCGGAGCGCCTTGAGTTCGGCTTGGCTGATATGTCGGGCCGGTCTCTGCCGCAACCGCACGGAACGCTGAAAGCGGCCTTGCTGGAACCATTCCGGCAATTCGGCGCGCCCAGGCCGCCTTCCCTCGTTCCGGCAAAGAGGAAATAGCGGCATGTCGCCAGGATTTTCCCACTACCTGAACCTGTTGAGGTTTGCCGCCGCAATCGTGGTGCTCCTGTCCCATTTCGCCTATGAGAGGTTTACGCGTGGGGACTACCTGATCATCCGCGAGTGGAATTTGGGCAGTGACGCCGTCGTCGTGTTCTTCGTCATATCCGGGTTCGTCATCGCCTTTGCCGCACGGGAGAAGGATAAGTCCGCCGCCGCCTACGTCTTTGCCCGTGCGACGCGCCTGTTTTCCGTGGTGCTGCCCGCCATCCTGCTGACCCTGGCTCTGGATTACCTCGGCTCTCGCATAAACCCGGCCGGGTATGACGGTTGGTGGTGGAATCCCGCACCGGTTTGGGAAGTGCTGCTGCGCACCCTGAGTTTCTCGACCGAGTGGACCAACAGCGCCTTTCGCCCTGGCACAAATGGGCCATTCTGGTCGCTCAGTTACGAAGCGGCCTATTACCTTCTTTTCGGTATCGTCGTTTATCTTTCCGGTATGCGGCGCGCGGTGATGCTGGCGGTATTCCTGGTTCTGGTCGGGTTGAAGCCCTTGCTGTTGATGCCGTCCTGGCTTCTGGGCGTCTGGCTTTATCATCGCGGTACGTCGGCACTGTCGAGTTCCGTAGCGGCGGTCATTTGCCTCGCCGGTTCGGTTTTCGTTTACGCTGCCGCCCTGGCGCTGAATGTTCCGGGCATCCTGCTTGCGGTTTCGACGGCTGGGATTGGGACGGATTTGGTGAACGCGTTTCGTTTTTCAAACGAATTCGTTTGGAACGGGCTGCTTGGTCTTCTGGTAACGCTGCATTTGGCCGGTGCTATGAAGCTGTTCAGCGCTCGGATTGCACGGCCACGATGGGAGAAGGGCGTTGCCTGGTTGGCGGGGTCCAGCTTCTCGATTTATCTGGTCCACTATCCGGCGCTGCAATTCTGGCATGCGGTCATTCCCGGAACCGATGGAGCCTTCCTCCGTGACATGATGCTTCTCACGGCGACTCTGCTGACCTGCTTCGTCTTTGCAGCCGCATTCGAACACAGGCTGGGGATGTTCAGAAAAACGGTCCTGCGGGTTTGTCGGTTCAGAAGCCGGCCTGCCGTGTTGCGGGGCATCAGGGTCGGAGCGGGCAGCCCAAGTTCCAAGCCACTGTAGCGCGGCCTAGAATTCCAACTGGGTGAAAAACTCGATCATGCGTTGGTTTGCGGCGTCAGGCGTTTCGAAATGCACGAAATGACCGGCTTCCTCGGCGATCTCGATTTTCGGGTTCACGAAATAGTCGCCCAATGTATCGGCCCAGCCGCTGAGCAGGATCGGGTCGTGACGCCCCCAGTAGAACCGGGAAGGCACCTCGATTTTTGGAAGGACCGGGGCGCCGTCGCGCATCAGCGTCATGCGCGCTTCATGACTGGCGCGATACCAGGCAAAGCCGCCCTCGATGTTGCCAGGTTTCATGAAGTTATCGACGAAGAATCCGATCTGCCCGTCAAAGGCCTCCTGCACATGAGCCCAATGCCGCAGCATGCTCTCGAAGAATATCCGGCAGGTCTCGCGATTGTGCCCCACCAGTTGCGCGGCCCAGGGCATTTGATTGAAGGACTGATACCAGATTTCCCGGATATGAGTGGGCTCCGCCCAACGCCGGCCGATACCGGGATGGGGGCCGTTGAGGAAAAACAGCCCGGCGGTTCGGGCGGGCGCCAGGCGCGCAACCGCCTGTGCGACATACGCACCGACGTCGTGGCCGACGAGGCCGAACCGGTCCAGACCCAACGCATCGGCCAGGGCGAGAATATCCGCCGCATGGACGTCTGCGCCGGCCGGCTCGGACGCCGTCTCGGCCGTGTTGCCGAAGCCCCTCAAATCCGGTGCCACGATGTCGAAACGCTGGGCCAGGGCCGGGATATTCCTGTGCCATCCCCACCAGAATTCCGGCCACCCGTGCAGCAGAATGACCGGCGCGCCGGCGCCCTCGCGCACATAGTGCATGTTCACGCCGTTGACCGGCACAGAACCGTGGTTCCAGTCGCCGGAGGGGAGGGAGAGATCGCGCGCCGTCATCGCCGTCGGTCCTTTCACGATTTCGGGCTTCTTTTGCCGCCGTCAGCCAGTTCCATCCATTTGTCCAAATCGACGGCTCTGGCGTAGTCCTTGTATCCGTCGATCGCCAGCGGCGGGTTAGTGAGCGACCCGTGTTCGTTCAGATGCTGCACCGCTTCGCGAACGGCCCGCATCGCCGCGAAGAGCGGCAGATGCCAGTAAATCACCATCTTCACGCCCATCGACCGCCAATCGTCACGGGAGAAATCCTGCTGGATATCGTAATTATCCTTGTCCACGGCGCAGGCAATGAGCGGTGTGCTCACAGCGCGCGCGATCTTTTCGTATTCCGCGGCGGTATAGAAGTCGCCCAGCATAACCGCATCGGCGCCGCTGTCGATGTAACGGCGTAGCCGGTCAATGACGCCGTCGACGCCTTCCGCCCCCTTCGCATCGCTTCGGGCGATAATTGCCAAACTGTCGCCCACCCGCATATCGCAGGCGCTGCGAATGACATCGGCAAAGGCCTCGGGCCCCAACACCTGCTTGCCGGCGAGGACCCCGCACCGCTTCGGAAAAACCTGATCCTCCAGATGGATGGCGCCGATCCCGGCGGCTTCAAACTCCCGGACGGTCCTTGCGACATTCACCGGACCGCCGAAGCCGGTATCCGCATCGCACATCACCGGTGCGTCGACGACGCGCGCGATGGCGCTTGCGCGCCGGATCATTTCGCTCGCTGTCGTAAAACCCAGATCGGGATATCCAAGGTCGCTCGCCTCATTCGCCAGACCGGAAAGATAGACGACAGGGCATCCACTCTGTTCGATCAGACGCGCCGACATCGCGTCGTAGGCGCCGGGAACTTGAATGATGTCGTGGTCGCGCCAGACAGCCCTGAGTGATTTGCGTGTTTGAGTTCCGGCCGTCGTCATCTGTCTGCCTCCTTCGCCGGCCCCCCAATCATCGACTGCCGGTCCGCTACACCACTGTTTGCTGGACCTGATGCTATCTGGGGCGGGCTGCGACGCAAGGAATGAGACTCTTTCTGCCCGGTGTTGGATCTTTGCGGGACTGAATCTTTGTGGGACTGGCTGGCGACCTGGATGACGAAGTGGCCGGTTCGTGCCCGCTCAGCATTTGTGCGCTTTATCTCCTCCATCGACCCGGCACGGGGTGCCGCCTGAAACGGCGGATGGAAAACCGCCGTTTCTCAATGGAAACAGGGGAGTCTGGAAACTTTCGCATTTGCGAACAAAAATGCTGCAGTTGCGAAATATCTGGTTCCGATTATACTTCTGCGGGAATGAAACAACGAAGCGGGGCCGTTATCCAAGCTTTTTATAGGCATAATAGAAGTCTGGTCACCTCATGTTAACAACATTGGTACGCATAACACCCTTCACGATGTTGCTGCTGAGCGTTGCTTTTCTGATGCTGGGGGTCGGGCTTCAAAACACCCTTCTTGGTGTCAGGGCCGGGCTGGAGGGGTTTTCCAGCATCGAAGTTGGAAGTCTGATGGGCTTCTACTTCCTCGGTTTCCTTGCGGGGTCCCTGTTATCGCCGATCTACGTCTCCCGTGTCGGCCATATCAGAACCTTCGCCGGTCTGGCGTCACTCGCCTCCTGTGCTGCACTGCTGCATCTGGTGCTGATCGATGCGGTATCTTGGAGTGTCTTTCGCTTCGTCACCGGTTTCTGCATCGCGGGACTCTATCTGGTCGTTGAAAGCTGGCTGAACGGGCGCGCGGAGAAAGAGTTCCGCGGCGTGCTGCTCTCCGCCTATTTTTTCGTGAACTTGGGCGCGGTCGCCTTTGGGCAATTGCTGCTGCAGGCCGGCAATCCGCAAAGTTACGAATTGTTCATCTATGCCTCTGTGCTCGTGTCCCTGGCGGTACTTCCGGTGGGGCTCACCCGCACCGAAGCGCCGGCGGCTACACGAACGGCCAGGTTCAATTTCTCGCAACTGTCGAGCATCTCCCCCTTCGCCTTGGTTGGAACCGCCATGGCGGGAATCGCCAATGGGGCGTTCTGGGGTATGGCGCCCCTCTACGGAGTTCGGATCGGATCGGAATCGGACGATATCGCGATCGCGATGACGGTAACGATTCTGGGGGGGGCGGCGCTTCAGCTGCCGCTTGGGCGTCTTTCGGACCTGGTCGACCGCCGTATCGTCATCAGTGGCGGCAATGCCGTGTTGGCGGTACTGGCAGGGGCGATCGCTTTCGGCCTGTTTACGGACGGCTTGATGCTTCTGGCGATGGCCTTCGTGTTCGGCGGGTTGCTGTTGACCCAATATGGGCTCTGCATCGCGCACGCGAACGATTTCGTCGCGAATGGTGATTTCGTGCAGCTCGCCAGCGCGCTGCTTTTGGTCTTCGGCGGGTGTGCGGCCGTCGGCCCGGTGATCGGTGCGGTTCTCATGACCGCGTTCGGACCAAACGCGTTGTTCTCGCTGATTTCCGGCTGCGCGCTGGCCAGCACCGCTTATGCGCTGTGGCGCATGACCCGGCGGGAGACCGCCGAAGCGCCTGGCACCCAAGATTTCGCGCCGGCTTCAGCTGGGCTTTCCGGTGCCATTCTTGCGCCGAACGAAGCGGCTTTTGAAGGTGTCGGCGACGAAACCCCGATGGAACCGCTTCCTATCGCAGACACAAAGGCGACTCCCGACCCAGGGCCGGAACCGGTTTCCGAAACAAACGTTGCAACCGATAAAAGGTAGACCTGTGAACGCAATCGAGAATTGGACATCATTTCCAAACCGGTATGAGACCATCGCCGTTTTGGGCGCAGGCGCTTTTGGCACCGCACTCGCCGCCGCGGCGGCGCGGGCCGGACGCAAGGTTCGGCTTTATGGCCGTTCTGCATCGACGGTCGACGATATCAACCGGAACCGTCGCAACAGCGCCTATCTGGGAGAGGTCGCGCTGCCGGACGGGATCACGGCCTATACGGATATGGGAACCGCTCTAGCCGGCGCGGATGCGGCGCTGCTCGCTGTGCCGTCCGGCGCGGTGCGGGAAACGGTGCGGGCAATGCGCCCTTTTTCAAAGAAGGCGATGCCGGTCGTGATCTGCGCCAAGGGCGTGGAAGCCACCAGTGGGTTGCTGCTCAGCGACGTTGTGCGCGAGGAAATGCAGGGACAACCGGTCGCCGCGCTTTCAGGCCCGACCTTCGCTGATGAGATTGCCGCCGACCTGCCGACCACGGTGACCATCGCATCGGAACTCCAAACGGGCGCGCGGATAGAAGACGGGATTGCCGCGGGGCTCGCCCTTTCTCTCAGTGCCGGCTCGTTCCGCGCCTATGTTTCGGATGACTTGACCGGGGTGGAGATCGGCGGTGCGATGAAAAACGTGATTGCGATTGCCTGCGGCATATCCCGAGGCGCTGGCTTTCGCGCCAACATGACTGCGGCGCTGATCACCCGCGGTCTCTCCGAGATGACTCAGCTCGCAACGGAACTTGGTGGACGCGCGGACACGATCAGCGGCCTCTCGGGGCTGGGCGACCTCACCTTGACTTGCTCAAGCGAGCAGTCCCGAAACCTGCGTTTCGGCCTGCAATTGGGCGCCGGAACAAAACCCGAAAAAACCTTTGATGGGGCACCGGTAATCGTCGAGGGGGTCCGGAACTCCGTTTCCGTCACCGACCTCGCCCGCAAGCACGGCCTGGAATTGCCGATCTGTGAGGCGGTGCGGGCGATCGTGCATGATGGCGCCGATATGGTCTCCACGCTTGGCATGCTGTGGTCCCGGCCGATCGAGGCGGAACGCCATGACCTGGATGTGACCTTCCGCCATCCCAACGCGTCCCAAGCCCGTGAGACGATCGAGGGGCTGATCGGATGATGCACCGTAGCCAGAACATGGACCGCGTATTCACGCTGGCGACCGACCTCGACGGGACGTTCCTGGGCGGATCCGACGCCGAGCGGCAAGCGCTGTACAACTGGGTCGAAATGCACCGCGATGTCGTGGATCTGATCTTCGTCACTGGGCGCGACTTGGGGTTCATTGAAGAGGCGTGCGGAAATTGCGTGATGCCCTGGCCGGACTTCGTCGTCGGCGATGTCGGAACAACCATCGCGGCGCGCGACCGGCGAACCAACAGGCTTTATCCGGATGACGGACTTGAGGCACCGATCGCCGCGCTTTGGGGAAATGGGATAGAGGAAATCTGCGCCGATCTTCGCGCAGCGCCCGGGATCACCCCGCAGGATGTAAAATTCCGGCATCGTATGAGCTACCACTACGACCCGTCGCTTTTCGATCCGGCAATTCGGCAAGTCATAATGGATGCCGGTTTCGACTGTCTGATCTCGGATAACCGATTTCTGGACGTCTTGCCGAAGGGCGTCAGCAAGGGGCCATCCCTGCTGAGGCTGTTGGAGGCATGCGGTATACCGCAGGACTTGGTGCTCGTCGCCGGCGATACGTTGAACGACTTGTCGCTGTTTGAAACGGGTCTGCAGGGGGTGGCCGTCGGCAACAGCGAACCGGAATTGAAAGAGCTGGTCAAAGACCGGGGCAATGTCCTCCTGGCAAAGGGTCACGGTGCGGGCGGCGTCCTCGAAGCAATCGAAAAATATGGGTTTGCCGACACAGTGGCACGCGCAATCGAAACTGAAATCGAAATGGAGGTGCCGGCGTGAGTGAAAACAAAAACATGCAGGAAAAGAAATCCGATCTGGTTATCGTCTATCATCGTCAACCGTATGAAGAAGCGGTTGAGAACGGCGTTGTGGTACGCCGCGATAACAAGAGCCCGAACGGTATCGTGCCGACGCTGAAGAGCTTCTTCGGCTATGTGGATCAAGGATCTTGGATTGCCTGGAAAGAGGCCGCCGATCCCAACGAGCCGGACTTCGAGCGCGTCGTGGAAATTTCCGACGCCTTTGGCGATTACCGGGTCGCACGGCTGGCCCTGTCCCCGGAACAGGTTCGCAGCTTCTATCACGTGACCTCGAAGGAGGCCCTATGGCCGGTGCTGCACGCATTTCGCGAGCGCTATAACTACGATCCGGTGGATTGGCCGACCTTCCGCGAAGTGAACTATGCCTTCGCCCAGGCCGCCGCGCAGGAAGCCAGCGACGACGCAACCATTTGGGTTCACGACTACAATCTCTGGCTCGTGCCCGAATATCTGCGTCAGATGAAACCGAATGCGAAGATCGGGTTTTTCCACCACACGCCCTTTCCGGGGCCGGATACGTTCAACATCCTGCCTTGGCGGCGGGAGATCGTCGGTTCCCTCCTTAAATGCGACGTGGTCGGTTTTCATATCGCGCGTTATGCACAGAACTTCGCCGCGGTTTGTGAAAGCATGTTCGAAATCGAAACGGTTGAACGTGTGCGCATGGCGACGGTCGACGCGGAGCTGCGCGGGGCGCTTTCCGAACTCAAGACGCCAACGGCCCTGATCCATGAAGGGCGGCGCGTTCGGGTCGTCGCAACGCCTGTCGGGATCGACGTCGATTTTGTGGAAGACCGCGTAAACGCGGGTGAGACGGAAGAGCTCGAGAAGCGGATCGAGGAGGAGCTGGACGGCAAGCGCTTGCTGCTGTCGGTTTCCCGCACCGACTATACCAAGGGCGGTGTGGAACTGCTCAACGCCTATGAGCGCCTGCTGGACCGCCGGCCGGAACTGCACGGCAAGGTGCGCCTGTTGCTGGTTTCCGTGTCCGCGAATAACGGCATGGCGGTCTATGAGCAGGTGCAGCAGGAGATCGAAGGCCTTGCGGGTCGCATCAATGCCCGTTTCGCGCAATTCGACTGGCAGCCGGTTCATCTGATGTCGACGCCTATACCCTTCAAGGAATTGGCGGCGTTCTACAGAAAGGCGGATCTTTGCTGGATCACGCCGCTTGCCGATGGCCTGAACTTGGTTGCCAAGGAATTCGTCGCCGCCCGGACTGATGGCGACGGCGCGCTGGTGCTGTCGGAGTTCGCGGGCGTTTCGGTGGAGCTGCCGCACGCCGTTCTGTGCAATCCATCCTCCGCGCGGTCCATGGACCATGCGATCGACCAGGCGTTGGACATGCCCGAGGAGGAGAGGCGTTTGAGGATGACGGAAATGCGCAAGGCGGTGCATGGCCACACGATCGAGGACTGGGCGGACGATCTGCGCCGTTCAATCGCAGCGCCCAAGCTGCAGGCTCTGAACTTCACGGATAAGAAAATCGCATAATGCGTTAGAGCGGAAAGCCCGGGTCAGCGGGCTTTGTGCTTCCCGGTTCACGGTGCTGTTCCAAGTTCGCAGCCAAAGATGGCTTGTTTGGCTGTAGTCTCGGCGAATGAGGTTTCGGAAGAAACCCGCTCGACGGGAGGAATAGGCAACGTGAAGAATGCTTTTGATTTGACGGGAAAGAAGATCGTCCTGACCGGTGCGGGCGGCGACATCGGACGGGCTACAGCCAGGGTGCTGGCGGAACAGGGCGCGAAACTGGTGTTGTCTGATCTTGCCGATGCACCAAGTTATGATCTGCCACCGGGGGCCGTCTGGCAGGTTTGCGACGTAACCGACCGGGCATCGTCGGAAGCGCTCGCCGCGGCCCATCCGGATGCGGACGCACTTGTCCTCGCGGCAGGAATCCTGCCTTGGGACGATTGGATGGACGCCGACTGGAACGACTCTTTCAAACACGTGATGGACGTGAACGCGCTCGGTGTCGTCAATATCGCACGTGCGTTCCTTCCCTTCATGGCGAAGGCGGGCGGCGGCCGGATGGTTGTGCTGGGATCGGTGGCCGGCCGTATCGGGGGCGTGGTGTCCGGGGCGCACTACACGGCGTCGAAAGGGGCGGCCAATTCCCTGGTTCGGTGGCTGGCGCTGAAGGCGGCCCCGTCGGGTGTGATCGTGAATGGGATTGCGCCGGGTAGCGTCCGGTCCAGGATGCTGGAAGGGCAAACGATCCCGAAAGACAAGCTGCCGCTCGGGCGTCTCGCCGAACCGGATGAAATTGCCTGGCCGATAGCGTTCCTGTGCTCCGACGCCTCGCGCTACATGTGCGGCGCGGTGATGGACGTCAACGGTGGGATGTTCTTCTCTTAGCGGAAGCTGAACTCCTTTTTCTGGACGGACTAGCCACCCGGCAAAACCTTGCATAAACTATGGTTATTGTGCCCTGAGAGGCGCATTCAACGATAAGCGGCTTCTGCAGAAAGGCCACGTTATGCAAGCGGAGAGGGATCAGGCGCGGGCGGACGCCCAAGCACAGGTGCATCTGCCGATCAGGCTTGAGGTGAGGCCTGCCACGGTCGACGATTTGAAAGGCGCGTTCGGCGCAGGGCTGCGGGATTTCACCAAGCGGCCCATGCTCAGTATGTTTTTCGGCCTCGTCTACGCGCTGTTCGGCGCGGTCCTTATTGCCGGCCTTCTGGTGTTCGACCAGATATGGATGGTCATTGCGGCCGGCGTCGGTTTCCCGCTCGTTGCCCCCTTCCTGGCGGCCGGGCTCTACGAGATGTCCCGCCGCCTCAAGAACGGCGATGCGTTTACCGCGACCGATATATTCCTTGTCATTTTCCGCCAGCAGCGGCGTGAATTCGGTTGGATGGCCTTCGTCGTCCTGTTTGTCTTCTGGATTTGGGCCTATCAGGTCCGGTTGGTTCTGGCGATCACGCTGCAATATCAGGGATTCCGCTCCATGGATCACCTGTTCAGCGCGCTATTCACCACCATGGACGGGGCGGTGTTCCTGATGATCGGGTCGGCCGTCGGCGCCGTGTTGGCCACGGTACTCTTCGCGATCACCGTGATCGCCATGCCGTTGCTGCTCGACAAGAATGTGGATTTCGTGACCGCCATGATCACCAGCGTAAAGTCGGTTCTCAGCAGCCGATTTGTGATGCTGGGATGGGGGGCGGCGGTCGGGGCGCTGGCCCTGATTGCGGTCGCGCCGTTCTTCATTGGCGTGATTTTCATTTTCCCGGTTCTGGGCCATGCGTCTTGGCATCTTTACGAACGCCTCGTGTTTGAGGCGTGAGGCGATGCGCCGGATCGGCGCATCGCCCTGGAAGCCTCTACAGTTTGGAGGTTACGGCGGTGATGCTGTCGCGCAGGATATCGGCGATCTGGTGAATCTGGTCCTCCGACAAGATCAAGGTCGGCGACAGAATCAGGATGTTGCCCAGCGGACGCGCGATCAAGCCGCGGGCCTGACAGGCCTGGGCGACCTTTAGGCCGATGGCCTCGTGCTCTTCGAATTCCTTCTTGGTCGCCTTATCCTTCACGAACTCGATGCCCATCATGAAGTGGCTGCCGCGGACTTCGCCGACGATCTCCAGGTCGGAAAGCCCGCGTAGGGCGTTCTCGAAGATTTTGCCGGTGTTTCGGACCCGTTCCGGGATTTTTTCGCTTTCCAGAAGCGCGATATTGGCGAGGGCCGCCGCCGAGCCCGCCGGATGCCCGGAATAGGTCATACCATGTAGGAACTTCTCCCCCGGTTCTGAAATCACTTCATGGATTTCGTCGGAGATGATGGTGGCCGACACGGGCTGGTAGCCGGAGGTGAGTCCTTTGGCTGTCGTGATGATGTCCGGCGTTACGCCGAAAACATCCTTGGACGCAAAGAAATGGCCGAGCCGCCCGAAGGAGGTGACGACCTCGTCCGAGACGTATTTGATCTCGTTATCGGCGCAGATCGCGGCCATGCGCGCGTGGTAACCCGCAGGCGCAACGATGACGCCGCCGGCGCCCATGATCGGTTCGGCGATGAAGGCGCAAATGTTCTCGGCACCGATTTTCTCAATCGAAGACCGCAGATCCTCGACCAGAGCGTCGAGGAATTCCTCTTCGGTCATCCCATCGCCGTGGCGCCAGTAATGCGGGGAGCGCAGGTGATGAACAAGGTCGTTGACGCCGTCCCAGCCTTTTGAATATGCGGGCGTCGTCATGGCGATGGCCAGGTGGGTGGACCCATGATAGGCGCCGATACGGCTCAGGATTTTCTTCTTGTTCGGTCGGCCCAGGCGGTTGTTGTAGTGATGCAGCATCCGCACCGCGCTGTCGTTCGCGACGGAGCCTGAATTGGCAAAATGCACCTTGTTCAGTCGCCCCGGCGCCAGACTCGCGATTTTTTCCGACAGGGCGGCCGCCGTCGGATGTGTGAAGTTGTAGAAGGTTGAATAGAAGTCGAGCTGGTTGAGCTGATCGGTGATCGCGTCGATGATCTCTTTCCGGCGGTGGCCGACATTGACGCACCACAGCCCGCCGATGCCGTCGATCAGATCGTTCCCCTCACTGTCGCGGACCATGGTGCCTTCCGCGCCGACGATGACAGTGCGCGCACCGTCCTGCTTCAGGGCGTTTAGGTCGGCCCAGGACTGAATCAAATGTGTGTCCGCGGTCAGCACGCCGTCGGTGCTGGTATCCAGATCAAGCGTCATCGGTTTTCCCAACCCTCCTATAATCCGTTTGTTGTTGTGAAAGCATCGTCTTGTCGATGGTCTCGATTACCGCGAGGTCCGTCACTAGAAGCGTCTCGCCGATACCGGCCGAAGCGAGCGGCTTACCGTCGGGCCCGACGATGACGGACCGGCCGCCAAATGTGATATCGCCTTCCGGACCGCAGAAATTGGCATAGGCGATGGTCAGTTGCATTTCCGCCGCGCGGGCCGGGACCAAAGTGTCCGAGACATATTCGAAGCCACGCGGATTTGCCGTCGGCACCAGGATTAGGGAAACCCCTCGCCTGGCCAGGGCGATACAATGCTGCGGGAACTCGACGTCGTAGCAGATCAGCAGCGCGGTCTTCATGCCATAGAGATCGAAGACCGTGTAACTGTCGCCGAATTCGTAGCTTGCCTGCTCCATCGGTCCATAAAGCTGAATTTTCCGGTAATGGGCGAGTTGCTCGCCCTTGCCGTCGAAGCAGGTGGCGGCGTTGTAGACCTTGCCGTCGTCCGCTTCGGCCCAGCCGATGGTGATCCCACAGCCGGTTTGTTTCGCAAGCGCGGATAACCGCTGCATCCATTCCCCGCCCAAGGGCTGGGCAAGGGCCTTGTGGAGGTCCGGGCGGTTGTAACCCGGAAGAAAGACTTCCGGAAAAACGGTCAGATCCGCGCCGGCCAGGGCGGCGGCCGACAACTGCCGTTCGATGCGGATGAAGCCCGCTTCGATATCGCCGTCGATCGCCGGTCCCTGGTACAGTGCGAGTTTCATCGATTTGGTCACCGATCGCCCCGCGTCATTTTTTAAGATTGGTCCAGATGGCGTCGTACAGAACCTGCACCGCTTCCGGGCAGGCCTCGACGAAGACGCCTTTCTGGCCGGCCGGCGGATTGGATTCCGGAGAATTGGCAACCGCTGGGTCCAGATGGGCCCCAACGCCCTTCACTCCCGCCGTGTATTGGGCATAGTTGGTGACAGCCGCCGCGTTTTCCGGCTCAAGCAGGAAGTTCATGAACTTAAGCGCGTTTTCCCGGTTCGGCGCGTCTTTCAGCAGAACGACATTGTCCATCCAGACGATGTAGCCTTCCTTCGGGAAGGCGTATTCGATATTGGCGCCTTCCCCGCGGGCCTTGGCGGAAAAGCCGGACCAGATCATTCCTACGGCGGCGTCGCCGGAGACCAGCACGTCCTTTGCGATATCGGACCCGAAGGAAGCCCAGTGTTGCTTCGCGCCTTGTACGAGTGCGTTCAACGCCTTCAACTGCGATTTGTCGGGCGTGCACTGGGGGATACCCAGATAGAGCGACGCCAGAGTCAGCGTCTCACCCGAGGTGTCGAGGACGTTGATCTTGCCTTTCAACTCTTCCGGCGGATCGAATACAATCGACAAGCTGTCGATGGGCCCCGAAAAGACGTCCCGATTTACGGAGAAGGAGGTCGATCCCCACTGATAGGGAATGGAGCTCTTGCGGCCGGGATCGAAGGAAACATCGGCCCATTGGTCCTCGATATTGCCGTAGTTCGACAATTCCGAGGGCTCAAACGTATCAAGCATGCCTTCGTTGTTCAGGATCTTGACCATGTAGTCGCCAGGCACCGCGACGTCGTAAGAGCCGAGCTTGCCCGCCTTCAGTGACGCGAGCAGCGCCTCGTTGCTGTCATAGGTGTCCAGCGTCACTTCAACGTCGTGTTCCTTGGCGAATTTATCCAGCAGTTCCTGCGGAATGTATTCGAACCAATGATAGATCGAGAGTTTGCCTTCGGCCTGCGCCGCGCCGGTAAGCGCGAAGAAGGCCAATGATGCGGACATAAGAAGTTTCTTCATGTGAAGCTCCACTCTGTTCAGGTTTCTTGGTTTTTATCTTGTCCCATCCGGCCGACCAGCCAGGACAGGGAGACGAAGACCACCGACACGACAAGCATCAGCGTGGAGATGGCCATGATGTTGGGCTTGATGCCCTGTTTGACCGACCCGAAAATCGCGGTCGGCAAGGTCTCGACGCCGGCACCCTTCACAAAGTTGGTGATCAGAAAATCGTCGAGCGAAATGATGAAGGCGAGCAGGAAGCCGGACAGAATGCCGGGCGCCATCAGGGGCAGAAGTACCAGTTTGAAGGCTTCCCTCGGCGTCGCGTAGAGGTCCATTGCCGCTTGTTCGTACATGTCGGGGATGCTTTGCATCCGGGCCGAGATCGGCAGATAGGCGAAGGGAATGCAGAAGACGATATGGGCGATCAAAATGGTGGTCAGCCCGGTGGTGAAACCGATTGCCGTGAAGAAGACGAGGCTGGCGACGGCGGTCACCACTTCCGGCACCATCAGCGGCAGGCTGATCAAGGCGAAGCTCAAGGTTTTGCCGCGGAACCGTCCCGTCCGGGTCATGGCGACGGAGGCCAGCGTTGCGATGGCCGTCGCCGCGATGGCGGCCGTGACCGCGATGACCAACGAGTTGACGGCCGCCTGCTGAAATTTCGGTGCTTCCGGCCCGGTAAAGACGTCGATATACCAAGTAAGCGAGGTGCCGCCCCATTTCGTAATCGAGGTGGAAGCATTGAAGGAATAGACGGCGACGACAATCAGCGGTGCGTAGAGCACGAAGAGGCATAGGATCGTGATCGTGAGGAAGCCGGGGAAGCGGCGAAGGTCGGTCTTGGCAGCCATCACTGCTCGCTCCCCTTGTTCTGGTTGCGGGCGTAGAGAAGCAACACAGCCAATACGATGGAGAGCAATATGGTCGACGCCGCAGCGCCGAAGGGCCAGTTGCCGGCCGCGCCCTTGAATTGCTCCTCGATCAACGAGCCGATCATGAAGGTCTTCGCGCCGCCCAGTAGATCGGGTGCCAGGAAGGCGCCGAGCGAAGGGACGAAGACCAGAATGCAGCCCGCGATGATCCCCGGTTTGACCACGGGCAGGATCACCAGCCACAAGGTCGTCCAAATATCAGAATAGAGGTCGGCCGCAGCTTCCGAGAGGGAGAAGTCGTAGCGCTCCACAGCGGCATAGATCGGCAGCACCATGAAAGGCAGGTAGCTGTAGAAAAGACCAAGCTGGACCGCGAAATTGGTGTTGATCAAACTGATCGGGGTGTCGATTGCGCCGGCCCAGATCAGGAACTCGTTCAGCGGACCTGTGTCGCGGATCAGGAATTTCATCGACACGGTGCGGATCAGCAGATTGACCCAATAGGGGATCGTCACCATGAACAGCCATGCCGAGCGGGTGCTGGGCCTGCGGGTCGCGATGAACCAGGCGGTCGGAAAGCCGATCAACAGGCAGGCGATGGTCGCGACCCCCGCCTGCCAGATCGAGCGCCAGAAAATACCGATATAAGTCCATTCGATTGTCGGTGGTTCGTCGCCGAAAAGGCCGCGGTCAAAAAAGAACTGGTCGTAGGCGGCAAGTGTGAATTCCCAGATCACACCGCCACGGAATTCCTTGGTGAGGAACGAATAGACGACCATCATGGCCACGGGGGCGAGCAGGAATATCCCGATCATCACCCAAGCCGGGAACATCAGCTTGGCGGTGTGTCCCTTGTACACGTTGGAAGCGGCGCCGCCGCCGATGGTCGCCCCGGCAGCCATCAGTCGGCGAGCAGGCGCGCGGCGCCCGCCTCGAGTTTGAGGCCGACAGTCGCACCTTCCTCCGGCACCACTGTCGTTTCCGAGTTTTGCAGGCGAACGGTCATCGCCTCGTCATCCGCCAACCGCAGATGCAGTTGAATGTCGGTGCCCAGATAAACGCGGCCGGTCACCGTGGCGTCCAGTTCCCCCGCTCCCTGGGGGCAAAGCGCGATCCGCTCCGGCCGGACGGAAAGGTGGCCCTTGCCAGGGTCGCGCACGGCGGCGGCCGGACAGGAAAAACCGTTGCCGCCAGGCAGAGAAATTCGCGCCATACCGTTTGAAACGCTGTGCACGTCGACGTCCAGAAGGTTCGTTTCCCCGATGAAGTCGGCGACAAAGCGGTTTATCGGTGTTTCGTAGATTTTCGGCGGCGAGCCGATTTGCTGGACTTCGCCATCGGACATCACGGCGATCCTGTCCGACATGGTCAGGGCTTCTTCCTGGTCATGCGTGACGAAGACGAAAGCGATGCCCGTCTCCCGCTGCAGGGCCTTTAGCTCCACGCGCACGGCTTGGCGTAATTTCAGGTCAAGCGCCGAAAGCGGTTCGTCCAGCAGCAGAACGGCCGGGCGCGGGGCGAGGGCGCGGGCCAGGGCGACGCGTTGCTGCTGGCCCCCCGACAATTGCGATGGCTTGCGGGTAGCGTAGTCGCCAAGCTGCACCATCTCCAGCACCTGCTTCACGCGCTGAATCGATTCCTGCTTCGACCAGCCTTTGCGCAACAGGCCGAACATGACGTTCTCGGTCACCGTCATATGCGGGAATAGCGCATATTGCTGGAACACCGTGTTGACCGGGCGTTTGTGCGGCGGAAGGTTGGTGATGTCCGCACCCTTCAGACGGATGATGCCGCTTGAGACCTCCTCGAACCCGGCGATCGACCGCAGCAATGTCGTCTTGCCGCAACCCGATGGGCCGAGCAGCGTGAAGAACTCATTCTCGCGAATGCCCAGCGAAACGCCATGCAAGGCGGTGAACGAACCGTACCGTTTAACAACCTTGTCTATATCGACCGCAATTTCTGCGCTGGTCATGAACCACTCTTCTTTGATACCCCTGAATTCGACAGTAAAACGGTAAATCCGTCATGTGCGGGGGTATATACCCCTAAAGAGGTATGTGGGATGGAACTCCCGAACTCTGCGGAGAAGCATTTGGGCAGGGCCATTGCGGCGCTGTCCTCGGACCGGTTCGACTTTGCGCTGTTCGAATGGCTGAACCGCTGCTTCGAAATCGATAACACGACCATGCTGGCCTATTTCCAGAACCGCGTGCCGGAGATCATGTTCACGCATGCGGTGGAGAAACGGGTTCATGAAAAATTGTTCAGCGATTATGTACCCGGCGCCTATTTGCTGGATCCGTTTCACGCCCTGCATGTGGAAAACTCACCGCCGGGACTGTATAGGCTGAAGGACATCGCGCCCGACCAGTTCCACCGCAACGAATATTTCGCGGCCTACTACCAGCGCACGACACTGATCGACGAAATGGCCTATATCGCCTATCCCGCCGAAGGGGTATCCGTGCAGATCTGCCTTGGTCGGGACGAAACATCCGGCCAGCGCTTTTCTGCCCGGGATGTCCAGAAGGCGGAACGCATCGCGCCGATTGTTTGCGGTTTGATCGAGCAACAGTGGTCCGGCCTGCAATCCACCGGTGACTATCGCAACGAAGACCTTGCCGGTTATTTGATCGCGGCCTTGGAACGGGAACACGGCGTAACGCTCAGCCCGCGTCAGGCGGAAGTGGCGCTGTTGATTTTGCGCGGCCATTCCTCGGTCTCGATCGGGTTGCGCTTGGGTATTTCCCCGCAAACGGTGAAGGTCTTCCGGAAGCAGCTTTACCGCCGTTGCGAGATTTCATCGCAAGCCGAATTGTTTTCGTTGCTCATGCCACTGCTCTCGACGGCGGACCCATCCTAGCCAGGCGAAAAACAAAGCAATCGATAAATACGATTGTTAGAACAAAAATAATCAATTTTATAAATTTGTTCCATCAGGGTACCGTCACAACGTTCCAACAGAAGTGTTGGCGTTTCTCGGCATTCTCGAGAAATCGGAAGACGCGGCAGCGAAGCATCCCCAACGCTTGATGCATACCGCAGTTACAGATTTTCGCCGCTCGCCATCTCGACTGTGCCGCTGATAAACAACTCAAACCCTCTAGGGAGAGACATTGATGACTGAAGGCAAATGCCCCGTGATGCATGGAGGAAACACCTCCACGAGTGCGTCTGTTATGGACTGGTGGCCGAATGCCCTGAACCTGGACATCCTCCATCAGCACGACGCGAAGACCAACCCGATGGGGAAGGATTTCGACTATCGCGAGGCGCTCAAGACTCTCGATGTGGATGCGCTCAAGAAAGACCTCAAAGCCTTGATGACGGAAAGCCAGGATTGGTGGCCGGCGGATTGGGGTCACTATGGCGGCCTGATGATCCGTATGGCCTGGCATGCGGCGGGTTCTTACCGCCTGGCCGATGGCCGCGGCGGCGGCGGGACCGGCAACCAGCGTTTCGCGCCTTTGAATTCCTGGCCCGACAACGTCAGCCTGGACAAGGCCCGGCGGCTGCTGTGGCCGATCAAGAAGAAATACGGCAACAAAATCAGCTGGGCCGACCTGATTATCCTGGCCGGTAACATGGCTTATGAATCCATGGGCTTGAAGACGTTTGGTTTCGCCTTCGGCCGCGAGGATATCTGGCACCCAGAAAAGGACGTCTATTGGGGTTCCGAGAAGGAATGGCTGGGCCGCGGCCGGTACGACAGCGACGAAGACCCGGAATCGTTGGAGAACCCGCTGGCCGCCGTGCAGATGGGCCTGATCTATGTGAACCCGGAAGGCGTCGGCGGGAAACCCGACCCGGCAAAGACCGCTCTGGAGGTCCGCGAGACTTTCAAGCGCATGGCGATGGACGATGAAGAGACCGCGGCCCTGACATGCGGCGGCCACACCGTTGGTAAGTGCCATGGCAACGGTGATGCGAATGCCCTGGGCCCCGACCCGGAAGCGGCCGACGTCGACCAGCAAGGCTTTGGCTGGGCCAACCCGAACATGGGCGGCAAGGCCGCGAACGCCGTGACCTCAGGCATTGAAGGGGCTTGGACGACGAACCCGACGGAGTTCGACATGGGCTATTTCGACCTGCTGTTTGGACACGAATGGGAGTTGAAGAAGAGCCCAGCCGGGGCCAACCAGTGGGAGCCGGTCGACATCAAGGAAGAGGACAAACCGGTCGATGCCACCGATCCTTCGATCCGGCACAACCCGATCATGACGGACGCCGACATGGCCATGAAGGTGGACCCGATCTACAACGAGATCTGCCAGAAGTTCATGGCCGATCCGGCGTATTTCAAGGATGCCTTCGCCCGCGCGTGGTTCAAGCTGACCCACCGGGATATGGGCCCGAAGGTTCGTTATGTCGGGCCGGACGTGCCGGCGGAAGACTTGATCTGGCAGGACCCTGTTCCGGCCGGCAGCACCGGCTACGACGTCGATGCGGTCAAAGCGAAAATCGCGGCCAGTGGTCTTAGCACTGCCGAAATGGTGGCGACGGCTTGGGACAGCGCCCGAACATATCGCGGATCCGACATGCGGGGCGGCGCCAACGGCGCACGCATTCGCCTGGCCCCGCAGAAGGACTGGGAAGGCAACGAGCCGGCCCGTCTGGCCAAGGTGCTGGGCGTGCTGGAACCGATCGCCGCTGAAACCGGGGCCAGCGTCGCGGATGTGATCGTCCTGGCCGGCAATGTCGGGATCGAACAGGCGGCCAAGGCCGCGGGTGTCGATGTTTCCATTCCTTTCGCACCGGGTCGCGGCGATGCGACCGATGCGATGACGGATGCCGAGTCCTTTGATGTGCTGGAGCCGTTGCATGATGGGTACCGGAACTGGCTCAAGAAGGATTTTGCGGTCAGCGCGGAAGAGATGATGCTCGACCGCACGCAGTTGATGGGGTTGACCGCGCCGGAAATGGTCGTGCTCGTCGGTGGCATGCGCGTGCTGGGCACCAATTTTGGCGGCACCAAGCATGGTGTGTTCACCGACCGTGAAGGCGCGCTGACGAACGACTTTTTCGTCAACCTTACCGACATGGCCTATGAGTGGAAGCCGAAGAGCAAGAGCGTCTACGAGATCCGTGACCGCAAATCCGGCACCGTCAAGTGGACAGCGACGCGGATGGACCTCGTCTTCGGGTCGAACTCCATCCTGCGGTCCTATGCGGAAGTCTACGCACAGGACGACAGCAAAGAGAAGTTCGTGAAGGATTTCGTCGCCGCCTGGACGAAGGTCATGAATGCGGACCGGTTCGATCTGGAACAGTAATCGGGATCGATATCGCAACCGAATTGGAAGGCCCGCCGGGAATGGCGGGTCTTTCATTTTTAGCAGGCCGGCTAGTCCAGCTCGAACGCATCCTTGTAGCTGGTGCGGAGGGCGGGGTCCTGACGGTCCTTCCGCAGCAGCACGTTGCCGATCGCTAATATGTCGAGTTCCGTTCCCATGAAACATCTGAACGCGTCTTCCGGCGTGCCGACGATCGGTTCGCCACGCACGTTGAAGGAGGTGTTCACCAGGATGGGGCAGCCGGTGCGGTCCTCGAACGCTTTCAGAAGCGCATGGTAGCGGGGGTTGGTCTCTTCATGCACCGTTTGCAGGCGCGCCGAGTAGTCGACATGCGTGACAGCCGGAATCTCGGACCGCGGCACGTTCAGTTTTTCGATCCCGAAGAGAGCCTCCTCCTCGGCCGTCATCTTGCGTCGCCGCGCCTGCTGAACATCAGCGACCATGAGCATGTAGGGGCTTGGACTGTCATGTTCGAACCAGTCTTCGACCGACTCGGCCAGGACGGACGGCGCGAAAGGCCGAAAGCTCTCCCGGTATTTCACCTTCAGGTTCAGCGTCTTCTGCATGGAGGGAGACCGTGGGTCCCCCAGAATGGAGCGGCCGCCAAGCGCCCGCGGACCGAATTCCATGCGTCCCTGAAACCAGCCCACCGCTTGCCCGTCTACCAAGGCGTCCGCGACGTTGTCGATCATGACGTGGTGGTCGAGGCGTTCAAACACGGCGCCCTGCGCCTTTAGGCGTTCTTCGATCTCGTCATCGTCGAACGATGGGCCTAGATAGGAGCCTTGCATCGCATCCATGGCGGCGGGAATGGAACGCGGCGCGCCCAGATGCCAGTAATGCGCGGTAAGCGCCGCGCCCAGCGCGCCGCCGGCATCGCCCGCTGCGGGCTGAACCCAAACCTTGTCGAAGGCTCCATCCCTTAGGATTTTGCCGTTTGCGACGCAGTTCAGCGCCACACCGCCCGCAAGGCACAGGTTCCGGCATCCGGTTTCCTTTGCCGTGGACCGCGCCAGCCGGAGCATGGCTTCCTCGACGACCCATTGGACGGAGGCGGCGAGGTCCATGTGACGCTGATCGAGGTTTTCTTCCGGTTGGCGCGGCGGGGCGCCGAAGAGGTCGTCGAACTGCCGATTGGTCATCCGCAACCCGCCGACATAGTCAAAATAGCGCATGTCGAGCCAGAAGGTTCCGTCTTCCTTCAGGTCGATCAGATTGTCCAGGATGAGGTCCTTGAAACGCGGCTCGCCATAGGGGGCGAGACCCATGACCTTGTATTCCCCCGAATTAACCTTGAAGCCGAGATAGTAGGTGATGGCGGAATAGAGCAGGCCGAGCGAATGCGGAAAATGGATTTCCTTCAAGATCTCCAGCGACGACCCGTTCCCGACGGAGAGACTTGTCGTCGCCCATTCGCCGACACCGTCGGCCGTCAGGACGGCGGCATTTTCGAATGGCGAAGGATAGAAGGCGCTGGCCGCATGGCTCTGATGATGTTCCGCGAACAGAAGCTTCGACTGATCGAAGCCCGGCGACACGGATTTCAGCGCCTTGTTCAGCATGTCCTTCTGGAACAGCTTTTCCTTGATCCAGACCGGCACCGCCATCGCGAAGCTCTTGAACCCGTAGGGGGCGATCGCGAGATAGGACTCCAGCAGGCGCTCAAACTTCAGAAACGGCTTGTCGTAGAAGGCCACGTGGTCGATGTCGTCGAGTGTGCATCCGCCCGCTTCGAGGCAATAGGCGATGGCACTGACTGGAAATCCGCTGTCGTGCTTGACCCGCGTGAATCGTTCTTCCTGGGCCGCGGCGACGATTTCGCCGTCCACGATCAGGGCGGCGGCGCTGTCATGGTAGTACGCGGACAGTCCAAGAATGCGCATCAACTCAACCCTAGAAAAATCAGAAGACCGTATAGATGAAGGGGGCGATGGCCGACCCTTTGGTCAGGACAATAAGCCCGCCCAAGACCAGCATCATGATGAGAATCGGGGCGAGCCAGAATTTCTTGCGGGCCCGCATGAAGTGCCAGAGTTCGGCAAGAAATGACATTGTCGGCTTCTCCAGGTACGTGACGCGCGCGCGTCAGAACTGATGCTTCATCGTTTCGCGTGGCGGACCGGCCGGATCACGTGTCTTCCAGTAGCTCATGGGGTTTTGCTGTCGCAGCCGCCTGGCCAGTGGGTCGAACCCGAAAAGGCGCATCACGAAGCCCATCGGCGTGAAGACCAGAAAGAACATGAAACCCATGATAATCGGGTTCATCACCCTGTGCAGCAACAACCCCAAACGTGTCCAGACCCGGTTGGCGGGCGACAGCACGGAAGGGCATAGAAAAGACACCGCGCACAGCGCAATCGCGCCCACACCGAAGACCGCTGCCCAGAACAGTCCCGCCGTGATTGCCTGATATCCGGCGATCAGAAGGAATATCACGGCGAATGTCAGTCCAAAGCTGCGGTCGCTCGATGTCCGTTCCTCGCCATGTGCTTGGTAACGTTCGTGAAAGTCGACGCGTCGTTTTGAATCTGCCATGAAGGAATCTTCCGGAAGGAGGTACGGTCGGGGCCGGTGCGCTTTAGGGTAGGCGTTACCGTAAACGATGGTTCAAGTAAAGCCAGACGGCCGGACGGGTGTGGTTCTCCGGCGGATGCCATTCATAGCCACGGAAGATCACGGCGATCTGTATTTGTAAGGTTCTGCAGCGACAATGAACAGCAATAGACCCACAGCGAATAACACGTTCGGCCGCGGGCGTGATCCGATCGACATGATCTGCCGTGCCCTTTGTGTGCTCATGGCAATGGCAGGGGTGTTTCTCGCGCTGTTCGCATGGTGGCAGGGGGCTTTGGCGACGCTGCCGCGCGTCGCTCTGTACGGTGTATTTCCGGCCAGTGTGGCGGTGGTGTGCCTCGGGATACAGTTCCTGTCGCCTTCAAGCCGTAAGTTGCTTTGCGTCTATGGCGGCGCTGTGGCCGCCGCGGTACTGGGGGCCGAGGTGTATTTGGCCTACGACACGGCAGAACAAACCCTATCGCAACAGGTTTCGGCGTCGCGGCCCGTTGACCCATTTGCCGAAAATCCGAACGCGGTCCCGCCGGTGTGTTCCACGACACTGATGCGCGATGAGAGCGGTGTCTGGAAGACAATCCTGGCGGGTGAGGACGGTGGTCCCCTATTGCCGCTCGCAGGTGTGTCGCACCGCATGATCGCCCGTTCCGTCGGCGGCAATGTTACGGCGGCGAAAAGCGATCGGCATGGGTTCAACAATCCAGACCGGGTCTGGGATGCGTCCGGTCAAACCCAAGTACTGCTTATTGGCGACAGTTTTACCTATGGCGCGGACGTGCCATTCGGCCTTGGATTTTCGGACCTGGTCCGGGAACAGAGGCCCGGCACGGTCAATTTGGGGTGCGGCGGCAACGGCCCTCTCGCGGCATTGGCGGCATTGATGGAATACGGACGGGCCCTGAAGCCGAAGATCGTGGTTTGGGCGTATTACGAGGGCAACGACCTGACCAAGGACGTCTTGCGGGAATACGCCAATCCCCTTCTGGCCCGATATCTGGAGACGACGGCGGGGGACCTTCAGAATCTCAGCCAACGGCAGCAGGAAATCGACCACGCGGTGGTAGCCTTGATCGAGGACCGCCGGGCGGAGCGGACACGCAGGGAGCAGGAGAGGCGTGATATGGGCAAGGCGCAAGAACCGGCACAGCTCGCCGTGTCCCTCAATCCACGAGAGATTCTGGGCCTTGTGAATCTGCGAACCCGGTTGGGGCTTTCCTTCGGTATTAAACCGGCCGCCATGGACCTGGCTTCACGCACTGTGGGCAGGATGGCGGATGTGACTGGGGAATGGGGCGGACGGCTCGTGGTCCTGCATCTTCCGTCGGAAACGAGGTGGACGAATGCCCTGGCGGAGGCTGACGCAGCCGGGTTTACCGATACCGTACGTGGGATCGTTTTAGAGAATGACGGCGTATGGGTCAGCGCCGCGGACGCATTCGAAAGCCTGAGTGCCGACCCAACGGAGTTCTTCGCCGGGCACTATTCCGAGCGAGGCTACCGCGTCGTCGCGGAAACGCTACTTGAACAGCTGAAGAATCTCGAAGATTGAAATCGGCGATTCATGTCCGCCCTAGGGCGTTGGGATAATGTAGTCGGGGGATAGGTGTGAAAGCGCCATCCCCGTCTCGAAATCCGCATTCGCGAAAAAGCCGTGATCGGTGACCAGGACTGTGCCGATCCCGGCGGCCAGCCCCCCCAGCACGTCGGTCTGCAACGTGTCGCCCACCATGGCGATGCGATTGCGGTCGATCGTTCCCGGGATGCGTTCCAAAACGGTGTCGAAGGCCGCCTTGAACGGCTTGCCGAAGAAGACCAGTTCAACCCCGCTGGCATCGGCCATGTTGTGGGCGAAGTGGCCCGGCTCCCAGGACATGCCGCCTTCCACCGGTGCGACGATATCCGGGTTGCCCACCAATACGGTGCGCGGCCGATCTTTCAGTGCCCGCTCGATCATCGACTGCCGCTCCGCCGTCCACTCGCTGCTACCGAACAGGATGAAGGCGTCCACGGCGTTATATTGGGCTGGGTCTTCCGCCAGGAAAGTGATGTCGTAGTCTTCCAGTTCTTCATGGCCGAACTTGGTCGCGGCCATGATGCCCCAACGCTGTTTCGGATACCCAGCCAGGGCGCGCAACAGGACTTCCCGACTCGATACCACGTTCGATGGATCGAAACTGAAACCCAGGCGGCTGTATCGCTGCATCAAAAGGCGTTTCGGGTAGCCGGCCGCGTTTGTCAACACGATGACGGTCTTGCCCATTGCCTGCAGGGCGGACACGGCCTCGACGGCACCGGGGATTGCCCCGTCGCCCACGTTCAACACGCCGAACCCGTCTAGCACGAAAGCGTCGAAGCGGTCGGCCAGGGCACGCAGTCCAGCGGCCCGTTCCGCCGCCCCTTGGCGCGGTGCGACGGGCAGGCGATGCCTCACCGCCTCATAAGCCTTAAATGCTTTGAGGGTTGCTTCTGGCGCACGCAAGGTCATCAGATGATCGCGCCCCGAACTTTCGCCGAGACCCATTCGCTGAGAACGACGGCCATCAGGATGACGATCAGGATGAGCGAAACTTGCGGCCAGGCGAGAACGTTGAGCGAAGACGAAAGCTGCAGCCCGATCCCGCCCGCGCCGACAAGGCCGAGGACGGTCGATTCACGGATATTGATGTCCCAGCGGAAGACCGCGACACCGGCGAAGGCAGGCATGATTTGCGGCACGATCCCATAGGCCATGACCTGCCAGCGCGATGCGCCGGTGGCGGTGATGGCTTCGACCTGGTTCTGGTCGATCTCCTCAATCGCTTCATAGAGCAGCTTGGCGCAGAATCCGATGGACCGGATCGCGATCGCCAGGACGCCGGCGAATACGCCCGGCCCGATGATGGCGATCAACAGCAAGGCCCAGATCAGCGAGTTGATCGACCGTGTGGAAACGATAATCAACAGCGCGATTGGCCGGATGAATGCCTTGCTGGGTGTGGTGTTCCGGGCCGCGAGGAATGCGGTCGGGACAGCCAGGCACAAGGCCAGCAGCGTGCCCAGGGTCGCTATGTTCAGTGTGTCCCAGATCGCCTCGCCCAATTGCGTGATATAGGCCCATTTCGGCGGAGTCGCGCGGGTCAGGATGTCGCCCGCGATACGTGGGGCATCCCAGACGAAAAACCACGTCGTCGCCTCGGATATCTGCTGCCAGCAGGTCACGAAAAGCGCGACGCCCACGAACCAGGACGCCCAACTGACCAGTTGCTCGCGCCGATTCCGCTTTTGCCAGACTTTTCGACCGTCAGAACTTTGAACTACCGGCATTACTGCACCCGTGCACGAATGATGCCCGACAGATATTCCAAGGCCATGACAATTCCGATGATGATCATGAGGATTGCGGCGGCGGTATCGAACTCGTAACGGTCGAAGGCGGTGTTCAACGTCGCCCCGATCCCGCCGGCACCGACCAAGCCAAGAATGGCTGACTCACGGAAGTTGATGTCCACCCGGTAAATGGAAAGCCCGATCAACCGTGGCATTACCTGCGGCTGGACGCCGTAGTTGATCCACTGCAGCCAACTGGAGCCGGTCGAGCGGATGGCTTCCGCCTGAACCTTGTCCATGGCTTCGATATCTTCCGCCAGCAGTTTCGCCAAGAAGCCGATGGTCGCGAAAGAGAGGGTAAGGAACCCGGCCAGCGGCCCGAAGCCGAAGATCGCTACGAAAAGGATCGCGACGATGATTTCCTGCAAGGCGCGGGACAAAGCGACGATCGATCGGCAAACGAGATAGACCGGCAAGGGGGCAATGTTGCGCGCCGCGCCCAGGCCTATGGGTATTGAGATTGCGATGCCGACGACGGATGCCGCAACGGTCATGATCAGGCTTTCCAGCATCCCGTCCCAGATATCGCCGGCGCGGGAGATGAAATCCGGCCGGGCAAAGGACATGATGAAGGCGGCGCCGCGGTCGAGACCTTCATAGACGCGGGTCCAGTTCACGTCGATCGTAGCGACGGCGGCGATCAGGTACAGCACGGCGGCAACAGCTAAGGACCAGCGCATCCAGACACGCTTAATGAAGGGCGGTTTGCGCCAGGGTTGGCCCAGTTTGGTGTCCAACGCGGTCGTCATGCGACGGCTGCCTCTGAATCTTCTTCTTCGTCCTTACGGATTGTCGCCTGCCAATCCTCTTCGCCGTAAATCTCCGTCAGGACGTCCGGTGTCAAGGCTGTCGGCGGTCCATCGAAACGGATCGCGCCGGCCTGCAGGCCGATGACCCGTTGCACGAACATCTGGGCCAAGGCGACGTCGTGAATATTGATGATGGCGGCCAGTCCGCGTTCCTGACAAAGCTCGCAGATCAAGCGCATGATCTGACGGGATGTTTTCGGGTCCAACGATGCGGTCGGTTCGTCGACCAGCAGCAGGGACGGGTTTTGAATCAAGGCACGGCAGATGCCGACCCGCTGGCGTTGCCCACCTGAAAGTTCATCGGCGCGTTTGTCCGCCATGGCCAGCAAGCCAACTCGGTCCAGCAGCCGGAAGGCTTCATCGACATCCGATTGCGGATACCTGCGCAGGAAACTACGCCAGAACCCGACATAGCCGAGGCGGCCGGACAACACGTTTTCCATCACGGTCAAGCGCTCGACCAGCGCGTATTCCTGAAAGATCATGCCCATGCGGCGTCGCTCGCGGCGAAGGGCGGAAGAATTCAGGGACGTAATGTCAACACCGTCCAACAGGGCGTGTCCGCTGGTGGGTTCGACGAGGCGGTTGATGCACCGGATCAACGTCGACTTGCCCGCCCCGGAAGGCCCTATCAAGGCGAGAACCTGTCCGTTCGGGATATCCAGATCAACAGAAACCAGGGCCTTGTCGCCCGTACGGTAGGTCTTCGTAAGCGATTTAAGGCTTAGCAAAAGCGTATACTCGTTTGGTAATGAACGCGGTGTGAAATGATAGGAAAGAAAGCCGGCGGCATCTTTAAAGTGCCGCCGGCCTCACTTTCTTATTCGCAGGCGTATGAGACGCCGTTGGCCGTGTCGATCTTGCGGATGACGTCCCAGAATTCCTTGTAGGTCATTTCCAGGAACTGGCCTTCGTTGGATTTTTCGAATTCCTTCTGCAGGCTGCTGCCTTCCCATTCGAAGCTGAAGAAGGCATCGCGGATCTTTTCCTGCAATTCCGGCTTCAGATTATGAACGACCCCGAACCCGGTGGTCGGGAACGTCTGCGACTTGTAGATCGACACCACCTGTTCCGGCTTCAGCACGTCGCGCTGGATCATTCGCGCCAGAACGGAGTTCGCGATCGAAGCCGCGGGATAGTCCTTGTTGGCGACGCCGAGGATGGAGTTGTCGTGCTTGCCCGAGAATACCGGCTCGAAATCGCGTTCCGCGACCATGCCGAAATCGGCTTTCAGGATCGCTGAGGGCGCCTTGAAACCGGAATTCGACGTTGGCGACGTGAAGGCCAATTGCTTACCCTTGATGTCCTCGACCTTCTCGATGCCGGAGCCCGGATAAGTCAGGATTTCCATCTCATATCCGAAGTTGCCGTCCTTGGACGCCATGATGGTAAAGGGATGGAAACCTGCGCAGTTCACGGCCAGCGGGTTGGACCCGGTGTTGAAGCCGGCGATATGCAACCGGCCGGAACGCATCGCCTCAATCTGGGCGGCGTTCGACTGAACCGGGAAGAACACCACGGATTTGCCGGTCTTTTCTTCCAGATGCTTCAGGAAATCGGACCAAGCTTCCTTGTAGACCGCGGGATCTTCGACGGGCGTATACGCGAAGATCAGCGTATCGGGGTCGATCTGCTGGGAGGGATCGGTCGGCGTATCGGCGATCAGGTCGCCGTCGCGGTCGCAATAACGCTGGTCCAAATCCCCGCGAGGGCAGTTCTCCTGGGCGGATGCACTGGAAGCCGAGAATGCCATGGCGGCCAGAACCGCACCGGCGAGCAGAATATTCTTTTTGATCACGCTGAACCTCCCCTTGGGTTACTTTTTTCGCCCGGTCTCAAGGACCGGAATTTGTTACAGTTTTGTTACATAGCACTGAAGCGCAAGGGGGGAAATATCGTTTTCAAAGCTCTCTGGATCGATGTCGCATGAACCCGCCGGGTTCGGGGGACGCAGCGGCCCGCTAGCCCACGACGCCGATGGGCCAGGGGATGAATTCGTCCTCGCCGACGCCCAGTTCCTCGCTTTTCGATTTCACGCCGGACGCGATGTCCAGGAATCGTTGAAAGATTTCTTCGCCCATTTCGTCCAGTGTCGCATCGCCGTCGATGACCGTGCCGCAATTGATGTCCATATCGCCGCGCATCCGCTCAAACATCGCCGTGTTGCTGGCCAGTTTGATGGTTGGCGCGGGGTAGGACCCGAAACAGGAGCCGCGACCCGTGGTGAAGCAGATCAGATTGGCGCCGCCGGCGATCTGCCCGGTGGCTGAGACGGGGTCGTAACCTGGGGTATCCATGATGACCAGTCCATGCTCCGTCACCGGTTCGGCGTAGAGATAGACTTCGTTGACTCCGGTCGATCCGCCCTTCTTCGCGCCACCGAGCGCTTTTTCGATGATATTCGCGATGCCCCCGGCATTGTTCCCGGGGCTGACCTTGCCGTTAATCTGCGTGTCCTTGCCCTTGTTGTATTCCAGCCACCAATCGAACCGGTCGACGAATTTCCGGCCGATTTCCGGCGTTCGGGCCCGGGCCGTCAGGGTGTGCTCGACGCCATAGAGTTCCGGCGTTTCTGAAAGGATGGCCGTGCCCCCGTGCCGCACCAGGATGTCCACGGCCTTGCCCAGCGCCGGATTGGCGGACAGGCCGGAAAACCCGTCCGAACCGCCGCATTGCAGTCCGACCATGATATGTTCCGCAGAACAGGACTCGCGCGTGATGGCGTTCGCTTCCTCCAGCATCTCGCGGATAGCCTTCTTGCCGGCGTCGATCGCCGCGGCTGTGCCGCCTGTTTCCTGCATCGTGATGGTCCGGATGGTCTTGCCGGTCTCCAGGCCTTCGGCCTCGAAGAACCGCTGCAGATTGTTCCGCTCGCAACCCAGTGCGCAAACCAGCGCACCCGCGATGTTGGGATGGCGGATATAGCCGGACAGGGTTCGGCGCAGCAGATCCATCGGCTCCCCGGTCATTTCCATGCCGCAGCCCTGCTCATGGACGAAGGGCACGACCGCATCGACATTCGGGTAGTCGGCCAGGCGTTCCTCGTCGAAATAATTGGCGATCCGTCGCGCAACGGTCGCCGAACAGTTCACGGTGATGAAAATGCCGATGCAGTTCCGGGTTCCGACCCGACCGTCCGCGCGCCGAATACCCATGAAGGTCGCACGTTCGTCCGGCGGCAAAACTTCGGTGGGTCGGTAGTCCTGGCCGTGGCGGTAATCCTTGGCAAAGGAATCCATCAAGACGTTATGAGAATGCATCCAGGTGCCGGGGACGATGTCTTCGCCGGCAAAGCCGATGATGGTGTCGTATTTCAGAACCGGGTCGCCCTTCCCGATCGCCCGCGCGGCGAGCTTGTGGCCAAGCGGGACGTCCTGAAGGGCTGTGATCCCTTCGGATTCGATTGACGTGCCCTTCGGGATTTCCACCCGCGCTACGACAACATTGTCCGCCGGGTCCAACCGTATCGTCGGCGCCTTGATCATTGTTCCATCCCGTCCGCATGGTTCATGTTTCGGCAAGAGTGGCGTCAAAGGACCGCCCCCGTCCAGGGGATACTAATGTGTGGTGCGTAAAAGCACCTATTCGTTGGCGAGGACGGGTTGCCGCCGCAGATGCTGGACCAAATGGTCGATCACCGCGCGCACGCGCGCCGAGGTGTGGCCGGCTTCCTTGTGCACGACATGGACAGGAACCACCGGCGGTTCGTATTCGGGCAATATGATCTGCAGCGTGCCGGCCTGCACTTGCGGCGCGATCATATAGGACAGAACACGGGTTATGCCTTTCCCCAGTTCCGCGCCTGTGATCGCGGCGGCCGCCGTGTTTACATGTAGGCGGGATGCGGGCCGGTACCGGAACGGTTTTCCCCTATGATCGAAGACCCACTCGCGTCCCGGCGCCATGCTCGCGAAATGAATGATGTCGTGCCGGTCCAGGTCTGACGGCTGCTCGGGCCGCCCCCGTTTCGCGAGATAGGCCGGGGCTGCACAAAGAACACGCCGCACGGCACCGACACGAATGGCCGTCAGGCTTGAATCCGGAAGATCGGCGATCCGGACGGCGACGTCGATGCCCTCGTCGACGACATGGACGATCCGATCCACGAACAGGGTGGAAACCGACAGATCCGGATACCGATCCAGCAGGTCCAAGAGGATGGGCGTCAAGATGATGCTGCCGAACGTGGCCGAGCCGGTCACAGAGACGGTGCCGCGCGGCTCCGCGTGTATCCCGGCCGCATGCCGGTCCGCTTCATCGACCTCCGCCAGGATCCGTCTGCAATCCTCGAGATAGCGGCCGCCGGCCTCCGTCAAATGGACGGATCGTGTGGTCCTGTGGAACAGGCGGCAGCCAAGTCTGGATTCAAGCTCCAAGACTGCGCGCGTGACGGAAGGTGGTGACATGTTCAGGCGCCGCGCGGCGGGCGCGAAGCCGCCTTCCTCAGCAACACCGACGAAGACGGACATGGTCTGAAGACGATCCATCATAATTCCTAAATGTGGAATGATATGTTTCAGAATACCCCAATTAATCCGCATGAAGAAAGTACACATATTCTTCTCCAACAGCACGACAGGGCAGTTCAGCGGGTCAATAACCCGTGTCGCCCGGAACCCAAATCCTGTTCACCTTTGGAGATGACATGACACGTCCCCCTTTGCCTCCCTTCACCGCCGAGACTGCGGCGGAAAAGGTTCGCCTGGCGGAAGATGGCTGGAACAGCCGCGACCCGACCCGTGTGGCGCTGGCCTATACCGTCGACAGCGCCTGGCGGAACCGGGCCGATTTCGTCAATGGCCGCGATGAAATCGAAAGGCTCCTGACGCGGAAATGGACCCGCGAGTTGGATTATCGCCTGATCAAGGAGCTTTGGGCTTTTCACGAAAACCGCATCGCCGTTCGCTTTGCCTATGAATGGCGCGACGACAGTGGTCATTGGTTCCGCTCCTATGGGAACGAGAACTGGGAATTCGACGAAAATGGTCTCATGCGGCGCCGCGTCGCCAGCATCAATGACCAGCCGATCGCCGAGAACAACCGAAAATTCCTCTGGCCTTTGGGCCGCCGGCCTGACGGTCATCCCGGCCTGACGGAACTTGGTCTCTAACACTGTATCCAGTTTTCCCCGTTCAAATTGGGCCGGGGGTGCCCGGCCATGAAAGAAGGAGAAGTAATATGCCCGAAGCAGCAGCGACAAACGGTGTTCACCATATCGGTCTGACTATTCCCGACCTTGCGAAGACAAAGGCGTTCTTCATTGATGTGCTTGGCTTTCAACAAGTGGGTGAAAAGCCAGATTATCCCGCTGCATTCGTATCCGACGGATCGGTGATGATTACTTTGTGGCAGGCGAAGAACCCGGAAAATGCCGTGCCATTCGACCGGAGCACTGTGATCGGCCTGCATCATTTCGCCTTGAAGGTAGATGGGCCGGAAAAGCTCGATGCGCTGTATGCCACATTGGCAAAGACCAAAGGCGTCGAAATCGAGTTCGCACCCGAACCCCTCGGCGATGGGGCAGTACGGCACATGATGTGCACCATTCCCGGCGGCATTCGCACGGAATTCATCGCGTTGCCGTCTTAAATGAACCCTCTTTTGCAACCCGGAAATCGAGGAGGGCTGATCCTATGTCCGCCGATTTGCTGCAATCTGAATCCCCATTTCACCTGGGCGAGCGTGAAATCCAGGAACGCTTGGGGGTTCGTGACGGCGTAGCCCTCTTTGCGGGCCGGGCCGTGCGGGACTTTCTGCCCGATCAACACAGAGCATTCTATGACCGATTGCCCTTTCTGGTGATCGGGGCAGTGGATACGGAAGGGCGGCCCTGGGCGGCTCTGGTTTCGGGAAAACCAGGATTCATTTCCAGTCCCGATGCGCGGAGACTTGATGTCGCGGCGGCGCCTTTGTTCGGAGATCCGGTTCTGCATGACCTGCCTGACGGTGCGGATATCGGCATTCTTGGAATAGAGCTTGAGACCCGCCGACGGAACCGCGCCACCGGCCGGTTCAGGGCGAGGGACGGTGAGGGCTTCTCAGTGCTGATCGATCAGACCTTTGGGAACTGCCCTCAGTACATCCAAACCAGAACCGTCGCAGCACGTCCCGATCTGGATGAAACCGATCACCTTGCCGTGGTTCGGTCGGATCGTTTCGATCGTCGCAGCACGGATCTGATTGAGAAATCGGACACGATGTTCATCGCCACGGCGTTTCGGGAGGATGCCGGCGCACCGACCCAAGGCGCTGATGTATCGCATCGCGGCGGGAAGCCCGGGTTCGTCAAGGTTGAGGACGAGCGGACTTTTGTCTTCCCGGATTTTCGCGGAAACAACTATTTCAATACTTTGGGAAACATCGTTATGAACCCCAAGGCTGGCTTCCTTTTCGCCGATTTCGACACCGGCGACCTGGTCTATGTGACCGGTGAAGCGGAGATCGTGTGGGACGGCGAAGATGTGCGTGCATTCGATGGGGCGGAACGTCTCGTGAGGGTTCGGGTGGCGGAAGTTCGGCGTGTGAATAATAGCCTGCCGCTGCGCTTTAACTTTGGTGCTTTTTCGCCGGTGTTGGGCCGTACGGGTAGTTGGATGCAATTGCAGTCTTCGATATGAATCCAGGAAAATTAGGTGCCATGGACTCCTAATGTCCGGCGATTGTCCGGTGTTCTATTGAACCCGCAAATGCTAAGACTAACGCGATTAGAACAATATCCGGACATTACCGAAGACGACTTCATCGACTTTGCGGAAGAACTCGTTGGAAACCAAGTCGACATCCGCATGCTTCAGCTCGCCCCCGGCGCAGTCGTGACCTACGTGAAGAACATTGAACAGAATGCGAGTGTAGTAGGACACGACCTGTTGGGCGATCCTGCGCGCCGTGAGCTTGTTGAAGAATCAATTCGGACCAGGGAGTTCGTGATGGCCGGTCCATTGGACTTGATTCAAGGGGGCAAAGCAGCCATCGCGCGACCGCCGATCGTCGTTCCCCTACGGGTCTCTACGATGAGCCGGAAATCCTCCGATATACGATCACGTGAATCTGTCCCACGAGTGCTGACGGGGAACACTTTCTAATTTGTCATTGGCGGTTTTCGTCCGGCAGGGATGTTGTCCCTTCGCCGACAACGAGGAAAAGAAAGATGCGCGACTTTGTCGAAATCTTTGGGATAGCAGCGGCGCGAAAGGGTGGCGAAGCGGCCCTGGAGGACATGTTGGTTCGCCCCTTGTCCAAGGACCAATTGGCCGAAACCAAGGACGATCGCTGGCTTTCGACCATGGCCAAATGCCTGTTCCAGGCGGGGTTCAATTGGAAGGTCATCGACGCCAAATGGGAGGGGTTCGAGGCCGCTTTCGACGGATTCGAACCGAAGCGCGTCGCCTATTATGACAATGGCACCCTAGATCGTTTGCTGTTGGATAAACGCATCGTCAGGAACGGGGCCAAGATCAAGGCAGTCATCGAGAACGCGGCTTTCCTCGTCGATCTGGCCACGGAACATGGCAGCGCCGCCCGGTTTTTCGCCGACTGGCCCGATGAAGATTATATCGGGCTTCTGGATCTACTCGGCAAACGCGGGTCGCGGCTTGGCGGCGTCGCGGGACAGCGTGTCCTGCGCACCATGGGCAAAGACAGCTTCATCCTGTCGGCGGACGTTACCGCGCGTTTGATCGCGGAAGGCGTGGTGGACAAGGCGCCCAGTTCGAAACGCGACATGGCGGCCGTTCAAGCTGCCTTTAATCGTTGGCGACACGAGTCCGGCCGGTCCCTGACGGAAATCAGCCGCGTCCTGGCCATGAGTGTTGGCGCTTAGCGGATAACAAGATGCCGACAAATGTACGTGGGCGTCATTCAATCGGGGAGGCTCTATTTTCCATTCGCCAAAGCAGTTGACAATGTGAAACACATTTTCTCATTATGAAAATGATATTCACATTGCGAAACTTCGAAAGCTTTGGGCGAAGGACATCCGTTGAACTCCGGAGTGATAGAAAACGTTCTTCCCGACCGCGTGGACATGGTTGTGCTCGGCAGCGGCGCCGGTGGCCTTACGGCTGCGTTGACGGCGTCCTTGAACGGGTTGTCCTGTATGGTTCTGGAGTCCCAGCCGGATATCGGGGGGACGAGTGCGCGCTCGTCCGGAACCGTCTGGATCCCCGACAACATGTATATGCGGGCGGCCGGTCAGCGCGGTGATCGTGCGGCGGCGGAACACTATCTGGAAGCCCTGGTCTCGGGCCGCGAGCGCCGGGAAATGTGGATGCGTTTCCTGGACCAGGGCCCCGCCATGCTCGAAGACCTAAACCGCCGGGCGCATATACGGTTCCGGCCTTTCGCCACGGCGGCGGACTATAGACAGGACCTGCCGGGGGCCGCCCCAGGATGGCGCCCGCTTGAACCGGAGGAATTCGACGGGAAAGAGCTGGGCGCCTGGTTTGACACCCTTGCCCGGCCGTTGCCGGAACTGATGGTCTTCGGCGGCATGATGGTTACTCGGGCGGAAGCGGCCCAGCTTCTCCAGGCGGACCGGTCGCTGAAAGGCGCGCTCCTGGGCGCACGACTCGTTGCTCGTTACATGGCCGAACGCCTGACCTTTTCGCGTGGAACGCGCCTTGTCCTCGGCAATGCACTGGTCGGGCGGTTGCTGAAGGAGTGCCTGTCACGGGGTGTCGATGTCAGAACGGGGGTCACGACGTCGCGTCTCACTGTCGAGAATGGCGTCGCGGCCGGGCTGGAACTGACGCTTTCCGACGGTTCGGCGAAAGCGGTCCGTTGCGGCTGCATTGTGCTGGCCGGCGGCGGTTTTCCCGCCAGCGCGGAATGGCGCGCACGGGAAATGCCCGACCCAACCCCCGCCTATACCCCGGCCGCCGCCGGCTGTGTCGGGTCGACGCTTGAGCTGGCGATGGAGGTGGGTGGCGTGCTTGGCGGGTCAGGCATGGATAACGGCTTGTGGTTTCCGAGTTCCATCGCGAAGCGGCCCGATGGAAGCACCGCGGTTTATCCACATATCATTCTGGACAGAGCGAAACCCGGCACGATCGCGGTGGATGCGTCCGGCCGCCGTTTCGTGAATGAGGGCGTTTCCTACCACGAATTCGTCCGCGGCATGTACCGCGCGAACGAGGAAACGACCGCGATCCCGGCCTGGATGATTTGCGGGCGCGGGTTCATCCGGAAATACGGATTGGGCATCATCCGGCCGCGAACGCCCAGCATCCGGAAACATGTCGAAAGCGGCTATCTGACAGAAGCCGCGACGATTTCAGAACTGGCTGAAAAAATCGGAGTGCCGGCGGAAGGCCTTACAGAGACCGTCACGCGGTTCAATGATTTTGCCCGCGCCGGTGTCGACCAGGATTTCCATCGGGGCGAGACAATTTATGACCGGACGAACGGGGACGCCTCCCATGGCCCCAATCCGTCCCTCGGTCCGATCGAGGAAGGCCCGTTCTATGCGGTCGCCCTTTACCCGACACCACTGGGAACCAGCCGTGGGTTGCGGGCGGATGTGGACGCACGGGTCCTTACGGTGGACAAGACGGCGATCACCGGTCTCTACGTTTGCGGGAACGACATGCAATCGGCGTTCGGCGGAGAATATCCGGGCGCAGGCGGGCAGCTCGGCCAGGCAATGACATTCGGGTGGATAGCCGCACGGCATGCCACCCAGTATCTGACAACAGATTAAACACAGGAACGAAGCCAATGAGTAAACGGAAGGGTGGCGACATCATCGCCGAAGGGTTGATCAAGGAAGGCATCGATCATGTCTTCGGTATTTGCGGGCACGGTAATATCGGCCTTCTCGATTGCCTCTACGAAGTCCGCGACGAGATACGGCTTGTCTCGCCCCGACACGAGCAGACGGCCGTCCATATGGCCGACGGCTTCTTCCGGGTATCGCACAAGCCCGCCGCGACCCTGACCTCCACCGGGCCCGGCTCCGCCAACCAGATCATGGCGCTTGCTGTCGCCCAGACCGACAGTTCCGCGGTCTATTCCATGACCGCCAATGTCCCCACATCCCAGTTCAACCGCGGTCCCTTTCAGGAGTTGAACCAGCACCATCAGGCGGACTTCAACAATGTCATAAAGCCGGTGGTGAAACGCAGTTTCCAGCCCAGCCGGGTGGAGATGCTGCCGCTCGCCATGCGCCAAGCCGCATCGACGATGACGACGGGCCGCCCCGGCCCCGTGAACCTGGATATCCCCTACAATCTGTTCCAGGAGGAGGCGGAAGTCGCCGACGAGCCGGCCGGCAGTGCCTTCGGCAAACGCCGCAGCGGCGCAAGCGCGGAAGACATCGCAACAGCGGCGGATTGGCTGCTTGCGGCTAAGCGGCCGGTCATGTTCATCGGTCACGGCGTCACCTTGTCCGAGGCGAGCAAGGAATTGACCGCACTCGCCAAACGCTTGGGCGTTCCTGTGATCTCTTCGCCGAACGGCATGGGCTGCATCGATATGGGCGACCCGCTCTCGCTCGGCTTCATCGGCCGGAATGGTGCCTATCAGGCGAACCAAGCGGGTCGCCACGCGGATCTGGTTCTGGCGATTGGCGCGCGGTTCGACGACCGATCGGCGTCATCTTGGAAACCGGGCTATTCCTGGAACTTCCCTTCGACGAAACTAATCCATGTCGATGTCGATCATGCGGAAATCGGCCGGAATTACGCGCCAGACCTACCCATCCTGGCGGATGCGAAGGCATTCCTTCTGCAAATCCTGGCGGAGGTGGAAAGCCGCAACGCGGCAGGTCCGGACACCCTATCCGGATGGCATTCGGACATCGCGGGTTGGCGCAAGGAATGGATGGACTTCATCGCGCCGAATTTCGCCGAACACACCTCGCCGATCCGGCCCGAGCGGATTGTCGCGGATTGCCGCAAGGTCCTGCCGGATGACGCGATCATCTCGTTGGACTCGGGTATCCACCACAATTGGTTCATGCAGTTCTGGGAGGCACGCCGGCCGCAAAGCATGCTGAACACTTGGGGCTATTCCGGCATGGGTTTCGGCCCCAGCTCGATCATGGGTGCCAAACTGGCCGCGCCGGACAAGGTCTGCGTTTCGATTTGCGGTGACGGCGGGTTCACCATGGTGCCGCACGTGCTGTGCACGGCGGTCGAATATGACATACCGGTCGTCTGGGTCGTCTGGAACAACTTCGCCTGGGGGGCGATCCGGGACCTGCAATACGCCTATTTCGACGGGCGCGAATACGGCACCGGCTTCTACCAGGGCGAAAACCGGGAGCCTTACAATCCCGACTTCGCCGCTTGGGCGCGTGCCGCGGGCGTCGCGGGATACACGGTCACCAAGTCCGAAGACTTCGCCGGGGCGCTGGAACAGGCGGTCGCGTCGAACAAGCCGGCTCTGATCGACGTCCACGTGGATGCGGATATCCGCCCGCCGTCGACCGGGTCCTGGGAATTGCCGCCGCTGGTTCCGAAGGAGCCCGTCTTTGGTGGACCTTGGCGCCCTTGATACCGAACGCAACCCGAAGAGCAGATTGAATAGAGGAAACACCAATGGCTGACGACTACAAATCTTGCATTCGCAACATCGCCGAAGAACCCTGGCAACAGTTCCCGGGGCATTTTGGATCGGCTCTATCAAAGGCGCTGGTCCATCCCGAAACGACCGGTTCGCGCCAGGTCGACTACCGAATTTCCACCTATCAGCCGATGGGCTATGTCGAACGGCATGTCCACAAGGTCCAGGAACAGGTCTATCACATTCTTGACGGCGAAGGTTTGATGGAGATCGGCGATGAAAAGCGTGTCGTGCGGAAACATGACGTCATCTTCATAACTCCGGGGACATGGCATTCGATTCTGAATTCCGGGCTCGGCGATCTAACCTTCATCGTCGTGACCACGCCGGTCACGGACGAGTAACGGCACGAAGAACAGGTTAGGCACAGCATGGCCCCGACGACGACCAAGGCGAAGCGGGAAGCGGCCGAAAAGCCGAAGAAGGCGACGCCCGAACGAGACGGCATCCAGTCGATCAAGCGCGCTTCCGCCTTGCTCGATGCCGTGGCGGCAGCGGGTCCGTCGGGGATCGGCCTGGGTGAGTTGAGCGAGAAGGTCGGCTTGCATACCAGCACGACCTTCCACCTCGTCAAAACCTTGGAATCCGTCGGATTCCTGATGCGTCAGGACGAAGGCAAACGGTACCGGATCGGCAATCGGCTATTCGTCCTTGCCGCCGGTGCTTTGGATGAAACCGCCCTGTTGGCGCTGGGCATGCCGATCCTCGAACGGCTCAGCAAGGAAACGGGGGAGGCTGCGCATCTCGCGGTGCGGTCGAATGCGGACATCGTCCTGGTCGGGCGGACCGCCGCGACCGGTATGCTGCAGATGTCAGAAAGAGCGGGCGTTGTGCGCCCGGCCCATGCGACGGCGATCGGCAAGCTGCTGCTCGCCCAATGCGGCGCGGAGGATCTGGACGGGATTCTCGACGCTGTGGATTTCGTTCCATTCACCGAAAACACGATCACCAACACCAAGTTGCTGCGGAAAGAATTGGAAGAAATACGCGAAGCTGGCATCGCTTTCGACCGTCAGGAGTTGGATATGGATGTGCGGTGTGTCGCCGTCCCGGTGCGGGATTTCGCTGGGCGGTGTGTCGCCGCGATGGGAATATCCGGACCGGTATGGCGCATGGAACAGAAAGATATTGGCGCGAAGACGAAAGCGCTTAAGCAAGCCGCCCTGGCTCTTTCAGCGGCACTTGGCAACACGCAGGCGGCTGCCGGCTCATCTTGAGAGACAAGATTGGGGAATGGCGGTTCAGGCCGCGAAGCTCGCTTGCGCTTTGTCCTGAGGGGTCGGTTCGAAGCCCCGCCATTCGGGATTTTCGATCAACTCCCGGACCGTCTCTTTTAATTCCCCAGCAACGACCGTGGCCGCTGTGGTGTTGGATTCGGGCGGCAGGGAGTACAGAAAGTTGCTCCGTCGCAACTGGGCGTCCGATATCGGCAGGCAGCGCCAATTTCGGCCTCGTTGACCCTCCTGCATGATCGCGCCCATGGGTTTGATCGTCGCGCCGATGTCTTCATAAACGCAGTTCATCAGCAAAGCGAGGGAGTCGATTTCCGCAACCACGTTTATGTGCATGGCCCGGCTTTCAAACTCGATCGCTATACGCCGCCGCAAGCCGTGATTGCTCGTCGGCAGGATGAGCGGCAGGACGGCGACCTCTTCCAAGGTCACCGATGTTCGGTCGGGCGGGACAAGCGCGCTGTGCATCGGCAGGAACAGGAACAGTTCCTCGACCATCAATGGTTCGACGGTCAGTTCTTCGGCAAGGTCCGATGCGAACAGCACGGCAAGGTCCAACTGGTTTTGTTGGATGAGTGTGCCGATATGGCCGCTCATTGCCTCGACGACGTTGATCAGGATACTGGGGAACCGCTCCCGAACGCGCCGTATCAACGGCAGGCCTATGGCGGCAACCGTGGTCGCCGGCAAACCGACCGAAACCATACCCTGTATGGTCGTGTGTTCCGCCTGCGCGATGGACATGGCTTGGTCCACTTGGCGCAGAATCAGGCAGGCATGGTGGTACAAGGCGCGGCCATTGTCGGTAGGCGTTACGCCCTTTGACGAGCGCACGAGCAAAGGCTTGCCGACGTCCTCCTCCAGCTTCGCGATCTGCTGGCTGAGCGCCGGCTGAGCGACATAAAGCTGCTTCGCCGCCCGCGACAAACTGCCGAGTTCGACGATCTTCACAAAGTATTTCAGTTGCCGGATATCCATGCCGCATTAGACCGACAATCAACCTATAAGTCCAGCTTATAGGGGGTGTTGGAAAACCGTATTTCCGCGGCTTTCGGCAAGTCGATAGGGTGAGGACAAGGTTGCTTCCATGCTGGTTGGTATGCGCCGCGACAGTCGCGTGGCGATGTCCGGTCAAGTGGAGCCAAATGCAACCATTTGAGATTTCGGGAGGAATACCAATGTCTACCAAGAAAACTGAATCCGGGCGTGTTTCCGGTACCTTTACGCGGCGGAACGCTCTTAAATTGGGCGCCGGGGCCGCCGCCTTTTCCACATTCGGCATGCCCAGCATCCTGCGCGCGCAATCGTCGGCGATCCGGATTGGCCATCTGACGCCGATGACCGGCTTCCTCGGCACGTTGGGTCGGGGGGCTGTCGAAGGCATCACCATGGCGGTGGAAGAAGTGAACGCCGCGGGTGGCGTAAACGGCCGCAAGATCGATTTCAGCACGGAAGACTCGATCAATCCGGAAACAGCCGCCACCAAGGCGCAGCGCCTGATGGAACGCGACAATGTCGATTTCATCATGGGCGAGATCAGTTCCGCCTCGTCGCTCGCGATCTCCGAAGTCGCCAAGCGTAACAAGAAGCTCTTCATGGCGCTCGGCCCGCGTTCCGACGTTCTGCGCGGCGACCGCTGTACCCGCTATATGTTCTGCACCGATTTGCCGAACACCGCGATGGTGAATGCCGTCGGTGGCGCGCTGAAGCGTGAAGGTCTCGTCTCCGGCAAGCGTCTGTTTACGATGACGGCGGACTACGTCTTCGGCCACGACCTGTTGTCGGCAGCCAAGAAGTTCATGGCGGCCAACGGTGCGGAACATGTCGGTGACGAATTGATCGCAACCGACGTGAACGATTTCAGTGCCTTCCTGCTGAAGATCCGTCAGGCGCAACCGGATGTCGTCTGCGTGAATCTGGCCGGCAACCAGGTTTCCAACTTTATCAAGCAGTACACCGAGTTTGGCCTGCCGTTCCAACTGGCTGGTTTCGCGCTCAACACGGAAAACATCTGGGCCGCGGGGGCCGGTAACTTCTCCGGACTATGGCCGGCGATCTGGTATCACGATCTGCAAACGGATGCATCCATGGCTTTCGTTAAGGCGTTCCAGGCCAAGTACGACAAGATTCCCGAAAACCATGCCTGGGTCGAATACATCGCGTTCAAATGCGCGGTGCAGGCGATCAAGGAAACCGGTTCGTCCGACAGCGAGGACATCATCAACTACTTCGAGTCCGAGGCGGAGTTCGACATCCTGAAGGGGCGACCGGGTTACTTCCGTAAGGAAGACCACCAGCTCATGCAGGAAGCCTATTCCCTCGAAGCGAAGCCGGAAGGCACCTACAAGGATGTCTACGACTCGATGGCGATGGGCGAACCTGTCCCTGGCCCCGGCGAGTCTCTCGCATCGATCTTCCCCTCCGTCGAAGACGGGGCCTGCAAGCTCTAGCATACTCCTTCTACCGCCGGGTCCTCAGCGGCCCGGCGGATTTTTTTTCGATGCGCCGTTCAGAGCATGACGTCATGCCTTGGACGCGCGGTTTTATAACGGACTAGGCATGCAGTACGTGTTCATACTGGAGCAGGTGGTCAACGGACTTGTTCTGGGAGGCTACTATCTTCTCATCGCAATGGGTCTTTCGCTGATCTTCAGTGTCGGCGGCATCGTGAACCTGTCCCATGGCGCCTTTTATGCGCTGGGCGCATATGTCTCTTTGGAAGTCGCCAAACTCGCCGGGTTCACCGCGGGCGTCGTGATTTCCCCCGTCGCCGTGGCGCTGATCGGGGTATTGTTCGAGCGCTTCATCCTGCGGCGCTTTTATCGCGAGGATCCGATCCTCAGCCTTTTGGTCACCTTTGGTCTCGCGATGGTGATGGAGCAGGCAATACGAATTCTATGGGGGGCGGCCCCAATCCCGGTGGTTCTGCCGAAGGAAATACGCGGTGCCCTGATCGTCGGCGATTTCCTGTTTTCGAAGTACCGATTGCTGATGCTGTTCGTCATCGCGATCATCCTGGCCGGTGTTTGGCTTCTTCTGAACAAGACGGCTTTCGGGCGAGTCGTTCGGGCGGGGATCCAGCAGCCGGACATGGTCGCGGCGCTCGGCATCCGGCTTCAACCTTACATGACGGCGGTCGTGATGCTCGGTGTTGGCCTTGCGGCCCTCGGGGGAGCGATGATCGCGCCAATCACGACGGTGCAGCCTGCGATGGGGGCAGACATTATCACGACAGCATTCGTTGTCGTCATTATCGGTGGTTTGGGAAGTTTCTGGGGGGTCGTCGCGGCTGCCCTGCTGGTCGGCGTGGTGCGCGGCCTCACTGTGCATTTCATGCCCGCCGCATCTGAGGCGTCGATGTATATCCTCATGTTCCTTGTTCTGCTGGTGCGGCCGCGCGGCTTGCTCGGCGAGTCGATCGAGAAGTTCGAGCGGTAATCCCATGAATTCGAAAACACGGACACTCCTAATCGGTTTTGTCGGCCTGATCCTTTTGCCGTTCGTCCTGCCGGCGATCGGTCTGACGCTGAGCACGGCGACCATGGTCGTCGTCTTCACGATCGCCGCCCTGGGGCTCAATATGATGATGGGCTATACGGGCCTCGTCTCCTTTGGGCATGCGGCCTGGTTCGGCATTGGCGCCTATGCGGCCGCTCTCTCGCAGATCCATTTGTTCCAAGGGCAGATCATTCTTCCCATCCTTTTCGGAACCGCATTCGTCGGCGTCGTGTCCGCGGCGGTTGGGATATTGATGCTGCGCCGGCGCGGCGTCTATTTCGCGCTGATGACCCTGGCGCTTTCCGCGCTGACCTTCTCGATCTCCTTCCGCTGGACCGCAGTCACGGGCGGCGAGGACGGGTTGGGCGGGTTCGATCGGGGATCGTTTCTTCCTTTCGATCTGTCGGACAACATGACCTATTATTGGTTCGTCGCGGGCATCGGGTTCCTCGTGCTCCTTTTCCTGATGCGCGTGGTGAATTCTCCCTTTGGCCATGTGCTGGTCGCGATCCGGGAAAACCAGGAGCGCGCGACCTTCCAGGGCTATGACGTCCAGCGATATAAACTGGCGGTCTTCGTTCTGTCTTCCATGGTGACGGCGTTGGCAGGGACTTTGTCGGGCTTTCAGCACTATATCGTGACGTCGGAATCCACATCGGTGGAAATGTCGGGCGAGTTGCTGGCCATGGTCGTCATCGGCGGTATGCGCGGGAATATTCTGGGCCCGGCGATCGGCGTCATTTTTTATACCCTGTTTCGGGAATGGCTTTCGATTTGGACCGGCGATTGGCTGTTCTATTTTGGTCTAATCTTCTGCGCTTTCGTGATGTACTCACCGGGCGGGTTGGTCGGAATCTGGGGACAGTTGCAGCGCCGCTGGAATCCACCGCCGGAAGAAGACTCTGCGATGAGCCGCCGGAAGATTTACCAGGGCTTGTCGCTGCCGTCCTTCCTGCGACCCAAGGCGCAGACGGCCGAGGTTCTCGAAGTCACGGGCATCTCAAAGAATTTCGGGGGCATTCAGGCAGTCCGGTCGGCGAGTTTGACCCTGTCCTCGGGTGAGATCCATGCGCTCATCGGGCCGAACGGGGCGGGGAAGACGACTCTCTTCAACCTCGTTTCAGGCCGTTTCGCCCCGACCGAAGGAACGGTGCGCCTGCTGGGACGCGAAATTCAGGGGCTGGATCCGGCGGATATCTGCCATGCCGGATTGGCGCGGTCCTTCCAGATCACCAACCTTTTCGAAGGCCTGACCATCGAAGAGAATTTAAGACTGTCGGCCCAAGCCAAACATCCGGCGCGGTTCAATTTCTGGCGCGATGTAGATGGCTATGAAGACATCAATGCCGATACGGCCGAGTTGCTGAAGTTCCTAGGCCTGGAAGGAATTGAGGATACGCGCGCCGGGGACCTGTCCTATGGCGGGCAGCGGCTGGTCGATCTCGGAATTGCCTTGGCCACCAAACCACAAGTGATGCTGTTGGACGAACCCTTAGCTGGTCTCGCCGCGGCGGAACGCGAACGTGTTGGGAACCTCGTTAAGACGATGGCGGAAAATATCCCGGTGCTGATTGTTGAGCATGACATTGATCGGATTCTCGGCTTTTCCCATGAAGTGACGGTCATGAACGACGGGAAAGTCCTGGTGACAGGCAAGCCTGAGGAAATTCGCTCGAACACCCATGTTCAGGAAATCTATACGGGCACCGGAACACCAGCGATCGTCGGCAGGAACAAATCCGACCAGGGTGAGCGGGATAGCCTTTTGACCGTCACGGGTCTGAACAGCTTTTATGGCAAGAGCCACATCCTGAACGACACGGCGCTGGAAATTCGCAAAGGCGAGATCGTTGCGCTTCTTGGGCGAAATGGGGCGGGCAAATCGACCTTCCTCAAGACGATCGCCGGTCTGGTTTCTGCGGCGAGCGGGTCCGTCAAATTTAATGGCATTGAGTTGGTTGGCCTCGCCGCACCCGAGATCGCGCGGCTGGGGGTCGGCTACGTTCCGCAAGGGCGCGGTATTTTCTCCGGCATGACGGTACGGGAGAATCTAGAGCTTGGCCGACTTGCGAGGGCGACCGACGGCAGCACGGGTGTCGTCTGGAGCGAAGAGCGCATCTTCGAATTCTTCCCGCGGTTGAAGGAACGCATCAATTCGCATGCGGACTTTCTGTCCGGCGGGGAGCAGCAGATGCTGGCGGTTGCGCGTGCGCTTTCCGGAAATGTCAGTCTTTTGCTTTTGGACGAACCGTTTGAAGGTCTTGCCCCTGCGGTGATCGAGGACCTATTCAAAGTTTTCGACCGGTTGCGGCAGCACCTGCCGATCTTGATCGTCGAACATAACCTGGACTTGGTGTTGGCGCTCTCCGACCGCGTTTACGCATTGGAGAACGGCTCTGTGTTCCATGAAGGCAAGGCGGAGGCGCTGCTCCACGACCTTGATTACCGAAAGGAAATCCTATGGCTTTGATCCGTAGGGAAAGGATGGCGGCGTTATGATGACAGTTGTGACTTCGCAAGACGGCGCGGATATCAGGCAGTGCCGATTGCTTTCCGGCGGTGACTGGATCGTCGGCGATGGATCCGCAACGCCGGTTCTCGATAAATTCAGCCTCGTTCAAGTTGCCGAAGCGCCGGCGGCGACCCCGAGGCAGATCGAGGCGATGATTTCAGCAGCGGAGACGGCTTTCAGGTCCAATACGCTGACGCCTTACGAGCGAGGGGAAATACTGGATCGTGCGGTGACCATTGTCGCGCGTGAGAAGGAAAGCCTCGCGGAGATCATCCAGGCCGAATCTGGGTTCACCCGGTCGGATGCGTTGGGGGAAGTGACACGCTGTATGCAGACCCTCTCGCTATCGGCGGAAGAGGCGCGCAGGCTCAAGGGCGACATCATTCCTATGTCCGGAGCGCCGAACCAGGCGCGGAGGATGGCTTTCACCCTGCGCGTGCCGTTGGGTGTCGTGCTGGCGGTGACACCTTTCAACTCGCCTCTCAACACGGTCACTCACAAGGTCGGGCCGGCCTTGGCCGCCGGCAATGCCGTTGTACTGAAGCCGGCGAGCGCAACGCCGATGACGTCGTGCAAATTGGCGGAAATTCTGGTGGAAGCGGGGGTGCCGAAGGGCCTTCTTTCCGTATTGCATGGCGGCGGCGCCGTTGTTCAGACGGCGATCACCGATCCGCGAATCCGGTTCATCGCGTTCACTGGCAGCACCGAGGTTGGCCGAAAGATACAGGCGGCCGCCGGTCTCCGTCGAACCCAAATGGAGTTGGGGTCTATCGCCTATACCGTCCTGTGCGACGATGCTGACTTGGACCGCGCCCTTCCGAAAATCGTGTCGGCTGGGTATCGCAAGGCGGGACAAGTCTGCACCTCCGTCCAGATGCTTCTGGTTCATGCCTCAATCATGGACACCGTGACGGAACGCATGACCGCACTGGTCGGCCAAGTAAAGTTCGGCGACCCGAAGATCGACGACACGATCACCGGCCCGCTGATCAGTGAGGGGGACGCGGTTCGGGTCGAGTCCTGGATCGAAGAAGCCCTGGCGAAAGGGGCAATGCGTCACGTTGGCGGATCCCGGCAGGGGACAGTTGTGCCGCCGACGCTGCTAAGTGGCGTTACCGATGACATGAAGCTGGGATGCAGTGAAGTTTTCGGTCCCGTCGTCTGCCTGAAACCGTTCACGGCCTTTGAAGATGCAATCGAGATGGTCAACGCCACACCCTACGGATTGGCCACGGGCATTTTCACGAACCGCTTGTCGGACGCGTTGGCGGCGGCGAAGGCGCTGGAAGTCGGCGGTGTTCATATCAACGAAACGTCCAGCTCCCGGATCGACTTGATGCCCTATGGCGGTTCGAAGGATAGCGGCTTCGGGCGCGAGGGACCGCACTACGCGGTGGAAGAAATGACTGAAGAGAGGATCGTCACGATATCCAATTGACGGGTCTTCGTGACGGCTAACCGAAAAGTGAAAGAAGGTATGGCATGGCAAACAAAGTAGCATTGGTGTTCGGTGGATCGCGCGGGATCGGCGCGGCGGCCGTCAAGAAACTGGCGGAACAGGGGTTCGACGTTGCGTTCACCTATGTGGCCAATCCACCCGCCGGTTCGGATATGCCATCCGGGGCGAAAGTATCCGGCTATCAGGTCGATATCACCGATCCGGCTCAAGTCGCCGGTGTCTTCGCTGCAGTGAAGAGCGATTTCGGGGCGAGCCCCGACTGCATCGTGGCGAATGCCGGGATAAACGTACCGCCGGGACCGGTTTCCGATTTCGACAACGACAGTTTCCGCAAACTGGTGGAAGTAAACCTGGTCGGCGCCTTCTACGTCCTGCAGCACGCGGCGCGCAACGTTCAAGATGGCGGGACGATCATTGGGGTCACGACGACGCTGGTTCGGTTCGCGGCGCCGGGCCTCGGTCCCTACAGCGCCACGAAGGCGGCTTTCGAGTGCCTGCTGCGGTCGATGCAGAAGGAACTCGCCGGACGCGGCATTCGGGTGAACGGCGTTGCGCCGGGCCCTGTCGATACGGACCTCTTCCGCTCCGGCAAGGACGATGCCGCCATACAACGCTCAGCGGGCATGAGCCCGTTCAACCGTGTTGGGAAACCGGAAGAGGTGGCCGAGGTCATCGCCTTCCTTGCCTCCCCGAAATCGTCCTGGGTTGCCGGGCAGATTGTCCAGCCGAATGGCGGTCTCGTGTAAGACTAAAGTTTCGGACGACGGGATGAGCGGGCGGGATTGGCGCCGATCATGGGCGCCAATCCCGGCTGGCTCAGCCAGCGGCACTTTCCAGTTCACAGAGAAAACGATAGGTCTCCCCCGATTGAGCATCCGGACCCAACAGCGTCATCAGGCGGGAAAGAACGGCGTCGGCATCCGGCCGGCGAAGGGTCTCCATCATGATGCAGGCGGCGATCTTCTCGTCCGCGCCGCGCAATTTCTCCTCCGCGGTGAGCTCCTTTCCGCTTTCGGCGCTGACCCAAATTTCCCGGCGTACCGTTCGCGCTTGAATATCAGCATCGTCCAAGACCTTTTCCGCCCCGTCCGGAGACCTCAGTTTCACGGCAACGGCGAAAGAACCGCGGATGCTGCCTTCCCGGCGTTCCACACGGCATACGGTTCGGCTCATATCGCGCATGACATCGTTCATGACCCTGCGCGTCCAATCCGTCGGGTTCTCGAGGCGCTCCAAATAGGCGGGCGAGGTCAAGATGTCCGGCGTCTCGGTTTCATAATAGGTGAAGAACTGCGGCGAGGCGCCTTCGGCCTCGTACCGCCGGCCGCGAAGAATACCGGGTATGCCAAGCCGTTCGGGAAAATGCTCGGTCTTGTACCAATCCTCGTATTCTGCCGCATGCTGGGGCTGCCTGTTGTTCCAAAGGGCGAGGATGCCAGTGCTCATCGAAATACCTCCCGTCGAAGTCGAAAACGCTATCGTGGTTTATTGTTCGCAATTGGATACCATTGTATACATTGGTCGGCAAACAATCTGGCGGTACTCGGACAATCCGAAACTCGCATTGAGCCGCCGATGCGGATGGGTGACGCATGAGCAACAAGGGCCCTGAGGGCATTCAATGGGACCTCGTCGTCGTTGGGGGCGGCAATGCCGCGCTGTGCGCCGCAATCACGGCCGCGGAAGCGGGTGCCCGTGTCGTGGTGCTGGAAAGCGCGCCGAAGACCTATCGCGGAGGGAACAGTCGGCATACGCGGAACTTTCGCTGCATGCATCACGGCCCTCTTTCGGTCCTGACCGACATCTATACAGAAGACGAGTATTTTGAGGATCTGTTGCGCGTCACCAAGGGCAAGACGGATGAGGATCTGGCCCGAATGGTGATCCGCGCTTCGGAAGAGTGCCTGCCCTGGATGGAAAAGCACGGCGTGCGGTTCCAGCCGTCGCTGTCGGGCACCTTGTCGCTATCCAGGACCAACGCCTTCTTCCTGGGGGGCGGCAAAGCTCTGGTGAACGCCTATTACAATACGGCGGAAGATCTCGGTGTGCAGGTCCACTATGATGCCGATGTTGGCCATATCGGCATCGACGGAAAGTGTTTCACGCATGTCGATGTCACGATCGAAGGACGTTCCCGCCGTGTCGAAGGCAAAGCCGTTGTCCTCGCTTCTGGCGGGTTCCAGGGAAATATCGACTGGCTGGCGGATGCCTGGGGTCCGGCCGCCCGAAACTTCCTTATCCGTGGAACGCCTTACAACAAGGGCGTCGTGCTGCGCGACATGCTGGATCAAGGGGCCGATAGTGTAGGCGACCCGACCCAATGCCATGCAGTTGCGATCGATGGGCGCGCCCCGAAATTTGACGGCGGTATCGTGACGCGGCTGGATTGCGTTCCGTTCTCGGTCGTCGTGAACAAGGGTGCCGAGCGTTTCTACGACGAGGGCGAGGACGTTTGGCCCAAGCGTTATGCAATTTGGGGCCGGCTGGTCGCGGCCCAACCCGATCAAGTGGCCTACTCGATCATCGACAGCAAGAGCTTCGATCTTTTCATGCCCTCGGTCTTTCCGCCGGAAAAAGCCGACACGCTGGACGAATTGGCAGTGATCCTGAACCTGCCGCCAGAACCGCTTCGGAAGACGATTGCCGATTTCAACGCGGCTTGCGGGCAAGGAGATTTCCATCCGACGGAACTGGACGGTTTGACGACAACCGGCCTGGAACCGGCGAAGACGAACTGGGCCCGCCCGATCGATACGCCGCCCTATTATGCCTATCAACTGCGGCCTGGTGTGACGTTCACCTATCTGGGGCTTGGTGTCGATCGGACCGCGAGGGTTTCCCATGGGTCTGATAAGTACGAGAACGTTTGGGCTGCGGGGGAAATCATGGCCGGCAGCATTCTGGGTGAAGGATATCTTGCCGGTTTCGGCATGACGATCGGGACCGTCTTCGGACGGATTGCCGGGAAGGAGGCCGCAGCCAATGTCGGTTGATACACTGAATGCCGGCGGCCAACCGTTGGACGCGATCGCCGAGGCCCGGCGTCAATTGGAAGTCTGCAACGCCTGCCGGTATTGCGAAGGCTTTTGTTCCGTGTTCCCCGCGATGACCCGCCAAAAGGCTTTTGCCGACGGCGATATCACCCATCTGGCGAACCTGTGCCACAACTGCCGAGGCTGTTTCTACTCCTGCCAGTACACGCCGCCGCACGAATTTGACCTGAACATTCCGGCTGCCCTGGGTGAGGTTCGGCAGGACAGTTGGACGCGGTTCGCCTTCCCGTCCGCCTTCGGAAAACTGTTCCACGAACGCGGAGTCGCGGTGCTGGCGGCGGTCGTGGCGGCGGTCGTGACGGCGGTATGGCTGCTGCAGGTGCTACGGCCGGAAGGGGGCGAGGGGTTCTATTCCTATATGTCCCATAACGCGATGATATCGATTTTTGTCCCGGCCTTTCTGTTCCCTTTCCTGGCCATCGCGGTGGGGCTTCGCCGCTATTGGCGGGAGACCGGCGGAACCGCGGTTCGCCCGGTCCATCTGATCGCGGCCTTCAAGGACGCGGCGGCGCTGCGCAATCTGGATGGCGGTCAGGGCCAGGGCTGCAACTTCGAAAAGACAGACCGATACACCAATCTGAGACGCTATGCCCACCAGGCGACGATGTACGGGTTCCTGCTTTGCTTTGCGGCGACATCGGTCGCGACTTTGATGCACTACTTGTTTGATATGCCTGCGCCCTATCCGTTGTTCAGCTTGCCGAAGATTTTCGGCCTGACGGGCGGCATACTGCTGTGCCTGGGAACGGCAAAATTGGCCTATTTGAAGACGAAGGCCGACCCCGCGTTGGGTGCGGCCCGCGTCTGGGGTGGGGAGATGGCGTTTGTCCTGCTGCTCTTCTTCGTCAGCGCGACGGGCCTCGTCCTCTACTTCGTGACCGGAACCGCCATGGTGGAATGGATGCTGCCGCTGCATCTGGCGACGGTCTTCACCTTTTTCCTGTTCACCCCGTATTCCAAGATGGCGCATGGCTTCTACCGCTTGGCCGCCCTGGTACGGGAAGCCCAATTGAAGCGATAGGTCATGGAAAAAATGCAAGATAAACCTTTGGTCCTGATTACCGGCGCAGCGGGACTCTTAGGCCGATATCTGGTTCGTGAGATGCGTGACGCTGGCTATCCGGTGCGTGGCTTCGACTTGCATAAAGGCAGTGAAGAGTGTGATTGGGCCGTTGGCGACGTGACCTCAGCCGCCGATGTTTCGGCCGCGATGAAAGGCGTCGGCAAAGTCATTCACGCGGCGGCGCGGGCGAACATCTGGCAGGGAACCGGCGAGGAAATCCTAAGGACGAATGTCATGGGAACGTGGCAGGTCTATGAGGCCGCCCGTCGGGAAAGTGTCCGCAACCTCGTATTCTGCTCCAGCGACTCGACCGTCGGCTATACGGTCCGGGAAGGGGCGATGGTGCCGCCGCGCTATATGCCGGTCGATACGAACCATCCCCTCCAAGCGACTGATCCCTATGCCTTGAGCAAGGTCCTGGGGGAGGATATCGCCCGGTCATTCTGCCATTGGGGCATCAGCACCGTGGCGTTGCGCACGGTCTTCGTCGCCTATCCTGAAATGGAAGGGGAAATCCGGGCCCGGCATGCCGATCCTGACAGTTACAAGGGCACGCCCGCGGGGGGGCCGTCCAGCGCCGGTGGCGGGGTCTTTTATAACTACATCGATCCCCGTGACCTCGCGCGCGCCTTCAGACTGGCGCTGGAATTCGAACTGCCGCCGGGCGGTTTCCGGCCCTTCTTCCTGTCTTCGGGCGAGACGTTCTCGCCGGAACCCACGGTGGATCGAGCGCGTCGGCTGCATGGGGATGGTATCGAGATCCGGGATCCCGCTCTCTATCAGCGCTCACCCTATGCCGGGCTTTACGACACGACCGAAGCCGCGCGGGACTTGGGCTTCGTTCCGGAACACAGCCTGCGGCATATCATCGACAGCGGCGCATGATCGGAATCGCCGCAGTTTCACGGGGACATAGAAAATGAAGAAGATTCTCGTCACCGGCGGTTCCGGTTGGTTGGGCAGTGCCGTCGTTCGGCGGCTATTGGCGCAGGGAGATGCGGTGATCTCCGTCGATCTGCTTGTCAGCCCTGAGATGGAAGTGGGTGCCCAGAACAATTCGCGTCTTGTGAACCGGGTGGCGGACCTGACCAATCCTGAGGAGATCCGGCGGGTGATGGAACAGGACTGTCCCGATGCCGTCATCCATTGCGGTGCCATCGTGGGCGTCCTGCAATGCGCGGACATTCCGGCCAAGGTTACCCGTGTCAATGTCGAAGGCATGGCCAATCTTCTGGAGGCGATGCGGGCAGCCGATGTCCGGCGTATGATCCATATCTCGACAGAAGAGACCTATGGGGATTTCGAGGCAACGGTCATCACCGAGGATCACCCACAGCGACCGACCAGCGTCTATGGCCTGACGAAGCTGGCAGCGGAGAATTTTGCCCGCGTCTACAGCCGCAATCACGGCATGGAATGCATCCATATCCGCACCTGCTGGGTCTACGGACCGAACCTGCCGCGGCCACGCATGCCGAAAACCTATATCGACGCCGCCCTGCGCGGCGAACCGCTGGTCGAACGCTGTGGCGGCGACTTCGGTGTCGACCAGGTCTATATCGAGGATACGGTGAGCGGGATCGTGCTGGCTCTGAACAAGCAGGATCATCGCTTCGATACGTATAACGTCGCAACAGGGGCTGCCCCGACATTGGGAGAGGTCGCGGATCTTGTGAACGCAAGCATTCCCGGCGCGGCGATCCGCATCGAACCGGGGCCATATTTTTTGGACGGAAAAATCTTGTCGGCCCGCAAGGGAGCGCTCGATATCACGCGCGCACGGGAGGAACTCGGCTACGCCCCTGACTATCCAATCGACCGCGGGATCGCCTTGATGATCGAGGAAGCCCGGCAAGCGTGAGGCGTGTCGCTGCGATCAGGTTTCCTTATACATGATGGTTGTCGGGTCCAGACGGCCGGCATCTGCCGTATCCTGGCAAAAGTTCGGGATTGTTCCGACCGTCTTATAACCCAACGCCGTATACAGCGGTTCGGCGCTGTCGCCTGTGCGCGTGTCCAACGTGATCAGGCTTCGTCCCATGTCGCGCACGGCTTTCTCCAAAGCGGTCATCAGGGACTTGGCGATACCCTTCCGCCGGAAATCCGGATGGACCATCAGCTTGTTCACCTCCACCCGGTGAGGTTGGTTCGCAGGCGTGCCGTGAAACAGTTGGACGGACCCTGTGATCCTGTCACCTACCCGTGCGATGAACAGCAGGCGTGAATTGCCGGCGACATCCGGTTTGACCTTTTCGGTCCAGAATCGTGCGGCCTCCACTTCGCTGAAAGGCAGGACGAACCCGATGCTGGCGCCGTCATGGACGACGGCGTGCAGCAGATCTCTGAGTGCGGAGAGATGCCCGTCGATTTCTCCGGCTGAAATCACATCGATCGTTGGCGTCGTGTCCATGGGGCTCCCTATACGATGAACAGCAGATAGTGGGCGGCGGAACCAGAGGGTGTGGCGAAGGCGCTTCCCCCTTCCAGGCGGTACCGCAAGCAATCGCCGGTTTGGATGTCGTGGGTCACACCCTCTACCGTGACCGCAAGCCGCCCTTTCAACATGACCAAGTGATGTTCCATGCCGGGCCGGGGCGAGGCGTCATAGGCAATGTGGCAGCCCGCTTCCAATCGGCATTCCAGCGCCTCGCCGTTCAGCGCGTCGGAAGGCGGGGAAACGATCCGGCGGGTGAAGCCGGTCTCACGATCCGTCCATTCGACTTGTTCTGCCCGGCGGACCAGTGCGGCGAATTCCTGCTCCACCATATACATCAACCGCGACATGGTGAGGCCATGCACGGCGCACAGTTTGCCGAGCACCGCCGCAGTCGCGCTGACGGCCGCGTTCTCCAGTCGGGAGAGCGTGGCCCTGCTGATACCGCTGCGCTCAGCAAGTTCGTCCAACGACCAGCCGCGCTGGGCACGCAGGCCGCGGAGCCTGTCTGCCAGGCGGCGGTCGATATCGGCATCGTTGTGGAGCGATATTTTCATATCTGAAATATTTTCTCTAAATGGAGAAAAATCAAGGCGCTTGTGAATCGGTGCCGTTCAGCTAAGGCTTTGGTGAAGTCGGAAGGTCGGAGGAGCGCATATGAACACCGAATTCGAACGCGTCCTGGACGAATCCTGGCGCGCCGTAGAGGCGCGCATCGATACCATTTCGGGCGGTCGTATAAGCCGGCCGCCGGCAATTCCCAAGGACGTTCCCAACCGAACCGCGCGGGTGAGCGACGACTTTCCCGTCCTCCAGCATTTGCCGGGTGCGGTAGAAGCCGCATCGGCGGGTGCCCTGGCCGACCTCGCCGGTGCTTTCGCCGCGATGGCCGGGTCGATCGAGTGGTCGCAGAACTCCGGCTACACGGCCGAGAACAGCACCCAGTCGTTTCTGGACGGCTATGCCTATGCCTCGTTTTCCGGGCCGGACGGGCCGATCCTCTGCGAAGCGCCGATGGCCGGTTACATGCTTTTGGGGCCTAACGTGCATTATCCGGATCACCGGCATGAACCGCGGGAGGTCTATCTGGTCCTGACACCCGGCGCGCAATGGAGCCTGGATTCCGGCGACTGGTTCGATGTGCCACAAGGGGCCTTGATCGTCCATGACAGTTGGCAGAAGCATGCGATCCGAACGGGAGGCGTGCCCTTCCTCGCTTTTGCCGGCTGGCTTGATGCGGGACCAAGGAACGGTATCAGCTGGGCATAATGGGTGTTCCGGCCCTACTTTGCCGGATCCGCTTGTCTGGAGTGCTGCCGGGCATCGCTGCAGACAACAAGTATGCGCGCGTTCTCAGGTCCCGCTGAGGCGTATAAATGTCCTCGCCGGCTGTCGAAATACATGCTTTCCCCCGCGTGAAGCTGGATCGGCGGCTTCCCTTCCAGGTAAACCATGACGCTGCCATCCAGGACGAAAAGGAATTCTTCCCCCGGGTGCTCTACAAAGCGTTCGAAATGCATTTTCTCGTACGGCCGGAGTGTCCCGAACATGGGCGTCATCGCTTTGTTCCACATGTCCGGAAATAGCATTTCGTAAGTGTAGTTTTCGGTCTCGTGGAGCAGGAATTCATCTTTTCTGGCTATGGCGACGCCGCCGCTCTCGAAAGGATCTCCGTGTTCTGAGAACAGGGCGGCGATGTCGATGCCCAATCCATCCGCCAGTTGATTGAAGCGGTCATAGGTCAAGGCCATCAGGCCACGTTCCACTTTAGACACCGTGGAAACAGCCAAACCGGAACGCGCGGCAACGTCCGCCAACGTGAGCTTCAATTGAGTTCGGATTTCCCGCAAGCGCTCTCCCATTCGGATGCGCTGGTCTTGGCGAGGTGTGGATGGATTGGATCTGTTGCTCATCGCGTTGAAACTAGTAAAGGCGCTCATTCCCGTCCACATAATTTTCCGATAGGAAAATCCACTTTCCTTTAGGAAATATTGTGTTAGCGTTGTCCTCAGTAGTGGGGGAAGGCCGAAGAGGGAACTTGCCGGTTCGATCGACATGAAGCAGGCGGAGTCACGATGACGACGCAGATGCGGCGACGACGGCAAAGGCAAAGGTCGGAATCCGGCACACAAATCAAAAAAGCAAAATCCAAGAACACTGAGGTTTGGTGCTTAAGGAGGGAGTAGATGATGAAATTCGTGAGCACAATTTGCAGCGCTGCCGCATTATTGATGAGTGTAACCGCCATGGCGGCCGACTGGACGCCGGCCGGCCCGGTGAAACTTCAAATCGGATTTGATGCGGGCGGCGAGACGGATACGCTTGGCCGAATTATTGCCCAGGAGATGGAAAGCCAGACCGGCTGGGACCTCGTCGTTGAGAACAAGCCGGGCGGTGGCGGCGTCGCGATGTTCACGGGCCTTTCGGTTGCCAAGCCGGACGGATTGACCGTGGGTATGGGGGTCAGTATGCCGGTGCTGGTCAATCTTGTTCTGCGCGGCGACAAACTTCCGTTCAATTTGGACAGTTTCGACTATCTGGCGACCGTGGCGACGGCTCAGGTCGCAATCATTGCCCGAAAGGACGCACCTTTCGACGATTTGGCGGGGCTGATCGCATATTCCAAGAAAAATGACGGCGCGCTTGTGGCATTCGATGCAAAGCCGCAGGAATTACTGATGAAGTATGTGGGCGAGGGCGCCGGCACGGATTTCCGACTTGTCTCGACAAAGAGCAGTGCGGAAATGGTGCAGCAATTGCTCGGTGGACACGTGATTGCGTCCTTCGCGGCCGGCGCGCATATCCCCTATTTGGAAAGCGGTGATGTGAAAATGATTGCCAGTGCCAATGCCAGCCGACACGGATATGCGCCGAATACGCCAACCGTTGTTGAGCAGGGACATGATATTTACGTGGATCCCTATTTCTACATCGCCGGGCCTGCCGGGTTGAGCGGCCAAGCCAAGGCCGCCCTCAGCGGCGCATTGGAAAACGCCATGAAATCGGACGCGGTCAAAAAGGCGATTGTGAACGCCCTGAAAACGGACCCCAGCAATCTTGGGCCGGAGGGCACGCGGAAAATGCTGGACGACGGTCTCGTCAATGTGGGGAAACTCTTCGGTAAGTAGCTATGGGCGTTGGCCGGTGCGCACGCCCTTGTTCCTGAAGCATGATCCTTAAGGGGGCTGGATTGCCGACCATTGTCAGCCGACTTCCCGGGGCTGTTATCGCCGCGGCAGGCTTGTTCCTGTTAGTGTCGGTTATTCCAAACCATACGGAAGCGGTCGACTACGGCTGGGTTCGCCCCCAAACCGTGCCGATGCTCTGCGGCATCGCATTGGTCTTGCTTGGCGCCCTGCAGGCGGTTCTTCCTGGTGGACGCGCCGACCTCTCAGTTCGAGAGGTGGCGCGGGTGGCCCTCTTCGTTGCTTTAACGGCGGGCGCCCTTTTCGTGATGGACCGTTTTGGTTATCTCGCGGGCGCCGCAATCCTGGCGCTTCTCGTCATGCTGGTCGTCGGGGAACGCAGGCCAGGCTGGATCGCCTTGGGTGCGGTGGCTGCGCCTGTTGTCATTTGGTCAATTGCCGTCCCGTTGTTGGGCCGGGTGCTGCCTTAGTTTCCCCGCAATGGATTTTGCAACCATAGCAGCGGGGCTTGGGGATGCTTTGACACCCCTCAATTTGCTGTTTGTCATCGTGGGGGTCGCCGGCGGCCAGCTGGTTGGCGCGCTTCCGGGCATCGGGCCGGTGATGGCCATTGCGATCGCTATCCCTTTCACCTTCGTGCTGGATCCATTGCCGGCGATCGCATTCCTGATCGGCGTGATGAAAGGCGGTCTTTACGGCGGGGCGATACCGGCCATCCTGGTCAATACACCGGGAACGCCGGACGCGGCGGCAACCGCCTTGGACGGGCACCCGTTGGCCGCGCAGGGAAAGCCCTTGAAGGCTACGAAGATGGCGCTGTTCGCGTCCGTTACGGGTGATACGTTCAGCGACATCGTACTGATCACCATCTCCGCGCCTCTCGCCATCTTGGCTTTGAAGATGGGGCCGGTGGAGACCTTGGCGCTCATCGTGCTTGCCTTTGCCGTTATGGCAGGGTTGGTCGGTTCGTCGCTGGTCAAGGGTCTGGTCGCCGCTGTATTCGGCTTGTTATGCGCGACGGTCGGCCTCGATCCGGAACATGGGACACCCCGTTTCTATTTCGGGCAATTCGAGTTGTTCGATGGTTTGCCGTTGGTTTCCGTCGCAATCGGCACCTTGGCGGTATCGGAGATTTTTCGTCGGCTGGCGCGCATGTCGACATCAATCCAAGCCGCGATTGAAATCCCTGAGACGGCCTCACCGGACGACAGGCGGGTAAGTTGGGCAGAATACTGGCAATGCCGCTTCACGATGGCCCGCGGCGCGGTAATCGGAACCGTCCTCGGCGCCATTCCCGGTATCGGCTCCACGGCCGCAGCCTTTATGAGTTACGCCTCCGCCCGCGAGGCATCGAGCGACCCGGACAGTTTTGGGAAAGGGAACATCCACGGTATCGCCGCAACGGAATCCGCAAATAGCGCGGTTATGGGGGCTAACCTTATTCCCCTGCTGGCGATCGGCATTCCGGGCAGTGTTTCAGCGGCGCTTCTGATCTCTGCCTTCAAGATACACGGAATCCAGCCGGGCCCGTTGATGTTCGAGCAGCAAGCAAGACTGATCTATGGTCTCTTCGGCGCGATGATCATGGCCAATTTTTGCAACCTCGTGATTGGGCAGGCCAGCCTGCGCATCTGGTCGCGGGTTGTGGCGGCGCCGGAAAGTTTGATCTTTTCGGTCTCCCTTGTCCTGTGTATCGCTGGGGTCTACATGGCCAGCGGTGGTATGTTTGGTGTAACGGTCATGCTGATTTTCGGGGTCTTGGGATATGCGATGACCTCCCTTGGTTATCCCGCCGTGGTTTTCTTGATCGCGTTTTTCCTGGGCGGGCAGTTCGAGCAATCCCTGTCACAGTCCCTGGTTATTCTGAACGGTGATATGACGGCGCTGATCGATTTTCCGTTTGCTCTTGCCCTTCTCGCGTTGAGCATATTCACAGTATGGTGGTTGCTCCGACGGCGCGGCAGGCGGCGGGATGCTCTCCCGAAAACCAAGGAAAATGCGTGATGAGGTTCTCGGTCTATTCGGTGGTGCAATTGGATAAGGCAGGGGCGAGGTGACCGAACACAGAATTCAGGCGGGGGTTCTTGAGGTTGCTTACCGGGAGGTCGGGCCGGGGGAGGGATGGCCGTGCATTCTGGGCCATGGATTTCCCTATGACGTTCACGCCTATGATGAAACGGCCGAAATCCTGGCGAAGGAAGGGGCGCGTGTGATCGTGCCCTATCTGCGCGGATACGGCCCTACTCGGTTTTTATCCGATGATACGCCGCGCTCCGGCGAGCAGGCGGCCTTGGGCGCCGACCTTTTGGCCTTCATGGACGCGCTTGAAATCAACCGGGCCGTGCTTGGCGGATACGATTGGGGCGGCAGAGCAGCCTGTATCGTTTCGGCCCTCTGGCCAAATCGTGTCCAGGGGCTCGTCTCCGGCAATTCGTACAATATACAGAATATTGCACAATCGTGGGAGCCGGCTCCGGCGGCCGAGGAAGCGACATTCTGGTATCAGTACTACTTTCATTCAGAGCGCGGTCGACGCGGGCTTGAACGCGACCGGCGAGACATTACCCGTCTGTTGTGGAAAATGTGGTCGCCGACCTGGGGCTTTGATACGGAAGTTTTTGAACGGTCGGCCGTATCCTTCGACAATCCGGATTTTGTCGATGTGGTGATCCACTCATACCGTCATCGATTCGGGTTGGTGCCCGGCGACCCCGCGGTCGCTCATATCGAAACGCAACTGGTTGCACAGCCGCCGATTTCCGTTCCGACAATATCCATCGATGGTGATGTGGATGGCGTCAATGCAGGGACATCCGGCCACGGTCATAAATTCACTGGTCCGCATGAACATCGGGTTTTCAGCCAGGCCGGCCATAACCTGCCGCAAGAACGCCCGGACGATTGGGCCCGCGCTGTTTTGGATGTGCGCGACATGGCGCCGGTTTAGTGTCCTGGCTCGACAACCGCAAACCGTTTCCTTTAAGCCTGCTCTTGCACGATCGGCGATGCTGCGATGCAAAAAAGCCGGGTTATTGGCGGGGTAGCGACTTGCCAAGCGCAGGGTATTTGTGACCTCATGTTGGCCGAGTGTTCAGTAACGGACCAAGAAGCAGGGGGCAAATGAGCGCTTTCGCTCAATACGAAAATTACGATGCCATGGGTTTGGCCGGGTTGGTTTCGACAGGCGAGGTTTCGCCGAGCGAGTTGCTCGACGCCGCTCTGGAACGCGCGACTGCGCTGAATCCAAAGCTGAATGCCTTGACCATGCTGCGAGAGGAAAGGGCGCGGGAGAATATTGCCCGGGGCCTGCCCTACGGGCCGTTGCGCGGCGTGCCGTTCCTGCTGAAGGATCTTGGGGCCGAAGCCGTTGGGTTTCCGGGCCACAACGGGTCGATGATGCTCAGCGACACCCAGTATTCCAGCAATTCCTCACTGGTCGACCGGCTGTTCAAGGCCGGGGTCGTGATATTCGGCCGAACGACCGCACCGGAAGGCGGGGTCGGCGCCGCGACGGAAGCCGCGGTCTACGGTGGGCCGACACGGAACCCTTGGAACCTGGATCGCACGCCGGGCGGATCGTCGGGCGGGTCCGGCGCGGCCGTTGCCGCGGGGATTGTTCCGGCGGCTCATGGGTCGGATGGCGGTGGGTCCGTGCGGATCCCGGCCGCGTCCTGCGGGTTGTTCGGATTCAAACCGACCCGTGCGCGTTTGCCGGACGGCCCTCACGCCGGCGAAGGCTGGGCCGGCATGGCGATCGAGGGGTACCTGACCCGATCGGTGCGCGATACGGCGGTCTTATTGGATGTCACGCAAGGAACCGATCTGGGCGCGCCCTATGTCGCGCCCCCGCTGCGGGAAAGTTTCTTCGCCGCCGCCAAGGCGACTTCGCGGCCGCTTCGTATCGCCTTCGCGACCACGACATTGACGGGAGATCCGATCGACCCGGAATGCAAGAAGGCGGTCCTGGCGACGGTAAAGCTACTGCAAGACATGGGTCATGATGTGGAAGAGGCCCTTCCGAAAGCCGATACGATCGGTATGATGAAGGCCTGGACGGCCATCGTGGCCTGCGGCACCGCGCTTTGGGTGCGCCAGGTGCTGGCCCGGAAAGGCCGTGAACTGCAGCAGGGCGACCTGGAACCGGTGGCGATGGACGCATGCCGCTATGCCAAGTCCATATCGGGGGATCAGTACCTGGAAGCGGTCGAGAAGGTCCATGCCTATGGCCGTGAAATGGCAGCGTTCTTTGCCGGCTACGACGCGTTGGTCACTGCGACGCTGGCGGAACCGCCGGCGCAGATAGGGCGGTTCAACCACAGCCGCGAGAGCTATGTCGATTACCGGTTGGGGGAGAACGGGATATTCGCCTATTCGCCCTTCACGGCGGCTTTTAACGCAACCGGACAACCCGCCGCTTCGGTGCCGATGCATTGGACCGACGACGGGCTGCCGGTCGGAGTTCATCTTGCCACACCTTTCGGTGAGGACGAGATGCTGATGACACTCTGCGCGGATCTGGAAAGGGCGAATCCATGGTTCGGCCACCGACCGCCGGTCTGTTTTGCAAGTTTAATGGAAAAAGGATAGGGGGGGTTCCGTGTCCGATGAAGTCGCCGTAAGGGCCGAACGCGTTTCAAAAGTTTTCGGATCTCCCGGGAACGAGCTAAGAGCCCTGGATGATGTTACGGTCGACATTCGCCGGAACGAGTTCTTCACTCTCCTGGGCCCATCGGGCTGCGGAAAGACGACGCTTCTGCGCCTGATCGCCGGGTTTGAGACGCCGTCCTCCGGCGCCATCCTTTTGAACGGGCAAGACATTACGATCGACCCGCCCTTCAAGCGCCCGATCAATACCGTTTTCCAGAGCTACGCCCTGTTCCCCCACCTGACGGTCGCCCAGAATGTCGGCTTCGGCCTGGAAATGATGGGACGCGCCAAGACCGAAATCGACGATACGGTCGATAAGATGCTCGACCTTGTGCAGATGGAGGCGATGCGCAATCGCCTTCCGACGCAGCTTTCCGGCGGTCAGCAGCAGCGTGTCGCGCTGGCCCGTGCCCTGGCGCCGCAACCGTCGGTCCTGCTTCTGGACGAACCGTTATCCGCGCTCGACCTGAAACTCCGCAAGCAGATGCAGATCGAATTGAAGCGGATGCAGATGGAAACCGGCATTACTTTCATCTTCGTGACCCATGATCAGGAAGAAGCGCTCACCATGTCCGACCGGATCGGGGTGATGAGCGCGGGGAACATCCTGCAAATCGGCAGCCCGAGGGATATCTACAACAGCCCGCAAAATAGATTTGTCGCGAGTTTCATCGGAGAGTCGAACTTTCTGGGAGGTGCGTCTTCCGGCGACGGCAAGACACGCAAAGTCGTCCTTACCGACGGCCATGCCTTCGAGGCGGAGGTCGCCGACGAGAATTTTGCGAATGGCAAAGTCACGGTCGCCGTACGGCCCGAATTCATTCAGGTCGTTCCGGCCGGCACGGATGGGGCTGTGGCCGCGACCGTGACCAATATCGTCTATTTCGGCACCGATATGCATTCCTACATGAAGCTGGACAGCGGCACCGAAGTCGTCGCGCGGGTTTCCGCCGATGCGGACCGCGGCGGCGCGCTGGAAGCAGGCGCGAAAGTCGGCCTTACCTTTGCGCCCGGCGGTCTGCGCATCGTGGGGGATTGATCGATGAGCGACACCCCAACCACCGATGCGGCCCTTTCCAACGCTTCCGGAACCAATGCGCGCCAATTGAGTGCGCTTGAGGTCCGGGCGGAGAGGGAGCGGGTGAAGCGAAACTGGCTTCTGTCGATGCCCGCGATGATCTTGCTGTTGCTCGGGGCCAGCGGCCCGCTGCTGATCGTTCTTGTCTACTCCTTCATGGCGCCGGGCGACTATAGCGGTGTCGTCTGGACGCCGACGTTCAAAGCCTGGTTCCAGATCTTCTTTGCGGTCGATATCTTCGACGATACGGTCGGGCTGGCCGATGCGCATTTGACGATTTTCGGGCGGTCGGTCCGTTTGTCGCTGATCACCACATTCCTAACCCTGATCATCGGCCTGCCGACAGCCTATTTCATCGCAACACGGCCGGGCCGCCAAAGAACGCTGTGGCTGTTCCTGATAACCATTCCGTTCTGGACGAACCTGCTGATCCGGACCTTCGCGATCCTCGAGGTTATCCGGAACGAAGGGCTGCTCAACAACCTGTTGCGTTGGCTTGGCGTCATCGATGAACCGATCCAAATACTCTATACTGACACGGCGGTCCTGATCGGCATGGCCTATGTCTACCTGCCGCTGATGGTCCTGCCACTCTATGCCGCGATCGACCGATTGGATTTCCGTTTGGTCGAGGCAGGCTACGATCTGTATGCCAATCGATGGCAGGTCCTGCGGCGGGTCATCCTGCCGATCATCAAGCCGGGGATCATCGCCGGATCGATCCTCGTTTTCGTACCGTCTCTGGGCGCCTATGTGACGCCGCGTGTTCTGGGCGGCGGCAAGCATATGATGATTGGGAACTTCATTGAATTACAGTTCGGGCAGGGACGAAACTGGCCCTTGGGCTCGTCGCTCTCGATGCTGCTGCTGGTGATCGTCGCGGTTGCGCTGATCTTCTATGTCCGCGCCGCAAACCGGGGATCCAGCAATGAGCAGTAAATCCGCCAAGCCCTTCAGCATCAAGCATCTGCCGGGTTTCACCGCCATCGCGCTGCTGTGTTTCGTGCTGCTTTATGCACCGATCATCACCATGGTGGTCTATTCGTTCAATTCCGGGCAGTCGGTCGCCTTGTTCGAGGGATTTTCGGTCTCCTGGTATTTCGAAGCCGCCAAGAACGAACTGGTGCAGGAAGCGGCGCTACGGTCGTTGATCATTGCGGCCTGCGCGTCGGGCATTGCGACAGTGCTTGCGACAATGGCCGCGCTCGGCACCACGCGAACCAAGAATTATCCGGGGCGGACTTTCATTTATTTGATGATCAATCAGCCGCTGATGGTGCCCGAAGTCGTCACGGCGGTGGCGCTGCTTATATTCTTTGCTTCGATCAAGGTGGCGACCGGTTATTCCGGATTGGCCTATCTAATCCTGGCGCATGCGGCCTTCTGCGTGCCTTTCGCCTATCTGCCGATCCGGGCGCGGATGGAAGGGATGGATACGGCATTGGAAATCGCCGCCGCGGATCTTTACGCGACACCGTGGAAAACGTTCAGGCGGATAACTCTGCCCTTGGTCGCGCCGGGGATCGCGGCGGGCGCCATGCTGGCCTTCGTGATCTCGCTGGACGACGTTATCATCACGGAATTCGTGAAATCGGCCGGTCAAGATACCTTACCCACATACATGCTGGGACAGTTGCGACGCGCGGTTACGCCGGAGGTCAACGCGATCTCCACAGCGTTGCTCGCGGTCACGGTCATACTGCTGACGGCTTTCTTCCTATTGTCCGGAAGGAACTCGCCGGCAGGCAAGTAAGTGCGTTGTTAATAACCAAAGGGAGTCTAAACCATGCGCTCGAAACTTTTTGCATTGTCGGCAGCGGCGCTGCTGGTGGCTGCGTCCCCGGCACTCGCCGAGGGCGAATTGAACATCTACAACTGGGGAAACTATACCAGCCCCGACCTGATCAAGAAGTTCGAGGAGACCTATGACGTCCAGGTCACCATCACGGACTACGATTCCAACACAACCGCGTTGGCCAAGGTCGAAGCGGGCGGTCATGGGTTCGACATCGTCGTCCCGACGAACAGCTACGTGCCGGTCTATATCGAAAAAGGCCTGCTGCTGGAAGCCCGTCCCGATCAGATGGAAAACTACAAGAACGTTTCGGAACAGTGGAAGAACGTGACCTGGGACAAGGGCCGTCATTATACCGTGCCGTGGCAATGGGGCACGACCGGTGTTGCCGTGAACAAGTCCGTCTATTCCGGGGACATCAACACGTCCGCCATTTTCTTGGATCCGCCGGATGAACTGGTGGGCAAGGTTAACGTCGTTCCGGAAATGAGCGACATCATCGCCTTGGCAATTTTCTATGCCGGCGGCGAGGCCTGCACCGAGGACAAGACGGTTCTTCGGAAGGTCCGCGATATGTTGGTCGAAGCGAAGCCGAAATGGCTGTCCATGGACTATGGCACGACCGACAAACTTTCGAGCGGCGAATATGTGGCGACCGTCAATTGGAACGGTTCCACCTTCCGCGCGCGCTTGAACAATCCGGACGTCGCTTACGGCTATCCGAAGGAAGGCTATCCGTTGTGGATGGATTCCGTCGGAATCCTGAAGGACGCCAAGAACGTCGAAAACGCGAAGCTGTTCCTGAACTTCATCATGGACCCGGAGAACGCGGCGATGATCTCCGCCTTCGCCCGGTATGCGAACGGCATCGACGGGTCGGAAGCCTTCATGCCGGAAGACATGAAGACGGCACCGGAAATTGTCGCACCGAAAGAGTTGGTGGCCGCGGGTCAATTCATCCCGACCTGCTCGCCGTCGGCACGCGATCTCTATACCGCGATCTGGACGGAACTGCAGAAATAGTTCTCTGCGGATGCGAATGGAAAGGGCGGCCTTTGGGCCGCCCTTTTTCGTTGGGGAAGAACCGGGGCCGCTACCGCCCGAAACCCGCCGTGTAGGGAAGCCAGGTCGCGATCTCGGGCACAGCCAACAGGATGGCCAGGCCGAAAAGCATCAAGCCGACATAAGGCGCAGCACCACGAACGACCTCGATCAGCGGGGCGTCGGTGATCCCCTTGATGACGAACAGGTTCATGCCGACAGGCGGCGTGATCATCGCCAATTCCAAATTTATCATCAGCAAAATGCCATACCACACCAGATCAATGTCGAGGGCGATCATCGTCGGCAGCAGGATCGGCGTGGTGATCAGGATGATCGCGATGGCTTCGAAAAACATACCCATCACGAAAATTAGACCCATCACGATCAGTAGGAACGCGTAGGGTCCCAGCCCCATGCTGGCGACGGCCTCGGTGACGCCGTAGGGAAGGCGGATGATCGTGATCGCGTGCCCGAACATCGCGGCGGCCGCGATGATCATGAAGACCATCATAGAGGTCCGCATGCTCTTGTAGGCGCAGGTATAGAGATCGCCGAGTGACAGTTTTCCATAGGCGAACCGCGCGACCAGAATGGCGTAGAGCGACCCGGCGGCGGCGGCCTCCGACGCGGTGAATACCCCGAAATAGATCCCGCCCATCACGACCGGCGGCGCCATGACGGCCCAGAAAGACCGTCCGAACGCGGAGGAGACCTTGCTCCATCCAGCCCAATCCGGCGCCGACAGGTCCGACCGCGTCTTCGCTTGCAGGATGCAGAAAGCCGAGAAGAGCATCGCCATCAAAAGGCCGGGGACGATCCCGGCCAGGAAAAGCGCGCCGATGGAAACTTCGGAGACGATCGCATAAAGGATCATCGGTCCGGATGGGGGAATGAGGATGCCCAATGTGCCACCCGCCGCGATCACGCCAAGCGCGCTGCGTTCGGGATAACCAAACCGCTTCATCTGGGGAATGGCGCTCGAACCGATGCTGAGCGCCGTTGCGACGGAGGAGCCGGAGATTGCGGCGAAGATCGTACAGGACAGCACCGTTGCGACGCCCAACCCGCCTTTCACATGACCGACCAGGGTGTGAGCCAAGTCGTAAAGATCGTCTATCACTCTCGCGTGGATCATGACCTGCGCCATGAAAACGAAAAGCGGGATGGTCGTCAGTATGGACCGGTCCAGATGGGCGAAGACAGTGTCGGCGACGCTGGAAATACTGCCTTCGAAGATAAGCAAAATTGTCGTTGCCGCGATGCCGAGCGCCGCAAACACAGGCATGCCTGACAGCAGCAACAGGACCAATCCGGCAAAAACCAGGAACATCAACATCGTGCGTCTTGCCTTCCCGGTCAGCTTTGACGGGTATGGGGGCCGGTGAAACGGCCTATGAGTTTTTCAAGGGCGGCCAGGGCGAAAAGCGCCGCGCCGGCCAGGAGCGGCGACTGCGGAATCCAGGTCGCTATCTCGATGGAGCCGGAGGAATAGGAACCGAAGGAATATGCGAAAGTGACGGCTTCCCAGGTGCTGGTGCCAAGCACTGCGGCGAATGCCAAGACGGAGAGGTCACTGATAATCGCCAGCACCAGCGCCGTTTTGCCCGATGCCTTGGAGGATAAAAGGTCGATCGCGATATGGTCATTGCGGCGATATGCTTCCGCCGCGCCGAACATCACCAGGGCGACCAGGACATATCCGATCATCTCATCCGCCCAAAGCAGAGGCGCATTCAAGACATATCTGTTGACCACCGCATAGACGGTGACGGCGAACGCGACGAGGATCAGCACCGTGCTGATGGCCCCGCCCAACCAAACGATCGGCGTCGTTATTTTTGCGATCGGGGAGGAAGCGGAAACCGCTTCCTCCCCTTCCGTTCCGATTTTCACGAAGGGTGATCCTTAGAGTTTGCGGATCAGTTCGATCATCTTCTTGCTGTCCGGGTCGTCGCCGGAAAACGCCTCGTCAAAGGCCGGTCCCATGATCGCTTCCAGCGCCTTGATTTCCGCATCGGTCGCGATGTGGACATTGGCGCCCTTTTCGCGCAACTGGTCCGGGGCTGCGGAGCCGGCTTCGTCGGAAGCTTCGATGGCCCACATCGCGGCTTTCTTACCGGCGGCATCGAGGGCCTGCTTGGCCTTGTCGGACAGCCCGTCATAGAAGGCCGGATTCAGATAGCCGTGGAAGTAGACGCTGATGATCGGAGCCACCGTAAAATGATCCTGGACCTCATAGTATTTCCGCGAAACCGCGGCGGCGACATCGGTCAACCCGGCGTCGATCACGCCGGTGGCGAGTGCCTGGTAAACCGCGGAACCCGACATTGATGACGGGGCGGCGCCCAATGCTTCGAGCGACTTGTTGAACGCGGGAACGAGGCCGCGAATCTTCACGCCCTTGAAGTCTTCCGGCTTCACCAGGAAGGACCCGTTGGAGGTGAAGACCGACGTGTTGGTGGTGAACAGCCAGACGGTGTTCTGAACGCCTTTTTCCCGCAGTTTTTCGGTCAGGAACGCAGCTGCTTCCGATTCCGGCCATTTGCGCCACAGGTCCAAATCGCCAAACGCGAAAGGCGCTACGGTGACGGTCATTATCGGCAGGGTCTTGCCCCATTGGAAACTGACGGAGAAGGCGCATTCGATATCGCCCTTGGCGGTGGCGACGATATTTTCCTTCGCCCCGACAAGGCTGTTCGCGCCGAAGATCTGCACGTCCAATTCACCGTTCGATTGGGCTTCGACTTCCTCGGCCCAGCGGTCGATTACCTTGGCAATGTGGTGGGCCGGCGGCAGTTGGTGGCTGCAACGGATGACATCCGCCGCGGACGCCGCGGTCGGCACGGCGGCGATCGCGGTCGTAACCGCAAGGGCGGAAGCCGCTGCGGCCAGGGTTTTTCTGATATTGATCATTGTATCCTCCCGATACTGACAGGTTGGTTTTTTGGTCGTTTTGTTGTCGTCATCGCCGCCATTCGACCATTGGCGGCAATCCGGCGCGAGCGATCGCGCCGTGAAGCTTTTCTCCCGGCATTTCACGTTGCGGGATTTCCCGGACTGCAATCAAGGCGTCCAGGTCGATCCCGGTTCGGAAGCCCTTGCTTTCGCACAGGAAGACCAAGTCTTCCATCACAACATTCCCGGACGCGCCCGGCGCGAACGGGCATCCGCCCAGGCCGCCGAGGGAACCGTCCAGGATGCGCGCACCGGCATCAAGCGCGGCCGACGCGTTCGCGACGCCCATGCCGCGCGTGTCGTGAAGATGCACGTTGAACGGTTTGTCGCCGCACAGCTTGGCCATGCGTTCGCACAGGCTCCGAATTTGCGCCGGTCCGGCGAAACCGACCGTATCGGCAATGCCCACAATGTCTGCACCCGCTTCGAAACAGGCCTCCGCCAGGCGAATGACTTCGTCCTGGGAAACCTCGCCCGCGATGGAACAGCCGAAAGCCATGGCAATGCCCGTGCTGACCAACGGCTTGCGGTCGGATGCCCGGGAAAGCTCCGCGGTGCGGCGAACCAAGTCTATCGCCTCCGCACGAGATCTGCGGGCATTCGCATTGCTGTGTTCTTCCGTCGCGGAAACGACGCAGACGATTTCACCGACGGCGGTTTGGATCGCATCGGTTGCGCCACGGTCGTTCATCGCCAAAGCCGCGGAATGTGCGCCTTTGAGCGTCGCGGCCTCATCGATCAAATCTCGAATATCCGCGAATTGCGGCATCCGCGTCGCAGGCAGGAAGGACCCTAGTTCAAAATGTCGGACACCGGCCGCGTGTTCCCGGCGCATCCATTCGATTTTGCTTTCGGTCGATGGCACTTCCCGAACCAGTTGCAAGCCGTCGCGCAGGCTGACGTCGCGCAGGGTAACCTTGTCGCTGGGATAGATGTCGGAAATCCGGCTCATGATGCCTTCTCCATGTGTTTGCCGCTCGCGGCAACGATTTCCGCCGGCGACAGGCCAAGACGGGTCAATACGGCTTCGGTGTCTTCCCCGATGGAAGGCAGGTCGACATTCTGCGCAGTCAAAGGCTGCCCGTCGATATCAAGCGGCATGCCGGGCGCTCGAAAGGATCCGCCGTCTGGCAGTTTCGATTCGAACAACCCCCCCGGCCGGTTCACATGCGGATCGTCATACATCTCCACGGGGCGGGAGACAGGGGCGTAGGCAAGCCCGGCCGCTTCCAGCTTTTCCGCCAGGTCGTCAAAACGCCATCCGCGGATGGCGTCCGCGAAAACCGGCAATGTCCTGCTGCGTGCGTTGATCTGGTCCATTTTAGTCTTCAGCCCTGGGTCATCGATCAAGGATTGAAGTTTCAACAAGCCGCAGAGGCTCTCCCATTGGCTGTCGGTCACGGAACTGACGAAGATGCGGCGCTCGTCGGCGGTTTCGAAAATATCATAGACCGGCCAGGAAAAGCTCCGTTCCGGCATCGGCGGGGCTTCGGTTCCCTCGATGTCATATTGGACCATGTGCTGGGCGACCAGCAGCAGGCAGTTTTCGAACAAGCCGACGCGGATTGCGCGTCCCTTGCCGGTTTCCTTCCGTTCCATCAACGCGCCCAGTATTGACAAGGCCCCGAACAACCCGCCCATTATGTCGTTGGCGGAGGATCCGATCCGCAGCGGACGGCCGGACGGGCCGGTCATATGCGCCATGCCGGTCATCATCTGGACCACCTCGTCCAAGGCGGTCCGGTTCCGGTACGGACCGTGCAGAAAGCCTTTGCAGGACGTCACGATCAGTTTCGGATAGCGCTGCTGAAGGTCTTCCGGCGCGAAACCCATCTTCGCCAGGGAAGAGTCGCGGAAATTCTCGACGAAGACGTCAGCGGTTTCCAAAAGGCGATCCAATGCCTTTCGGCCTTCTTCGACTTTCAGGTCAAGCGTGATCGACTGCTTGCCGCGGTTGAAGGTGGGGAAGAACCCCCGGCCCATGCCGGTCAGATGCCGTGTCTTGTCGCCGTCCGGCGGCTCTACCTTGATCACCTTGGCGCCAAGGAATCCCAGGAACATCCCACAGGACGGCCCCATGATCATGTGACTCATCTCGACGACAGTGATGCCTTCAAGCGGACGAAACGGCTCGGTCATGATCGGAACTTCACTCCCAGGGTCAATTGTTTTTCAAACGCATTCGGCGGCGTCTGTTTCAGTGGGAAGGAATGCTAGCGTTGTCGGAGCAATCATAAAATTATAATGATTGGAATATCGATTTCTAAAAAACAGAATGTATGCCCGTCACATGAACTCAAAACAGCTGCATTATTTCACGGCCATCTACGAAACGGGCACGCTGACCAAAGCGTCTGATCAGGTCCGTGTTGCGGTGTCCGCTCTCAGTCATCATTTGGCGAATTTGGAGGCCGAACTGGGCACCGCCCTCTTCGTGCGGAAACCGCGTGGGATGGTGCCGACCGCTGCCGGCAATCGCCTTTATGACCGCGCAAAAGCGATCATACGATCGATCGCGGCGGCGGAAATGGATATTCGCGACGCCGGGCGTGAGATCGCCGGCGACGTCTCCATCGGTCTGGCCTATTCAGCGGTGAAGGCGATCGGTGTCACCTTGTTTCAAAGGGTCTTGGAAGACTATCCGAAGCTGCGCCTTTCGCTCTCCGAGAGCCTTTCGGGATCGACATTGATGCATCTGATGGATTCCGAGGTGGACTTGGCGCTTGTCTACAACCCGCCTCAGGATCCCGGTTTGCGGACGCAAGCGGTTCTGGAGGAAAAAATGGTTTGTGTCGGCACGCCGGCCTTGATCGGGAATACCGCCCGTCACATGAACTCAAAACAGCTGCATTATTTCACGGCCATCTACGAAACGGGCACGCTGACCAAAGCGTCTGATCAGGTCCGTGTTGCGGTGTCCGCTCTCAGTCATCATTTGGCGAATTTGGAGGCCGAACTGGGCACCGCCCTCTTCGTGCGGAAACCGCGTGGGATGGTGCCGACCGCTGCCGGCAATCGCCTTTATGACCGCGCAAAAGCGATCATACGATCGATCGCGGCGGCGGAAATGGATATTCGCGACGCCGGGCGTGAGATCGCCGGCGACGTCTCCATCGGTCTGGCCTATTCAGCGGTGAAGGCGATCGGTGTCACCTTGTTTCAAAGGGTCTTGGAAGACTATCCGAAGCTGCGCCTTTCGCTCTCCGAGAGCCTTTCGGGATCGACATTGATGCATCTGATGGATTCCGAGGTGGACTTGGCGCTTGTCTACAACCCGCCTCAGGATCCCGGTTTGCGGACGCAAGCGGTTCTGGAGGAAAAAATGGTTTGTGTCGGCACGCCGGCCTTGATCGGGAATACCGGCGACCCGATCCGGTTCGACGACCTGCTTGAGCTTCCTCTTATCATTTTGCGCCAGGGTCTTTCCGCCCGCGCGCTGATGGACGATGCGACCTTGCTGAAACGGCTTGAATCGAAGGCGCGGTTCCAGATGAACTCCGTCTATGCCATTGCGGGGTCGTTGCAGGCGGGGCTTGGCTGTGCGATCGGGACCCGCCTTTTCATGAAGGAGCATCTGGAAAGCGGCGTGTTGGCCGCGCGGCCGATTGTCGAACCGGAACTCTCCCGGACCTTGTTCATGTGCGAACTGGCCGACCGCCCGGCGACCTTCGCGCTGGAAACGGTCCGGAATTTGACGATCAGTTTGGCGCTGCAAGCGATCAGCGACGGAATCTGGGATGCCACGGCCAGTAAATCGGCGAAACGGCCTGCGTGAAATCACACGAAGGTCTTTGGAAGCGGGTGATCAGATGGCAGAGGAAGAACAGCGTTTTGAGGGGCCGGATCACGACGGGGTGCGGGTGCCGCCGCCGCTGATCTTTCTTTTCTTTCTGGGCGGTGGGATATGGCTCGACTCACCTTGGATCGATGGCGAGTTGGCATCCCTTGCCATGATGATTTTTGGCGGTTGCCTGCTGGCCTCAGGTGTCGTCCTGATCGTTGTCGCCGGGATAGGTCATTTCGCGATCGGGTCGCATGTCGAACCGTGGAAGCCGACATCGGCCATCGTCAGTTCCGGCATTTACGCCTTTACACGGAATCCCATGTATCTGGGCATGGCAATCGGGCAGATCGGCATCGCCGTTGCGGCCGCCAGCCTTGCCGGTGGAGTCTCGGTGTTGCTCAGTGTCGCCATCGTTCAGTGGTATGTCATCGGCCGTGAGGAACGGTATCTCGAAGCGAAATTCGGTGAGGAGTATTTGAACTACAAGCGCCGGGTGCGGCGCTGGATTTGAACCTCTACAACCGGCTACAAAGCCTAAATGCGTCGAACATGGCGGCCGCGACGTTCCGGCTGGCGGCGGCGTCGCCGATCCGGAACAGGCTGACCCCTTCCATATCCAGGCTGGGTTGCGAATCGCCGGCCAGGAATGCGGCCAAGTCCAGATCGCCGTTGTTGGCGGCCTCTCCACGCAGCTCTTGGTAAACGTCATCGATTGGCAATGTCCCGTTCTCGACGACGACCGTATCGGCTCCGATGCGCATTTCCTCGCCGGTCAACTCGCTCACAAAGATCGCGGTCAGACTGTTGCCGTCCCGTTTGACCGCGGTGAGCGCGTATTCGGCATGGGTCGGGATGCGCTCTTGAGCGATGCGTTTCTTCCAGGCGGCTTGTTCCGCGTAGTCCAATTCCTTGCCGGGAAGGTCGTCCAACATGACGAGTTCCACGTTTTTTCCTTGGCGCGTCAAAAACTCGGCAACTGTCGGGGCAGGGTGCCGGCCGGTCCCGTCATAGACCACGGCGGTGTCCCCGGCTGAGGCCGATCCCGTCAGGATGTCCCACGGACTGGTGCAGAACTCCGCGCCCTCTAACCCGTCCAGGTCGGGAATCCCGCCCGTCGCCATGATCACGACATCAGGGTTTTCCGCCAGGATGTCCGTTGCCTCGGCATAGTGGCTCAAGCGCATATCCACGCCCAATGTTTCAAGTTCGGATGCGCGCCAATCGATGATCCCGCTGACATCCTTGCGCCAACTGGCCGTCGCCGCCATCCGCATTTGGCCACCCAGACCGTCCGCGGCTTCGAACAGCACCACTTCGTGCCCCCGTTCCGCGCTGACGCGTGCGGCTTCAAGTCCAGCGGGGCCGCCGCCGACGATGACGACTTTTCGGACCGGCCCTTCCGTCTTTTCGATAACCTGGGGCCAGAACCTCTCACGCCCGGATGCGGGATTGTGCAGACAGGTCGGCCGGTTTGCCCCCATGCAATGGGTGGCCCCGACGCAAGGGCGGATACGTTCTTCCTCACCCCGGGTGAGCTTGTTGACGATTTGTGGGTCCGCGATATGGGCGCGGGTCATCGCGACCATGTCGAGCAACCCCTCGCGGATCGCATGGCGGGCGGTCGACAGGTCGGTAATCCTGGCGGCGTGGAAGACGGGCAGGTCGACTTCCCGCTTGAAGGCTCCGGCCTTTTCGAGCCAAGGGGCGATGGGCATGGACATGCCGGGCATGCATTGCTCGGCCATCTCCATCATCTTGTCGATCCGGCCGTAATTCGCGTTGAAGAAATCGAGCAACCCTGAGCGCTCCAGAATATGCGCGGCTTCCAGGCATTCCTCGAATGCCATGCCGCCCTGCATCGCCTCGTCTATGCCGTACCGCATGCCGACGATGAAACCGTTGCCCACCCGCCTGCGGATTTCCTCATGCACCATCAGCGCGAAACGGCAGCGGTTCTCCACCGATCCGCCGAACTCGTCCGTCCGTTTGTTTGTGGCGGGGGACATGAATTGGCCGATCAGATGGCCCTGCATCATGGTTTCCAGCCCGTCCAAGCCGCCTTCACGGCAGCGATAGGCGGCGTCGCCGAAGGCTTTCACCACACGGTCGATATCACTTCGGTCCATCTCGCGCGGAATGGCGCGGTGAAGCACTTCCCGGATCGGTGAGGGTGCGATGGTCGGCAGCCAGTTCTGGGTATTCGTCTCACCGCGCCGGCCCAGATGGGTGATCTGGATCATGATGGCCGCGCCGTGACGATGGACCCGGTCGGAAAAGGATTGCAGGAAGGGAATGACCTTGTCGGTGCCGACATTCAATTGGCCCGAGGACCATGTCGAATCCGGACCGATATAGGACGAGCCGCCGAACATGGTAAGGGCCAGGCCGCCCTTCGCCTTTTCTTCGTGGTACCGCTGATAGCTCTCTCCCGGCATACCGTCGGCGTCGCCAAGGCCGCAGGCATGGCTGGTCGACATCACCCGATTGCGCAGCGTCAGGTGCTTCAAATGAAACGGTTGAAGCAGCGGGTCTGACGGATTGGCGGAAGAAGAAGGCACTGTCATGGAAAGGTCCGGATCATGAGGTTATCGGCGCGCTGAAATCCAAGCGTATCAAATCCCTTCGGCAGGGCGACATGAAAATCCTGGATAGGCGCTATTCACGTTTGAAGGTCGGTTCGTCAAGCTTGCCCTGCCTGCGGCGCTCGGTCGATAATGGTCCGGAGAAAAGCAATAAGAATAGCCGGTTCGAATAGACTGCCTGTGGGAGGGAATCGAAAATGACCGCCTCTTTGGACGACCGTGCCGCCGCTTGCGGCCTGGGTTTGACGCCGCTTGCGCCAAATGTCGGCTGCCGCATCGACGGGATCGATCTTGCTGCCCCGACGGAAGAGCAATTCGCCGTGCTGAAGGCCGCTTTCGGGCGGTTTGGCGGGCTGTTGATGCGCGGCCAGAAGCTGGCGGTCGAGGACCTGGTCGGTTTTTCCCGCCGCCTCGGCACCTTGGATCATGCGCCGCTGACGCAGGTCGGCCGGACTGCGATCGAGGGATTTCCTGAAATCTACCTGATCACCAATCTCGTTGACCGGGAAGGCAAGCCGATGGGCGCGCTCGGGAATGGGGAGGCGGTCTGGCATACCGACATGTCCTATCTGCCCTCGCCGCCGGATGCGTCGATGCTGTATTCAAGGGAAGTCCCGCCGACTGGGGGAAACACCTATCTCTGTTCGATGATGGCCGCCTATGATGCGTTGCCCGATGATTTGAAGGCTTTGGCGCAGACGCTGCGGGTCAAGCACGACGCGACCTACAATTCAGGCGGCTATGTACGCCAGGGGTTGGTCGAAGATTCCGATCCGAGAAAGACGACCGGAACATTCCACCCCGCGGTCATCAGCCATCCTGAAACCGGCAGACCCGTCCTTTACCTGGGCCGTCGGCGCCAATCCTATATCGATGGTTACGAACTGGCGGAGTCTGAAGCCCTGCTCGACAAACTTTGGGAATATGCCACCCTCCCGGAAAACACTTATGAACATGTCTGGCAGGTGAACGACGTGCTGCTTTGGGATAATCGCATTACCATGCATAGACGCGACAGTTTCGACCCGACGCACACGCGGTTGATGTGGCGGACGCAGATTCAAGGATCGGGTGCGCCGAAGGCTTTTGCGCCCGCCTGACGGCCGCCGGGCTGGACAATCCCATGCGGTCCCTTCAGTTTGGCCGCATAGTGTACCGTCCTTCGGCCGAGGGCGTGTTTTGGTGAAGCCGGACGTCAAATACCGGCCAACAAGGTCAGGGTGGAGTTAACGTATGAGTCCGTTCGAAGGGAAGCGCGAACAGGTGATGCTGTCGCCCAAGGAAGCGGATGAAATCAAGACCACCACCTGTTACATGTGCGCCTGCCGTTGCGGCATCCGGGTCTACCTGAAGGACGGCGGTGTTCGTTACATCGAAGGCAATCCCGATCATCCGGTGAACAAGGGCGTGCTTTGCGCCAAGGGATCCGCCGGGATCATGAACCACAACTCACCGGCCCGGCTGACCAAGCCGCTGCTGCGGGTGGGTGAACGCGGTGCGGGTGAATTCAAGGAAATCGAGTGGGAGGAAGCCCTCTCCCTTGCTCAGGATTGGCTGGGCGATATACGCCGCACTGATCCGAAGAAATTGGCCTTCTTCACCGGGCGCGATCAAAGCCAGTCGCTGACCGGATGGTGGGCCGCCCAGTTCGGCACCCCCAATTTCGCGGCCCATGGCGGCTTTTGTTCCGTCAACATGGCGGCCGCCGGTCTCTACACCCTGGGTGGAGCGTTTTGGGAATTCGGCGAACCCGATTGGGACCACACCAAGTATTTCATGATGTGGGGCGTTGCGGAGGATCACGATTCCAACCCGATCAAGATCGGCCTCGGCAAGCTGAAGACGCGGGGGGACGCCAAGTTCGTTGCGGTCAATCCGGTACGGACGGGCTATGGCGCCATCGCCGACGAATGGATCGGCATCCGGCCCGGGACGGACGGATTGCTGGCCATGTCGCTGGTCCATGAGTTGCTGCGGACGGAAAATGTCGACCTCGACTTCCTGTCCCGCTACACCAACGCGCCGTGGCTGGTCATACAGAATCCCGGCGGTGCGGATGACGGGCTGATTGCCCGCGATGCCGACGGCAATCCGCTGTGTTGGGACGGGGACAAAGGCCAGACCGTAAACGCCCTGTCGTCGGAGGCGAAACCCGTCCTGGCGGGGCGCTGGGTGCTGGACGACGGCCGCGCCGCGGTGCCGGCCTTCGACCTGTTGGCGCGCCGTTACCTGGATCCGCAATATGCACCCGACGCCGTGGCGGAACGCACCGGTGTGTCTGCCGAAACGATCCGACGGATCGCCGCCGAGCTGGCGCATACCGCCTTTTCCGAAGAAGTGGTGATCGAACAGCCTTGGACCGATTGGGCCGGACGGAAACACGATCGCATGGTCGGCCGGCCGATATCCATGCATGGGATGCGTGGCATCTCGGCTCATTCCAACGGGTTCCATACCTGCCGCGCGATCCATCTGCTGCAAGTCTTGCTGGGGTCGATCGATTGTCCCGGCGGCTGGCGCTACAAGGCGCCGTTTCCCCGGCCGATCCCGCCGGGCCCAAAGCCGGCGGGCAAGGAATGGCATCCCAACACCCCTCTGGGCGGTATGCCGCTCGGCAATCCGACAGGCCCGGAAGACTTGCTGGTCGAAGAAGACGGCACGCCGAAGCGCATCGACAAGGCGTATAGTTGGGAACATCCGCTGTCAGCCCATGGACTGATGCATATGGTGATCCACAATGCGTGGAAAAAGGATCCTTACGGGGTGGACGTTCTGTTCATGTACATGGCGAACATGGCCTGGAACTCGTCCATGAACGTACCGGGGACCCTGCATTACCTCACCGACAAGGACTCGAATACCGGCGAATACAAAATCCCGAAAATCATATATTCCGACGCCTATTATTCGGAGATGGTTCCCTATGCCGATTTGATCCTGCCGGACACGACCTATCTGGAGCGGTGGGACTGTATCTCCCTGCTGGACCGTCCGATTTCCTCGGCGCATGGGCCGGGGGACGCTATCCGCCAGCCAGTGGTGAAACCCGACCGCGACGTTCGGCCGTTTCAGGATGTGTTGATCGATCTGGGTGCGCGGCTCGGCCTGCCGGGCTTTGTCGATACGGCAGGCGCTGCGAAATATCCCGGTGGCTATTCCGACTATATCGTAAATCACGAGCGTATGCCGGGGATCGGCCCGTTGGCGGGTTGGCGCGGCGAGGATGGCGACAGCCATGGGCGCGGCGCGGTCAACAAGGATCAGCTCGACCGTTACATCGAGAATGGCTGTTTCTGGAGCGCGGAAATGCCGCTCGAACACCAATATTTCAAACATGCCAACAAGGGATATCTGGACTACGCGGCTGGGATGGGCTGGATACCGAAGGCTGAACAGATTGTCCTGCAGCTTTATTCGGAACCGCTTCAGAAATTCCGCCTAGCCGCACAGGGCCACGGCCCCATGCAGCCGCCGGAACAGCATCGCGCCCGCGTCGAGACGTATTTCGACCCGCTTCCCATATGGTACATGCCGTTCGAGGAGGCTGCTGTCGACACCGATGCCTATCCGATGCACGCGCTGACGCAGCGGCCGATGCAGATGTATCATTCATGGGGGTCTCAGAACGCCTGGCTGCGTCAGATCACGGCGCGAAACAGGCTTTACATCAATGAAGAGACCGCTGCGGCCATGGGGGTCACGGACGAAGACTGGGTTTGGGTCATCAGCTATGCGGGCCGCGTCAAGGGTCAGGTCAAGCTGATGAACGGCGTCAATGCTGATACGGTCTGGACCTGGAATGCGATCGGCAAACGCAAGGGCGCTTGGCGGCTCAGCGTGGATGCGCCGGAATCGACGCAGGGCTTCCTGCTGAACCACATCATTTCCGAACTGCTTCCGGCAAAAGAGGACGGATTGCGCTATTCGAACTCCGACCCTGTGACCGGGCAGGCTGCCTGGTTCGATCTGCGTGTCCGGGTGGAAAAATGCCTGCCGGAAGAAGCGGGTCTGACGGAACCGACATTCGATGCGCTACCGCCGCCGCCGGGAGGTCCGACGCCGGTGGAAGAACTGAGCTATGGGGCACAGTTCACGAAGTCTGGCCGCGATGGCGGCGTGCCGATGACCGAGTGGATCGGTAATCGCCGCGAAGTGTCGGGCAATGTCGCGGGCGTTGCTGAGGGACATGGAAACAGGAAAGGCCCAGGGCCGAAGGACGGTCACAAATGACCAGCCTGCCAGCCACGACCGACAAGAAACTGGGCCTCGTTATCGATCTGGATATCTGTGTCGGGTGCCATGCCTGCGCGGTCAACTGCAAGGAATGGAATACGTCGGGCCATAGCGCTCCGTTGACGGACAAGAACCCGTATGGCGGCGATCCGGCCGGCGTGTGGTTCAACCGGATTCACACTTTCGAAGTTCGGGATGAGGAAGCCGGCAGCCGAACGGTCCATTTCCCGAAATCCTGCCTGCATTGCGAGGCGGCGCCCTGCGTATCTGTCTGCCCGACCGGCGCCAGCTATAAGCGGGAAGAAGACGGTATCGTCCTGGTCAACGCCGATACCTGCATCGGCTGCAAACTGTGTTCCTGGGCCTGCCCCTATGGCGCGCGGGAATATGACGAGTCCGCGGGCGTCATGAAGAAGTGCACCCTGTGCATCGACAAGATCTACAATGAGACGCTGCGGCCGGAAAGCCGCGTACCGGCTTGTGTATCGACCTGTCCCGCGGGCGCGCGCCATTTTGGCGATCTGGGCGACCCGGACAGCGAAGTGTCGAAATTGTCCGCTGCGCGCGGCGGCTATGCCCTGATGCCGGAACAGGATTGCAAACCCGTGAACCGCTATTTGCCGCCGCGGCCGCGCAAGAATGGAGCGTCCGCCATTAGCGCGATGGACCGTTTTCACCCGAAAGACGATGACCTGGACGGGGCTGGATTTCTGGCCCGTTTGGTCGACCGTGTGTTGAGCCGGTAGGGTAGGACCAGATGCGCCGCGCGATCTCGATTATCAGCCGTGGGGAAATCCATGCATCCCGCTAAATCCGTCATTTTCTTCACGACCGCGTCCGGCGCCGGCTATGGGCTGCTGATCTGGTTTGCGCTGTTCAACCTGTTCGGCAGGATTCCGGCCGACCGCGACTTCGCCCTGGTTGTCCTGGGCGTTTCTTTCGCACTGGTGACGGCGGGACTGCTTTCGTCCACGGCCCATCTGGGCCATCCCGAACGGGCTTGGCGCGCGCTGAGCCAGTGGCGCACATCCTGGCTGTCCCGCGAAGGTGTCGCGGCAATCCTCGCTTACTTGCCTGTTTTTGCATACTTCTATGTCTGGTTCATGGATGTGGACGACCGTGGGACGGTCGCCACGATTGCCGCTTCGGCCATCGTTCTGGCCCTGATCACCGTGTATTGCACCGCCATGATCTATGCGTCACTGAAGACGATCCAGGCTTGGCACAATCGTTATACGGTGGCCGGATATCTGATTTTCTCCCTCATGACCGGTGCGGTGCTGCTGACGTTCTTCGTCCATTTGCGGCAGTTCGACATGCGTGATGAAGTTGCCGCGGCGGCCTTGTTGTCCCTGGGGTTGGGCCTGATGGTGAAGCAGGCCTATTGGCGGTTCCTGCAAGTGTCTTCCTCCACCAGTGATATTGGGACGGCAACGGGGTTGGGCGGTCCCGGCAAGACGACATTACTGGAAGGGCCGCACACGGAATCCAACTATCTGCTGGACGAAATGGGATATCGGATCGCCCGCAAGCACGCCGACAAACTTCGCTTTTATGCCTCTGTGCTGGGGTTTGTCCTGCCCATCGCCCTGATCGTGGGGGCCGTCTTCTTGAGCGGCTTGACCGAAGTGCTCTGCGCCTTGTTCGCGGTCGCCTTCTGCTCCACCGGTATTCTTCTTGAACGGTGGCTGTTTTTCGCGGAAGCAAAGCATGTCGTCACCCTGTATTACGGCGCGGCCAACGCCTGACGCCAAGGCAGGCCTCATCACCGCCGTTAACCTCTTCACAGTTGGGCATAAAAGGCCTTGACGACAGCTTTTGCTGTGGAATGCTACCGCCTTCGAATTTGGGGAAGGGGTATCAGAGTGCTGTCGGAGAACGGCGAGAAAGGCGCGCGAAGGAATCCGGTCGCGCCTTATTGTGTTTCTGTTGCCATGCGTGGAGAGTCGGCAGACATGGTCTCTCTGCAAGACTCGATCTCTCTCCGGTGACCCCTCCGATGCCCGCCTGGACCAAATCCTACATTCGCTTTGTCGACAAAATGAACCGGCGTATCGGCCGGTTCGCCATGTATGGCATTTTTGCTCTTGTCGGCGTTCTGCTGTGGTCGTCCATATCGAAGACTTTCTTCTTGCCGTCTCTTTGGACGTTGGAAGTGGCCCAATTTTTGATGGTCGCCTACTATATCATCGGCGGCCCCTATTCGATCCAGCTTGGATCGAATGTTCGGATGGATCTGTTCTACGGCAATTGGTCTGACCGAAAGAAGGCGTGCTATGACGCGGTGAGCGTCATGATGCTAGTCTTCTTCCTGGTTGTTTTGCTCTATGGCGGCCTCAATTCGATGGCCTATTCGCTCGGCTACTTTGGGAAGGAGCCGATCGGTTTTCTGTTCGGCCTGATCATCGGAACGGAAGAAATCGGTCATCTGGAACGCAGTCCGACCGCGTGGCGCCCCTATCTTTGGCCGATCAAACTGATCATGTGCATCGGTTTCCTTTTAATGCTGATGCAGGTATCCGCCGAGTTGCTCAAGGACATCGCGAAGATCCGCGGGGATGAGATCTGATGTCCTATGAGTTGATTGCTATCCTCATGTTCTCTTCGATGATGCTGATGCTGATGACCGGTCAGCGCGTCTTCGGCGCCATCGGGGGCGTCGCGGTGATAGCCGCTCTGGCTCTGTGGGGCACGGGCGGATCGGACATCCCGTTCTCATCGGCCATGAAATTGATGAAGTGGTATCCGCTTCTGACCCTGCCGATGTTCATTTTTATGGGTTATGTGCTCTCGGAATCGAAAATCGCGGACGATCTCTACAAGATGTTCCATGTCTGGATGGGACCGGTTCATGGCGGTCTGGCGATCGGGACGATCGGCCTGATGGTGCTTATTTCCGCGATGAACGGGCTGTCTGTCGCCGGCATGGCGATTGGCGCGACGATCGCGCTGCCCGAACTGCTCAAGCGCGGCTATGACAAAAGGATGGTGACAGGCGTAATCCAGGCGGGGTCGTCGCTGGGGATTCTTGTGCCGCCATCGGTCGTCCTGGTGCTTTATGCGATGATCGCGCGGCAGCCCGTCGGCCAGTTGTGGTTGGCGGGTGTATTCCCCGGCCTGATGATGGCTGCCCTTTTTATCGTCTATATCGCTATCCGCTGCCGCATCAATCCGAAGCTCGGTCCGGTTCTCCCGGTCGAAGAACGGACGGTCGCATTGTCCGAAAAACTCCGCCTGCTGCGCGCTGGTATCCTGCCGATCGTCATCTTCGCCTCCATGATGGTGCCTTTCATCAATGGATGGACAAGCCTCGTGGAAAGTTCGGCAATCGGCGCGATGTCGGCCTTCGTGGCGGCGATCGTCAAGAAACGCATGACGCGGGAGGTCTTCGAAGTTTCGGTCCGCCAGACCTTGGCGATTTCCTGCATGTTCATGTGGATCATCCTGGCGGCGCTGGGCTTCGGCGCTGTCTTCGACGGGTTGGGCGCCGTGCGTGCGATCGAAAATCTGTTCACGGAACAGCTTGGCCTCGACCCCTGGATGATCCTGATCCTGATGCAGCTTTCCTTCCTGCTGATGGGAACGTTCCTGGACGATACGGCGATGCTGGTGATTGTCGCGCCCCTCTACGTTCCGCTGGTGGATGCGTTGGGCTTCGATCTGGTTTGGTATGGCGTACTCTACACGATCACGACGCAGATCGCTTACATGACGCCGCCCTTCGGGTATAATTTGTTTTTGATGCGTGCGATGGCGCCACCTGAGATATCATTAAGGGATATCTACGGGTCAATTCTTCCCTTCGTATGTGTAATGGTGCTGTCGCTTGCCGTGATCATGGCGTTCCCCGACATCGCGCTATGGCTGCCGCACTACGTCTATGGCCTTTAATAGAGCCCCGGAAAGGGGCCGCATTCGCGGATCATATCCGCTCGGTTTTTACCAACCTAAGAACAAGGAGTAAGAGAATGACTACAAGACGCAAATTCCTTGCCGGTGCGGGCATTGCCGGCGCGGCAGCCCTCGCGGCGCCGGCCGTTCACGCCCAGTCCAAGATCAAATGGCGCATGCAGACTTATGCAGGCCCGGCACTGGCCGAACATGTCATCAAACCCGCCATCGACAGCTTCAACAAGATCGCCGGCGATCAGATGGAGATCGAACTCTTTTTCGCCGATCAGCTGGTGCCGACCGGTGAATTGTTCCGCGCCATGCAGAACGGCACGATCGACGCCGTCCAGTCCGATGACGATTCCATGGCCTCACCGACGGAAGTCACCGTGTTCGGCGGCTATTTCCCGTTCGCCAGCCGGTATTCGCTGGACGTTCCGGTGTTGTTCAACCAGTACGGCCTGAACGAAATTTGGGATGCGGAGTACTCCAAGGTCGGGGTCAAGCACATCTCCGCCGGGTCTTGGGATCCGTGCCATTTCGCCACCAAGGACCCGATTCACAGCCTTGCGGACCTGCAGGGCAAGCGGGTCTTCACCTTCCCGACCGCGGGCCGTTTCTTGACGCAGTTCGGCGTCGTGCCGGTCACGCTGCCGTGGGAAGACATCGAAGTCGCGGTTCAAACCGGCGAACTGGACGGCATTGCCTGGTCCGGTATCACGGAAGACTACACGGTCGGTTGGGCGGATGTGACCAACTACTTCCTGACCAACAACATTTCCGGCGCCTGGGCGGGGTCTTTCTTCGCCAATATGGACCGTTGGAACGAATTGCCGGACAACCTGAAGGAATTGGTCAGGGTCACGTTCGACAGTTCCCATTATTACCGGCAGTGGTGGTATTGGGGCGGCGAAGCCTCGCTGCGTGTTGACGGCACGAAAATGCAATTGACGACCATTCCGGACAAGGAATGGGATACCGTCGAAGCTGCCGCGGTGAAGTTCTGGGACGAAATCGCATCGGAGTCCGAAACCAAGGCGAAAGTCGTGGAAATCTTCAAGAAGTACAACGCGGATATGGTTAAGGCTGGACGTCCCTACCGCTATAGCTAAAAAGGGTCGTGCAAACGGGTCTGTGGGGCGCTGTTCAGGCGCCCCACATTTCCTTCAAGTCAGCAAAAATTGGAAGCAGTCATGCCGGGTAACCTAAGCTTTGAAGAACTGAAAACCGCCGTCGAAAAGGGCGAAATCGATACTGTCCTCGTGGCGCTGGTCGATATGCAGGGACGCCTGATGGGGAAACGTTTTCAGGCGGAATTCTTCCTCGAAAGCGGATATGAGGAAACGCATAGCTGTAACTACCTCCTTGCGACGGACCTCGAGATGGAGACCGTCCAAGGCTACAAATCGACGAGTTGGGCCGCCGGCTATGGCGACTATACGATGAAGCCGGACATGACGACCTTGCGGCGCGTTCCGTGGCTGGAAGGAACAGCCATGGTTCTCTGCGACGTACTGGATCATCACACACATGAAGAAGTTCCCCATTCGCCCCGCGCGGTCCTGAAGAAGCAGGTCAAACGCCTGGAGGCGATGGGCCTGAAGCCTTTCATGGCGTCTGAGCTTGAATTCTTCATGTTCCGCGAGTCCTTCGAGGAAGCGGGCGACGGCGGCTATCGCGGTCTGAAGACCTATAGCGCCTATAACGAGGATTACCACATCTTCCAAACCACCAAGGAAGAAGGCGTGATGCGGGCGATCCGCACCGGGTTACAGGGTGCGGGAATTCCGGTCGAGAACACCAAAGGCGAAGCCGATGCGGGCCAGGGCGAGGTCAATGTCCGCTACAGCGAAGCCGTCGACATGGCCGATAACCATGTCATCATCAAGAATGCCTGCAAGGAAATCGCCTGGCAGAAGGGGCACGCGCTGACCTTCCTGGCGAAGTGGAACGCCGGCATGGCGGGCAGTTCCTGCCATGTGCATCAGTCCCTTTGGACCTTGGACGGCAAATCGGCCTTCCTGGACAAGGACGGGCAGTACGGCATGTCGGATATGATGAGGCATTATCTGGCTGGGCTACTGGCGCATGCCGGTGAATTCACCTATTTCCTGGCGCCCTACATCAACAGCTACAAACGGTTCAAGGAAGGCACCTTCGCGCCGACAAAGGCGATCTGGTCCCTGGACAACAGGACGGCCGGATATCGGCTGGTCGGCGAAGGCACCAAGGGCATTCGCGTCGAGTGCCGCGTCGGCGGATCGGACCTCAATCCCTACCTCGCCTATGCGGCGATGCTGGCTGCCGGGATCGATGGAATCGAGAACAAATTGGAATTGGAGCCGGAATTCACCGGCGATGCCTACAAGGCTGCGCGGGCGCGCAGCATTCCCACAGCGCTGCGGGATGCGACCGTCTCCCTGAAACGGTCGAAGATGCTGCGGGCGGCGATGGGGGACGATGTGGTCGACCACTACGTCCACGCCGCGACTTGGGAACAAAAGGCGTTTGATGATGCGGTCACCGATTGGGAAGTGGCTCGCGGTTTTGAAAGGGCTTAGAGAATGCAGGCGAATTGGTCCTATCCTACAACGATCTGGTTCGGCGCCGGGCGGATAGAGGAATTGCCGGTTGCGTGCGGCAAGGCGGGCATGGAACGCCCGTTGCTCGTCACCGATGCAGGGCTTGCGAACCTGCCGATCACGGCCCGTGCCCTGGATATTTTGGAGAAGGCCGGGCTTGGCCGGGGCCTGTTTTCCGGTGTCGATTCCAACCCGACTGATACCAACCTCGCCGCGGGGATCGATGCCTTCAAGGCGGGTGGGCATGACGGCGTCATCGCGTTCGGCGGAGGATCCGCCCTGGATGTCGGCAAGCTGATCGCCTTCCAGGCGGATCAGGTCCGACCGGTCTGGGATTTCGAGGATATCGGCGATTGGTTCACCCGCGCGAATGCGGAAGTGATCTGGCCGATTATCGCCGTGCCGACAACGTCGGGTACCGGGTCGGAAGTCGGGCGTGCCGGTGTTGTCACCAACACGGCGGAAGAAGTGAAGAAAGTTATCTTCCATCCCAAGATGCTTCCGTCCGTTGTGATCAGCGACCCCGACCTGACGGTTGGCCTGCCGCCGCATATCACGGCAGGGACGGGCATGGATGCCTTCGTTCACTGCCTGGAAGCCTATTGCGCGCCGACCTATCATCCCATGTCGGAAGGGATCGCCGTTGAAGGCATGCGTCTGGTGAAGGACTACCTGCCGCGGGCTTTTGCAAAGGGCGACGATATTGAAGCGCGGGGCCACATGATGTCGGCCGCCGCCATGGGCGCGGTCGCCTTCCAGAAAGGTTTGGGCGGGGTTCATTCGCTCTCCCACCCGGCGGGCGTTCTGTATCATACCCATCATGGCCTGACGAACGCGGTCTATCTTCCCTATGTGCTGGCCTTCAACCGGCCGTCGATCGAAGGCAAGATCGACCGTCTGTCGGCGTGGCTTGGAATCGGCGGCGGCTTCGACGGGTTTATGAAATATATCCTGGATGTTCGGTCGGAACTGGGCATTCCCCATACAAGTGCGGAAATCGGAATCGACGACAAACAGATCGAGCGGATGGCCGCGATGGCGGTTGTCGATCCGACCGCGGGCGGCAATCCCATCCCGCTGACCGAAGAAATCTGCTGCGACCTCTATCGCCGGGCGCTTGCCGGCACTGTGTGACGCGGTAGAGCCATTTGGCTCTTCTCTCGTTTCGGGTTTCCTCGCGCGCTTGGAGGCGTCATGGAAGGGTTTCTTGCCCTTGGGTTTCTGGTTGGCATGCAGCATGCGCTGGAAGCCGATCATCTAGCGGCGGTCGGCACGATGGCTGCCGGCGGAAGTCATTCAAAGCGTGGACTCGCGCTTCGTGGCGCCGTTTGGGGGCTGGGGCATACGATCACGTTGTTCGCAATTTGCGCGGCGGTGATCCTGTTGGGTCTGACATTGACGGACCGCACGGCCGCCGTGCTGGAATTCTCCGTCGGCTGTATGCTTGTTCTGCTGGGGGTCGATGTCTTTCGGAGGATGCGAAAGAAGAAGATCCACTTTCATGTTCATGAGCATGGGGACGGCAAGGTTCATCTCCATGCCCACAGCCATCAGGGCGCGATGGCGCCGCATTCGAAAGACGATCATCGTCACCGGCATCCGACAGGCTTTCCCGTAAGAGCGCTGATCGTCGGGTTGGTGCATGGCGCTGCTGGATCGGCGGGGCTTCTCGCGCTGGCGGTGGCGGCGACCAAGGATGCCTGGACGGCCGTCGCCTATGTTCTCATCTTCGGGGTGGGGTCGATCATCGGGATGGCGGCACTCACGGCAATTGCCGCCTGGCCGCTGCGCGCGGCGGAAAAGAATGCGGTGCGCGTGCACGGTCTGTTGAGCGTGATGGCCGGGCTTTTGGCGGTCGGAATCGGGGTCGACGTCATGGTTGAAACCTGGCCCACCGCTTTCTCCTGAACCTGTCGCCGGCCGGCTCGCCGACGCGAACTTGCCTGTGTGCTATGGTGGCGCCCGTGAACCGCCCATGCTGAGCGAGGAAGACCGGCTCAATGCGTATCAATGCTGGCGGCATGCTGCGATGTGGAATGTTTCTCGCTCTGTTGATGCTTTCCCAGAATACGGCCGCCGCAAAGGACATCCATATCGACCTTCACGCTGAACCTGGCGGCAATGGTTCTGCGGCAAGCCCTTATTCTTCGATTGAAAAGGCCCTGACGAGCAAGCCGGCGCATGGGACGAGGTTGGTATTGGCAGCGGGTTTCTATGGCGACCTGATCCTGCACGCGGCACAAGGGTTGACCGTTCAAGGCGGGGAAGGCGGTGCCGTTTTTTCCTCCGTGGCCATCGACGGTTCGTCCGATGTCATCCTCCGGTCCCTGACTGTCGATTGGGCGCGCCGGCATCCACTATCCGGCGACGAAGAGAGCAGCCGGCATAGCGCGGTTCGTATAAATCGAAGCCGCGGGATAACGATCGACGGCCTGACGATCCGGTCGTCGGAGGATGGTTCTTCATGGACGGGCGAGGAGTGGCGTGCCCGTGCGGCCAGCGGGATAACCGCACAGGGGGAGAACCTGGTTATTCGAAACAACCGATTGTTCTATGTCCGCCATGGGATCCAACTGACCGGATCACATGGACTGATTGAGGGCAACACTGTGGCGCATTTCTCGGGCGACGGTCTGCGGGCCATCGGCGATTTCAATACGGTCCAGGACAATGTCGTCCACAGTTGTTACGCGGTCGACAAGAACCATGACGATGGGTTCCAGTCTTGGTCTTTGGGGGCTGACGGGCGCGCCGGCGCGGGTGTTTCCCGCGGAACCGTGCTGAGGCGGAATACGTTCCTTAGTTATCTGAAGCCGGGCCATCCCTTGCAGTGCCTGCTGCAGGGGATCGGCATGTTTGACGGTATCTACGAGGATTGGCTGATCGAGAACAATCTTGTCGTTGTCGATCACTGGCATGGCATCACCGTTATGGGCGCGCGCCGCGTCGTAATCCGGAACAACACGGTTTTCGACCCGACGGACAACCGGGTCGGCCCCGCCGGGGTCCGGATTCTGCCGCACAAGGACGGACGGCAGCCGGAAGGGTCGTTGATCGCTAACAATCTGGCCCCGCGCAAATCCAAGGCCTGGCCAAAAGGATTCCCGCCGGTTCGCGGCGGGGTGGATTACCTGGGGAATGTATTCTACGGCAATCCCAGGAACGTGTTCCGCGATCCTGATAGGTTCGACCTCAGGCCCCATGCGAAGAGTTTCGGTACTGACTATGCAAAAGGAGACGTGCCGCAGGATGATTTGACCGGTTTGCCCAGGCCATGGGGCAAGCGCGCGGATGTCGGGGCATATGAATACCGCGGCGATGGGCAATAGCGGCTCTCCGGCGCGTTTGGAGCATTTCTTGCTTGGAAAAATTCGGGCGCTATTCCCAATAAAGTCGGGTGGGCGCATACTGGTCCGTCGGTAGAAGCCGCACGGCCAACCAGAAGGAGGGCCTGTTTGAACGTTTTGATCCTAAGCGCCAGCAGTAAATCCCTGCTGGTAAGAGCTTTCCAGGACGCGGTGCGGCCTTTTGGCGGTGGCGTGGTCGCCGCCGATGTTGCGGCGGACAGTGCTGCCCTTCAGGTCGCTGACCGGGCCGTTCTCACGCCGCGCAGCAGCGACCCGCAATTCCTTGATGCCTTGAAAGCGATTTGCACGGCCTGTGACATATCTCTCGTCGTTCCGACACGCGATGGGGAATTGCCCAGGTTGGCCCAAATCGCCGGACAGTTGCGGGAGCAGGGGATTGCCGTACTGGTTCCCTCGCCCGAAACCGTCGGCATTTGCTGTGATTCTTGGCGGTTCATGGCATTTTGCCGAAAAAACGGGTTTCCAACGCCGAAGACCTACCCGTCGCCGTCCGCTGTTGACCGTTTTCCGGTTTTCTGCCGCGCGGCCGACCGGACCGTCCCGCATCACGCGATGCGAATTTCCAGTAGGGAAGAACTCGCCGCCTACGAGACCCTGCATGGCGCCGTTTCCGGTGGACTGATCGTTCAGGATTTCGTTGATTGGCCGGAATACAGCATAGACGTCTTGATGGACCTTGACGGCCGCCCGCTTCAGGCCGTCGCCCGGCGTCGAATCTCCACGCGGGCCGGCGAATCCTGGAAGACGCGGGTCGAGAAACTGCCCGAATTGACGGAGTCGGCACTAGCCTTGTCCGAGCTGCTCGGACTGGTGGGGCACAACAATCTCCAGGCTTTTTACGATCCCGTTGCGGGTGCGCAATTTATCGAGGTCAACGCCCGGTTCGGCGGTGCGTCGAACTTGAGCATTCGGTCGGGCCTGGCCTCTCCGGAACGGTTGATTCAGATGGTGGCGGGCAATCAAGCCGCCGCCTCCGCGCCCCGGCCCTTGAACTATGGCGGAATGCTGCTGCGGCATGCGGAAGACATCATCGTCGATCACGATCCCATTCGGGATTGCGTCCCTTGGGAAGAATTGGGTGGCGCCCTGGAACGGGAAGGTCCTGACGCCAAGCGGGCGGGCCTGGACCGGTAACGGGGCCGTCGGCGTCGAAAAGTCGCAATTTTTTGATGCATGGAGAGCGGTCGCGGCGGTTCCCGTCGACAAGGCCGATCACCATATGGTTCGAACAAGCACTGTTTGACGCACCGCAACCAACGAGGCGGATCATGGGTAAAACGATCGCTACTCTTGCAATTCTAGCAGTTCTCTCGGCATGCGCCGCGACAGACGGCGAAAAGGCCGCTGAAGGCCCGAAGGCAGACGAGAAGGCGCTTGCCGTCACCTGGGGAGCCGATGGATACGGCGACGGTTTCATCGTGAAACCTGTGCCCGGCGCTGCCGGGGAATTTCGCCTGCGCGTGTACTACCGCGACCCGTTTTCGACGAGTTCAACGGGCGTGGTAAATCGATGCTTCGGGCATTGGGACACGCGGGCCGTGGAAGGCGATGTCGGGAAAACCGAATCGGACGGTTACTGGCGGATCAACTGTGTCAGCGGAATACATGCCGAAGGTGTTTTCGTGATGGATGGCGCCGGAAACGGTGCGGGCGAAGGTTTCGACCAGCAGGGTCAACCGGTGCGTTTGTTCTTCGGGTCCCGTGCCGGTCAGCCTACGCAGAACTAGAATAAAACCGGCTGGTGACGGTCGGCAGTGCGTCTTGCGTCGCGACGCGGCCCTGGGCCACCATCATCTGCAAATGGGCCAGGACGGACCGTGCCGCTGCGGGATAGAGTGCCGTCGGTATTCCCGCATACATTCGGGGCACCATTTCTTCGATAGTTGCAAGCCCATCGGACAGGCAAGCCATGATCTGGCGTTCCCGGTCCAAACGGTGCTCGTACAAATGATCGACGAATTCGTGAGCGTTCCGAATGGGCGGCCCATGCGTCGGCCAGTAGGTCTGTTCCCGCCGATCTCTTAGTTTCTTCAGCGACGCCATATAATCCGCCATATTGCCGTCCGGCGGGGATACCACGGTGGTCGACCATCCCATGACATGATCGCCGCTCAGCAGCGCATCCTGCTCTTCAAAGGCATAACAGAGGTGATTGGATGTGTGTCCCGGTGTGTGGACCGCATGCACCGTCCAATCCTTGCCCGACACCATCTCTCCATCGCGCAAACGACGATCGGGGTCGAATAGATAGTCGGCCCCTTCCTCGACGGCATCGGACCCGGCGCTTCCGCCCCCATGCGGACCGAAACCGTACGTCGGCGCCCCCGTCATTTCCCTCAGTTCGGCCGCAGCGGGGGAATGGTCCAAGTGGGTATGTGTGATCAGGATTGCGGCGACGGTTTCGCGTTTCAGCGCAGTCACAAGCGCCCGCACCGTGGCGGGGGATTTGGGGCCGGGGTCCACGACGGCGACTTCACCGGTTCCGACCACATAGATGCCGGTACCGTGAAAGGTGAACCGGCTGGGGTTCTCCACCACCAGCCGCCGCAATCCGGGTGCGACCTCAGCCAAATGTCCGTAGTCGAAGGACATCTCCTGAACAAATGGAATGCCTGCCATCGCGACGACTGTCCTGCATGAATCCAACAGTCTCAAACTAGGCCTTGCTCTATGCCGTTCTGTCAAATCGGCCTGGGCGAAAAAGCGAAAGCCCCCGAGGATTTCTCCACGGGGGCTTTGACGAGAACAATGCCTACTTGTCGGTGTCGACCTTGGCTTGCGCCTTCACAAGGTCGAAGACGCGCTTGCGGACCATCGGATCCTTGATCTTGTAATAGGCCCTGGCGAGTTCAAGTGTTTCCCGTTTCGCCATCGGGTCCGGTTCGAAATCGACTTCAGGAACGGGCTCCTCGGAAAGGCCGGCGCGTAGGCGCGGGCTGTTCCCGGCCACGTCGCTTGGCATGTCTTCGAAGAAGAACGTGATCGGCACATCCAGGACATTGGAAAGGTCCCAAAGCCGCGAGGCACCGACACGATTGGTGCCGCGTTCGTATTTTTGAACCTGTTGAAAGGTCAGGCCAAGCGCTTCGCCAAGTTTCTGCTGGCTCATGCCCAGCATGATCCGGCGCATGCGCATTCTGGATCCGACGTGAATATCAATGGGGTTGGGTACACCCGGGCGGCCAGCGGGGATCGGCCCATCCGGCGCTTCATAAACTACAGGTTTGCTTCGTCTAGGCATAGATCAAGAACTCCATCGGGACGCAGGTAGATAATCTACGGTGTCATCCAAGAATGTTACGATTGACACAGCGAGCCGCACGAAAACAACATTGCCGACTCTCACGACATTGTCATGGTTCATAGGGCTTATATCAAGAGTCGATGCTTTGGAACAGGAGCAAAACTTGGCAGGTCCAAGATAAAACTACAGGCGGTTACAGTCATTTATCATTATGCGCAGTAGTTGACTACCGTATGCTTCATTCAATAGTTCAATTTTCGAGTGTTGTCGCGACGCTCTTGCCCGGTGCAAGAAAAAGTCAATTTCCAGAAAATTTATGAAAAAACCGAAGCAAAATCGAATAACCCCAAAAGGCGAACTAGTTGCCAGCCCATCATACGGGATGTTCATGGGCAACCGGGGCGTGCTGCACGACGAAGAGGGGAATATAACGCATCGACGGTGGCGGCACAAAAACTGGATTATATGCAAAACCGCCTTCAAGGGCAGGAGGCGGCGTCTAATGGCGCCGAACCGCTATACCGAGTTGTTCTTCCTGGATGAAGCGACCGCCTTGGCGGCTGGCCATCGACCCTGTGCGGAGTGCCGGTATCATGCCTATGTCGGCTATCGCAATGCATTGGCACGCGCAGGCGTGGTCCCGATTTCGGAAAGTGCCGCGAGTCTCGATGCCAGGCTGCATGTCGAACGCGCCGTGCCCCGCACGTTTCTTCAGCGTCCATGGACAGCCGACTTAAAGGACCTGCCCAACGGCACGATGATCGAGCTTGGCGGGCTATGCCTGTTGGTGGCCGGAGGGTCCTTACTGCAGTGGTCATTCGAAGGATATCATCTGGCCGGGGAAGCAAGCGGCCTGGCACCGGGATCGGTGACGGTGCTGACACCGGAGACCAGCGTCCGCGCTTTGGCGGCAGGCTACGAACCCGCGGTCCATGAAACGGCATTCAAAGCGTTGTCCGGACAAGAGGTTTTCTCCAAGGTTGCCGGGATATCATATTAGCAGTATGGAGCGTGCCGGGGTATGCATGTGCGCGGGCGGCTTGCGACAACAGAGATGAATTTGGAGAGGTAAGGGTCATGGATCAGGAACAAATCACCGAAACCCTGAATCATGTCATGGAGCTGGTGACAGCCTATGGCCTGCAGGTGGTCGGTGCCATCGTCTTATTGGTTCTCGGTTGGATCGTGGCCGGTTGGGCCCGCAGTGCGGCCAGCAACGGACTCGGCAGAATCCGGGGCATCGATGAAACGCTTCAGCATTTCCTGTCGACGCTGGTGCGGTATTTGGTGCTGGCGGTTACGATTGTCATGGTTTTGGAACGTTTCGGCGTCCAGACGGCCAGCTTGATCGCAGTTCTCGGTGCGGCGGGCCTTGCCATCGGCCTTGCATTGCAGGGCACGCTCAGCAACTTGGCCGCCGGGGTGATGCTGCTGTTCTTCCGTCCGTTCAAGATCGGGGATTTTGTCGATGCCGCCGGCGTTTCAGGCACGGTCAAGGTGATCAGCCTGTTCACGACCGAAATGGCCACCCCGGACAACGTCAAGATCATCGTCCCGAACAAGCAGCTTTGGGACACGTCGATCAAGAATTTCAGTGCCAACCCAACCCGGCGCGTCGACTTCCTGCTCGGCATAGGCTACGGCGACGATATCGACAAAGCCTTCAAGGTGATTAAGGAAATCGTCGATGGGGACGCGCGTTGCCATAAAGACCCGGAACCGCAGATCGTTGTCGGCAATCTCGGCGACAGTTCGGTCGATATCATTGTACGCGTCTGGTGCAACGCCGGCGACTACTGGGGTATCAAGTTCGACCTGACGAAGGCTTTCAAACAAAGCTTCGACAAGGAAGGGATTGAAATCCCTTTCCCGCAAAGGGTCGTTCATATGGTTAACGAAGGCGCGAACGACGCCTGATATCCCTTCGTGAGCATGCCCCGGCCTCTGGCCGGGGCGCTTGCATCTCCGCCGGACCGGACCCTTATTAGAGAAAGAGATTTCTCTAGGGTGCCCGGTGCCGGGGTGGAGGCCTGATCTATGGAAAGTCTGCAAATTCTCGCTTTGGCGCTCGGCGCGGCCTGGGCTAGTGGTATCAATCTTTATGCGACCGCCGTCCTGCTGGGCGTGTTGAACATGGTCGGTATTGTGCCGTTGCCGGACGAAATGCAGATCCTGTCCAACCCGCTCGTCCTCACGGCGGCGGCCATCCTGCTCTTCATCGAGTTCTTTGCCGACAAGATACCCGCCGTGGATTCGCTTTGGGATGCGATCCACACATTCATCCGCATTCCTGCCGGCGCCATGATGGCGGTCGGGGCCGCGGATGGTTTTGGCGGCGAGTTCATGGGCGAAGATTTGGAGACGATTGCCGCCCTTGTCGCGGGGGGGACTTTGGCGGCGAGCAGTCACCTTACCAAGGCGACCAGCCGCGCCGTGATAAACACGTCCCCCGAACCGTTCAGCAATTGGTTCGCCTCAATAGTCGAGGATATTCTGGCGATCGGCGGCGTGCTGCTGGCGATCTTCAATCCGCTGGTTTTCCTAGGCCTACTGGCGCTTTTCGTGCTGCTTGCCGTGTGGCTCGTGCCCAAATTGTGGCGGGTTTTCAGGTTTCTGCTTGCCAAGGTGGGGATCGGCGCGCCGCCATCGGAAGATATCGGCGCCACGGTAGCACCCAACGGTCTGGTAATCAGAGGAAGGCCCGCCGTCGGATCGAGTGGCGGGCCCCCTGCGAAGCTTGACGATTGAGTGTGCGGCGGGCCGCCGTCAGTAGGTTGCCCGGCCCCCGCTGATATCGAACACGCCGGCCGTGGTGAACGAGTTTTCCGCACTGGAAAGCCAAGCAGCCATTGCGGCGATTTCCTCAACCAGAACGAAGCGTTCGCGCGGGATTTTCGACAGCATGAAGTCGATATGCTGTTGCGTGATCTGGTCGAAGATCGCGGTGCGGGCGGCCGCCGGCGTGATGCAGTTCACCGCGATGTCGTGCTTCGCCAGTTCCTTTCCCAGCGATTTGGTGAACCCGATGACCCCTGCCTTTGCGGCGCTGTAACCGGACGCATTGGGATTGCCTTCCTTGCCGGCGATGGAGGCGATGTTGACGATGCGGCCGTAATTCTGTGCGACCATCAACGGCGCGACGGCCTTGCAGCAATAGAAGACGGCGTTCAGGTCCAGGTTGATGACCTTGTTCCATTCATCGACCGGGTATTCGAGGACCGGAACGGCCGGGCCGGCGATGCCGGCATTACAAACAAGGATGTCTATGCCGCCCATGGCATTCTTTGCCTGCGCGGTGGCGTTTTCGACCGACGATGGGTCCGTGACGTCCACGGCGAAACCGAAGGCGTTTCCGTTTTGCGCGAGCGTCGAGACGGATTTGGCCATCAACTCCTTGTCCATGTCCCATAGGGAAACCGAGGCGCCCGATGCGATGAAACGCTCGGCAATCGCATAGCCTATGCCCTGCGCGCCACCCGTGATGACCGCCCGTTTTCCTTCCAAATCGATCTTGTTTCCCATTCTATTCCCTCGCTCTTTCTTGCCGTTGAACTTACTTTTTGCATTGCTCTAGAGTGCGCGTATCCAAATCCTATTATCGTGATATGCGCAACCGCCCTGCGGCCCGGCCGGGTCCGACCCCGTCAGGAAATTGATCCCTTTGCCGTCTTCGAAACTCTCGTTGGGCCAGATGCTCTCAACGATAACCACACCGTGCTGCACACCTTCGAACAGATCCACGTGAATGCGGATCTCGCCGCGGTCGTTGCCCAGAACGACTTTGTCGCCTTGTGCGACGCCCAAGCGGTTGGCGTCTTCCGGATGAATGAAGACCTTCGGTTTACCTTCCTTTTTCTTTGACGAGTCGGTTTCCGTGAAAGAGGAGTTCAGGAAGTTCCGCGCCGGCGCGGTGACCAGGCGGAACGGCATCGCCTCCGTCGCTTCCTCGATCGTTTCCATGTGATCGGGAAGGTCTGGCATGTTGGAGATGTCGCCACCCGGTGCGAACCGGTTCGCCAAGGCGTGTGTCCAGTCGGGATGAAAGCGGAACTTGCCGTCCGGCGTCTTGAACCCGTCGACATAGTGGCTCTCGTCGAAACTGGGCTGGACGTCGATCCAACGCTCGCGCTCCAATGTATCGAGATCGGGCCAGCCGCTATTGGTAAGCGTCCAATCGATGATCTCTCGCGGGGTCATGTCGAAACCGCGGTGCTCCGCGCCGAGCCGTTTGGCCAAACCGTTGATGACCTCATGATTGCTTCGGCATTCACCGGGCGCATCAACCAGTTTCGGGCCGAATAGGATGTGTTGGTGCCCGCCACCCTGGTACAGGTCATCATGTTCCAGGAACATCGTGGCCGGCAGCACGATATCAGCCATCTTGGCCGTCTGGGTCATGAACTGTTCATGAACGCAGACGAAAAGGTCCTCGCGGGCGAACCCCTTATGCACCTTCGTCGAGTCGGCGGATACCATCATCGGGTTTGTATTCTGGGTCAGGATCGCGGTGACCGGTGGTCCGCCGAACAGGGCTTCCCTCTCCCCTGTCAGCACTTCGCCGATCCGCGACATGTCCAATACGCGGACGCTCGGATCCAGTGCGTCACTGCCTTCGATCAGCGATTTGTTCCAGTGATAGATCCCACCGCTGTTGTGGAAGGCGCCGCCGCCTTTCAGCGGCCAGGACCCCATCACGGTCGCAATGGACGCGGCGGCATGCATGTTGACGGCGCCGTTGCGCTGGCGCGTGAAGCCATAGCCAAGGCGCAGGAAGGACCGCTTGTTTTCACCCAACAACTTCGCGAAGGCTTCGATCTGCTCGACGGTCAGGCCGGTGATTTTGCTCGCCCATTCAGGGCCGCGGGGGCGCAGGTGTTCTTCCAACCCTTTCGGGTCGTCGGCAAACTGGATCATGTAGTCCCGGTCGGCGTGGCCATCCCGGAACAGGATATGCATCACCGCGCAGGCCAGCGCCCCGTCCGTTCCCGGTCGCAGGACGATTCCCATATCCGCCTGTTTGATCGTCGGCGTTTCGTATACGTCGATCACGACAATCTTGGCCCCGCGTTCGCGCCGGGCCTTCATGGCATGGGTCATGACGTTCACTTGGGTGTGGACCGGGTTCGTGCCCCAGATCACCACGACATTGGTTTCCGCCATTTCACGCGGATCGGGCCCGGCCAGTAATCCGGTGCCGGCGACGATGCCGGGCCAGGCCAGGACGGTGCAGATCGATCCGTACATGCCCGAGTACTTTTTCGTGTGACGCAGGCGGTTGATGCCGTCCCGCATCAGCAGACCCATCGTTCCGGCGAAATAATAGGGCCAGATCGCTTCCGGCCCATGTTCTCTCTCGGCGGCCATGAAGGCCTCCACGGTGCGGTCCAGCGCCTCGTCCCAGGAAATCGGCACGAACTGGTCCGACCCCTTCGGGCCGGTGCGGCGCATCGGCTGGGTCAGGCGGTCCGGATGGTGAATGCGTTCCGCATAGCGGGCGACCTTCGCGCAGATGACGCCGTCGGTGTAGCTGTTGTCTTTCGCGCCGTAGAGACGGCCGATCTTGTCGGAAGACAACACCTCAACCTTCAGCGCGCAGGTGCTGGGACAATCATGCGGGCAGACGCTGTAGCCGAACCGGATGCCGTCCGAAGTTCCTGCCTGTCCATCCATTTTCTGTCTCCCAATTCCGGGACATCAATCGCTGCTCCGGGATCATGTTTCGTCTGATTTTCTGCTTCAGCGGCTCGCTTTTTTCATACGAACGAGAAAAACGAAAGGGATCACCGACAAGCATGCCCAACCAAACAAATAGAACGCATTCACGTAACCGACCATCACCGCCTGCCGGCCAACCTCCCCACTGATTGCCGCCAAACCCTTTGTGGTGTCAAAAGCCAATGGCCCGGTCACGAATGGCATGCTCAGCCGTTCGTTGAAGGGGGAAATATGCTCGACCATTTCCGAATAGTTCGTTTTGCCGGTACGGATGACGACGGCGAAGCTGATCGAGATGAACACGCTGGACCCGAAGTTTCGCAACAGGTGGAACAGGGCCATTCCCTCGGGCAACAGCTTTGGATCCAAGGTGGAAAAGGTGATCAACGTTACGGGCACCCAGATCAACCCGACCCCGAAGCCTTGCAGACAGCTGGTCCAGGCAACGTCGAAAGTGGTGACGTTCACGTCGAAATTTGCCATCGCAAAACCGGCGATCCCTTGAACCAGGAACCCCGTGATCAGAACCGGACGAGGATCCAGTTTGCTCAAATAGACCATCATCATGAAGGCGACCATGGTTCCGATGCCTCTGGCCCCCAGAAGCCAGCCGATGATCGAATCCGGATAGTGCTGTACCGTCTGCAGCAAGGGGGGCAGCAGGGTCATCGGCGTGAAATTCAGCATGCCGAAAACAAAGACGATCACGAGGCCGAGGAGATAATTGCGGTCCTTCAATATCGCGGGATTCAGAAAGGACGTGCCCGATTTGGCGGTCACCGTGTGGCTTATGAAAAAATAGAGCGCCAGACAGGAAAGCCCGGCGATGGCAATGATCTCGGTCGAATTGAACCAGTCGTTCCGTTCGCCACGGTCCAGCATGAGCTGGGCTGCGGCAACCGCGATGGAAAGGCTCAAGAAACCTGTCCAATCCAATTTGGTCGATGGCCGGTCGGTCCGAGTCTTGATCAGCGCGACGACGCCGGTAAAAGCGATGATGCCGAAGGGGATAATCATGAAAAAGACCCAGCGCCAGCTGAGAAATTCACTCAAGTAGCCGCCGAGCGTCGGCGCGATGACCGGGCCTAGGACAACGCCTGTACCATAGACCGACGTTGCGAAGCCGTGGTCCTTTTTAGGGTAGGTTTCCAGAAGGATGGCCTGGCTCAAGGGAACCAAGGGGGCGCCGAACGCGCCCTGGGCAGCCCGGAACAGGATGAGTGTCTCCAGATTTGGGGCGGCTCCGCAGAGGAGGGATGCGATCGTGAAACCGCCAACGCCCCAAATCATCGTGTTGCGCCGGCCGAAGCGGCCGGTAAGCCAGCCGGTCATGGGGGTGACGATGGCGGTGGCGACGATGTTGAAGGTCACGACCAGGGCGATCTGGTCGGTCGTGGCGCTTAACGCGCCTTGCATCTGGGGCAAGGCTACGTTGGCGATGGTGACCGTCATCGCATACAGCATCGTGACGAAGGTCAACGTCACCAGCACAAGCATCCGGTTCGGTGCCGCTTCTTCCTGTGCCGTCGCTTGATCTTTTGCCGACATGCCCTGTCCCCGGCCTAGGTTTCCTGCGCTAGCAGGCCCTCGACCGTTTTGGCGACGCGGAACAGCTTCGCATCCCCGCCGCGTTCGCCCGTCAGCATCAGGCCGACGGGGGCGTCGCCCGTTCGGTGACAGGGCAGGGAAATCGAGCATCTGTCGAGAAAATTCCAGACCAGCGTATTCCGCAGGCACAGAATGTTGATCGGGCCGTATGCCTCGTCGTCTTCGACTTCGGTAATCCGCGGCGGGACAATGGCGACGGTCGGGGTGATAACGGCGTCAAACGGGATGGTGGTCCTGTTTGCCGCCTCGATCAGCCTGTTCCGTTCCGTCACCGTGCCGATATAGTCGGCTGCGCTCTGTTCGCCGCCCTTCAGAATTCGGCTGCCGACCCTTGGGTCGTATTCCGCGCCGCGCGCCGCGAGAAGGTCCTTGTGCCAGGCATAAGCCTCTGCAGCGGCGAAACCGCCCTTCGCGTTGGCCGCCGGAATGTCGCCGAGCTCCGTGAAAGGCACCTCGATCACCGTCGCCCCGGCATCGCGCAGCCGTGCGACAGTCCGTTCGAACGTCGTCGCGACGGCGTCATCCAGCCCGTCCATCACCAGGGTTTGTGGGATCGCGAAGGTCAAGGACCGCATATCCACGGGATCGGCCGTTGCGGCTCCTTCGCCGGAAAGGATGCCGTCCACGATGCTGCAGCAATCGACCGACTGGCCGAGCGGACCGGCGGAATCGAGTGAGAAGGAAAGCGGGACGATGCCGCTGAGTGGGACGCGGTAGGCCGATGGTTTGTAGCCGGTAATGCCGCAGAACGCGGCCGGGATCCGGCAAGATCCGCCTGTGTCGGTGCCGAGGGTCACGGCCGCCATGCCGTCCGCGATCGACACCGCGGACCCGGAAGAAGACCCGCCCGGAATGCGGCCGGTTTCGCGGTCCCAGGGGCTGCGCGGCGTGCCGTTATGGGGATTTAGGCCCAGGCCGGAATAGGCGAATTCCGTCATGTTGGTCCGTCCGATGAAGACGAAACCGGCTTGTCGGCAGCGGGCAATGACCGGGCAGTCTTCGGCCTCGGGCGCGTTGTCGCGCAAAACCTTGGATCCCGCGGCGGAGACCTCGCCTTTCACCCCGTAGAGATCCTTCACCGACATTGGAATGCCGGCATAGGGCGAAAGCGGCGCGCCGGCCTTGCGCAACATATCGATCGCATCCGCTGTTGTGCGCGCGCGTTCCGAGTGGACGGCGACGAAAGCCCTTTCGCCTTCCGGGCTTGCATCTATGGCGGCAAGGCATCCTTCGACCAAGTCGCGGCTGGTCGTCGTGCCGGCCGCCAAGTCTTCTGCCAGGTCCTGCAACGGTTTCATGAACGGTCCTCGGCTGTGTGAAGCGTGTGACCGGTATTATGCGGATGGCCCTCCGCTCGGAAAGGGGAAAGCATTGGGCACGCGGCCTTTGTGAGGATGGGATAGGCGGACCTTAGGCCGACGCGGCCCGCATTTCCGTGCTGTCTGCCGGGATTGTGCGGTCCTGGGGAAAAAACAATGTGACTGTGGTTCCGTCCCCAAGCTTGCTGTTTACCACGATCCTGCCGTCATGCAGTTCGACCAAGCGCTTCACGATCGCCAGGCCTAGACCGGTTCCTTCGGTGCTGTGTTGGACATCCGGACGAACCTGACTGAACGGTTCCAGCACCAGTTCCAGCTTGTCTTCGGGGATACCGATGCCCGTGTCGGACACGGAAACCCGGAAACCAAAGTCCTTCGACAAGCGCAAGTCGATCGTGACGGTGCCGCTTTCCGGTGTGAATTTGCGCGCATTGCTCAGCAAGTTGGTGAAGCATTGCAAAACAAGACGGCGGTCGCCGAACAGGAGGCTTCGCTCCGCCGCAGGATCCATTCGATAGACGACCTTGCGGCTGTTCGTCGACCCAAAGACGAGGTCGACCGCTTCCTGCGCCAGATCGTGCAGGTCCAAAAGGCTTTCCGCCATCTCGATTTTGCCGGCTTCCACCTTGGTGAGGTCAAGGACATCGTTGATCAAGGAAAGAAGGTGCTGGGCCGACCGCTCGATGACGGTGACGTAACCTTCGTATTTTGCGTTCCCGATCTTCCCGAACACCTGCGTGGAGATCATCTGGCTGAAACCGATGATGCTGTTCAGCGGCGTGCGCAGTTCATGGCTCATATGGGCCAGGAACTCCGACTTGGCGCGGTTTGCGTTTTCCGCATCCGCCTTGGCGTCCATCAACTGCGATTCCGCATTCCGCTTTTCCGTAATGTCCTGAGTGGTGCCGCGGAAGGAGAGCAAGGTCCCCTTCGCATCGAAGATCGGCTCGCCGACTTCCCGACAAAAACGAATGCCGTCATCGGGATGGAGGAAGCGGTATTCGATGACGAAGGGCCGCGGGGCCTCGTTCAAGGAATGGTATTGCGCCAGGACGCGCGCCCTGTCGCCGCGATAGATGATCGAGGCGTAATTGCCATTTCCGCCAAGCAGTCCATCCAACGAGACGCCGTAGAAACGCTCGGCGTTTTCGGAAGCGTATTCCCATTGATCGAGCCGCGGTCCGGTCTTCCAGTGAAACAGATGCGCTATTCTCTCCGCATGCCGGAACCGCGCGGCATAGGCGAGAGCTTCGTCGGCCGCTCGATGGGCCTTCTGGGCGGCTGCGATGGCGAAGGCCAAGGACGTCGCCATGACAAGACCGAACAAAAACAAGGCCTCATCCGAGAAATCACGCGCTGAGCTAGCGGATATCCCGATCAGGTCTCGCTCATGCGCATGGAGCAGTTGCCAAATAGACACGGTAACGGCAAGGGCGCTGATGAAGGCTGCGGCGGGCAGCCATTGCGCCTGCTTCCGAGAGAATTGTCCTACTGCCCATGACTGGGCGAAAAGCCCCAGAGCCAATACCAGGAAGGCCAAAGAGCCCAGCGGAAGTTGGGACGTGATTCGAAACCATGGCGTCACCAGGGGTGTGTCTATGAACCTGCCCGAAAGCGCTATGGTACCGGCACCTGCGAGGAGAACCTGAAGGATAACCGTCGTTGTCGAGACGTCGTCACCGAACCATCGATCAATGGCGTATGACAGCAAGGCCGAACCCGCAATCAACAAGCAGATCGCGGACATCGCGCAGCATTCGAGGGGCGTGTCACTCGCAAGGATATCCTCCGCAGCATTGAGGAGACCCGGTCGCAAGCCCAGATCGCTGCCCAGGTTGATCTGCAAAAGTATCAGAATTCCGCAAAGAAGTGTGCCTATGCCGCTGATGAAGACGGCAACCGGGCGGTTTTTTTGCGCCAGGAGGCCGCCGGCTCCTGCGATCAGGAGGCCGACCGCGGTTACGGGGAAAAGGTGCTGGAATCCGTCCGGAAGGCCTATCCCGGCCAACGCTAGCAAAACCGGTCCGACGAAGGACGTCGCGCCGAATGCGACGACGGCAAGGGTGCAGGTCACGGACGCGACCGCCAAAATCGTCCAGGTTTCGAAAGCGCGTATACCCAAGACAAATCCCGCCTGTATTCAGCCCGAACGGAGCGACCGTTTACGTCCGAACTGACTAGTAAGGGCCTATATCGCTCTAAAGTATGGTGGCGGCGTAGTGCATCACGGCGACCCTTAACGCGACGTTAACAGGCATGCACACAATCGGAAGACACCGGTGGTGGTTTGGGTGAAGGGATGTAAATCATTATTTTTCAATTGGTTGTGTGTATGAAAGCCGGTGGCGGAACGCCCTGATGAATACGCCGATGAGTTGTATTGTGGCCGGCCGTGACGAATTGTGACCCGGCGGTCACTTTCTGACGGCGTCGTGCAGGTCTTGCGACTTGCGCGCGAGTAGGGTGGCCACTACTTTTTCAGATGAGGAAACGTACACAAAAAATTAATAAGGAGCGGCGATATGCGCGCCGTCTTTCTTTGTATCGCGGGATTGTTGGTTGCATCACCGGTAGGCGCCGGCTCGCTCTTGCCGCAGGATACAGTACTTACCGAAAAAAATGATGCGAACGACCTGGGTCTGCCGTCCTTCACGGATGGGACGCAGAGCGAGTTGAGCTTCAGCACGATCGGTCAAACCGGTTCCGCTCAAATCTTCGATTTGGGCGGCAAATCTGATCGCACGGCGGGTGGCGATATCCTACAGGGGTTGCCGCTGAACCTTGGCGGGACGAAACAGCCCCCCCAAGGCACGGCCAAACAGTCCGAGTAGGCGTCAGTTCCCTCAACCGTTCGCAACACGCGGAACGACAGCCGCTACATGACGGCACCGATTTGCCACGGAATGAACTCGTCATCTCCGAAACCGAGTGCTTCGGACTTTGTTTGGCTGCCTGATGCCACTTCCAGGATGCGGTTGAAAACCTGCTCGCCCATCTCTTCGATGGTGGCGTCGCCGTCCACGACTTGCCCGCAATTGATGTCCATGTCCTCGTCCATGCGGCGATACATGGCGGTGTTCGTGGCCAGCTTCAGGCTGGGCGACGGCTTGCAGCCATAGACGGACCCGCGGCCTGTCGTGAAGCAAACCACATTGGCGCCGGAAGCGACCTGACCTGTGATGGAGCAGGGGTCGTAACCCGGGCTGTCCATGAAGACGAAACCCTTTTCCCGAACTGGTTCGCCGTATCTGTAGACATCGGTCAGGTTGGTGGTGCCGCCCTTGGCGGCCGCGCCCAGCGACTTCTCGAGGATGGTCGTAAGGCCACCCTTCTTGTTGCCGGGTGAGGGGTTGTTGTCCATCGAACCGCTGTTGATGCGCGTGTAGTTTTCCCACCACTCGATACGGTCCACCAGTTTCTGGCCGACGGCCTCGGAAACCGCACGCCGGGTCAACAAGTGTTCGGCACCGTAAATCTCAGGCGTTTCGCTCAAGATCGCCGTTCCGCCGTGCCGGACCAAAAGGTCGGCGGCGGCCCCCAGGGACGGGTTGGCGGTGATTCCGGAATAAGCGTCGGACCCGCCGCATTGCAGGGCCAGGGTCAGATGGCTGGCAGGGACGGTCTGGCGCTTGAAAGCATTGGCCGCCGGCAGCATTTCCCGGATCATGTCGACGCCCCGGGCGACGGTCTTCCGCGTGCCGCCGGTGTCCTGGATCGTCATGGTCTGAAAATTAGGGCCGAGTTTGATATTGTACGCGTCCAGCAGGAAGTCGATCTGATTGACCTCGCAGCCCAGGCCCACCATCAGGATGCCGGCGAAATTGGGGTGCTGGGCAAAGCCCCACAAGACCCTCTGAAGGTTTGCATAACCGTCGCCCGAATTAGCCATGCCGCAGCCGGTCGAGTGCACGAAGGACACGACGCCGTCAATATTCGGGTATTTCTCCAATTCCTCTTTCGGAAAGGATTCCGCGATATAGCGCGCCACCGTGGCGGAGCAGTTCACGCTGGTGAGGATGCCGATATAGTTGCGCGTACCGACGGAGCCGTTGGACCGCACGAAGCCTTGGAAATTCGCCACCGCATCACCGGTGAAATACTGCGTCGGCCGTTTGTCCTGGCAGAAAGCGAAATCCCGATCGAAGCTGCGGAACTCGGCATTGTCCGTATGGACATGTTCGCCGGCGCCGATGTCGCGCATCGCGAAAGCGATGATTTGGTTGTACTTGCGGATCGGCTCGTCCTTCGCAATCGGCCGCGTCGCAATTTTATGGCCGGCCGGGACGTGCGATGCCGTGGTGACGCCTTCACCGGGTATTTCGGTTTCTGGAAGGATATCCGCGCGCGCCACAATCACGTTGTCGGCACCGTTCAGTCGGATGGTCAGTTGTTCCTTTCCGGCCATAATCTTTCTCCCTGGGAAGGCTTGAGTGTGCTTGGCGCACAGTTGTCTGACAACTATAGTACCGCTCGCTCGCCCCTCGAACAATCATATCCAAGAGAGGGGCACTTGTGACATAGGGGAGGAATATGGCCGGTCGTCTTGCTGGAAAAATTTGTCTTATCACGGCTGCTGCGAACGGGATCGGACGGGCCTCCGCGGAACTTTTCGCGTCTGAAGGCGGGCAGGTCATCGCCACCGATGTGAATGAAGACGCGTTGGCCGCCCTTGCCGGAACACCGAACATAGAAACCCGTGTGCTCAATGTCCTGGATCCGGATGCCATCAACGCCATGGCGCGGGACATCGGCGCGGTCGACGTCCTCTTCAATTGTGCCGGTTTCGTCCATATGGGCGGTATTTTCGAGTGCGAGGACAAGGACTGGGACTTTTCCTTCGATCTGAACGTCAAGGCCATGTTCCACATGTGCAAGGCCTTCCTCCCCAAGATGGTTGAGGCGGGCGGCGGCAGCATCGTCAACATGTGCTCGGTCGCGGGCGCCATCACCGGCGCGCCGAACCGGCTTGCCTACGGCGCCAGCAAGGGCGCGGTGCTCGGTCTTACCCGCGCGCTCGCCGCCGATTTCGTGACGCAGGGAATCCGCGTGAACGCGATCTGCCCGGGCACGGTGGAAACGCCAAGCCTGCAGGACCGGATCGATCAGTCGGGCGGGGATGTTGCCCGCCAAGCCTTCATCGCGCGTCAACCCATGGGACGTCTGGGCACGGCCGAGGAAATCGCAAAACTGGCGCTGTACCTGGCTTCCGACGATTCCAGCTACACAACCGGCCAACCCTACATCGTTGACGGCGGTTGGTGCATCTAGGCCAGACCGCCACAAATTGAACAAATACGGAGGAGATTGAAATGAAGCTGCTGCGCTATGGTGAAGCCGGCTCCGAAAAGCCCGGGATGTTGGATGCGGACGGCAATATCCGCGATTTGTCGGGTGTCGTCGCCGATATCGACGGGGCGCTGTTCTCCGGCCCGGACATGGACAAGCTCCGTGCGCTTGATCCGGCCAGCCTGCCGCGCGTAGACGGAAATCCGCGTATCGGCCCCTGCGTCGCGAACGTGCCGAAGTTCATCTGCGTCGGCCTGAACTATACAGACCACGCCGCGGAAACCGGGCAGCCGATGCCGTCCCATCCCCTCATCTTCGCAAAAGCGACCAGCGCCATTGTGGGTCCGGACGACGACGTGGTCATTCCGCGTGGGTCCGAAAAGTCCGATTGGGAAGTCGAACTGGCTATCGTCATCGGCAAGAAGGCGTCCTACGTTTCGGAAGAAGAGGCGTTGGACTGCATCGCCGGATACTGCATCGCCAACGACGTGTCCGAGCGCAGCTTCCAATTCGACTATGCCGGTCAGTGGACCAAAGGAAAAAGCAGTGACACTTTCGGTCCGATCGGGCCGTGGCTGGTGACGCCGGACGAAGTGCCGGACCCCCATGACCTGAAGATGTACTGCGCCGTCAACGGCCATCGCTACCAGGACGGCAGCACGAACACCATGTTCTTCAAGGTCGCCCATCAGATCAGCCATATCAGCGAATTCATGACGCTGATGCCGGGCGATATCATTTCCACCGGTACGCCCCCGGGCGTCGGCGCGGGACAGAAGCCCCAGGTGTTCTTGAAGCCGGGTGACGTCATGGAACTGGGAATCGAAGGTCTCGGCACGCAGCGCCAGACCTGCGTCGCCTGGTCCCGTTAGGAACTGGGGGTAAACGTGTCGGATACTGGTTCCAGGATCGCCGGGTTTCACGCCCTTTCCCCGGAAGAGCGTTTGGACGCCGTCACCCATCGCAGCGGCTTGGGTAACGAAGGAAAATCGCATTTGATCGAGGCAGGCGCGGCGCTTGTGCACCTTGCCGATCATCTCTCGGAAAACGTCGTGGGGACGATGAACGTCCCGCTGGGCATTGCCACCAACCTCATCGTCGACGGCGAAGAGGTATTGGTGCCGATGGCGACGGAGGAATCCTCGGTCATTGCCGCCGTCTGCAACGCGGCGAAGCAATGCCGGGATACCGGGGGGATCACCGCGACCTGGACCGGTCCGCAGATGATCGCCCAAGTTCAAATTCTGGACACGCCGGATCCGGAAGGCGCCAAACAGGCTCTCATGGACCGGCGCGACGACATCAAGGCGTCATGCGACGCCTGCGATCCGATGCTGCTCAAGCTGGGCGGCGGGTTCAGGGATATGGAAGTCCGTGTTCTGGACACCCGTATCGGACCGATGGTTATCCTGCACCTGATCGTGGACACCCGTGACGCGATGGGCGCGAATGCGGTCAACACGATGGCGGAAAAGCTGGCCCCTCATGTGGAGACCTGGACAGGCGGCAAGGTGAAGCTCCGCATCCTCTCCAACCTGGCCGACCGCCGTGTCGTCACCGTTCGCGGCGTTTGGCGGACCGAGACCATCGGCGGACCGGACGTTCGGGACGGCATGATCGCGGCTTCCGCCTTCGCCGATGCGGACCCGTACCGCGCGGCGACCCACAACAAGGGCATCATGAACGGCGTCAGCGCCGTCGTCCTGGCCACGGGCAACGACACACGCGCCATCGAAGCGGGCGCGCATGCCTTCGCGTCCAGGTCGGGCCGGTACACGGCCCTCAGCACCTGGAATGCGACCGATGAAGGGGATCTGGAAGGCGTCATGGAAATCCCGATGGCGATCGGGATCGTTGGCGGCGCCACCAAGGTTCATCCGACCGCGCAAGCCTGTTTGAAGATCATGGGCGTGACCAATGCCGAACGGTTGGCCAAGGTCGTCGCGGCGGTCGGACTGGTTCAAAACTTCTCTGCCCTGAAAGCACTTGCGACAACCGGGATTCAGGCTGGGCATATGCGCTTGCATGCGCAGAACCTGGCGATCACGGTTGGGGCGACCGGTGACGAGATAGAAGCGGTCGCCGGGGCCATTGTCGCCCGGGGAGAAATCCGAGAGGACGCCGCACGGGAGGCCTTGGATCGGATCCGGGCCGGCACCGGTCAATAACCGCGGCATCCGACGTGACAGAGGCTTCGGCCAATGCAACTGCGCTAGGCCAATATCCACTCCGTGCCGCGGGATGGATGTTCGGTGCCTTGGTGTCTTTCAGCACGCTGGCCGTCGCTGCCAGAAACGTGTCGGAAGAGCTGGATACCTTTCAGCTGATGTTCTTCCGCAGCGTGATCATGTTGGCCCTGGTTGTGGCCATTGGGGCGTTGTCTCCCGGCGGGCTCGGTCAGTTTCGGACCAAGAACCTGAAAGGCCACCTGGCCAGGAACTGCGCCCATTTCGTCGGTCAATTCGGCTGGTTCTTCGGCGTCGCCGCGATTCCCCTGGCTCAGGTTGTCGCGATCGAGTTCACGACCCCGCTATGGATCGGCGTCTTCGCTCCCTTCTTGTTGGCTGAGCGGATGACCGTCGTTCGAGGGCTTGTTCTGCTGGCCGGGTTCAGCGGCGTTCTGGTGGTCGTCCGGCCTTGGGAGGCGGACCTGGAGGCGGGATCCGTCGCTGTGATGGTCGCGGCGGTGGGGTTCGCGCTGTCGATGATCGCGACCAAGCGTCTGACCCGGTCGGACAGCGTTTTGTGCATCCTGTTCTATATGGGCCTGATGCAGGCGCCGATGGGGCTTCTGCCGGCCTTGGCGGGCGGCTGGGTCGTGCCGAGCACGGAAGTCTGGGCGTGGATGCTGATGGTTTCCGTCTGCGGGATGACGGCGCATTTCTGCCTCGCCAAAGCCTTGGCGTCCGCCGATGCGCTGGTCGTCGCTCCGATGGATTATCTGCGTCTGCCGGTCTTCGCTGCGGTGGGGTATGTCTTTTTCTCGGAAACCGTCGGGATTGAAGTGGTCCTCGGCGGATTGGTGATCTTGAGCAGCAATTGGCTTAATACCTGGCTTGAAGCGCGACGGACACGGCGCGCCAGGGCGGAACTGGCGGCGGAAGTCGCCGGGCCCTAGTAGGCCAAAATGCGAAGGGCCGCCCCATGGGGCGGCCCTCACAAAACCGTCAAACGCAGAATTTACAGCGCCTTCAAGTCGACCGCTTTCGGACCGCGCGGTTCAGCTTTGATTTCGAAGCTGACACGCTGGCCTTCGTTCAGCGAGCTCATGCCGGCCTGTTCGACAGCGGAGATGTGGACGAATACGTCCTTCGAGCCGTCTTCGGGCTGGATGAAGCCGAAGCCTTTGGTCGTGTTGAAGAATTTTACCGTACCGGTAGCCATTTTTAGTACCCTTCACTGATCGTTCACCGTAGTCACCCGCGGGATGCATCTACATCCGGACGGGGTGCAACGCTTGGCATTCTGTGTGGGGAGTTGGTATCGCGCTGCGGCGCAACTTACTCGTCCTGCGTCCTGCGGCAGCGATGTCACGTCTGGAGGTATGCGCCAGCTAGAAAAAAGACGCAAGAGAATTTGCTTAGAAGTTCTTGTTTCCTGGCAACCGCTTGGACCTGACTGCCGCCGAAAAATATCGCTAAATGATCGTGTCTTCGAAATGCAAACGGGCGGTGCTCATGTAAGCACCGCCCGATTTTTGTTGTCTCGACGGTCTATGAAGCCGCCCCGATACTACGCCGCGTGGCGTCGTTTACGCCAACCGAGCATCCCGAAAATGCCGAGGCCCGCGGCAGCCAGCGGCAACGCCGCGGGAACCGGAACCGTGGTGACCGCATTCGTACCGAACACTGTCAGATGGCTGAAGCCCTGGTCGTTCCCGCCGTTGAAGTAGACGGACATGAACTTGTCCGTGAAAGCGGACAACTCGGCGTAATTCTCCACGAAGGTTTGGTAATTCTTACCGATCTTCTGGGTGTATTCGAGCTCGCCGTCGTTCACATTGAACAGCGCTTCGGCCACTTGCTCGAAATAATACCCGACCGTGTTGAACACGACGAGATCGGACAAGGTAATCGCGGAGGGGCCACCCAAGTCGATGAATGCCGTGTTGTTTCCAGTCTTGATTGCGAATCCAAGGATTTTGCCCGCGTCCAGATCGGTGCTGCCATCGACATACCAATTGCCGCGATAGTTTGCTCCGGGCGTGAAAGTGTTTCCCGTGCCGTTTACGGCGACCGTTACCGAGATACCGGCGCTCCGTGAACCGACATCCAGTTGGACAGCGCCATTTTCACCAAGACCGGAACTGGAATCTCGCTTGTCCCAGAACTCCACATCGGAATATCCGAACAATTCGCTGAACGCTCCGGCTTCCGTTGACGGGCTATTGTCTGTTTTGCCGGTAATGATCAACTGGCCGGTATCGGGGTCGTAGTAGCCGACTTTGATCTTCGCCGCGACATCGACGAAATCGTTGGCGCCGGTTCCGATCTCGGGACCGAGAATGGCCGCGTTCGCGCCTACGGACAGCAACACGGCCGAAACGGTGGCCGATGCCTAAACAAAGCGTCGAAGCGACCTCATAAAAGACATGGAAACATCCTCTGAAACAAAAAGGGCATCGACGTATCGTCGTTACGTTCTTGAAAAACGTCCAAGCACGCACTCTCGTCGGCACAGTTACATTCGCGCACGGTGATAGAAGGGGTGTCGGAAGTCATCCTTCAAGACGGTCGGCGCAAAGCATGTGAACCAGTGTTCATATTATCAATAGGTATTGCGCGAATGTTAATCTACTGGATGGCTGTTTTAGAATACACGCTGCTCATGTTGGGGTCGATTGTGTGCATCTGTGGGGTGTGTGGTATTGCGCCACTAACTGCAACTTGTTGAAAAGAAGCAATTATCAAAGAAACCGGCCGGTCCGCGCAATGCGAACCGACCGGTAAAATTGAAAGCCGGCCCAGACCGTTCGAACGGCCCGGTTTGGCTTTAGATTTGAACCTGAACGTTGCCGAGTCGCTCGGTCAGCTTCATGTTTTCGGCATAGTCGACCGGAACGGCGATCAGGGCGGGCCCATCCTGCTTGAAGGCTTCTTCAAGCGCCGGAAGGACGCCGTCTGCCGACGTCACTTCCGTTCCCCACATGCCAAAGCTCTTGGCCAGCATGGTGAAGTCCGGATTGGTGAATTTCAGGTCGGAGTGGCGGCCGTTGAAGCCGTTCTGCTGCTTCCACTTGATCAGGCCGTATTCGCCGTCGCACCAAACCATGGCAACAATGTTCAGCTTCTTGCGAACGGCCGTTTCAAGGTCCTGCACGTTCATCATGAAACCGGCATCGCCGCTGATCGACAGCACCTTGCGATCGGGGAAGGCCATTTTGGCGCCGATCGAACCGGGCATTGCGAAGCCCATGGTGCAGAAGCCGTTGGAAATCAGGCAGGTGTTGGGTTCCTGGCACTGGTAGTAGCGGGAAATCCACATTTTATGGGCGCCGACATCGCTGAGCAGAATGTCATGCGGCCCCATGAACTGCCGAACGTCGTGCAGAATTTTCTGCGGCTTCACGGGATGAGCCGTATCGTCTTTTTCCGCCTGGAAGTCTTTCCACATCGTGTCGCGCAATTCCTTGCGCATGCCGATGTCGAACAGCGGAAGCTTGCCCGCGAAGCGGTCGTTGACGAGTTCGTTCATCTGCCACAAGGAATCCGCAAGGTCACCGATGACTTCCACATCGGCCGGATAATCGCGGTCCACCTCCGCCGGCCAGAAGTCGATATGGATGATTTTCTTGTTTTCCTTCTGGGTGCGGTTCCAAGCGCTCGGCGCATACTCGACGAGGTCATAGCCGCAGGAAATGACGAGATCCGCATCGTCGAAGGCGAGGTTGTTGTAGTCGCCGCTACCCAAACCCATGGTGAACAGGCAATGGTCGTCGTCCATCGGGACAGCACCCTTGCCCATGAAGGTATTGACCACGCCGACGCCTAGTTTGTGCGCCAGACGTTGCAACTGCTGCGCGGCGCGCTTCCGGATGGCGCCGTTACCGGCCAGGATGATCGGCTTTTTCGCTTCCGCGATCATGTCGACCGCTGCGGCGACCGCCTTATGGTCGGCTGCCGGGCGACGAACCTTGATCGCCGGCATCGGCTTGTGATCGACCTCTTCCTTGGCGACATCCTCCGGCAATTCGATGACCGTGACGCCGGGCTTTTCCTGTTCGGCGATCTTGAAGGCCTTGCGGACGACTTCGGTGATGTTCTTCGCATCGACGATGGACTGCGCCCATTTGCTGATGGGCTTGCACATGGCGATCGAGTCCATGTTCTGGTGGCTTTCCTTGTGAAGCCGCTTTGTCGATCCCTGTCCGATGATCGCAACGACGGGCGCGCGGTCCATATTCGCGTCCGCCAGGCCGGTGACAAGGTTCGTGACCCCCGGTCCCAACGTCGCAAGGCAAACACCCGCCTTGCCGGTCAGGCGCCCATAGGCGTCGGCCATGAAGGCGGCGGCCTGTTCGTGGCGGCACAGAACGAATTCGATCTTGCTGTCGAGCAGCGAAATCATCATATCGGCGTTTTCTTCGCCCGGGACGCCGAAGATGCGTTCCACTCCTTCGGCTTCAAGGCATTTCACAAAAAGATCAGATGCTTTCATGGTTTCCCCCATGTCTGGTAAGTGCTGTTCAGCGTTTGTTTTTAAGCGGCCACGTCGATCGTATGCCACCGGTTATCGGGTAATCGTCAGGCTGGCGGTCAGATAGCGCTGGACCGCATAACCATCATCTTCTCCGTCTGCATTTCATGGATCGTGTAGGGAATTCCCCCGACCCCATGGCCGGACTGACGGGCGCCTGCGAACGGCATCCAGTCGACCCGGAAGGCCGTGTGGTCGTTGACCATGATCGCCGTGCCGTCCAGGTGCTTGTAGGCATATAGAGCGGTATCCAGGTTCTGGGTAAAGACTGCGGCCTGGAATGAGACGGGCAGGGAGTTCGCCTGCGCCAAAGCGTCGTCCATGTTGTCATAGGAATAGACGCAAATGACCGGACCAAAGATTTCCATTTGCGAGACCCGGACATTTTTCGGCGGGTTCATCAGGATTGTCGGCTGAATCAGGCTGTCGGACAGGCGCTCGCCGCCGCAGACCAGTTTCGCGCCCCCGTCCACCGCTTCCTTGATCCATTCCTCGATCCGGTCGGCTTCGGATTTCTTGATGATCGGCCCAACCTCGGTGTCGGACAGGGTCGGATCGCCAACCTTCATTTTCAACGCCAGTTCGGCCAATCCGTCCGCAAGGTCGCCCGCCACGGCGGCATCGGCGAAGACGCGCTGCACGGAAACGCAAACCTGACCCGCGTGATACAGGCCGCCTTTGGCCAAAAGCGGCAGGGACGCCGACATGTCCGCGTCTTTGGCGTAGATCACCGGAGCCGCCCCGCCATGCTCAAGCGCGCAGCGGGCGCCCGGCGCCAGTTGCGACCGCAAGCTCCAGCCCACTTTCGCGGACCCGATGAAGCTGAAGAACGCAACGCGCTGGTCTGTCACCAGCGCGGTTGAAATCTCGCGGTTTTCCGGCACCACGACTTGGCACCACTCTTCCGGCAGGCCGGCTTCGCGGAGGATGCTGACGAAGTTGAAGCAGGAAATCGGCGTTGCTTCCGCCGGTTTGACGATGACCGGACATCCGGTCGCCACGGCGGGCGCCACCTGGTGCACGATCAGATTGAAGGGATGGTTGAAGGCGCTGACGGCCACCACTACGCCGATCGGTTCGTATTGCGTGAACGCCATGCGGCCGACGGATGCCGCGTTGACGCCCATCGGAATGACATGGCCGCCTTCGGCCCGGATGACTTCGACGCAGTTTTCGATGCCGTCGGCGGCACGGTCGATTTCCACCAGCGAATCCGGCAGGGGCTTTCCGCCTTCGCGGGCCGCTTGAAGGGCAAGGTCTTCGCGCCGCTCTTTGATGATTTCCGCAGTCTTGCGCAGAATTTCGATGCGTTTGTGCTTGGGTATCCAGCCGGACCGGTCGCGGTACAAGCCGTAGGCCGTGGAAAGCGCTTTTTCCACGGTGTTCGCGTCCGCCGACGGAACATTCTGTATGAACGCGCCATCGAATGGCGCGGTAACTGCCTTTTCGGCCATGAGCTTCTCCCCTTCACGGTGCCGACCATCCGCCCACCATCGCAGAAATGGGCGGAATACTAAGGATTCCGGCTTATTAGTCGTTACCGGTGGTAACATCCTACAGTATTTGAGCGAACTGTGTAGCCCTAGGCGGCTTCCCAGACGCGTTGATGAGGCTAATTCTCGCTGCTTCGGCAATGGGTTGTCTGTGCGATGCCTCACAACAGGCATGGAAAGCGGCTGCGGATCTCTGTTCTTGACAGAAAAGTTGATATCAACATAAATACAAGCCGTGATGAAAACGACTTCAAGGAGCAATGCTGTGTCTTATGTTGATGGGTTCGTGCTGGCTGTTCCGGCGGCAAACCGGGAAGCATATCTTGAAATGGCGCTGAAGGGCGCGGCGTATTTCAAATCCTTGGGGGCGACGAAATTCGTCGAATGCTGGGGCGACGACATTCCCGACGGCAAGGTGACGTCCTTTCCAATGGCCGTGAAACTGAAACCGGATGAGACGGTCGTCTTCTCCTGGATCGTTTGGCCTTCGAAAGAGGTGCGCGCGAAAGCCCATGCGTCGATGCACGAGTCGCCGCAGATGGAGGAATGGATGAAGAACATGCCGTTTGATGGAAAACGGATGATTTTCGGTGGCTTCGAACCGATCGTGGACTTGTCCTTTGATTGATTATCTCTTGAGGCGGGGAAAATGACATGTTGGATTTGACGATACCGGCCGACGGGGATGACAGGGTCCTCACGCTCTCCCTGGTCCTGGAAGCCGAGCGGGCCAAGATATGGCGGTGCTGGACTGAACCGGAATTGTTGGAGCAATGGTTCTGCCCGCGGCCATGGCGTGTGACCGATGCCGTGCTCGACCCCCGTCCGGGCGGGCGCGCGGAAATGATGATGCGCGGCCCGGCGGGCGAGGAAAACCCGATCAAGTCGGTCTATCTGGAGGTCACGCCCCTGGAACGGATCGTCTGGACCGACGCCTTGACCGAAGGCTGGGTGCCGTCCGGCAAGCCCTTCATGGTTGCCGATATGCGCCTGTCCGACGATGGTCCCGGCAGGACCCGCTATGTCGCCAAAGCGTTGCACTGGACCCTGGAAGACAAGGAAAACCACGAAAAGATGGGATTCCACGAGGGGTGGAAGGCCGCGGCCGCTCAGTTGGAGGAATTGGCAAAGTCCCTGTGATGGCGACGGCGGTCTAGACGAACCGGGGCGGGTGAACGAAAACAGGAGGTCCGAAACACTTGGATCAAGCGATGCGGTCAGACCTGCACACAGACTTGCCCCTCAGCGTCACGTTGGAGGTTCGCGATCGGTGCCTCTGCCTGCATTTGCAGCGGTCGGCGCGGTCGGTCGCCCGCATGTTCGACGAGGCACTGCGGCCGGTCGGCCTGACCAATGGACAGTTCTCGCTGCTGATGTCCCTGAATCGCCCCGCGCCGCCCCGCATCAATGATGTCGCCGCCCTTCTGGCGATGGACCGCACGACCCTGACCGCAAACCTGAAGCCGCTGCAGAAGCGCGGTCTGGTGGACGTTCAGGTCGATCAAAGCGACAGGCGCGGACGGCGGTTGGTTCTGACGGAGGCGGGCCGGGACGTGCTGAAGGAAGCGGTGCCGATCTGGCGCAAGACGCATGACGCCCTGGATCGCCTGCTGACGACCGTCACGCCGGATGCCCTGCGTCGCAGCCTGACCGAGCTGACATAACCTAACCCAAGACCGCCCGCGTCACTTCGATGATGGTCGGGCCGTCGGCGTCGAGCGCGGCGGCGCAGGCGCGTTCCAGGGACCGGATGTCGCCCGGCCGTGCATAGCCGCAGCCATAGGATTGGGCCAGCAACCCGAAATCGGGGTTGATCTGTTCGACCGCGACGGGCGTGAATTCCGCGTCGATCATGCCCTGGCGGATTTCACCCAGCGCATTGTTGTTCCACAGGATGATCGGCAAGGGCAGTTTGTTCTCGACCGCCGTCGCCAATTCATTATGGGTGAACTGGAACCCGTAATCGCCCGCCAGCACGGCGACCGGTTTGCCCGGCCGGCCGAAACACGCGCCGATCCCCGCCGGCAGCGCATAGCCCAAGGTGCCGAAGCCCACCGGGTGAAGCCACAGGCGCGGCTCGCTCATCGGGAACACCTCGTTGCCGCTATAGGCGATGCGGGTCATGTCGCTGGCGATGGCGGTATCTTCCGGCAGGGCCCGGCGGATCGCGTCCAGAACCGCGCGGTGGCGGGCGCGGGCCTCCGTATCACGGGCGCGCAGGGCCTGGCGCAGGGCGGGCAGGTCGTGACGCGGCGGTTGCCGGCCGCTGTCCAGCAGCAAGGACGGCAGGACCTCGTTGATCGCCGCGATGGTCTTGCGGGCATCCGCGCGGATCGGCAGGCCGGCGCCGTAATCGTCGGCCAGTTCCGCGGGGTCCAAGTCGATGCGTATGATGAAACCGGGCAGGTCGATTTCCCCATCCCAGAAATCCGGCGACGCGAATTCGGTTCCGACGGCAAGCACGACATCGGCGCCTGCCGCCAGTGCCCGGACATCCGGGTCCGCGATCATCGACCCGGCGAACAGGGGGTGCCCGCTGGACACCACGCCCTTGCCGGAAATCGTGGTGATCACCGGGGCGCCGAGCGCTTCCGCCAGCGCCGTGACCTCGGCCGCCGCGCCGACGGCGCCGCCGCCGACAATGACGACCGGGCATTTCGCCGCCGCCAGGCGGTTGGCCGCGTCATCCACCGCATCCGGATCGGGAGAGGTGGAGGCCGGGGCCGGCTTCGCCGTCCAGGCGGTGGGCACCTGTTCGCCGAAAATGTCGATCGGGATTTCGATATGGATCGGCCGGGGGCGGGCGGTTGCGAAATCGCCGAAGGCCTTGGCGACCAGTCCCGGAATCGCGTCCTGGCCGGGGGCGGTCGCGCTCCAGGCGGTGACCGTGGCGGTGGCGGCGCGCTGGTTCTTCATTTCATGCAGGCGGCCGCGCGCCATGTTCAGGTCGTCCCGCGCCAGCACGCCGGAAAAGACCAGCATGGGAACGGAATCCGAATAGGCCTGGCCCATCGGCGTCATGGCGTTCATCACGCCGGGGCCGGTGATCAGGAAACAGACGCCGGGCCTGCCGCTGACGCGGGCATAGCCGTCTGCCATGAAGGCAGCACCCTGTTCGTGCCGGACCAGGACGTGACGGACCGGCGTCTGCGTCAAGCCGCGATAAAGCTCGATCGTATGCACGCCGGGAATGCCGAAAATGGTATCGACGCCGTATTGCTCCAGCAAATGAACCAGTGCTTGGCCGACATTGGGCATGACCCGTCCCCCCAATAAGCAAAACAGTTACGCAAAAAAGGTGCGCCAGAAAGTCGTGAAATCTAGTCCTCGGACCCGCCGCGCCGCCGGCGGCGCTCGCGCCGTTTCGGCCCGTCGCCCGCCTCGCGCCGGGCGATTTCCTCTTCGTTCAAATAGGTCGACGGCCCCAGCAGGCGGACGACGTCCAGCGGTGTCGGGATCGCGCCCGGTTCATAGCCCTTCAGCGACTCGACGATGGCCTTCATCACCTCGCCGTCGGTCCCGCAGCAGCCGCCGATGATCCGCGCGCCGGCATCGCGCGCCAGCCGCGCATAATCGGCCATCAGTTCAGGCGTTCCGGTATAGGTGAACTCACCGTTCTTGAATTCCGGCACGCCGCAATTCGCCTTGGCGACGATGATGGTTTCCGGATCCGCGATCTTGCCGATGGCGGCGACGGAAACCACGTTCTCCGTCGCGCCCAAGCCGCAATTCGCGCCGATGGCCAGCGGATGGTGCGGCAGGGAATGGATATGGGCATAGGCCTCTTCCGGGGTGACGCCCATCATGGTGCGCCCGGCGGTATCGAAGGTCATGGTCGCGACGACCTGCAGGCCCGTCGTCTGCGCGCCTGCGATGGCGGCTTCGACTTCCTCGCGCGACGACATCGTCTCGACCCACAGGAAATCGGCCCCGCCCTCGGCCAGGCCGCGCGCCTGTTCGGCGAAGGCGGCGGCCGCTTCGTCATGCGTCACCGGGCCGGTCGGCACCAGCAATTCCCCGGTCGGCCCGATGGACCCGCCGACGAAAACCGGCCGGTCGGCCTTGTCCGCGACAAGGCGCGCGATGCTGGCCGCCGCCTTGGACAGTTCATAGGCGCGGTCCTGCGCCTGGTGCAGTTTCAGGCGAAAGGAATTGCCGCCGAAGCTGTTGGTCAGGATCAGGTCGCAGCCCGCATCGACGAATTCCTGATGGACGCTGGCGACCCGGTCCGGATGTTCGATGTTCCAGAATTCAGGCGGGTAACCGGTTTCCAACCCGCGTTTGAACAGGCTGGTTCCCATCGCGCCGTCGGCGACCAGATAGCCGCGCTCGCCCAGCAGTTTCAGGAATGCGTCCGACATCGATGCGATCCTTCCTAACGTGTCAGCTTAAAAAAAGCGGTTCGGCCCGGTTCAAGTCAGGTCAGCCCGCCTTGGCAAGGGCTTGGTCCAGGTCCGCCAGAATATCCTCCGCCGTTTCCAACCCGATGGAAAGACGGATCACCTCCGGCCCCGCCCCGGCGGCGTCCAGCTGTTCCGGCGTCAATTGATTATGAGTGGTCGAGGCCGGATGGATGATCAGCGATTTCGCGTCCCCGATATTGGCGAGGTGGCTGAACAGCTCGACCGAATCCACCAGAGTCACGCCCGCGCCGAACCCGCCCTTCAGCCCGAAGGTGAAGACGGCGCCCGCGCCGTTCGGCAGGTATTTCCGGGCCAGCGTATGATATTTGCTCGATTTCAACCCGGCATAGCTGACCCAATCGACGGCCGGGTGGGCTTCCAGGAATTCCGCCACCTTCAGCGCGTTGGTGCTGTGCCGTTCCATGCGCAGCGGCAGGGTCTCGATCCCCAGCAGGGTGACCCAGGCGTTGAACGGCTGTTGCGTGCAACCCAAGTCGCGCAGCGCGACCGCGTGGCCGAACATCGTATAGGCCAGGTTGCCGAAGGTCTCATAGAAGGTCAGGCCGTGATATTCCGGCGCCGGCTGCGACAGGCTGGGAAACTTGTCGCTCGCCGTCCAGTCGAATGTGCCCTTGTCCACCACCATGCCGCCGACCGAGGTGCCGTTGCCGGACAGGAACTTGGTCGTCGAATGCACGACGATATCCGCCCCCCAGTCGAACGGCCGCAGCAGGTAGGGCGACGCCAGGGTGTTGTCCACCACCAGCGGGATGCCGGCCTCGTGCGCGATGGCGGAAACCGCTTCCAGGTCGACGACGACGCCGCCCGGATTGGCCAGCCCCTCGCAGAAGATCGCCTTGGTTTTCGGCGTCAGCGCGCGCTTGAAATTCTCGGGGTCGTCGGGATCGACGAAGGTGGTCGACCAGTCGAAGCGCTTGAAGGTATGCGCCATCTGGTTGATCGACCCGCCATAGAGCTTGTTGGAGGCGACGATATGCGCGCCTGGCCCCATCAGCGGATAGAGCGCCAGGATCTGCGCCGCATGGCCGGACGAGGTCGCCGTGCCGCCGATCCCGCCTTCCAGCGCCGAAATGCGCTCTTCCAGCACCGCCACGGTCGGGTTGGTCAGGCGGGAATAGATGAAGCCCGGTTCCTGCAGATTGAAGAGGGAGGCCGCGTGTTCCGCATTATCGAAGACGTAGGAGGACGTCTGATAGATCGGCGTCGCGCGCGCGCCGGTGGCTGAATCGGGGGCCGCGCCCGCATGCAGCGCCAGCGTATCGAAGCCCGGTTTCCGCTCCGTCATCTCGTCTTCTCCCCTGCCAGTTTCCGTGCGGGACCTGCCGGGAAGATGGCTGTCCGGCGGCCCGTATCGCCCGGATGTAGCGGATTTGGGGGGGCTGTGCCAAGCGCAGTAACAAGCGCAGTAAGATGATCCTGTGGAAAGTCACGTGAACCGGCGTCCGGTTGTACGCCCCGCGCGCGGCGTTATATAGAAATGGAATTGGAGAAGACCGGAAACGCGACGATGGTGGACGCCCTATACAACGACCGCATTCTTGCCCTGGCCGGCAGCCTGACCAAACAGGACCGGCTGGAAAACCCGGACGCCAGCGTCACGGTCACCAGCGCGCTGTGCGGCAGCCGGGTGAAGGTCGACTTGAAGATGAAGGACGGCGTGGTGACCGATTACGGCCAGGAAGTGCGCGCCTGCGCGCTCGGCCAGTCCTCCGCCGCCTTGATGAAGCAGGTGGTCGTCGGCCAGACGCCTGCCCAGATCGCCCAGGCCGCAAAACAGATGCGCGCCATGCTGAAGGAAGGCGGCGACCCGCCCGAAGGCCCCTGGTCGGTTTACGAGGCCCTGATCCCCGCGCGCGACCACCGCTCCCGCCACGCCTCCATATTCCTGCCCTTCGACGGGGTGGAAAAAGCCATTGCCGACATCCGCAAGGCCGATCCTGTAAAGGC
>CAYGKA010000005.1:133678-137144 GCA_964350445.1 uncultured Flavobacteriaceae bacterium
AAACACGGACCCCTGAAAGGCGGCGCACTGGCGATCCGCCGCATCCTCCGCTGCCACCCTTGGGGCGGCAGCGGGTATGACCCGGTGCCGGATTGAAGCTGACGAAAGCTTTGCCGAAATCGGATAGGGCCAAAGGCCAGTCGTCACTCAAGAACGCAAAAGGGTGCACGGAAAAGAACCACGAAATTGCGAGAGACCTCAAGGCAGACGCTGTCACTCTCCATTTCCCGCTGCCGCCACGTGTGGTTTCCATGAAAGCGCTTAAACCATGGACGGTCTCGCGAAATTTCGGTTCCCCAGCTGTTGCCTGGAAACGTGTCGGAAAGCAGCTGCCGATAGGGCAGGGGAAAGTGTCTATTCCGAGGGGTAAGAACGCCACAAACGGGAAAGTCGTGGTTGGTAATCCGCTGAAACCCGGTGAAGAACTTCGCAGTGTCCTGCTTCCAGTGAGATCGTACTTTTTCGATCATGCGTGAATTGCCCATACCTTCGGGAATTGACTGTAGCGGTTCCAGGTTCAGTTCGAACAGTTCATGGCTGAGAGGATCGTCCTTGGGTTCATCTATCGTGCAAACCTCAACGAAATCTCTAAACAGTTGGCGCAATGTTTTTTCGGCTTCGGCAGCAGACGATATGTTGCTTGGTGCAGCCCATGACGGCGCAGACAATACAGCGAGGATGAATGCATTGAAGCTAAGGATGAATACCCTCGAAAGCATCATTAGTGCGCCCAACTATTTCCTTTAGGTTAAAGTGTTCCTGCTCAGTGTGACCCAGTCAACACCAAGAACATGGCGTTCGGTCGGGTCAATGCCGTCAGAGATAGCCGCATCCGATGAGGGGCACGACGACGGTAAACAACATTGAGAATGAGAAGGCCGAAACCGAAAACGGAATGGACGAGACCGTCCCCGCCGTGAACTATGGCGAGTCAGTTCGAACCGGCCGGGGAGGTTTGCGTGCTTTATGACCCGAGGGACGCGGCGACCATCGCCGATCCCTATCCTGCCTTGGCCCATTTGCGGCGGCACGATCCTGTCCATTGGAGCGACCGCCTGGGCGGCTGGGTCCTGACGCGGTTCGACGACGTGAAGCGCGCCCTCAACGACCGGTCGCTGTCCGCCGACCGGATCACCCCGTTTCTGGATCATCTGGACGCGGCGGAGCGGGAACGCGTCGCCAACCTGGGCGGCATGATGCAGCGCTGGGCCGTCTTCCGGGACCCGCCCGACCATACGCGCCTGCGCGGCTTGATGAACAAGGCTTTTACGGGGCGCGCGCTGGAAGTGCTTGTCCCGAAGATCGAAACCATCGTCGACTCCCTTCTCGACGATCTGATCCGCCAGGGCGCGGACGGGCGGGAGGTCGACTTCATCAAACACTTCGCCTACCCGCTGCCCGCCACGGTGATCGCCGCCATGGTCGGCGTGCCCGATGTCGATCTGGACCGGTTCAAATCATGGTCGGACGATCTCGCGGCCTTTGTCGGCTCGGCCCAGGTGACGCCGGACAAGTATGTTCGGGCGGAAGCCGCCGTCGCCGAAATGACCGATTTTTTCACAACCATCATCGCGGCGCGGCGGGCCCGCCCTGTCGGCGGCAATGACGGCACCATTCTGGACGCCCTGATCGCGGCGGAGGACCGGGGCGACGTGTTGAGCGAGGCGGAATTGGTCGCCTGCTGCGTGCTGTTGCTGTTCGCCGGGCATGAGACGACGACCAATCTTTTCGGCAGCGGCCTTCACGCGCTGTTCCACCACCCGGACGTGCACCGCGCCTTGCGCGGCGCGCCGGAACGGGCGGAGGCGGCGGTCGAGGAATTCCTGCGCTACAACGGGCCGATCGGCGCGATGACCCGGATCGTCGCCACGCCCTGCCGCTATGGCGAACGGGATTTCCGGCCAGGCCAGCGCGTGTTCTGCATGATCCACGCCGCGAACCGCGACCCGGACGTGTTCCCCGACCCCGACCGGCTGAACATCGACCGGCCGGAAAACAGGCATGTCGTCTTCGGCTACGGCATCCATTTCTGCATCGGCGCGCCGCTCGCGCGGCTGGAAGGCCGGATCGCCTTCGACCGCCTGATGCGGCGGACCCGGGCGATCACGCCGGCCGAAGCCGATCCCCCCTGGAACGACTCCCTCGTCCTGCGCGGCTTGCTGCGGCTGCCCGTTACCCTCACGGGTGCCTAGGACACGCGCGTCCGCATTATGGTCGCGGTTTGGATTTTTTTGAGAGGAGAGGGCAGGAGTCGAAAGTGGGATAGAGCATACCGTCACCGAATCCGTCACCGAATCCCGTCACAGTATCCACAATAGAGCCCCTTTTAAGTAGTATGGACAATTCACCACAACAGCGCCAAGTTAGATGTGCGTGGGCGGAGCGGTGCAAGCCGCTAGCTCCATTGGGGCGATGCTTAGAGATCCGCCTTCGGGTTAGATTTGCCTTTTTCGAAGGGAAGAATGCTTTGAAACTTTGCGCCCACGCACCTTCCATCAGGAGTATTCAATGGGAGAAGCCAGCAGTACCGATAAGCTAAGAACCAAGATTTGGTTCACCTGTAAGTCTAGAATGAATTCAGAGGTGCGACTTCGGCGCTATGAACTGGCGTGGCATTTGTTGTTATGTTTCTTATCGATTTTTATTGTTGGTGTTACGATATTCAAAAAATACTTAGCGGCTGGATTCCCGATAGATGAGTATCTTCTTCTGTGTTCCATTCTAATACTGGCTTTGAGTATTTTAGTATTCAGTTTTAAATTTGGAGAGAAGGCGAGTCAGTTTCGGGAATGTTACCTGAAGATTCAGGAGCTTCTAGACAACAACGACGACTATCAGAAACTTGCGACGAAATATTACGCAATTTTAAATGCTTATCCGAATCATTCAGAAGCCGATTTCTATTGGTTGATCGTAAAGCAATCTGTTTTTTCCAAGGCAAAGCTCACTGATGTTAATGGGCAGGATCTTCGGGCAACGCCTACAATGTTCCTTGTTCTATTGCGTAATTTTGCAGCATTTTGGTTATCTATAGGCTTAATCATGGCCGTCGCAGCGTCTCCACTATTTTGGAGGCTGTTGTGCAGATAGTTTTTCATACGAAACCTGCGCAAATCTATCGGGACCTGCTAGAGAAAAATGTGATTAGGCAATTATTTGAAGACTATATCGCTGATGGAGCAACAACGGGTAGAGATGGTGTTACCGTAAAAGCATTTTCGGAAAACCTTGATACAGAAATAAGTCTAATCATTCGCAAGATTCAAAATGAGACGTATAAATTCACACCATATAAAGAAAAGCTAATTTCCAAAGGCGCCCAAAAGAATCCCAGGCAGATTTCGATACCAACTGTACGAGACAAACTTGTTCTTAAGTTTCTAACGAATTTTCTTAAGGCCGTATACTCGGTGACCTGAGCCCCTAAACTTCCTCCATTTTAGAGTAGAGTCCGTCACCGTGAAGG
>CAYGKA010000006.1:0-22696 GCA_964350445.1 uncultured Flavobacteriaceae bacterium
AGTTTTCCGCATAGTATGTGTCATAGCGGACGCGCGCCTCCATCTTTTCCAACGTGTCGGTCTCTCCCCGCAGACCGTTGACCTGCGCCCAACCCGTGATGCCCGGCTTCACCCTGTGTCGGCCGAAATATCCCTTGATGATGGCGCCGTATTCTTCGTTGTGGTCCACCGCATGCGGCCGGGGCCCAACCAGGGACATGTCGCCGATCAGCACGTTGAACAGTTGCGGCAGCTCATCGAGGCTGGTCTTCCGGATAAAACGCCCGACCTTCGTGATACGGGGATCGTCCTTGGTTGCCTGAACCGTCTTCGCCGGCATCTGGTCGCCGTGATACATCGACCGGAACTTGAAAATAAAGAAAATCTCGTTGTTGTAGCCGTAGCGCTTTTGCCTGAAAATTATCGGGCCCTTGCTCTCCAGGCGGATCGCCAATGCCACAGCAGCGAGGATAGGTGCGAACAGAACGATCAGCATCGCGCTCAAAACACGGTCTTCCAACCATTTCACAACGATGTTCCAGCCCGATAACGGTGTCTTCACGACCTGCATCATCGGAATGCCGATGAAGTGGTTCGGGGACGGCCTGTACGGGAACCGGAATCCGACCAAGTCGGACCCCAGATGGATGTTCGCCGGCAGTTCACGCAAGCGGCTGATGATCGACATCAGACGTTCATCGGCGTTCCAGGGCAAGGTGACGATGATATCGTCCACGCGGTTCGAGCGGACGAAACGCATCATGTCGTCCAAATTTCCCAGAACCGGGATATTCCCTACGCTTGGCCCGATCCGCGCATGGCGGTCGTCGAATACGCCGACAACGTTGTTGAAACGGGGTTTTTCCTTCTCCAACTGCTCCAGAAGCCTTTCGGCCTGCCGGCCGCCGCCCACGATGAGTACATTGCGGGCGAAAACGCCGATATTGGCCATGTGGCTGATGACGACATAACCGATCACACGCGTGACGAAGATGCCGACAAAGGCGGCGACCGCGTAGCCGAATGTCCAAACCCGCGAAATCTCGTCCGACACTTTGAGGGAGAAGAAGACGGCCATCAGGAACAGGAAGGCTGTCGCGCACGAGACCAATATCTGCGCGAGATTGCCGAACGGCGCCATCACCGCGTTGAAGGTGTAGAGCCCGCTATAGCGGAACAGGAACATGGCGACGAGCCAGATGAAACAGACGGCAGCCGGGTATAGCTCCGCCTGCCAAAGGCCGCCCCCAATATAGAAGCTGTAGACCACCACGCCGGAAAGAAGGAACCAGAGACTGTCGAGAACGACGAATATCCCCGTCACCACGGCGGAGGAGATCGGATAGCTGGACACACGGCGTTGCTCCAAGGGCACGCTTCCAGCTGTATTCGTGTCTTCCGTCATAGTATTCGAGGTTCCGTTCTTACCTGTATTAGCGCCGCGGCACAGTATTCTTATCGGTTTTTATACGCAATCCAACATCCGGTCACCAAATTGCTGCAACCGCGAAAAGACATGGCTCTCATGTCCGTGCAAAACCAATGGCATTTGATTAACCGGCTGCCGAAACCTGCGCCATGCGGTTCGTCACTCCGGCACAAATCTGGGGAGTTTGCCGATCGTGCTGGACAGGAAATGCTCCAACCGCGCGTCGGAAACAGCTTCGGTCTCGTTGGGGAGGATTGGTGTGACGGCTCGCACGAGGCTGCCGTCGGTCCGACCACGGAAGGCGGCATCCCATAGCGCATAGGCTTTCGCTTCATAGTCGCTGGTCAGATTGCGTCCACGTTGGTCGAACCAGTAGTAGACGAGCTGCCGGCTCAACCCCTTCTGAATAATCGCCCGGTTCACTGTCAGCGCCTTCGTCGCGCCGCCACCGATATCCAAATTGATGGTCTTCTCTTGGATGCGCGACATTTCCCAACCGCCGGCCGGGATACACACTTCCGGCGAATGAACGCCGCTGCCTTCAGTCAGCTTGTGGTAATAGGCGACAAAGAAATCGACCGGTGCTCTTTCATCCGGATGCACGAAATTCGTCGACAGGTAATCGTCAGCCCCGAGGACCTGTTCGATGACCGGGTCCAGGTAGAGCCTCTTGCCCTGCCAGCTTTCGTAGGACATCGGGAAGAAAGAGAAATCTTCGCGCTGGACGTCGGCGTAGTCCCGCTTTGGCATGCCGTACATGCCCGCCGTCAACAATGCCATCACCACGGCGAGGGCGATCATGGCCTTCGACGGGACATGGTCGGTGACCCGGGAGACTTCCGTCTGGAGTTTGCTGAAATCGAGATCAATCGTGTCGGCAAGAGGCATCGGGTTCGGCGTCAGCCTCTGCATCAGTATCGCCAGCACGAACAGGATACCAACGCAGGCGCCGAAAATTACCCAGCCTTCGAACGCATGCAAAAAACCTTCGGCCTGCTCGATACCGTAATTGTTCACCAGAACGCCGATGGCGCCAATCCGGAAACTGTTCATCAACACCGTGATGGGAGCGGCGGTCACCAATAAGACGACTTTATGCCACCGCGGCCCCTGATACAGGATCGCAAAGATGTAGCTGAAGCTGAGAACCGGGAACAGATACCGCAGGCCACTGCAGGCTTCCGCGACCTGCAGCTTGTAGATCCCAAGATCGATGACGTTTCCGTCCAGGAAAACGGGAATGTCGAAGGACCGGACCAGTTGAACACCGATTTCCGATGAGACGAACTGAAGCTGGGTGGACAGGTGCCAGTAGATGAAATTCGGCAACGGCAGCATGTAGATGAGATGCAGAACCCCGGTCCAAAGGACGATCCCGCGCGTCGCACCGAAGCTGAGCAGAACCAAGCCCCACAGCCAGATAATGAGCCCATAGGTTACGATATCGGGAATGCGCGCGACGTTTCCGATCGTCGCGATCAGCAAAGCCACCATCATTACCCAGAAGCCAGGCCATCGGTCCGTGACCCGGTGCTCCGTCGGCGGGACGAACTTCATTTCCCGCAGGAACAAATAAGCCGAGACGATTGGGATCAGGGGTCCATGGCTGTACTCGGGTACCGACCAGGCCTCTTTCAGGGATACAAGCCCGAACCAGAAGACCGGCACCGCCAATGCGACGCTGAACAGGAACAAGAGCATTCCGGTATGCTGACCGAACAGCTCACCGGCGCCGCTTCGGCTATGAGACGATGTGGAAGACACGTTTTGACTACTTCCTCAAATCCCTGAACTGCGAGCCCGACCGACAACATCCAATTCGAGCAGGCCGGACAATTGCATGTTTCAGCAGAAAACGAAACTCACGGAAACGTTTAGCTGCCTTCACCCCCTTAGTTCGACGAAGATGCATTACTACGCATAGTCCATCCCGTTCGTCGACATTGCCGATCGGACTTTTTTCGCATCGTCGTCAACGTCTGTTAATGATGCAAATCACAGTACGACGTATTCCGAAGTATCGCCCCGATCGCATTGACAAGCGAAGGGATAGACTGTTTCTGACACTGCGTTTCTCAGGTGATTATTCACGAAAGGTATCGGCAGATGAGCGACCAGTCGGGTCCCAAAAACCGCAAGATTGCCTTGATCTTGTTCATATTGGCCATCGTCGCCGTTTTCGCTTTGGGCGAGGCGATCAGCGCCCCTATCGGCCAGTAGAACGGGTTCCATGTCGCCCTGTCCCAGGCCTGCCCCAATGACCGCACTAGTCGGCCTGCATTGACCGTACATAAACCATCAGCGCCTCGACCTGCTGCACCGTAAGGGTAATCGGTGCGGCGTTGGGCGGAAGTGTCCGTTCAACGGACAACCCTTCTACCGTGACGAAGGAGGGATGCGGATTACGCGCAAAGAATGTGCTGTAGCGCTCCTCCCAATCCGGCATTCGGCGCAGAAGCTTGAAACTGGGTGTCGATCCGATCCCACCCATTCGGTTCGCATCGCTGACAACGTGGCAGCGGGAACAATGCTCGGTCGCGACACGCTCTCCAGTGGTATTCAAATCCTCCGCCAAGGCGCCACCTGCCGACAAAGTCATGCCGGCGACAATTCCGCAAATCGCGGCGATATTTCCCCGCATGCGATTTCCTCCAAATGCTTCCGTTTCTTATTGCTGCAACCCATCCAGGACCAATCGGGTCTCCCGCTCTTTCCCTTCCCTCAGGAAAACAACACGCGCTTCCTCGCCCGGTCGGCGCAGGAAGAAGGCCGTCATCGCGTCCGATGGGCGGTTCATACGGTGCCCGTCCACCAACCGAATGACATCGCCTTCCCGCAAGCCTGCCCGTTCGCCCGGGCCGCCTGCCCTGACTGTGCGCACCGATACGCCGCTTCCCGCGCGACGATCCGTCAAAGACAGCCCCGCGAAGGCCAGGCCGCTGACACTGCGGTCCACCTTCCCTTGGGCGATCAGATCGTCGGTGACGCGCCGAAGAAGGCGATGGGACACAACCAGATTGAAGCCGGCATCCGCGTCGGAATCCTTCGTGATAATGGCCGAAAGCATGCCGACAAGGCGTCCGTCGTCGTCGATCAGCGCCCCACCGCTTGATCCCGGGTTCATTGCGGCGTCGGTCTGCACGAAATCCTCTATCGCGTTGAACCCCATTCCCGTCCGCCGGATCGCGGAGACGATGCCGCACGTGACGGACAAATCGAACCCAAAAGCGTTGCCGATCGCACAGACAGGTTGGCCAACCACGGGTTCTCCCGCGCCCCCGAACTGTGGCAAATCCGCCTCGACCCGCAAGACGGCGATGTCTGTCGCCAGATCGCCGGCGATAAGGGCGGCAGGCAGAATCCTGCCATCCGGCAAACGGACAGATATGGACAGCGACCGCTCGACCACGTGCAGTGCAGTCGCAATATGCCCTTCTGTATCCAGCACCACGCCGGTCCCCTCCGGCGCGGTCCCCGCCGGGATGTCCGAACCGCCGCCTTGCGGCAGTCCCGGCCAGAGCGGCAAAACGCTGACGACCGACTGAAGGGCCGTGTCTATGGCCGCGACCCTGTCAGCCGCCCCGATGGGACGGACGGCAAACCCGGCAAACAGCAGAAAGATCAGTCCGACGCGCAGGACCATTCGCCTCATTGCGCGGGCTTCTCAACGGTTTTCGCCTTCAGAAACTCGACCAAGGCATCGCGGTCTTCTTTTCTCGGCAGTTTCTGAAGCGGCATCTTGGTGCCGGGCAGCATGACGTCGGGCCCGATCTCGAACAGGCGCGACAGTGTCTCCGGCGTCCAGACGATATCCGCACCGGTTAGGGCGGCCGAATAATCGTACCCGGGATGGGTCCCCACCTTCCTGCCGAAAATACCATCCAATGTGGGGCCGGCCCGGTGTTTTCCATCATCCACCAGGGAATGACACACGGCGCATTTCCGGAAATGGAAACTGCCCCGTTCGATAATATCGTCGGAATCCTTCAGGGCGGCGCTGACACGTTTGATCGGCTGAAACGGCGTCGTCTCGCCGCCGATCGGCTCACCCGTCGCGACCACCCAGCCGCGCGCAACACTGTCGACCCCCGCCGCATAGACCTGATCGGCCTCCGGCGTGAAAGCGATCGACCAGACCGCTCGGTAGTATTCGACCGGCAGGCGTTCACTGGGTTCGTCGCCGCCATCCCATAACAAAAGGTATCCGTCCGTCGCGCCGGACGCGATTAACGACCCATCCCAATTCACCGCAACGGCCAGCACGGCACCCTCATGGCCCGTGTATTCGTGCAATTCCGCAGCGTCCTCCAGGCTGAATGTCCGAACCTTGCCATCCGCCGCCCCCACCACGAGAACCTTTCCGTCTCCGCTGACCGCCATATCGTTGACGGGAAAGCCGGTTGACGCCATCAGACGCGCTTCACCGTCGGCCGGATCGACGGGCCACAACCAGACATACCCGCCGTAGCCGCCCGACAGCACGAAGCGCCCGTCACCACTGAAGGCGACCGCGTTCACGCTGGCCCGGTGGCCATCGAACTCACGCACCAATTGCCCCGTTTTGGCATCCCAGACCTTTACGAGGCGATCCCAGGCGCCTGTCGCGATCAAGCGCCCGTCCGGTGAGACAGCGACCGAAACGGCCTTCTTCGTATGCGCGTCTATCTTGAAAAGCGGCTTGGCGGTCGCCGCATCCCAGATCCTAAGCGTTCCATCGTCGCCGACCGACGCTATCCGGTCCCCGTCGAGGAAGGCGGCGGCATTGACCGCGGCCTCATGCCCGACGAATTCCAGCTTTGGTTCGTTCTTGTCGAGGTCCCATAGGATGACGAGGTCGTCGAAGCCTGTGGTGAGCGCCCGATGACCGTCCTTGGAAATCGCGATATCCCGCACAGGGGCGGTATGGGCGACCAGATCCGCACCGGCCGGCGCGGCCACGGCACACGCGATGGTTAAAACAGAAACGGCCAGTGCGCCCCGGAAGAGCGCACCAGCCATTCTGTTTATGCAATCGACGACAGCCATTCAGTCAGGCACCGACCACGCCGCCTATTCGGCAGGCATTTTCCCGGCTTGTTTCTGTTCTTCCTCCTCGACCCAAAGGCTGTGATGCTCCTTGGCCCAATTGAGATCGACCTTGCCGCTTCCCATCGCATCGAAAGCCCCTTCCATGCCGATGGAGCCGATATAAATATGCGCAATGATGATCACAATCATGGCCAGCGCCACGATCGAGTGCCAAAGCTGCGCCAGTTGCAGTTCCTGAATCTGCGAAATATCAGTCGGCAGGGAGAAGCCGATCATGTTCATGATGGCGAAGGTTTTTGCGAACATCGCCGGCAATTCACCGGGGAACATCAGGCTCAAGCCCGAAAGCGAAAGGGAAACACCGCCCAGGATCGTCGCCCAGAAGATGATCTTCTGGCCGGCGTTGAACTTCTTGGCCGGGGGGTGAACACCCTTGACCAGCACGCCGCCGCCCATCGCTGCCCATTTCAGGTCAACCGCGTCCGGCAAATTGTGGCGCACCCACATCACGAAAATCAGGACCAGCCCGACCATGAAGGAGAAGCCGAAATAGTGATGGATATGCTTCCCCACATAGGCGACCAGTGCATAGGCCTCATGGCCGATAACCGGAATCAGTATCGCCTTGCCGTATAGCATCCACAGGCCGGTCAGACCGAGCAGAACGAAGGATACCGCCGTCAGCCAATGCCCGATCCGTTCGATCAGCTTGAACCGTTCGATCGTCTTTCCTGCGGGTCCATGGTCAATTTTGATCCGTCCACGGATCGCGAAGAACAGCACCAGCACCACGATGATCGCACCCAGACCGTAGCTGCCGTACTGTTGCAGCGGACCATTGCGGATTTCCAGCCATCGCATGCCCGAACTCACGGTCCGTCCGTAGATGCCGGCCGCGCCCGCGCCCGCCGTCAGGACAGGGTTCTGAATCAGCACGTTGGCGTTAAACCCGCCGGCGCTGGTCGTGCCCGCCGTGCCCGACTCAATCGAACGCCATTTATCCGCGTCGCTGGCCGTGCCGAGCGTATTGCCCGGAACAGCCCCGCCGACCCCGGCCTGCGGCGCCTGGGCATCGGTAGACGATGACTGTTGCGCCTGCGCCGGAAGCCCCATGAACAGCAACGCGAGTATCAGGGCCATTGGGGCCAGCATGCCGCCCAAACTTTTCATCGTAATCATCGACCGTTTCATTTTTCCCTCCGCAGGCCCAAAATTCGTGAGGACAGGGCCTCACCACTATCAGCCTGTTTTATCGGACAAAATACAGGATTCGCGGTTCTGAAGAAGCACCGCAAGGCACCCGCCAAAAGAGCCCAAGCGACAAGAGAGGCGACCCTGCCAAGCAAGGTCGCCTCCCCCATCAACTGTCACACAGCCGGAAGGCCGGGTTAGGACCCGCCCTTCTGATCGTAGGCCGTGCCCCAACCCCAGGCACCGCTGCCGAAGCCGCGGGCCACGACACGTTCGCGGTAGATGTTGGAAACGACGTCTCCATCCCCCGCGAGCAATGCCTTGGTCGAGCACATTTCCGCACAAAGCGGAAGCTTGCCCTCGGCCAAACGGTTGCGTCCGTATTTCTGGAATTCGGACTGGGACATATCTTCTTCCGGACCGCCGGCGCAGAAGGTGCACTTGTCCATCTTGCCACGGCTGCCGAAATTGCCAGCCTGCGGATATTGCGGCGCGCCGAACGGGCACGCGTAGAAGCAATAGCCACAGCCGATGCAGAGGTCCTTGGAGTGCAGAACAACGCCGTCATCGGTCTCGTAGAAGCAATCGACCGGGCAAACGGCCATACAAGGCGCGTCCGAACAATGCATGCAGGCGACTGAGATCGACCGTTCGCCGGGCTTGCCATCATTGATGGTCACGACCCGCCGCCGGTTGATACCCCAGGGCACTTCATGCTCGTTCTTACACGCGGTGACGCAAGCGTTGCATTCGATGCAGCGTTCAGCGTCGCAGAGGAATTTCATTCTAGCCATTTAAACGTCTCCTCAAGCGCGTTCGATACGGCACAGCGTGGCTTTGGTTTCCTGCATATTGGTCACCGAGTCATAGCCGTATGTTTGTGCCGTGTTTGATGATTCCCCAAGGACGTACGGATCAGCCCCTTCCGGGTACTTGTCGCGCAGGTCCTTGCCTTCGAAATGCCCACCGAAGTGGAAGGGCATGAAGGCAACGCCGTTGCCGACCCGTTCCGTGATCATCGCCATGACCTTGACCTTGGCGCCTTCCGGCCCGTGGACCCAGACCATGTCCTTGTCCCGGATACCGAGGTTGTTGGCGTCACGCGGATTGATCTCGACGAACATGTCCTGCTGCAACTCCGCAAGCCACGGGTTGGAGCGGGTTTCGTCCCCGCCGCCCTCGTATTCGACCAGACGGCCGGATGTGAGGATGATCGGGAAGTCCTGCGAGAAGTCCTTCTTCTGGATCGACGCATACATCGTCGGAAGACGGAACATCACCCGGTCTTCATAGGTCGGATAGTCGGCGACCAGATCACGCCGCGAGGTGTAAAGCGGCTCGCGATGCGTCGGTACCGGATCCGGGAAGGTCCAGACCACACAACGGGCTTTCGCGTTCCCGAAGGGTGCACAACCGTGCTTGATCGCAACGCGCTGAATGCCGCCCGACAGGTCGACCTTCCAGTTCGTCTTCTCGCCTGCGACAGCATCGATGGCGGCTCTTTCATCCGCCGTCAGATCCTTGTCCCAGCCGAGCTTGGTCAGCATGGCCATGGTGAATTCCGGATAACCGTCCTTGATTTCCGACCCAACCGAGTACGACCCTTCGGCGAGCAGGTTCTCGCCTTCGCGTTCCACACCGAAACGGGCGCGGAATGTGAGGCCGCCTTCCGCCACCGGCTTCGACGAGTCATACAGATTCGGCGTCCCCGGATGGTTCAGTTCCGGCGTCCCCCAGCAAGGCCAAGGCAAACCGTAGTAGTCCCCGTCCGCGGGACCGCCAACGGCCTGAAGCGTGGTCTTGTCGAAGGTGTGCTGGTTTTCCATGTGCATCTTCAGGCGTTCCGGCGACTGGCCGGTATAGCCGATGGTCCACATGCCCTTGTTGATTTCGCGAAGGGTGTCTTCGATGCTCGGCTCGTCATTCTCGACCGGGATGTGTTTGAACATCTCGTCCGCGAAGCCGAACTTCTTGGCCATCTTGTAGATGATGGTGTGGTCGGGAAGCGACTCAAAGAGCGGTGCGACGACCTGGTCACGCCACTGCAGTGAGCGGTTGGACGCGGTTACCGAGCCACGGGTCTCGAACTGAGTCGCCGCCGGCAACAGGTAGACGCCGTCCTTGCGGTCATGCATCACGGCACTGACCGTCGGATACGGGTCAACGACAACCAGCAGATCCAACTTCTCCATCGCCGTCTTCATTTCCTTGAGACGGGTCTGAGAGTTCGGCGCATGGCCCCAGAAGACCATAGCGCGCAGATTGTCTGGCTGTTCGAAGTTTTCCTTAGCTTCCAACACACCGTCGATCCAGCGGGAGACAGGAACGCCCTTGGCTTCCATCAGATCCTTCGACGCGAAGCGGCCGAGGAGGTAGTCGTACTCAACGTCCCAAACGCGCGCCCAATGCTTCCAGGAGCCCGTCGCCAAGCCGTAATAGCCCGGCAGGGTGTCGCAGAGCACGCCGAGGTCGGTTGCCCCTTGAACGTTGTCATGGCCGCGGAAGATGTTCGTGCCGCCGCCGGAAACGCCCATATTGCCCAGGGCGAGCTGCAGGATGCAGTACGCGCGGGTGTTGTTGTTCCCGTTGGTGTGCTGCGTGCCGCCCATGCACCAGATAACAGTGCCGGGACGGTTGTTCGCCATGGTGCGCGCGACCCGCTTCATCTGCGAGCCGGGAACGCCCGTCACACGCTCGGTCTCTTCCGGCGTCCAACGTTTCACTTCTTCCTTGATCTGGTCCATGCCCCAGACACGCTGGCGGATGAATTCCTTGTCTTCCCAGCCGTTGTCGAAGATGTGCCAGAGAAGACCCCAGATCAGCGCGACGTCGGAGCCCGGACGGAACCGGACATATTCATCGGCATGCGCGGCCGTGCGCGTAAAGCGCGGGTCGCAGACGATGAGCGGCGCGTTGTTCTGTTCCTTCGCCTTCAAGACGTGGAGCAGCGAGACCGGATGGGCCTCGGCCGGGTTCCCGCCAATGATGAAGATGGCGCGGGAATTGTGGATGTCGTTGTAGGAGTTCGTCATCGCGCCGTAGCCCCAGGTGTTTGCAACACCCGCGACCGTGGTCGAGTGACAGATACGCGCCTGATGGTCACCGTTGTTGGTGCCCCAGAAGGCGTAGAACTTGCGGAACAGATAGGCTTGTTCGTTGTTATGCTTCGCCGATCCCAGCCAATAGACCGAATCCGGTCCGGACTGTTCGCGGATCTGCATCATCTTGTCGCCGATCTCGTTGATCGCCTCGTCCCAGGAGATGCGCGTCCATTTACCGTCGACCAGCTTGGTCGGGTATTTCAGACGGCGTTCGCCATGCGCGTGTTCGCGGACCGAAGCCCCTTTCGCGCAATGGGCGCCCAGGTTGAACGGGCTGTCGAAACCGGGCTCCTGCCCGATCCATACGCCGTTGTCCACTTCCGCGACCACGGTGCAGCCGACGGAGCAATGCGTGCAAATGCTCTTTACGGTCTGGATGGTGCGGCTGGCGCCGGCCGACTGAGCCCGCGCCTTGCGCGTGACGAGACCCGCCGGTGCGGCTGCCGCGATCGCGGCGGATCCGGCCACGAGACCGGAACGGGTCAGGAATGTACGTCTATCGACGACTTCCCCGCGGCTTGCGCCTGCGGAGAGTGACGCCCGGGGGCCGAATGCTACCCCGTTTGTCTTTTTGCGAAGCATACCTTTGCTTTCCTTCTGATTGAGCGATCCGGTCTTACACCTGGCACATAATTTTATTTTGTGTCAGTAGCTTGCCGCGTTTCGCTTTCCCTGTTTCCCAGGTTCTTTGGCTATCGTCGGCGCCGCGGATGGTGTGCATCCGTCTGCACGCCGGGACACCTCAGAACTTGGCCGAATTGTAATAAGTCTTCACGTGCTCGGACTCGCGATAATGCTGACCGTCAGGTGTCTCCACCTCAGCAGCCTGCGCACCGCTCGCCGCAGCCACGACCGCACCCAATCCTATCGCGGCGCCCTTACCGGCCGCCCCGAAGAAAGCGCGACGGCTGACTTCTTCTTTGCTTTGCGTTGCCATGTTCAAAAAGTCTCCCGAATTTGCCGGTTTAGCGTCACTCTCTAGGGAGCATCGCCAAACCGGCGGTGAAATTCATGACCGCCGAAGCGGTAGGGGCTCGTATCGACCGGCGTGCCGTCAGGCCCGCGCGATCATTGAGAATCCTTCCTCCTCGATCGTCATGAATACTTCACCGATCCGCCCGATAGTCCGGTACAGATCGGCCTTCTTCGCCGACTGAAGATCGGCGAAAAACTTGCCTGCCCAAGGCTTCAGATGGGCAGAGAAAAATCGTTCCTGTTCGTAAAGTGTGAATTCGCCGGCGCCCGTTCCTGCGACCAGTTGGCTCATCAAATCGCACAGGGCGGCGATATGATCCTCCGGCTCGCTGACGCCCATGGCGCGTTCGAAACCGAGTTCGTCAAGATCGTGGCGCAGTTCCGCCAGCGGCTTCTCGTTCAGGAATCCGGTCAGGTAATAGCTACCGAAGGGCTGCAGTTCCCCGCGCCCAACGCCGATGAACAGATCGTGGTATTCATGGCCTAAGGCCGCTTTATCCGCTGCCTCAAAAGCAGCAAGAAACGCTTTGAAAGATTTAGCTAATTCGGAATCGTCACCCGCGAAATGGCCGGCGGTCTCCGCCTGGGCCTGCGTCGGTGCCGCATAGAGTGTCGTGGCCAAGAAGGAATAAACGATCGCCCGGGCATGATCTTCCGGCGCGACGTCGTGACTGGCAGCTGTTGCTGAGTCCGGCACTAAAGTTCCTTCCCTACCCTGCACCTGGATCAATCTCCTGCCGGATTTCCCGCCGTCCAAACGGGCCCCGAAGTGATCAATCTCTTAACCTTATTGGAACCAGCTTACTCTTGAACCGTTCTAAGGTCTACTGAATCTCGATCACGTTTTTTGACCTGACGTAATCCTGGGCCGGTTTCGCTACAATCGACTAAGTGACCGAGACAGCATCGCGCCGCGAACCAACAGAACCCAATTCATCTATTTTTGAATTTTCCGTTTCGTTATCGCTGATTAAGGCGGCTTCTTCATCTTTCTCATCATCCTTGGGCGCTTCCGTATCGGTTGCGGCTTCCGCCACGGGCTCGACAGCCTGGTCAGGCTCCTCCGCCGAATCTACCCCGTCGCCGGAGGCGTCCGCATCGGCTTCTTCGGACATTTCCGCTGCGCGTTTCTTCGCCTCTTCGGCTTCGTAGTCGACCATGCCCCGGCCAACGACGTAGTCAGACTTCATGCCGGCGACCACCATCGCCGCATCGGTATAGTCCTCGTCATAGTCGTTGAGGCCGTCGAGACACGCCAAGACCGGATCCGACAGCCACAATTTCCGCAGCGCCCGGTTTCGAATGGCATCGCTGACCTTATCCGACATGAAGGGCGTGTAATCCGACTTGGCGTCGAGGCTGTCGATATCGGGGAGGTCCAACTCGGCCTCCGACGGAGCGGCTTCGTCCTGGCCGGCCTGCCCTTCCAGCGCGGTTTCAGTCAGACGATCTGCGCCGTCGGATTGTATGTCATGGTCTTCCACCGTCGGCAGTGACGCCTCGGCGATCGGATCCGCAGCCTCGTCCGGGACCACGAAGCGCATGCTGCCCGAGCGGCGCGCATCCGCCTTCATGCGCGACCATCGGGAAAGACGTGAGCCGCCTTCAGTCACCGGCCGCCTCCTCGCCTTTCACCATGGCGTCCTCCGGTTCTTCGCTATCCAGGGATACCCCCCCGTGCCCGGCCGCCGCATCGTAGAACCGACGCTCGACAGGATGAAGAACCTTGCCGAACTGAACAGGTTCCTCGCGATGATCCTTCCGCTTGCGCTTCTTGAAGGGTTCGTCGACGTGATGCATGTCGATGAAGTTCTGAAGCCACGCCTGCACGGCCTCCGGCATCGGCACGGCCTCAAGAATGTCGACACCCGTGTCGACATGGTCCTGTGCTTCGTAGGAGGAGACGGTCGCAAAGACCGCGCGTATCTCGGGATCATCGGGCTCTTCCGCCAAGCGCAGCACCACGTAAACGCTGGGACGCTTGCTGGAGAGATTGATCTTGTAGGCTTCGGTTTCCTTCCGGAAGACCGAAACGGGAAGCGTACCCAACAGGAATTGCTGGTATCCTTCGCCCTCGCCGGTCTTGACCCAGCCGTCATGCTTGCCGGCACCGGGCACCACCGCAACCGGCAGCCATTTGAACTCCTGCCATGGATGATCAATCCGGCGCTTTTCGGCAACAATGCCAACCGGCAATTCGTCCCTGATCGCTACCGACAGATCGGACCCCGGAGCCATATCGGACAAGTCCACTCTCCCAACCCATGCGCCATGAAAACATCCGGCGCAAAAAACACATCTCTTATCGGATGGTCATACCAATCAACATAGCACTGACAGCGCCTTCGTCGAGCATCCGGCGCGATAGATTTGTATGAATTTCTTGACCTCTTCGCATGGTGGAATAAGTTGTCCGGAAGAAACGACATAAAAAAACACAATACGTCACTTAACGCGCAGATGGGTGGGAGCTTACGTGCAGGAACTTCAGTCCGCCTTCTGGGAAGCAGGCCGGTTGTTGCTGACCTTCGATTCGGATCTTACCGAGATCGTCCTGCTGTCGCTGCGCGTGACCTTGAGCGCGGTCTTCCTCGGCTGCCTGATTGGATTCCCTTTCGGCGCCTTTCTAGCCGTGGCGCGTTTTCCCGGCCGGACCGTCATCGTCGTCATCGTGAACGCCTTCATGGGCCTGCCGCCGGTCGTCGCCGGGCTTTTCCTGTATCTGCTGCTCTCCCGGTCGGGACCGCTTGGGCCGCTTGGCCTGCTCTACACGCCGGTTGCGATGATCATCGCCCAAACCATTCTGGTGACCCCGATCGTCACCGCCATGACCCGGCAAGTGGTCGAGGACCTGTATCAGGAATATGACGAGCAGTTCCGCAGCATGGGGCTGTCCGGCGCCCGCGCCGTGCCCAGCCTGCTCTGGGACGCCCGGTATTCCCTGATCACCGGCGCCTTGGCCGGATTTGGACGGGCGGCGGCCGAAGTCGGCGCGGTCTTGATCGTCGGCGGCAACATCAACCACGTCACCCGGGTGATGACCACGACCATCGCACTCGAAACCTCTCGCGGTAATCTGTCGCTGGCCCTCGGCCTGGGCATTGTCCTGATCACCCTCTCCCTTCTGATCAACGCAGGCGTCATGAGCCTGCGCGGCAGCGCGAAACGGTTGGCCTATGTGTGAGGGAGCCATGAGCGCCGAAAGGACCTTCACCGGTCTCGAAGCCGCCGGCCGGGCCGCGCCGGGCGCGCTTCTGCCGGTGACGCTTGCCGATGTATGTTTCGGGGTAAACGGGTCGGACTTGCTGCACGACATTTCGCTGACCCTCAGCCCCGGCAAGAGAACGGTGATCATGGGCCCCAACGGTGCGGGCAAGAGCCTGCTGCTGCGGATCCTGCAGGGATTGATAACCCCAAGCCGAGGACAGATCGCCTGGCACCGGAGCTGGGGCCCGATGGGGAGCAGCGCGGGCGGCAAGAACGCCACCGGCGCGCCGCCTGTTTCAATCGTCCTGCAACGGCCGGTTCTGCTGCGCCGTTCGGTCGCCGCCAACCTGACCCATGCGCTTCGGGTGCTGCGCATTCCAAGGGCGGAACGAGCGGCGCGGCTGGAGCAATTGCTGACCCTGGGCAACCTGCAGGACCGGCGCGGCCAGCCGGCCCGGTCCCTGTCGGGCGGCGAACAGCAGCGGCTGGCGACGGTTCGAGCCTTGGCGGGCAATCCCGAAATGCTGCTGCTGGACGAACCGACCGCCAGCCTCGACCCGCAAGCCACGCAGGCCATCGAGGCCTTGATTCAACGCAGCCACGCGCAGGGCACCAAAATCGTCCTGGTGACCCACGACCTGGGTCAGGCACGGCGCATCGCCGATGAGGTCGTTTTCATGGCGAAGGGCCGTATCGTCGAGTCCGCGCCGGCGGAAACCTTCTTCAGCCAACCACGCTCGGATGAGGCGCGCGCCTATCTGAGCGGTCACCTTGTTATCTAACCAAATCAAATGGGTATGGGAGAAAGTCAATGCAAAATATGATCACCCGCCGCCTGGTCCTTGCGACCGCTTTTGCCGGCGCCACCTTGCTGATCCTCGGCGGCCACGGCCAAGCGTTGGCGGCCGACAAACCGTTCATCACGGTTCAGTCCACCACCTCCACATTGAACTCCGGCCTCTACGACTATCTGCTGCCGGTCTTCGAGAAAGAAGCGGGCATCGAGGTTCGCGTCGTCGCGGTCGGCACCGGTCAGGCGATCAAGAATGCTCGCAATGGCGACGGTGACGTGCTGCTGGTCCACGCCAAGAGCGCGGAAGAAAAATTCGTTGCGGACGGGTTCGGCGTGAAGCGGTCCGACCTGATGTACAACGACTTCGTCATCGTCGGGCCCGCCGATGATCCGGCCGGTGTCGCCGGGATGAATGACGTGAAAGCCGCGCTGCAGAAAATCGCTACATCGGAAGCGGCCTTCGCGTCACGTGGCGACGATTCCGGGACGCATAAGAAGGAGCGCAGCCTTTGGAAAGCGGCCGGCATCGAGCCGTCCGGCGGCTGGTACCGGGAAACCGGGTCCGGCATGGGTGCGACGCTGAACACCGGGATCGGCATGGGCGCCTATGTGATGACCGACCGCGCGACCTGGATCAAATTCGGCAACAAGGGCGACTACCAGGTTTCGGTCGAAGGCGACGCCGCCATGTTCAATCAGTACGGCATCATCGCGGTGAACCCGGCAAAGCACCCGCATGTGAAGGTGAAGGAAAGCCAGGTTTTTATCGACTGGATGCTCTCGCCCGCCGGGCAAAAGGCGATCGCCGCCTATCAGGTGGACGGCAAGCAGCTGTTCTTCCCAAACGCGGATAAGGCCGGCAGCTGATCCTGCTTGGCTGACGTATAACCGGGCGTCGGGTTATCCCGGCGCCCGTTTTCTATGCGCCTCGTTCGGGCGTGGTTCCCAGCAAAGTAATATTGTAGCCGCACAGCGTTTCGGCCTTCTCGGCGAAGACACGACCGCGCGCGAAAGCCAACAGTTTCTGAAAGGGCGGCGCGAAGAAGTCGTGCTGATCGATCAGGATGTCGTACCGCTCCGTCGCCACGGGCACGAAGGTCAGCTTGAAGCGCTTCGCAACCGTCTCGATCCCGAATGCCACATCGGCCTGCCCTTCCAGCACGGCCAGGGCGGCCTCAGTCTCGCTCCGTGCCGTCGTGTCGGACCAGTTCACCGCGCCAACCCCGCCCTGCGCCGCCGCCCGGCGATCCAGCAAACCTTCCAGCAGAAGCCGGCTGCCCGCGGTTTCCTGGCGACGCTGAACGCGCAGACCGGAACCGGCGAGGCGCAGCAAGGGGTCATCCCCACTGCCGGGCAAAGACTGTTCCGGGCGCAGCATCAGCCCCTGGCGGCGAACCGCCCATGTGACCAGGACCAGGGCGGGATCGTCCTCGCGCGCTTGGTCCAGCAGATGGAAGTTATGCGCCGTGCCCGCCGGATCCGGCACGTGAATGCCGGCGAACAGCGCCTCCCCGCGGCGGAAGCGGGCGAAACCGTCCAACGAGCCGTCGAACATCGGTCCGACACCGCAGCCCGATTCCGCCAGCGCCCATTCCAGCAGCGGATCATGGCTTCCGGCCGCCACCAGGGGCCTGTCCACATGCGACCGCGCTCCCCCCGCCGAGGTGCCGGATTTGATCCAGTTCCGGACCAGCGCCTTGGGGAAAAGAAGCTTTCCGGTCACCTTGGTATGGGGAATCTGGTTTTCGGAAACCAGTTCGTAGATTTTGCGTTCCTTGACGCGCAGCAACGCGGCGACCTCCGCCGTCGTCATCAATGCATCCGGTCCGTCTTCGAAATCCGTCATTCTTCCGATCCGCCGGACCAAGCCGCCGGCGCCTCTTTGTCGAACCCGTCTAAGGGCGAGCCCGTGTATGGACGAACCCGTCTTTTGGGCGGGACGACGCTATCCGAATTGTCTTCTCGGAAACAAAGGCTATTTTCCCCTACACAACAAGAAGCCGGGTCCAGAATTCCGGCGGTGCCAAATTTACGGCAGTGGGAGAGTTTCCAATACAATGAGCGACGCCCCATACAGTCCGGGCACGGGCCAGGTTCCGTCCCTGCCCCCGATCTTCACGCCGCTGCTGGCCATGCCGCCGGCATCGCCCATGGACGCCGCGCTCGCCGCGGTCGCCCGCGGCGAGGACGCGACCGGCACCGTGGTGATGGCCGACCGCGCGGATATCGCCGATACCGTCTTCATTCTGGGGCCCGACAGGCCGCTGATGGACGCCTTGAAGGTGGTCCATGTCATGATGGTGGCGGTGAACGACGCGCTGGGCTCTATCATACCGCCGCAGATCGCCATCACGTTCGGTTGGCCTGACCGGATCATGATCAACGGCGCCTTGGCCGGCGGCGTGCGCCTGACCTTGCCCGACGGGCTCGGTCCCGACGCGGCGAAAAGCAACCCCGTTCCCGACTGGATGATCCTGCGGATCACGCTGGACGTCCTGGGCGAGCCGACGGACGACATCCCGGGCCGGCCGGTGGAACGGACCTCGCTGATGCATGAAGGCTGTGTCGACTTGGCCCCCACCCTGATCGTTGAAAGCATCGCGCGGCATTTCCTGAACTGGATCTCGAAATGGGAGTCGACGGGATTCGCGCCGGTGATCGCCGCCTGGGACGGGCGCGCGGACGGCTACCAGGAAAAAGTCGCCTTCAAACTGCCCGGCGGCATCATCAAGGGACGTCTGCTGGGCCTGGACGAGGATGGCGGCCTGATGGTCAGCCGGGACGGCCGAAAAAGACATGCGCCGCTGCGCTGGCTGTTGCAGGGACCAAGCTGGATCGATTCCGGCTGGACCGGGAAATAGGCGGCAACCATGAGCACTGACCGAAACGGCGCGCCCGACGGCCCGCTGACACTGCCGAAGACCATCCGCTTGGATCAGTCCGACGAGTTTGCCTTCGACCGGCCGGCCACGGCCGGTGAATGGGCGATCCCCGGCGGCTTCGAATTCGCCGGCGCCGATCCCGACGCGATGACGTCCAAGCAGCGCCTGGCCTTCGGACAGGGTTTCCTGGGCCTCATCAGCTTCGGCCGCGCCACGTTGGCCGTCGTCGCGACAGCCACGCCGGAAGAACGCCGGGACGCGGTCGACCTGTTGACCCGGCACCTGATTGAACAATACGGCGCGCCGTCGGAAGAGGCCGCGCGCCAGGCGGCCGAGTTGGAAATCGACTTCGCGGAAGAGCTTTGCGAAGGCCATGCGGCGGGGCGCCTGCTGATGGTCGAACGCGAAATAGAGGACGGCCAGATCATTGAGCGGTTCCGCACCGCGGCACGGCCCGACAAACTGGACCACACAAAGATCTGGACCGTGGTTCCCGACGATGGCGCGGCTGAGCCGGCTGAGCCGGATGAGAATGAGGAAAAGGCCTGATGGATTTCTGGCGCACCAGCGGCTTTCATATCCTGGAGCGGGACACGAACGGCCGGCTTCAGGTAACCGACGACTATTGCCGCGCCTTCTGGCGCCGTCCCGAGGTCGCACCGGTGGAGGAATCCTGCGACGCGGAGCGCGCCCTGCATGCCGCGATGCTGGAAAACCCGACAGCCCTGCCCGACCCCGACCGCCTCGCCGCTTTCGCGGATCAGGACGCCGCCGACAACTTCCGGGTCCTGAGCGGTTTTCTGCGAGACTTGAAGGCGGCCGGCACGCTGGAGGACTACTATCTTGCCCTGTTCCGCAGCGGCCGGGTGTCGATCCCGCCGCTGTTCATCGACCAGATGGCCCATGCCTTGACGCGGAACGTGCTGGACGGTGTCGCAAACCCGCTCCAGGCCCGCGCCGGGGAGCTGTTCTTCCGCGCCCAGCGCACGACGATCGAAGACGGCGCCATCATGATGGCCGACGAGGACACCGTTGAAATGTATTCCCAGACCGGCGGCTTCGGCGATCTCGGCCGGCTGCTGATGGAAGGGCAGGCCGCGTTGCGGGAAGTGACGCTGGATGTTTTGACCGAAGATAACTGCGGCCTCTACTGGGACCGCTCGGATCGGTTCGACACGGTGCTGGACATCACCTTCCCGCGCCCCGGCCTGGACGCCCTGTGCCGCGTGATGGAAGTCTGGATCCTTCATTTCCTGGGCTTGGAGACCCGCATCCACCCGGTACAATCCATCCGGGACGAGAAATGGCGCTGGCATATCGGGCTCGACACCACCTCGACCGACATCCTCAACACGCTCTATAACGGGGAGGATGTCAGCGAGGAACAAATGTCGCAATTGCTCAGCCTGTTCCGCCTGGAGATCAAGGATCAGGCCCTGGTGCTCGACGACGTCGCCGGCAAGCCGGTCTATCTGGCGCTGGCCATGGATGCCGACGAGCGGGTCCAGATGAAACCGCAGAACCTGCTGGTCAACCTGCCGCTGAAGCGGTCGGCTTAAAATCAATAATTTCAATTGGGGGGAAGTCAGATGAACGAAGAAGCCTTTAACATGTCGATCCGCAAATTCCTGAAGAAGGTCGGCGTGACCTCGCAGCGGGAAATCGAAACCGCGGTGCGCGCCTCCGCGGAGGCCGGCAAGCTGGGCAACGGCCCGCTGAAGGCAAAGGTCCGCCTGACCCTGGACGGCGTCGACCTGGACGTTACCATCGACGGCGAGATCGAGGTCGGATGAGCCGATAAAACGTGGCATAGGGAGGAAGCGATGTCGGCGGATGTCGTCAGGGTTTTTGAGCGCCTCCCGGCGCTTTTCGAAGCATCCGAACCATTGAAGCGCCGCTCGGCACGCGCGCGCATCGTGCTGCTGTTGGAAGCGGGCGCGGAAAAGCGGAGACTGCGGTTGGAACCGGGTGCGCTTTCCGTGGAAACCGCGAACGGCCCGATGGATGGCTGGGACGTGGCGCTGCGCGCCGCACCGCTAGCCTGGGCGGATCATTGGTTGGAAGTCCCGCCCCCCACCGCCGCCGACATACTGGGCATGGCGCGCCACGGACGGATGCGGATCGAGGGCAACTTCCTGCCGCTGATGCAGCATCTGCAATTGGTGAAGGACATCCTGGCGCTTCCCCGCAAGACCGAGGGTGACGCATCATGAGCCCACAATTCGATCCCATTACCGGCCGTTATCTGCGCCTCGATATAGGCGGGGAACCGCACCGGCTTTATGTCGAGGAAGCGGGCGCCGGCATTCCCCTGCTGTGCCTGCACACGGCGGGCGCGGACGGGCGGCAATATCGCGGTTTGATGCTCGACCCGAAAGTGACGGACAGGTTTCGGGTCATCGCCTTCGACATGCCCTGGCACGGCAAGTCGAGCCCGCCGGAGGGTTATCAGGACCGCGAGTACAAGCTGAGCACGGCGGATTATGTCGGGCAGATCCTGGCGGTCTGCGACGCCTTGGAGTTGGACCGCCCGGTGGTGCTGGGCTGTTCCATCGGCGGGCGCATCGTCCTCCAACTCGCCGCCGACCATCCCGACCGGTTTCGCGGGCTTATCGGGGCACAGGGGGCTGCCTGGCAGGCCCCCTGGTACGACACCGACTGGCTCAACCGCCCGGACGTCCATGGCGGCGAGGTCTGCGCCGCGCTGATTTCCGGCCTCGTCGCGCCCGGCGGCCCGGCGGCGGACCGGCACGAAACCCTGTGGCACTACATGCAGGGCGGCCCCGGCATCTTCAAAGGCGATTTGTGGTTCTACCGGGTCGACGGCGACCTGCGGGAGGTGATCAAGCGCATCGACACAACCCGCTGCCCCCTCACCCTGATGGCCGGCGAATATGACTTCTCCTGCCGCCCGGAGGACATGCAAGCCACCGCCGACGCCATCCCCGGCTGCGACTCCATCAAGATGGAAGGGTTGGGACACTTCCCGATGAGCGAAAATTATGAGCAGTTTGCCCGGTATCTGCACCCCGTGCTGGAGCGGGTCGCATTAGCCGGCCGTTAATGACCTTCAAAAAATTGTCTCCGTGCTGTTGAAAGGCACTGCCATTGCTCCCTTCGCCGAAATTCCATTGACGGTGCTTTTGGGTCAAAAAATCCATTCGTCTTAGATGCGAAAAGGCCCCGCCGGAGCGAGGCCTTTTGTGCTTTTCCGTTAGATGGATTTGTTATGCTGCAGCCGAACGCTTGCGACGCCATGAGAGGAATCCAATTCCACCCAGCGCCGTTGCGAGAAGGGGAAGAGCTGCAGGGACAGGGACAGCAGACACTCCATCACTAAGCGTAACCGTCCCACCCGGCAGCCAATTCCATGACCCGCCACCAGGGAAAACGGTCGACGTTGCAACCATAGAAAGGGTGAAAGAGTCGCCCAAAATTGAAGAAAAGCTGTTGGAAAGGAAGATGCTTACAGTGCTTCCTTCAGCGCCATTAAACGAGAAGGAATCGACCACAGTACCATTTATCAATACGTTGAAAGTTGCCGAGGCAGCCGAGTTCATAGCATTCGACATAGTAAAATCCCAAGTCGAAGATACAGCTGAACCAAGGCCGGTCCCCGTAAATGACTCGGTCAAAGAAGTTCCAGAGATGAAGAAAGCGCCGCCACCGCCGGCCCCCAAGGTGCTCCCATTGCTTAAGGTCGCATCACTGCTTGGAAAATCTAACGATATAGTCGCCGCGGACGCCGTCATGCTACTCACGCACCACACCAACGCTACGGCTACGAAAACTTTGAACCTCATTACGTACTCCTAAAAAAATAACCTGCGTCGATTGCGTATGGCACAGATTTACAAGCATCCCCCCCACCTGAGTACCATTCGTTTAGATTAATACAAACAAATACTAATTCTGTTTTTCAACGCTTATTCAATGAGTTAATGGCGGTACATAAAAGCGAAGGATTGCTTTTCGATCGCTGTTGAATCGACGCAATTGCACTCGGGATAATTTTCTTGAACCAGGATATCTCAAATAAGCACAGAACCCCTGGCATCGTTTCGAAATACGAGGAAGGAGCATGGCCGGGATTCAAGTGCCGGATTAATCG
>CAYGKA010000006.1:22796-27544 GCA_964350445.1 uncultured Flavobacteriaceae bacterium
GGATTAATCGGTGACAGCTAGCTAAATTCGTTCACCAGTCCCAAATCCCGCCTTTTTCTCTTCGACAATCCCAGCGCCACGATCCGATGGCTTTCCGTGAGGTATTGCTTCAGGCCGTCGTCATCGAGGCCGGGATCAGCGTAGTGCTGGATCCATTTCATGCCGCGGGAGGCGAGATAGGGCGCGGGGCGCAGGCCCGGTTGTTCCTTGAGGATTTCGTAGGAGAGATCGGAGGTCTTGAAGGTGATGCCAACCGAGCCGTCCTTCTTCCAGCCGCCGATGGCGAAGACCTTGCTGCCGACCTTCCAGACATGCGAGCCGCCCCACTGGCAGACATAGGTCGTCGCCGGCAGACTGCCGCAAAAGTCGTTGTATTCTTCGTAGGTCATGCCCGCTCCCCCATAGCCCCCTTATAATTGGGCCGGGACGCGCGCCGCTCAACCCTCGAGGGATTAAGTTTCCCTGACGAGGGGGACAGAAAGGTAGTGGCCAAATTCCTCGCCGAGATTACAGCTGACCCGTGCATGCACCGCGCCCTGGCGGTCGAGGAAGCGGAAGCTGGCCGCCGCGCTGAAGATGCCTTCGTGCCAAATATTGGGATGGATATAGAGGCCGCGCGTGCCGTCGCACCAAAAGGCGATCACGTTCTCCGGTTTCAGGTCATCGCCGGGCAATGCCACCGGCACGACGAACGGCTTCTGCTCCAACGGGTAGAACAACTGCCCACCATCCGGATGATAGTTCATGTGCCACAGCAACACCTGGTCGCGCGGGACGGTGCGGGAGGAATCCGAGGCTTCCTGCGGGTCACGGCTCCACCCCAGAACATAGTGTCCGTGTACCGCCTCGTTCCGGCCCATCAACACGTCGCCTTCCCACTGGCAGGTGAAGATGCCTTCGACCGTGCCGCCCTCGTCACCTGAATCCTCGTCCACCGGGCGCCATCCCTGGGCCGGCCAGCGGGTGATCTCGATATCGATCAAGCCCGGATCGTCGACAAGCGCGCCATAACCTTGCACGCTTTCATCCGTGGCTACGACAAGCGGCACCTGGATCAACGGCAGGGACGGTTTTTCCGATGCCTTGAAGATGTATTGGGGAATGGTGTTCATCGCTGTTATCAACCCGCATCGCCCTCCATTTTGCCTATGCGCAGGCGGGAGGGTCGTGCCTTTAGTGTATCGACCATGTTTTAACAGATAGTTAGGTTATTCCGCCTCGCCTTGCCAGACGGGCAAGTTCGGAATTCGTCCAGAACGGCACAATCTGTCCCATTTCCATATCCACCCGACCTGGTGTAAGCGGATAGTCTAAGCATTCGGTGGCGACAGGGTTTCATGAAACGGCTTCGGCAAATTCGCGGTTTGGCAGTGGTGCCGGCAGTCGTTTGGCTGCTGATCCAGCTGTCGATGACCGGCGTGGCCGCCGCGCCGGCGCATTCGTCTGCCGGAACCGATGCTCTGGGCTGGAAGGCGCTCGGCCTGCAGCAGGTCGCGATCTGTTCGCCGGAGGGCGCCGTCACCCTGGATGCGGGTCCGTCGCAAGGCGGCGGCAAGACCGCGGCGTCTCATTGCGAATGGTGCCAGTCCTTCGGGTCGATCACCGCGCCGCCGGCCCCGGACACAGCCGCCGCCGCCTTCCACGCAACCCCGTTCAAATACCGCCTGGCTTCCGCCCGCGCGGTGCCCGCTACCGGCATCCGGACCGGCTTTTTCAGCCGCGCCCCTCCCGCTTGAACAGCACTGTTTACCAGTAACCGTCCGCCTGTCTCAGGGCGGGCAAATCGTGCTTGTTCAAGAAGGACTTTTCCATGTCGTACAGACTTGTTCACGGCATCGCCGCGTTGGCGATCGCCGTCTCTCTCATCGTCGCCACCAAGGCAAATGCCGCATCGGTGACGGATGTATTGGACCGTACCGTCGAAGTGCCCGACCGGGTCGAACGCGCCCTGCTCGGTTTCTACTTCGAGGATTTTTTCGCCATCGTCGGACCGAAGGCCTATGACCGGGTCGTCGCCATTTCCAAGGATACCTGGCACGGCTGGCGGAACCTGCAATGGAAGGCCTATTCCAAGACCACGCCGCGGATCGAGGAATTGATCGATATCGGCGAAGTGGAAAGCGGCACCTTCTCCGTCGAGGCCGCCATCGCCGCGCGCCCAGATGTCGCCATCGTCGCCGCCTGGCAGTTCAACATGATGGGCGATGCGGTCGCCAAGCTGGAAGCCGCGGGGGTCCCGGTCGTGGTCGTCGACTACAACGCCCAGACGGTGGAGAAGCATGTCGCCTCCACCCTGGTGATCGGACAGGTGATGGGAAGCCCGGACCGCGCCCGCCAATTGGCCGACGAGTACGCCGGTGCGGTGGCGGAGGTTAAGCGCCGTGTCGCCGCCGCCACGGGGCCGAAGAAGAAGGTCTATGTGGAACTGGGCAACAAGGGCGCGGACGAACCCGGCAACAGTTACGGCGACGTCATGTGGGGCGGCGTGATCGCCACCGCCGGCGGCCAGAACATCGCCAGCGGCCAGATCGCCAAATGGGGCCCACTGAGCCCGGAATACGTTCTCGGCCAGAATCCCGACATCATCCTGCTCGCCGGGTCGGGCTGGGCGAACAAGGACAAGGCCGTCCTGATGGGGCCCGGTGTCAATCCGGCGATCACCCATGACCGGATGCGTCCCTATCTGGGCCGCGCCGGCTGGGCCGGGTTGTCGGCGGTGAAATCGGGCGAGGTGCACGCGATCTATCATGGCGGGGCGCGGACGCTCTACGACTACGCCTATCTGCAATACATCGCCAAAGCCCTCTATCCCGAGGCCTTCGCCGATATCGATCCGCAGGAAACGCTGAAGCGCTTCTTCAGCACCTACCTGCCGATCGAGGCGGCAGGCTCCTATATGACGCGGCTTCAGTGATGAACGCCGCCGTGACGGACAAGGACGCCCCTCCGGGGGCGTCCGACCGCCTTTCCCTCGGGGGCAAGAATACCAGCTACCGGGCGCTGGTCGCCCGGCGCTTGGCCATGCTGGGCGGCGCCGGGCTCGTCCTGGTCGTCGCCTCCCTCGCCGACATCCTGATCGGTCCCGCCTTCCTGGGGGTGGACGAAGTCGTCGGGGCGCTGCTGAAACCCGGCAGCGCAGACCGGACGACGGCGGCCATCGTTCATATCATCCGTCTGCCGATGACCTGCATGGCCCTGCTGGTCGGCGCGGCGCTGGGCATCGCCGGGACGCATATGCAGACCATTTTGGGCAATCCGCTGGCCAGCCCCTACACGCTGGGCTTTTCCGCCGCCGCGGGTTTCGGGGCGGCCGCGGCCATTCTGTCCGGCTTCGCCTTCCCTTTCGTGGCGGACCTCACGATCCCCATCGCCGCCTTCGCCATGTCCGGACTGGCCGCGCTGACGGTATACGGTTTTTCCCGGGTCCGGGGCATGGGGGCGGATGTGATGGTGCTGGCCGGGATCGCGACTCTCTTCCTGTTCCAGTCCCTGCAGTCGATGGTGCAGTATCTCGCCTCGCCGGAAGTGCTGCAGCAGATCGTCTTCTGGCTGTTCGGCTCGATGCTGAAGGCGAATTGGACCAATGTGTCGATCACCGCCGTGATCGTCCTGGCCGGGACCTGCGCCTTGATCCCGGACCTTTGGAAGCTGACCGCGCTGCGCCTTGGTGACGACCGGGCCGCCGCCATCGGCGTCGATGTCCGGCGCCTGCGCATCAAGGTCTTCGCCGTCGTCGCCCTGCTCACCGCGGGGGCCGTTTCCTTTGTCGGGACCATCGGTTTCGTCGGGCTCGTCGCGCCGCATATCGCCCGCATGCTGGTCGGCGAGGATCAGCGCATCCTGGTTCCAATGGCCGCCACGACAGGGGCGATCATCCTGGTCGGCTCGTCGATCATTTCCAAGCTCATCTCCCCCGGCACGGTCGTTCCGATCGGAATCGTGACGGCCGTGATCGGCGTGCCCTTCCTGTATTCCCTGATCCTCAACCGCAGCAGGAGGTTATGGTGACCCTGACCATCGAAACACTAGAAGCCGGATACGGCGCGCACCGTGTCATCACGGGCGCGACCGCCGCCGCCCCATCCGGCCAGTTGACCGTCGTCATCGGCCCGAACGGAACCGGCAAGTCGACTTTCCTGAAGGCCGTCGCCGGCCTGATCGACTCCGCCGGCCGGGTCGCACTGCACGGCATCCCCCTGCCTGCTGAGACCCGACGCCGGGAAGTGGCCTACATGCCGCAGGACACCGGCGCGTCATCCTCGCTGACCGTGCTGGAAGTGGTCCTGCTCGGCCGCCTGCCCTCGCTCGGACTGTCCATCCCGGAAGCCCTGCCGATGGAGGCGGCGCGCCTGCTGCGCCGATTCGGGATCGATGATCTGCAGCACCGAACGCTGGATGCCCTGAGCGGCGGGCAGAGGCAGCTCGTCTTCCTGGCCCAGTCGCTGTTCCGCGAACCGCGGGTGCTGCTGCTGGACGAACCGACGGCGGCCCTGGACCTGCGCCATCAGTTGATCGTGCTGAATGCGATACGAGACCATGCGCGGCTGCACGGCATCGTCGCGATCGCCGCCATGCACGACCTGGCCCTGGCGGCGCAATTCGCGACCCGGATGATTTGCCTGTCCGGCGGAACCGTCGCGGCGAGCGGGCCCTACCGCGAGGTTCTGACGGAGGAGCGGTTGCGCGCCGTCTATGGCGTCGAGGCCGCCGTCGCCGACACCCCGGCGGGGTTCCTGAGCATCACGCCG
>CAYGKA010000006.1:27644-131369 GCA_964350445.1 uncultured Flavobacteriaceae bacterium
TTGCCGCAGGACACGCATTCGAAGGGTTCTTCCTCGTACAGCACGCGCCGCTCGACGGCGGCCGAGGTGAAGTCGAAGCGAGGCTCAAGCGTGATGACCTTCTCCGGACAGGTACTCTTGCACAGCCCGCACTGGATACAGGCCGATTCCTGGAAACCGAGTTGCGGCTTGTCCTGATTGTCCGTCAACGCGCCTGTGGGACAGGCGCTGACACAGGACAGGCAGAGCGTACAGCCGGCGGTATCGATGCCGATCCCCCCGAACGGCGCGCCCGCCGGCAAGCGGATGCTGTCGACCGGCGCCGGGGCCTGGGCATGCAAATGCGTCGAGGCCGACCGGATATTGGTGCGCTTCTGTTTCTGAGGGTTGAACCCGGCGGCAGCGATCCCGGCGGCCTTTACCGGTACGGCGTAGAGCAGATCCTCAACCGGCTGAGGGTCGTCCTCCAGGGCCAAGGAAATCAAGCCGCTGTCATAGCCGAGCCCGGTCGCAATCGCTTCCGTCATCGCGATCTGACCGGCAAGGCCTTCGATCTCGTCCTGCTTGGAGCGCGGTCCCATGATGACGACACGATCGGCGCCATAGGCCAGGGCGGGTACCAGGAAATCGAGGCCGACCTGGGTTATCTCGTTCACTTCGAACGGCAGCACATGCGCCGGCAAGCCGCGGCCGAAACGCGCCATCGCCTCAATGGCGGCGGGTCCATGGCGCGGGTCGTGAACCAGCACAACGGCGCCCTTGCCCCTGGCTTCGGTGAAGCTCGACAGCAAGGTTCTCAACCGGCGCAGCAGCGCTTCCGTGGACGGCGCCGCATATCCGGCCGCCCCGGTCGGACAGACGCTGTTGCACGCACCGCAGCCGCCGCACAGATAGGGATCGATGGCGACGTGGTCGCCATCCGGTTTGATGGCGGAGGCCGGGCAGACGTCCAGGCAGCGGGTACAGCCCGTCACACGGCTGCGCGAATGGGCGCAGAGTTCTTCGTGAAAATCGACATAGCGGGGCTTTTCGAACTCCCCCACCATATCGGCGATGTCCAACATTGCCTTGTAGAATGACGGCTTGTCGGTTGGATCCAGCCGGTAATAGCCGTCCCGCCGTTCATGCGTCGGGAACAGCGGCGCGCGGCCGGACAAATCGACGATCAGGTCGCAACGTGCCGCGGCGCCGTCACGCTTGATGTCGAATTGAAGTCCATCCCGCGACGAAGGCCGAACCGGCGCGTAGCCGTTCACATTGATCTCGAAATCGCCCAAATGCCCGGTCGCGCCGGCAATCCGACCCGTCGCGATCATCAAGTCCATCGCGCCGAGCGGCAAGACGTCGCCGACATCGGTCAGCAGCAGAGAGACGTTCAATCGGTTCTTGAGGACCGCCGCCGCTTCCAGCGCCGCCTCTCCCCCGCCGTAAATCAGACACACGCCGCCGGACACCATGTCGAGCGTCGATACATCCGGCATTCGAACACTGCCCGCCTTGAGGAGGGCCAGCATCTTCGCCGCTGCCGCATCCCCTTGCTTCGACCAGCCCGCCTGTTCACGGATGTTCGTGAAGGACGGCTGAATGTCGATATCGGATTCCGCCAGGGCTTCCTCGAAGGTCTGGACTTCCTGCGTGCAGGCCACCGTCAAGCCGTCGGCGCCGCGCGCCTCGTCAATGAAGCGGCCCAATTCGCCACGGCACAATTGCGTGAACCCGGCTTTCGCGCAGCCTTCGGCGAAACCGCCTTCCAGCGCCTTGCGATCCAGCGCCATGGTGCCTTCGCAATCGCAGATCAGTATCTTTTCACGCCGCGTCGGCGCGCCGCCCGCATCCGTCATACCCGTACCCGCCCTATCAATTTTGTTTTATCATTGTTGGGAAGCTATCCCGATGTGCCGTTTGGCCGCTTATAGAGCCTTGTAGGCACGCCAGTTCACGAACCCATGCACGCCCCGTTCAATGGAAATCGACCGTTTCGCCTTGCTTTTGGGATTGATCTGCACAGCCTTGTACTGATCGGCATTCGGGTGCGTGAATGCCAGTTCCACCGCATCCGTTTCCGACAGCGCCGCAACGATCATCACGACGACCGGATCCTCGCTCGGGTCCGGATAACAATCCAATGCATAGACGTGCATCTGGTCCTTCATGCGCCCTCCCACCGGTCGAATTGACCCGGCGCTGCCGGGCTTCGCCCCTTGTCAATTGGTGTTACCAATTTAGACCGAATCCAAACAATGGCAACCGCGCAGGAGGCTGTCGGACCCCCGCAAGAAGCGCCGAATAGCGACAGGCCGGGGGCAACCGTCAGGACTTGGCTTCGGTCAGACGCTTATAGAGATAGGAGCGGGAAATCCCGAGCTGGGCGGCGGCCTTCTTCTTGTTGCCGCCGCACCGTTCCAACGCGTCGTAGATGAGGTCCATGCCCAGCGCGTCCGTCGCGGCGTGCAATCCGCTCGCTTTCGGCGAAACGGCGGCATCAACGGCCCTGACCCGTCCGCGCCGAGGCACGAAGTCCGCCATGCGCACCACCTCCCCGTCGCTGACAACAAAAGCCCTTTCGACTGCGTGCCGAAGTTCCCTGTCATTGCCGGGCCAAGCCAGGCCTTTCAGAAATGGGAGAACGTCGTCCGCGATCTGCGGCATTGCATGATGGTGCCTGAGCGCCGTGGTCCTGAGAAAATCAGCGAGAAGGTCTGGGAGATCGTCCAACCGTTCACGCAACGCCGGGACATCGATGACGATCGGACTGATCCGGTCGAGGAACGCCGGCACCATCGCCCCTTGCTCCACCAGGGAATGCAGGTTCTTGGCGCTAGCCGTAACCAAGCGAAAATCCGCTTTTCGCGCCGAAGTCGCGCCGATCCGCATGACTTCACGCCGGTGGAGCGCGTCCAAGAGCGCTTGCTGATGGGCTATCGAAAGCGCGGAAACCTCCTCAAGAAAGAGCGTTCCGTCATGAGCGCGTTCCAGCGCACCCTTGGCGGTTTTGCCGTCCGCCCCCGGAATGGAGCCGCTTTCGCAACCGAAGAGTTCGATTTCCAACAAAGATGGCGGCAGGGCCGCCGCGTTGACGGCAACGAAAGGACCTTCCCGTCGCGGTCCCAATCGGTGGATCGCATGGGCGACCTGTCCCGCATCCGTCCCGGATTCCCCCCCGATCAGCACAGGGTTGCCCAAAGGCGCGGCCTTGACCGAGTCCATCCTGATCCGCCGCGCTGCCTCGGACACGCCGATAATCGCATCGCCGATGCCAAAATCGGCCCAGTCGGGCGCGGCAAGACGGCGGAAGAACGCGACATCGCGCTCAAGATCATTGATGCGTCGGGTCAGACCCTCGATTTCCTCGGGCGCATCCATCGCTATCCGGCCGATCGCTCCGATGACCTTTCCGTCCTGCAGGACAGGCGTTCGCGCGATCGGTCTGCTGACGCCCTGCACGGACTGAACATCCCCCTTTTCCGCCTTGCCGGTGCCGAGGACGCGGTCCAACTGTGTGTTCTCCATGACGTCGCGCGCGGCGTTGCCCAGCGCGGACTGAATATCGGTATTGAATTGCGCCTGATGCCGCGGCGACATGAAGGCCAGCCGCCCTTCCCGGTCGATCACGGTCATGGCGTTGTCCGGATCGTCGATCAGATGCGACAGCACGTCATAAGCGAAATCGACCGAGGCCAGGAAGGTGGTCAGCGGATCGCCGATCCCGGTATTGAACAGCAGCACTTCACCCGCGTCGGTGGGAATGCAAAGCACCGTATAGGCCTTGCCGTCGAGCGCGAGCGTGCCGATCCGCCGGCGCTTCACGTCGGACAACCATTTCCGCTCCAGCACCATGGCGCCCAGCCGCGGATCAGTCAGCGGCCCGAAAACCGCCACGTCGCCACTCTTTGCAAGCAGTATCGCCCCTACCGTATGTCCCGACTTCATGAAATCCGCCACCCGTCCGAAATACAATTACCGTATCATGCAGAGCTTGCGAGCCATCTTAGTCGCCGGGGTCGTCAACTGTCCACGAAAACGACATTTTCATAGGAGTGTCCATGACCCTCAAGCCGGATTCGCCCCCGGATCAATCCATTCGCAGGGCCATCGGCGGAAAGAATCGTTTTGTGGATTCCGGGCCGAAAATGCCCAAAATGAGCGCTGGCGGCCCGTTCGATTTTCGCGGTACCCTGAAACGCTTTTAATACTTTCTGCTGATAATTAATCGGCCCTTGCCGGTTGAGGCTCCAAAACCATTTTCGCTTGAAATTCAAAGGGGAGGCTTAAGGAATTATTTAAGTTTTATCTAAATCTTTGTGCAATTGTTAATGGGAATCCGTATCGCCAGGGGTTTGTGTCTGCTAGTTAACAATGACACACATGAAAAATATATTTGCGAGGCTCAAGCGTGGTACACATACTAAGTTTGTATCACTCGAGCGCCGCATCGGCGCCCCCTGATGAGAACACAATGAGGTCGACCCTGTTTGTTGGTCGGGAGGGGAATAAATGGAACGAGGTTCGACGCGCCTTGCCACGACACGATCGGTGTTCGTGGCAGGACGAGTATGCAAACACGGCAACAATTGAGAGAACACGGTGGCATCACATAAAAATTCTCTCCTCGTTGTCGAAGACGAAGAAGCTACACGCGCCCTCATTACGACTTATTTTCGAAATGAGGGATTTTTGGTTACGGCTTGCGAGGACGGGATGTCGGCAAGGCTAGAGATTAGTTCCCGCGAGTTCGACGTGGTCCTGATGGATGTTAACCTTCCGGACGACGACGGATTCGAGGTGCTGCGCGAGGTCCGCGCCAACTATCCGGCCACGCCCGTCATCATGGTTACGTCCCGGGCGACCGAGATTGACACGGTCCTCGGTCTGGAACTCGGCGCCGACGACTATGTCGCGAAACCGTTCAGCCTGCCGGAACTGAGAGCGCGCGTTCGAACCGTGCTGCGGCGCGCCACCGAAAAGCAGAACAACAGCGACTCCGCAGGACCAGTTCGCCTCGGGAAATGGCTGGTCGATCTGACACGCCGTGAAATCACTGAGGACGACGGCAATATCGTTCGCGTGACACGCGGTGAGTTCGACTTGCTGAGCGCCCTGCTGAAGTATCGCGGCGCCCCCGTCAGCCGGGACTTCCTGTTGGATGTGGTCAGCGCCAACAGCGCCGACACGTCGGACCGCACGGTGGATACGCTGATCAGTCGGATCAGGGCGAAGCTGCGGGACAATCATAACGATACTTTGATAATCGAAACGGTTCGCGGCATCGGCTATCGCCTGATCGATGTAACGCGCAACCAGGATAAAGGTCACTGAGGGATGAACCGCAGGTGCGACATCAATGATCGGCGGTCTTTGGACCGTACTGTCGCGCCCCCGCGCATCAGGGCGGAGGTTCGTCCATGATGGCGATTCAGGACCGCTTGATGGAAATGCAGACGCTCGCGCTCGCCAAGACGCGCGCGGCGCGCGGGCAATTGGGCGAGCATCTGACGGGGCTTCTGCAAAGTCAGGACGCCCCGCCGACTGAAATGGAATGGGAACTGATTTCCCAGATATACGAACTGATCGTTCGGGATGTGGAAACGGTCGTCCGCGCCAAATTCGCCGAGGAACTCGCCCGCCGACTGGACGCTCCGCACGGGTTGATCGTTACGCTCGGCAATGACGACATTGAAATCGCCCGACCGATCCTCACGCGCAGCAGCATCCTGCTGGATGACGACCTGATCGATATCGTCATGAACCGCACGACGGATCACCGCAGCGCGGTGGCGATACGCGCACGGCTTTCCGATGCGGTTTCCGGCGCCATCGTCGATACCGGCGATGTCAAAGCACTGACAACACTGTTGCGGAATCACACCGCCGACATCTCCGAGAAATCGTTCATCAAGGTTGCCGATCTGTGCGCTTCCACGACGGATCTCCACGAACCGCTCGTGAACCGCCAAGACACGCCATGGCCGGCGATCGAGAAAGTCGTCTCCCTGGTTTCCGAAGCCTTGCTGGTTTCGATTTCGGCGAAATGGTCGATGTCGATCGATGACCTCACCGACTTGGCCGAAAAGGCCCGCGACGCGTCCCTGCAGGAAATGTCGCAGCGCCGCCGCGCCCACAAGCCGCCAGCGCCGCCACCCGACACGGAAAGCTCCGACGGGCCGGCCGGTCGCCTGGAACAACAGATCATCAACGCCCTGCGCAACGGCGACGTTACGACCGCACAGCGGTTGGTAGAGCATTGGTCGCAACTGCCGGGCGCTGCGGTGCGGACAATCTTGCTTGAGGACGACCCGACGCTTCTCGCCACACTCTACAAAGCCAAGGGCGCAGATCCCCTCACCTTCTCGCGCACAGTGGCGGTGTTGAAAGGTGAGAACTTCGAACTGGACCGCACGAAGTTCAAGGAAGTGCTGTCACTCTATCGGGATCTCGATGCACGCCAGGCTCTGCGAACCGTCATGCATTGGCGGAAATCTCCCCGCGCCCTGTCTCAACAGGTCAAGCGTGCAGCCGCCGCAGCAGCGAACCAAGCTTCCTAGATTTTCCTGATCGTTTTTTTGCCGGGAGGCTAATTCCGCCGTCGCTATCGCCGTCCAGCCTTGCCCTTTGCGGCGCCTTTGAAACGGTCCAATTATCCGCGCAGGCGCGAGAGCAATGTCCCCAGATCTTCTATGGCGGCATGGGAATGTGTGCGAAGATCGGCCAAAGCAGTGTCGATGTCTTTCGGACCGCCATGGCTCAGGGCTTCTGTCAATTTCGCGGATGATTTGGAGACCTTGTTAAGCGCGTAGTTGCCCGAAGATCCCGTTATCTTGTGCGCTGCGATCATTGCCGTGCCGACATCACCGCGTTCCAGCGACTCTTCCACGCTGGCCAGTTCGGTGGAAATGCATTTGAGAACCATTTCGATCAGGCCTTGGAAGTCGGCCTTGGCGAATACATTATGCAGTCCGGCGATCTTCTCCGTGTCCAGGGAGGCCAATCCCTCAAAAACCTTTTCCGCCGGCGCGTCCCCCGTATCCTGCTTGGACTTGCGAAGACTGATGCCGGATTGGCGGCGCGAACGCTCGTTGAATGCTTGATCGGTTGTCGCGTTCACCGCAAAACACTCCTTTAAGCGCCTGCCTGGCCAATCGCATGTCTGCGGGCGCGGCAGTGGGCTCCCCATACCTCCTGAAGGAAGCAGCAGCTTTGCACGGTATCATCTTATTGAGCAAGCTACATATTTTCGTAACACTTGCGTGTAAAATCTCCGCTGGTTCCGACCAAAATCGCTGCATGGGTAAACCGCTCCTGGCCGCCATGCTCGCGGCACTCATGTTCGCAGCCGGCCCCGCCACCGCGCAGGCCCAATCGTCGGGGCCGCCTGCCGCCGGCCCCGACGAAACAAACGACCTTCATCAAGTCATCGCGCTTTTCGAGCCGCCATCGATGCCCTCCGGCAGAGAGGCTGCCTCCATGGTTATCGGGGCCGTGGCGGCGAACTTCTGGCTGGACGGCAATGTCGACTTGGAAAACACGGCGGAAGACTTTTTCGCGGCCAAGACCGACCCGCTCCGCGCCCATAGCGATGACGGCTTCCTGCCCCTCATCGACTTGGTGCGCGACAAACCGATTTCTGTCCCCCTTTTCGCGCGGCTCGTTGACGAAAAAGGAGAGCCCCCCCGGCTGGGCTTCGCCTGGGAAGACGAGAATGTCCCGCCCCCACCCTCACTGACGTTTCGCGCCGCAATGGACCGCCAATGCTTCACCTTGAACATTCCGCTTCATTGGGAGCGGCTTATTGACGCGCCTTTGGTGTTGCCGGAGGAAATCGGCCTGAATGATCGGGGCGAACTCCGCCTCGACATCATCGTCGGTCCGTCCGATGTTTACGCGACACCTGTCGCGAATGACGCCAGACAGGTGTTCGGCGTGCGCTGCCAATCCCATACGGTAATCAAGGCGACGCCGATCACAGGCGTGGTCTTGACCATCGACGGTGCATTTCTAACGACCATAGCGAACGACTTCCTTTAAACACCCGCTCCGATCATCCCAACCCGCCACACCCTGCTGTCTATTCCGCAAGCTTCCTGGTGGACATCCACGAGCGGTCATGCTTGAAGAGCGGCCCCTGAGCGACACCTGCAATCTTCACAGCGACATGTCCCGGACCCGCAATGAGCCAAATCCAAAACCCTTCCGTGCCGAAAGATCAGATCAAATTCCTTCTATTGGAGGGGATTTCCGCAACCGCTGACGAAATCTTGTCGCGGGCAAATTACGGAACCGTCGAAAGGGTGAAGACAGCCCTGGATGGGCAAAAACTCATTGAAGCGCTGGACGGCGTCCGTTTCCTCGGCATCCGGTCGCGAACCAAGGTCACCCGGGAAATCCTGGAAGCCAATTCGACTCTGACCGCGGTGGGATGCTTTTCCGTCGGGACGAACCAGATTGACGCTGACGCCGCGCGCCACCGCGGCATACCGGTGTTCAACGCGCCATTCTCGAACACCAGAAGCGTCGCGGAACTGACCATCGCCGAGATCATCATGCTGTTCCGGCGAACGTTCCCGAAATCGGTCGCTGCCCATGCCGGCAAATGGGACAAGTCCGCCGAAGGAAGCAGCGAAGTCCGCGGCAAGACGCTGGGCATCATCGGTTACGGGAATATCGGCTCGCAGCTCGCTGTCCTGGCTGAAGCCATGGGCATGCGGGTCCTCTACCTCGACCAATCGGACAAGCTTCGCCACGGCAATGCCCTGCCTGTCGCATCTTTGCGGGATTTGCTGCAGGAAAGCGACGTCGTCAGCCTGCACGTACCTGAGACGGACTCCACCCGGAACATGATCGGGCGTGAGGAAATCGCCTGGATGAAACCCGGCGCCTGTCTGATCAACAACGCGCGCGGCACCGTCGTGGTGCTGGAGGACTTGGCAGCCGCCCTCCGCGACGGGCGGATCGGCGGGGCCGCCATCGACGTATTCCCGACCGAACCGTCCTCGAACGCCGACATCTTCCTGTCTCCCTTACAAGGACTGGACAATGTCATACTGACCCCTCATGTCGGCGGCTCGACGATCGAGGCACAGGAGCGGATCGGAGAGGAAGTGGCTCGCAAGCTTGTCGAGTATTCCGATGTCGGGTCCACCATCGGCGCCGTCAATTTCCCGCAGGTCCAATTGCCGCCGAAACCGACGGGTACCCGTTTCATCCAGGTCCAGCGGAACCTGCCGGGCGAATTGGGCCGGCTGAACGATGTCTTCGCGCGGCACAACGTCAATATTGCGGCGCAGTATTATCAGACGGACGGGGAGATCGGTTATGTCGTTCTCGACGCCGACGGCAACGTCCCGTCGCCGGAAAACATCGTCCAGGAAATCCGCGCCCTCGGTGGAACGATACGGGCCCGCGTTCTGAACCGGTTGAGTTGAATACCGCACCGCAGGCCCGCAAAACCGCGCCGCGACTAGGCCAAAGCCAAGTCCAAACTCCAATCGGGCTCTGATTGGGCTCAATTGGACTCCGACTGGACTCTGGTTGTCCTCTCCTACATTTATTAGGCTGGCCTTATCATTTGGAAAAATAACACGTATAACGGCGAGATTCTTGTCAAAGCTGGGGAGCAACCATGTCGAATACGGCACCGCGGAAAGAGTTTTCCGTCGAACGAATGCTGCGGAAACAACGGGCTGATAACGGCGTAGACTTGCTGGAAGAGGCGCAGACCGGCGCCCTGCTTGCCGGCGACGGCGCCGCGATTCTGGAAGCGATAGCCGCCCTGCGCGAAGAAGTACGCGAACTCAAGGAAATGGGCGTAAGCGCGGCACCGGCCGCTGCCGCCACGGCCGAGGAATCAGCCTCCGACGCCGATGAAATGGCGCGGGATGTCCGCATAGAAATCGCGCAGATGGTGCGCGTGATCGCCAAGACCAAGCAGGAAATCTCTCAGATCAAGCATCCCTTCGGTGATGAGGGAGACAAACTGGAACGCGCCCATAGCGAACTGGATGCTATCGTCAGTGCGACGGAACAGGCGACCCAAAGCATTTTGGGGGCAATTGAGCAATTGGAGAGCGGGTTCAGCACCCTCGCGGCCTTGGCGGAAGAAGACCAGGAAATGCTGGAACTGATCGACAAGATGAACGATCAGGCGACGCAAATTCTGGAAGCGTGCAACTTCCAGGACATCACCGGCCAGCGCATCACCAAAGTGGTCAAGACGGTCCGATTCATCGAAGACAGGATCCTGGCGATGATCTCCATCTGGGGCGCTCAGGCGTTCGAAGACCTGCCGGTCCCAACCGACGGCATGGAAGCCGAAGGAGACGAAAACCTGCTTCAAGGACCGCAATTGGGCAACGAAGGCATCAGCCAAGCGGAAATCGACGCCCTTTTCGACTAGAAGTCCGACCGACTTTCCTTTTGTTCGTGCAATGCTTGAACATGGCGGTTGCGCGAACATTCCATGAGAACCGATACTCAAGCGGGACCAATCGGAAAGGCGCCCAGGGTCATCGGGGTGCCGCGCCGCGTATTCCCAGAAGCATTATTCGGTATCGCACGTAGCGTTCGGAGCGCCTTTGTATGGCCGACATTCTCAACCGGCGAAGCTTCAAGGCCGGGGCACTCATTTTTCGCGAAGGAGATAAGGGTAGCCACGCCTACGTCGTTCAGTCCGGCCGCGTCTCAATCGAGAAAACCGGCAAGGACGGCGTCACCACCAAGCTGGGGACGCTGCAGAAAGGCGCTATTTTCGGTGAAATGGCTTTGGTCGATAACAGTACCCGCATGGCCGCTGCCCGTGCCGAGGAATCGACCGTCCTGATCTCTATTCCCAAGGAAGTCGTTCAGAAGAAACTTGATCAAGCCGACCCTGCCGTCCGCATGGTCATCCTGATGATGATCCGGATGATCCGTACCCTGGCCGAACGCGGCGATTTGGGCCACAAGATGGTCGAGGATCTGGTCCGCGTGGCCGAAGACGGCGACGGCTCACTTGGTTCCGTCGAGTCCGGGAAGAGGGGTTAGGTCATGGCCAGCGACATCGTTGCCATCCAGTCTTTCGCGCAAGGCGAGACGATCTTCCGGGAAGGCGAAGTCGGCCGCACGGTGTTTCTTGTCCGTGAAGGTCTGGTACGGATCGCCAGAGACCGGTCATCCAGCAACAAACAGTCGATCGGCCGTGCCGGCCCGGGCCAGGTCTTTGGCGAAAACGCCCTGCTCTCCATCGGGCCCCGACCCAACTCCGCGATTGCCGAAAAGCCGACGAAATGCGTGGTAATCAACCGCGATAAGTTGACCGCGACGTTAAAGACGGAAGATGCGTTCATTGCTGCCCTCTATAACATCCTGGCGACAAATATGCGTTCCATGATCGACAAACCGACCGATCTGGATGGCTTGCTGCAGGATCTTTCGGACGGTGGGTCCGATTCAGAGCCATCAATGGCCGAGAAATCATCGGCAAAGCCTGTTCCAAAAGAAACCGTATCCTCCAAACCGCCAACGGCGGCCACCACGGCGACCACAAAGCCTGCCCAACCCACGCCTGCCCAGCCAAAGCCCGCGGCGCCCAAGCCTGCGCCGGTCGTCGAGGATGATGACGACGACGATGCGTTCCTGATCTGACCGGTGCCGGATCGAGAGCCGGCGGGAACTGATCACATCAGCGTGGGATACCCCTTGGCGACAGCTTCCGCATCCATTTCGGCAATCGCCGCATAGCCGCTTTCCGGCAGGTCCGCGAACCCCGCGAGAAGCAGGGATGCGTTCAATTCGGCTAGTTCGGGGCGCACGGCCGCCTGGATCAGCGCGGCCCTCAACGCCCGCACCTCTTCTTCCAGCATCGACCGAGGCGCGACGAACGGAAGGCCGGGCACCAGGGGTCCTTCGGCCAGGACACGCAGAACGCCGGTCGGCGTAATGCTGTGTTTCACGATGAGAGCGAAGGTGACGCAGTCGACGCTGCAGCAATCGACCGCGCCGGCGGCCAAGGCCTTGATACTGGCAAGATGGCCGCCGGATTGAACGGCGTCGCCAAAAAAGCGGCCCCGTTCGGCCAATGGCGCGATCATCCAACGCAGACTGTTATAGCCGGAATGAGAGTCCTCACTATTGAAGGCGACCCGCCTGCCGCGAAGGTCCGCCAAGTCCTGCGCTTCGTCGTCGCACCGGACCAGAACGATGTTCCGATATCTCGGCCCGTCGCACCGCGCTACATCGTAGACCGGCGTCGCGACCAACCGCCAGTCACGTTCCAGACCCAGTTTGTAAGGGTAGCCGCAAGTCTGGGACAGGCGCATTGACGGATCCCGCCAATGGTCCATCAGACCGGCATAACGTGTCAGTCCTGCCTCCAATCCCGTCACGCCGCTGCGCGCCATCGTCCGGCACATGCCCCGCCACCAGTCGTCCCATGTGGCTTGCAGGCCCGGCAGGTCGTACATCGGCAGTGATACCCGCCCGGTCATGCCCCGTTCCTCGTGCGGTCATGCAGGAGGCCGAGAAAATCCGCAGCTTCGTGCGACTGAACCGTCGCCGCGCGGATCAGGTCGTCGAAATGGCTTGTCAGTGTTCGGACATGTTCCCGTGTTGTGAACGCGAAATACATCTGCCCCAAATAGATCGCCGCGCGCTGCATGCCGAAGATCGTATAGGGCGCGGAATAATGCGTTCGACCATCGAACAGATACAATCTAAGGCGCGGATACAGTTCACGGAGCAACGACTGTAGTTCCGCCAACTGGGCCAGACGCGCCTCCACGCTGAGGCCCGTCCATATCCCCTTGCCTTCCGCAAAGTTTTCCAGGCCCTGGGTGGACATGCAGATTTCGATATCCGTGTCCGGCAGGCGGGAATATGCGCGCTTGTCGCGGGTCGCCAAAATGGCCTGATCGGTCGATTTGGAGGCGAAGTCCTGATACTCGTGCATCAACGTGCTCTCGGTTTTCGCCAGATCCGGCAATGTCGAGGGTACGTAACGGATCTTCCGGCCGGCCGATTCCTGATGCCATCGCGACAGGTTCTCATCGACCGGACTTCGGTTCGCGGTAGAGAAGATGATCGATTCCTGCAGGATCGCCGCGTGGGATCGTTCATCGGCCGTCAACCCCATCAGCCAATCCAGACTGACCCGCAGCGTCGCGGCAATACCGGCAACGGTGTCGGCGCGCGGCAACCGGCCGTTATCCGCCGACAGCAATTGCGACATGGTCGAGCGGTCTATCCCGACCGCCTTCGCCAGGGCGGATTTGGACATATCCACGCGATCCATCGCCGTTTGAAGCCTTTCCCGAAAGGTCCGGACGGTTTCATGGCGTTCAAAACTACGCATGTTTGGTTCATTTCCAACAGTATGGTGATTTTCCAACACAAGTGTGGCATTTAGTTTATTATGATCATATTGCACACCACAATAGTCTTGTGGAGAATTCCTGGCGGACGTACACGAAACCGTGAGGAACTCCCAACGTGCGTATTGGCGCCGCCCCATCCTTGAAAGCGACCGCAGCGGAATGGCCGACCTGGCTTTTGATCGCGGTGATCTACGGAACCTGGATGGCCCTGACATATTTTGGATCCGGGCTGCCCTGGTGGGTCCTGCTTCCCGCCGGCGCGTTCGTAACCTGCTGGCACGGGCATCTGCAGCACGAACTGATCCACGGCCACCCGACCCCCAATCAAACGATAAATGACCTGCTGGCCTTGCCGCCGCTTTCCCTTTGGATCCCCTACCCGATTTATAAGGAACAGCATCTGGCGCACCACCGCAGCCGGACACTCGCCGACCCGCTGGACGACCCCGAGTCCTACTACGTCCCTGCGGATAGATGGGCCTCTCTCTCCGCGTTCTCCAAGGCACTGCTGAACGCGAACAACACGTTGCTGGGACGCCTGCTGCTTGGGCCGGTGCTCGTCCCATGGGGTTTCTGGAAAGCGGAAGTGAAAGTGATCCGGGCGGGCGACACGCGTCGCATCGTCGTTTGGTCTGGCCACGCAGTTTCGGTCGCCCTGTTGTTGGCTTGGATTATCGGGGTTTGCGGCATGCCGCTATGGATGTATCTCGGCTTTTTCGTCCTGCCCGGCACGTCGCTGCTGTTGATGCGTTCCTTCCTGGAACATCGCCCGGGGGGATCGCAGAAGGAGCGCACGGCCATCGTCGAAGGCTGTTGGCTGACGCGCCTGCTCTACCTGAACAACAATCTTCACGTGGTCCACCACACGCAGCCGAAGCTCTCCTGGCACAAAATTCCCACCGTCTATGAACGGAACAAACAGACCATCGCCAGACGCAACGGCGGCTATGTATTCAAAGGGTATGCCGAGGTCGCGCGACGTTACCTGCTGACCCCGAAGGACCTGCCAATCTATGCGCCGTCCTTGTCGCCGTCTTTGTCCAGGAAGTAGCGCATCAAGGGGCCGATATCCTCGAACCCCGCCTTCTTGTAGAAATCGTAGGATCGTTGGCTTTTCCCGGGCGATGGTGCGTTGACCTGAAGGCGCTGCCATTTCCGGCGTTTGCCCTCCTCGACCGCGAATTGCAGCATGCGTCGGCCAAGCCCCCCGCTGCGGTAGTCCGGATCGACATAGAACTCCTGCAATTCGCCGAAATGACCGCCGGAGAACAAGGCGCAGGTTTCGGCCAATGTGATCAACCCGACGACCTTTTCACCCACGTCATTCCCAATCTCCGTCACGGCAAGATAGGCAATGAAGCCGCTGTCGGAATCGAGCAGTTCCGCCGCCACCGATGCATAGCCCGCCGGGTCGAAGCGCGGCGCATCGACGTCCAGCAGCAGCCGGTGTGCCAAGTCGCCCACCGCCTCTTTGTCCGCTGAAGTGGCGTGCCTGATGCTGATCGAACCGTTTGCCGACATAAAAATCCTCCCGTGAGACCCCCAATACTTGGCCAAGCGGTCCCTGTCGGCAAGACGCGCCTCATCTTGCCTCCTACCCGATCCGCGTCCGCTCCAGCAATTCTTCGTTCAGTTCGATGCCGAGGCCGGGCGTTTCCGGCACGGTCACGTATCCCTGTGCGTCCGGAAACAGCGGCAGGGCCAGTGGAAAGTCACGCCGCGCCGGCGTCCAATCAGGGGGATCGTAGGGGAACTCGACGAAGGGCGCGCCACCGAGGCCCGCCGTAAGGTGCAGGTTCGCCAACAAGCCGATGCCATTGCCCCAGGTATGCGGGGTGAAGACGATGCCGTTATGCTTGGCATAAAGACCGACCCGGTGCAGCCCGGTTATGCCGCCGGTCAACGCACAGTCGGGCTGCAATACGTCGAGGCAGCGGCGTTCGACCAATGTCCGCAATTCGTGAAGCTCGCGGGTCATCTCGCCCCCCGCGATCATCAGACCGGTCGCGGCCCGCAAGGACGCCATTCCGGCATAATCGCCTCGGTGCAGCGGCTCCTCCATCCAATAGACACCGAAATCCTCCAATGCGCGCGCCACCGTCAGCGCCTTGTCATAGGTCCAGGGCGGTTCCGTATCCCACGGCATGCGCCAACCCTGATTGCAATCGACCATGAGGTGGACTTCGGGGCCGACTGCCGAGCGGACCGCGGCCAGCGCCGCAAGGTCCTCGGCCACGTCCGGCCGGTGGAACCGTATTTTGAGTGCCGGGAAACCGGCATCCGCCAGCCGCCGGGCCTGCGCCGCCAGTTGTCCCGCGGGACGTTGCACGCCTAGGGAAGCATACGTGCGTATCCGCCCCTCGGTCCCGCCCAGCAGCTTGTAGACCGGGCGGCCTTCCGCCTTTCCGTACAGGTCCCACAAGGCGATATCCAGCGGCCAGGGTCGGCCGACATGGAAGGCAATATTGTCGAGGACCTTGAAATGCCGGTCGATGTCGCGCGGGTCCGCACCGATGAAAAAGTCCAGATAGTCGTCGATCCCGGCCATGCTGTCGCCGGACCCGATGCCGACCGAGCCGTCATCCGCATAGACCTGAACGATATCGACGATGAAATCCCTGCGTGGCCTGCTGTCCCAAGCCGCCGCGAAGGGTGGATCCAAGGTCAGCGAGTGACGGGATATTTCGATCCGCTCAATTCTCATGTTCGCTCGCGACCCACTGTCCCAATAGCCCCGCCACGCCGGTGGCCAGTCCAAGCCTGGACTGCTATGTCTGCCATGCCCCTGTTTCCCCGGATGGCGCACCTGCCCGACTATGAATCACAGGCCGGCAACCGGGTCCATACACAATGACTTACACGGCTTCCGGAAACCTGTTCGATGCCCGATCTCGCCCCGTTCACCCGCCATGATGTAACCCTCGTGGCCAAGGAAACGCCGTTCCACCGGTTTTTCAGGGTCGACACCTATCACCTTCGTCACCCTCTGTTCGAAGGCGGCATGAGCCCCGTGGTCCGGCGGGAGGTTTTCGAGCGCGGGCAATCCGCCTGTTGCCTGCCCTATGACGCCGTGAGGGACGAGGTCGTGCTGATTGAACAGTTCCGCCCCGGCGCGCTCGCCGCCGGCGACCCGCGCCCCTGGCTGATCGAGGCACCGGCCGGGATTGTGGAGACCGGTGAAACGCCGGAGGACGTCGTGCGCCGGGAAGTCGTGGAGGAAGCGGGCTGCACGATCACCGACCTGGAATTCGTGATGAACCTGTTCCCGTCCCCCGGGTGCACGTCTGAGCGGGTCGCCATGTATATCGGGCGCACCTTCACCGAAGGCGTAGGTGGTATCCACGGCCTGGACACCGAGGCTGAGGATATCCGTGTCTTCACCCTTCCCTTCGAGGAAGCGATCCAGCTTGTCGATGACAGAAAGGGCCAAACCTCGGCGGGGGTGATCCTGCTCCTGTGGCTGGCGCTGCACCGCGACGACATTAGAGCGAAATGGCGATGAGCATGCCGGCCAAATTTGACGTGATTGCGCGCGACCGCGCCTATGAAGGCTTCTTCAAGATGGATGTCTTCAAGTTGCGGTTCGAATTGTTCCGCGGCGGCATGAGCCCGGAAATCGAGCGCGAAGTTTTGATCGCGAGGCAGAGCATCTGCTGCCTGCCCTATGATCCGGTACGCGACGAAGTCGTTCTGGTGGAACAGTTCCGCACAGCAGCCTATGCGGCGGGCGAGGAACATCCCTGGATGTTGGAAGCGCCCGCGGGGTTGATGGAGGAAGGAGAGGAAGCGCCCGAAACCGCGAAACGCGAAGTCGGTGAGGAGACAGGATGCACTATCTCTGCGCTCGACTATGCGGGCCCGCTGCTTTCGTCCCAAGGGGCGTTGTCGGAACGCACGAACGTCTTCATTGGGTGCACCTCCACCGAAGGCGTCGGCGGCATCCACGGTATCGAAAGCGAGGGTGAGAACATCCGCGTCCTGGTTATTCCGTTCGACGACGCGATCGCTCTATTCAACACCGGCACGATCCAATCGGCTTTCGGGGCCGTTCCGTTGCTCTGGCTTTCACGCCATCGTGAGAGGTTGCTTCGCCAATGGGTCGATACATAATCTGTTCCCAAACACAGTGGGCCGCCTCCGGTCCGGCTAACCATACAAAGAAAACGAAGAAGAGTTAGAGGCATGCAAATACGAGACGGTTTCGTCGACTCGGTGGGCAACACGCCGCTGATCAAACTGAAGAAGGCTTCCGAGGAAACGGGCTGTACCATCCTGGGTAAGGCCGAGTTCCTGAACCCGGGCGGGTCAGTCAAGGACCGCGCCGCGAAATACATCATCCTGGACGCCGAAGAGCGCGGCGACTTGGAACCCGGCGGACTGATCGTCGAAGGCACGGCGGGCAATACCGGCATCGGCCTGGCGCTCGTCGCCGATGCCCGCGGCTATCGGACCTTGATCATCATTCCGGAGACGCAGAGCCAGGAAAAGAAAGACATGCTGCGCCTATGCGGTGCGCAGCTCCGCGAAAACCCGGCCCTGCCCTACAAGAACCCGGACAACTACGTCCATGTCGCCAAGCGCACGGCGGAAGAGTTGGCGAAGACGGAGAAGCACGGCGTTCTCTACGCCAACCAATGGGATAACCTGTCGAACCGGAACGCGCATATCCGTTCCACGGGCCCGGAAATCTGGGAGCAGACGGACGGCACGATCGACGGTTTCATCTGCGCTGTCGGCACCGGCGGCACGCTGGCCGGCACGGCGGAATATCTGCGGTCCAAGAAGAAGGACATCACCATCGGCCTCGCCGACCCGATGGGGGCCGCGATGTACAACTATTTTACCAAGGGCGAGCTTTCGAGCGAAGGCACAAGCATCACCGAAGGCATCGGACAGGGCCGCATCACCGGCAATCTGGAAGGGCTGGCGGTGGACGAGCCGTTCCAGGTACCCGATACCGAATGGCTGCCCGTCTGCTTTGACCTGCTTAAGCACGAAGGGCTGCTGATGGGCGGATCCGCCGCGCTGAACGTCATGGGCGCGATCAAGCTGGCCAAGAAGATGGGGCCGGGCCACACCATCGTCACGGTCCTGTGCGACGGCGGCCAGCGGTATCAATCCAAGATGTTCAATCCGGAATTCCTCAAGTCAAAGGACCTGCCGGTTCCCGACTGGCTGTGACGTCCTGTCCCGGCCGTCGGGGCGGCAAGAAAGGGCTTTCAGCCTTGCCTTGCCCTGCCGCATCCGCCACAGATTGAGGCAAGACAACCGGGAAGAGGGAGAGGGTCCGATGACGGCGCTATTGTTCCGCGACGATGCCTATCAAACCGAATTCGACGCAACAGTCACGGCGGTGAACGACCGTGGCGGGATCGTCCTGGACCGGACCCTGTTTTACTACACCAGCGGCGGGCAGCCCGGCGACAAGGGCACTCTGACGGCTGAAGACGGCACGACGGTCCCGATCGGCACGACCATCTCGGCCGACGGCGAAATCGTCCATGTCCCAGAGGAAGGCGCGCCTAAACTCGCCCCCGGAACCAAGGTTCATGGCGAAATCGATTGGGATTTCCGGCACCAATTGATGCGGATGCACACCTGCATGCATTTGGTCTGTTCCATCGTTCCCTGCGGCGTTACGGGCGGCCAGGTCGGGATCGACAAAAGCCGCCTGGACTTCGATGTCGGCGAACATACGCTGGACAAGGACGAGATCACCGCGAAACTCAACGCCCTGATCCAGGAAGGGCATCCGGTCACCGCGCAATGGATCTCCGACGAGGAATTGGACTCCAATCCCGACCTCGTCCGGACCATGTCTGTCCAGCCGCCGCGCGGGTCGGGCAAGGTGCGCCTGCTCAAGATCGGCGAGGATGTCGACCTGCAGCCTTGCGGCGGAACGCATGTGAAGAACACCGCCGAGATCGGCCGCGTGCTCGTTTCCAAGATCGAGAACAAGGGCAAGCGGAACCGCCGCGTGAACATCGTTTTCGATACCGATTGATCCCTTCTCTCATTCATCCGGCGGACCTGTTCGCCGGCAGCGGAGCCGAGACATGACCGACGCCTATCCCACGCCCACCGTTTCGACGGAATGGCTTGCCGACCATCTGGACGACCCGAATGTCGTGGTGCTGGACAGCAGCTATCACCTGCCGACGGTCAAGCGGGACGCCGCGACCGAATTCGAAGGGCTGCGCATTCCAGGCGCGCGTTTCTTCGATTTCGACGGCAAGATCAAGGATCCCGACGCCGATCAACCGCACATGCTGTGCTCCCCCGACCGATTCGAACGGGAAGCGGGCGCGCTTGGCGTTTCCAACGATACTTTCGTCGTCGCCTATGATGTGAACGGCATCTTCTCCGCATCACGCTGTTGGTGGATGTTCCGGACCTTCGGGCACGAGAAAGTCGCGGTTCTGGATGGCGGCCTGCCGAAATGGGAACATGAGGGCCGGCATGTGGAAACGACAGCCCCGACCCCGGCGAAACCCGCCAAGTTCCGTGCCACCTTCCATCCGCATCTGGTCCGCAGCGCGCAGCACGTCCTGGACGCGTTGGAAACCGCCGACATCATCGACGCGCGGTCTGCCGGCCGCTTCCTGGCGCAGGACCCGGAACCGCGCCCCGGTCTGCGGTCCGGCCACATCCCCAGCAGCTTCAATATCCCGTTCCAAAAGATCCTGTCCGATAACGGCACGCTCAAATCCGCGCAGGAGTTGAAGGACATCTTCACCGGCGCCGGCATCGACCTGGAAAACCCGATCATCTGCTCCTGCGGGTCCGGGGTTTCCGCCTGCAATCTGGCGCTCGGCCTTTATGTGCTGGGCCGCGAGGACGCCGCCGTTTATGACGGGTCCTGGTCGGAATGGGGATCGCGGGAAGAACTTCCCATCGAAGTTTAGTCAGTCCGTAACGCGTGGGTGCCGGCATGGAAATCAGACCGATCAGGGACGGCGACGAAAAATGCTTGGTCGCGCTGTGGGGCGCTTGCGATCTGATCCGGCCTTGGAACGACCCGGCCGCCGATATCGATCTTGCGCGGCGCACCCCTGCATCGGAAATTTTCGTCGGGGTCGATGCCGGGGATATCGTCGCGTCGGCCATGTGCGGTTTCGACGGTCATCGCGGCTGGCTCTACTACGTTGCGACACATCCGGATTTGCGCGGTACCGGGGCGGGCCGCAAGATCATCGTCTCCGTCGAGGATTGGCTTGCCGCCCAGGGCTGTCCCAAGGTCGAAATCATCATACGGGGCAGCAACAAGCCCGTCGCCGCCTTCTACGAAGCGGTTGGGTACGCGTTTGAAGACCGGTTGCTGATGGCAAAATGGTTGATCGAGCCCCCGGCGGCACAGAGCGAAGCGACTGTCGGCATCGCACCGGCCAACACAAGCGTCGACCTGTTGGATGTTACGATCACCTTCCTGGAAACGACGGCGCGCCCGACTGCCCCGCCACGGCCGATGCCGATGACGGGACTGCCCTTGTCACTGGTCCGCCTGCACGACCCGACCGTCAGCTACTACCGATACATCCAGCATACGGTAGGAGACCCCTGGCTTTGGTTCGAACGCCGGAAGATGAGCGATGAGCAAATCCTGGAAATCATCACCGACGAGGATATCGAGATTTATGTGCTTTCCGAGGGCGGCGTTCCCGCCGGTTTCGTCGAGTTGGACTTCCGGGACATGCCCGACGAGGCGGATATCGCCTATTTCGGCCTGATGCCCGATTTCATCGGCAAGGGACTGGGCCCCTATCTGCTGGACTGGGCCGTCAATGCCGCCTGGGACCGCGACCCGGCACCAGGGCGCCTGACCGTCAACACCTGCACGCTGGACCACCCGTCCGCCCTGAATGCGTATCAGAAGGCAGGTTTCACGCCTTATGCGCGGGAAAAGAAGAAAGTCCCGGACCCCCGGAAGCTGGGGATCATTCCGACCTAGTGGTCTGACTCCGACACTTCGAACCGCCACTTGAGCAAAGTTTGGATCACCGCAATGTGGACAAAGTGACCAGAACATCGGTCTTGGTCGACACTAACTTCGGGCGGAAAGAACACGTTCGCTGCAACTGCGCAGAGCTGATGGTGATTTGCGAAAAGCGGACATCTATGCGACGGAGATCGGATATGTGATGCTTCGTCACCGCGTCACCGCGTGGTCGGCATCGAGACCAATTCCGCAAAGAGCACGAATCTCTATTGTCAGCAACGTCACTTATTGAAGAGGCGAATGATTTGCCGAGTTCTTGGATGTGGTGCCGGTGGTCATTCAGGAACAGAGCGTCCCGTGACGTAGCCATACGAGCTCCGTAGCAGATTCAGCACGACCTCGAGTTCCTCTTCTGAAATGGGGGAGTAGATCATGACGAACCCCTCCCAGCCCGGTCGCAGGTTTGCCCATGGATGCGGAATGGCCCAACCCGCTGCGACTGCAGCCAGGGCTATTTCGGGGCTGAGTGAGGCATGCAGGCTTCCGTCCGGGTGCAGATGGGCGAATTCCCGTCCGCCGACGATCACCTCCGGTCGAGCCAGAGTTATGTCGCGTGCAAGCTGAAAACCCACGGCGCCAGGCAATGAAACGCGAGTTGGACCCAGCCTGACATCAGGAAACTCCGCCACGCGGCGTTGCAGCTCTTCAGACAAGGCTGGAACGGCGTCGACTCCAATCTGGACATGCGGCACGCCGTTGGTCGTCTCGGGCCGGGCCGTTTCACGTAGCGGCAACAGCAATTCTTCCGCCTGTGATTGAGTGAGAGACGCGTTCAAAAACGCCACGACCGTGAAAGCAAAAAAAGATCGAGATGTGGACATTTCTATTTCCTCCGGATTCAGGTTGCGTATTCCCGGTCGTGGCGCCGCGTTTTAGCAGCCTCAGGTGCCGCGGAAGGCTTGGCTGACCGCATACGTGTCTTCGAACCAATTCCACAGCACAACCCGCCCATCACGCACCTTGGCGCGCAGGGCAAAGGTGAACTCATCGGTTTCCATGCCTGAACTGGTCAATCGCAGTTTCATTCGGCCGAAAAATGCAGCGGTGTCGCCAGAGGCAAAAGCGTCCTCATTTTCCCAAAGGGTCACCTGCACGTTTTGAGAGAATGTTCTAAGAAAGTCGAAGATGGCTTCCTTACCTTCCCATTGGCCGATCCAAGGCAAGTTTGGATCGCCTTCGTTCTGCCAAGCCATGTCATCGGCCATGAGCGCGGACATGCCGTCCATATCGCCGCCACCGATAGCGCCCATGAAAGCCATGACGGTGTCCAACGTCGCTTGGCTTTCACCGTCCGCGGTTTACGCAATAGCTGTGGCAGCGAAGGCCAATCCAGTTCCAGCAGCGGCAGATGCGGTCAAGAGCTGTCTTCTGTTCATTTCGAATACTCCTCTTGAACCGCGTCTCACTTACCTGAAAGCTGCTTTAGAGCAGTGGTCCAATCTTCGACGTGGTAGGACCGAGCGATCTTACCGTCCTTGATCTCGTGAATGTCGATCGTCATGATGTCGAAGCTGCGGCCCTGACCGTCGACCCCGAAGAACGGGCCGGTGGGTGTTCCCGTGGCTCGGCTGCGCACGGTGACGAAATCGCCATCCTGATGCATGGATTGCACGGACCATTCAAGGTCTGGGATAAGTTTGGCGAAGAAGCCCATCTGACCGAGGAAGGCATCGCGAGGTTTATTCTTCCCGGAATAGTCGCCGACACTTTCCCATGCTGCGGAAGTGGATTCAACAAATGCGACGGTGTGGTTTTCGGAGCCTGGATTGCTGAGCAAATCATAAAAGGTTTGCACAGTCGGCAAGTCATCGGCGGCCACCGCTGAGGCGAAGGACGTAATGGCGAGCGACGCTGTTGCGAGGGTCTTTTGGATCGTATTCATTGGGCTATCTCCTGTCATTTTTTACATGGTCGAGCGCATGTTCAGCCTGCGTGTGAACAACATGGACAAATTTCTTTTAAAGCATAAGGTAGGATAGATAGAATCAACTGTTCGGATATTTTGTATAATGATCGACCGCCTGCGCCAGATGGCGATCTTCGCCAAGACCATCGACCATGGGTCGTTTCGAGGGGCGGCACGAGAACTTCGCTTGTCTCCGTCCGTTGTCAGTCACCACATATCGCAACTCGAAGACAATCTGGGCGTCGTCTTGATGTACCGGTCGACCAGAAAGCTGACGCTGACACGCGAAGGCGAAAAGTTGCTGGCCGCAACTCACAAGATGCTGGAAGCGGTCGAGGGGGAATTGCTCGATCTTTCGATTTCCGCGCGCACCCCGAGCGGAGAGTTGCGGATAACCATCCCATCGGTCTTGTCCCAATCCGGTTTCGCCGACCAGGTCGCGGCCTTTTCCAGTACCTACCCGCGTATCAAGCTCATCCTGGATTTTTCGGACATCCGGCGCGAACTCATCGATGACGGTTTTGACATGGCCATCCGAATGGGACCGGGGGCAAAGAACTCCGCGACCTCGCGCAAGCTGTTTAGCGTCAAACGCAGGCTCGTCGCGTCCTCAGACTATCTCACAAGACAACCAAAGGCTGACAATCCGAAAGACCTTGCAGATTGGAACTGGCTCGCTCTCACGCCTGCCCAGAATGTCCCCACGGCGTTTTATGACCCGGATCGAAACCAAGTTACGATAAAGCCGGACGCCCAGATTTTTGCCAATGACGCGCAAGCTCTCTATCGATTAGCCCGTGCCGGCGCTGGACTGGCAATTGTTCCAGACTTTCTTGCTGAGGCCGACGTGACCTCTGGGCTGATGCAATATCTCCTCCCCGACTGGGAGTTGAACACAATTGACGTTTTTGCTGTCTGGCCAGCAAATGCACCGAAACACGGCCTTATTTACCTTGCCTTGAATGCGCTCAGCGAAAATGGTCGCTTAGCCCAGGGATAGAACCTTCGGCCAGTCTGATCTGGCAAGACGCCGCCGGGACCCTCCGCAGGCTGGAAACGGTCATTGGCGTTTTGCGCGGCGAATTCATACTTTGTCAGCTGCGCTGATATTGAACCATCAAAGATGCCACGTGCTTGACGAATGACAGCAATCCGGAAGATGCGATTCAGCAATTGCCAAGGTGACGAAGGTCGGCTTCGGGCCGTAAGTGACGGTCGCCGCTAAAGACCGAAGGTCTAAAGATGGGCTCGAAGCTGCCCTTAATGCGCCCCGACTGGCAGCCCAAAATGCACGGCGTGACTATTCGCGGGCCACCTCCAGCGTCTGAAAGCCTCGATTGCGGCTGGCAATGATGGCTTCCGGTTCGGCGCGCCAGACGAAGGGCTTTGCCTCGACCTCATTATGCTCGGCGATGAAGCGGTTGATTGCCGCCTGCAGATCGACGACCGAATGAAAGACGCCGTGCTTCAGGCGTCGACGAGTAAGCTTGGCAAAGAAACCCTCGACGGCGTTCAGCCATGAACTCGATGTCGGCGTGAAGTGGAAACTCCAGCGAGGATGGCGCTCAAGCCATGCCCGAACCTTCGCGTGCTTGTGGGCGGCGTGGTTATCCAAGGTCACGTGGATGTCCTTGCCCGCCGGTGTGTCGCGGTTGATGGCATTGAGGAAGCAGAGGAACTCCTGATGCCGGTGGCGCTGCATGTTCCGCCCGATGACTTCGCCGGTCAGGACATTCAACGCCACAAACAGCGTGGTTGTTCCGTGCCGCTTGTAGTTGTGGGTCATGGTTGCGCCGCGACCCTTCTTCATCGGTAGCCCGGGCTGGGTGCGGTCGAGTGCCTGGATCTGGGACTTCTCATCGAAGCTGAACACCACGGCATGTGCGGGCGGAGAAACATACAAGCCCACGATGTCATGCAACTTCTCGACAAAGGCGGGGTCCTTCGACAGTTTGAAGATACACCAGCGATGCGGCGAGAGCCCATGCGCAGCCCAGATCCGCTGCACAGTGGCGACGCCAAGGCCCACCGCCTTCGCCATCGCCCGCGCTGTCCAGTGGGTGGCCTCGTGCGGCGGCGGCGCTAGGGTCAGCCGGACAACCCCTGCAGTCTTGATGATGGAGATCCGCGCCTTGCCCGGCGGCCGGGTCTTGTTGCACAGCAGGCCCTTAATCCCCGCCTCGGCAAACCGCTCCTGCCAGCGCCAGATGGTTGTCTTCGACTTGCCTGTGGCGGCCATGATCGCGTGCGTGCCGAGTCCCTCGGCGGTTAGCAGGACGATCAGCACTCGCCAGACATGCTTCTGGGCCGCGTTCCGATTGGGTACAATTGCTTCAAGCCTTTGGTGGGCCGAAGCCGAAACAGTGATGGAAATCCCCGTACGCATGCCGCAGATTCGAACAAATGCAGTCAGATGGGAATCCCAAATCGGACTCTTCCGTTTGGGTCAATCCACTAGGCAAGCAGTGCCTGTACCCGCTTGCCGATGGCAAGCGACGAGGTCAGGCCCGGCGACTCGATACCGAACAGGTTCACGAAGCCATCCACGCCGGTTTCCTCAGGCCCCTGGATCATGAAATCCAGCCCCGCACCGCCGGGTTTGGCGATTTTCGGGCGGATGCCGGAATAGCCCGGTTCCAGCACGCCGTCCGGCAGGGCGGGCCAATAGGCGCGCACCGCCTCGTAGAAGCTGTCGCCGCGCGATGGATCGACCTCGTAATCGATTTCCTCGACCCATTCGATATCCGGCCCGAACCGGATCTGCCCGCCCATGTCGAGCGTGACATGGACGCCGAGGCCGGCGGCTTGCGGCATCGGATAGATCAATCGCGTGAAGGGGCTTTTCCGCGCCATGGTGAAGTAGCTGCCTTTGCAATAGAAGGTCGGCGGAATGTTGGACGGGTCCAGGCCATCGATCTTCTGCGCCAGGTGCATGGCGTGCAGGCCCGCCGAATTGACCACTTTCTTCGCCGTGAGGCGCATCGGGTTCTCGCCGCCCACGTCGAGGACGATGCCTGTCGGCGTCACCTCACCGCGCAGGACCGGCGCGTTGAAGGCGATCATCGCGCCGTGGTCTTCCGCGTCGCCCTGATACGCCAGCATCAGGGAGTGCGAGTCGACGATCCCTGTGGAAGGCGAATTGATCGCCGCAATACAGGACAGCGCCGGTTCCATTGCGATCGCCTGGTTCGCCAATATCTGTTCCAGGTCGTCGACGCCGTTTTCAGCGCCCTTGTCCAGGATGGCCTGAAGCTTTTCCAAATGCGCGTCTTCCGTCGCGACAATCAGCTTGCCGCAATTGGAATGCGGCACGCCGTGGCTTGCGCAATAGTCGTAGAGCATCCACTTTCCCTCGACACAAAGCTGCGCCTTGTCACTGCCGGTCGGATAATAGATGCCTGCATGGATGACTTCGCTGTTCCGGCTGCTCGTTTCCGTACCGATGGCGTCCGCAGCCTCCAGCACGATGACATCGTCGCCCGCCATGGCCAATGACCGCGCGCAGGAAAGGCCTACGACCCCGGCCCCGATCACGATTGTTTCGACTTCCGCCTCTTCCATCGCTGCTGTTTGCTCCGCCCTGCTTGCTCCATGGCCCTACGCGCTGCACTCTAGCCGCCACCGAATGACAAAAATCCGCGGGACCTCCGATGAAAGACGATACCAAACTGACCCATGCGGGCCGGCATCCCCATGAAAATCACGGCGCGGTGAACACGCCGGTCTATCATGCTTCCACGATCCTCTTTCCGACTTTGGCGGATTTCGACAGTCGCGACCGGAAATATGTTTACGGACGGAAAGGCACGCCGACAACATCTACGCTGGAAGAGGCTGTTTCCGCCTTGGAACAAGCGCATGGCACGGTGCTTGCGCCGTCTGGTCTGGCGGCGGTGACCACGACGCTGATGAGCTTCGTGAAAGCCGGCGGTCATATCCTGCTGACCGACAGCACCTATTTCCCGACGCGGAAGTTTGCCAGCGGGTTGCTGGCGCGGCTGGGCATCGAAGCGGAATACTACGACCCGCTGATCGGCGCCGGCATCGAAAAACTGATCCGGCCCAATACCAACCTTATCTGGATGGAAGCCCCGGGCTCACTGACTTTCGAAATGCAGGACGTTCCCGCCATCGTCGCCGCCGCGAAAAAATACGGCGTGCCGACGGCCATCGATAACACCTGGTCCGGCGGCTATTTCTTCAAGCCGCTGACGCTGGGCGTGGACGTCTCCGTCCAGGCTGCAACCAAGTATATCGTGGGACATTCCGACGCCATGCTGGGCACCATCGCCTGCAACGAGGAAGCCTATCCGAAAGTCTTCGACACCTTCACACAACAAGGCAATTGCGCCGGTCCTGACGATGTCTACCTGGCAACGCGGGGCCTACGGACCATGGCGGTCCGCATGCAACGGCAGTATGAGAACGCCATCAAATTGGCGGAATGGCTGCGCGAAAGGCCCGAGGTCACCCGGGTCATGCACCCCGCTCTGCCGAACGATCCGGGATACGAAATCTGGAAACGCGATTTCACCGGGGCAAGCGGCCTGTTCGGCTTCGTGGTCGACTGTACCGATCGCGCCGCGCTCGCCGCGATGCTGGACGGGATGGAACTGTTCGGCATGGGCGCAAGCTGGGGCGGGTACGAAAGCCTGATCCTGCCGAGCGATCCGGCCAAGATGAGGACCGCAACCAAATGGGAGCCGAACGGATCGACCCTGCGCATGCATGTCGGCCTGGAGGATCCGGATGACCTGATCGAGGACCTGGCGGCCGGTTTCAAGCGCCTGAACGCGGCGCGGGGTTAGTACCATGCCGTGCCGCGTCGCCGGCTCCCTGGCCGCTGCATTTCTCGCTTTAGCTTCGCTGTGTTATCCGCAGGCGCGTGCCGACGACTTGCATGTGATGGCCGCAGCGAGCCTGCAGCCTGTCCTGACCGCATTCATCAAGGCGCGGGGGGGCGCAATCGACAGCGACCGCCTGATCCCGGTTTTCGCCAGCAGCGGCACCTTGGCCCGGCAAATTTCACAGGGCGCCCCGGCGGACCTGTTCCTGTCCGCCAATCCGCGTTGGGCCGATTGGCTGGTCGCGGACTTGGGCCTACCCGCCGATCGCGCCGCCGACCTTCTGACGAACAGGTTGGTTCTGGTTGTCCCCGTTGCTGACAGCAGCGCCAGGACGCTTCGCGATTTTGTCGGCAAGGGCCGCCTGATGTTGGGTGACCCGACCCACGTTCCCGCCGGTCAGTATGCCAAGCAGGCCCTGACCGCCATGAAATTGTGGGAGGTTTTGACCCCGCGCCTGGCTTTCGCGTCGAATGTCCGGGCGACGGTTGCCTTCGCGGAACGCGGGGAGGTCGACGGCGCCATCGTCTATCGCAGCGATGCCGTCTTCTCGGGCCGGTTGCGCATCGCCGAGGAGATCGATCCCAGGTTTCACGATCCCGTCCTCTACCGGGCCGTTCTATTGTCCGAAAAGGCGCGCGATTTGCTCGCCGCCTTGCAGAGTGAGGATACCGCAGCCATGTTTCGTCGCTACGGTTTCGAACCACTTGCCGGCGGACAGTGACGTCCGGGCAGTGACGAAAGGACGATAAAGGGTGGCGGATCTGCTTTCACCGGCCGAGTGGGAGGCACTGGCGCTTAGCCTGCGTGTCGCTTTCGTCTCGATGTTGGGCTGCCTTCCCGTCGCCTTGATCTTTGCGTTCCTGCTGGCGCGTTACCGCTTTCCCGGCAAGGCTTTGCTGGACGGTTTCATTCACCTTCCCCTGGTCGTACCGCCGGTCGTCATCGGTTACCTGCTGCTGGTCCTGCTGGGCCGCAAGGGTGCGGTCGGCGCCTGGCTCTACGATACATTCGGCATCAGCATCGCTTTCACCTGGAAAGGGGCCGCGGTCGCCGCCGCGGTGATGGCCCTGCCGCTTGCCGTTCGCGCCATGCGGTTGGCCATAGAAAGCGTGGATCGGGGATTGGAAGACGCGGCAAAGACATTGGGCGCTCAACCGCTCAAGGTCTTCGCGACGGTCACCCTGCCGCTGATTTCCCCCGGCATCCTGGTCGGCGCCCTGCTCGCCTTCGCAAGGGCGCTGGGCGAGTTCGGGGCGACGATCACCTTCGTTTCAAACATTCCCGGCGAGACACAGACAATCCCGCTGGCACTGTACGCCCATATCCAGACGCCCGGCGGCGAAGCGGCCGCGGCGCGATTGGCCGGGATTTCCATCGCCGTGGCGCTGGTCGCCATGATCGCTTCAGAAATCATGGCCAGGCGCATCCGCCGTTCCATAGGGGAGGCGGAATGATCGATGTCCGCGTCACCAAGCGCTTCCCCGCCTTCGCAATCGATGTGAATCTCGGCCTGGACGAAAATGAGCCCGGAATCGTTGCATTGTTCGGTCGGTCCGGCTGCGGAAAAACCAGCATCATCAACATGATCGCCGGCCTGTTGCGACCCGATACCGGAAAGGTCGTGATCGACGGGCGCGTTCTGTTCGACAGCGCGGCCGGCATCGATATCCCGCCTCACAAACGGAATATCGGGTACGTCTTCCAGGACGCGCGCCTGTTTCCCCACATGACCGTGAAGTCCAACCTGCTCTATGGCGCGGGGCGACCGGCCGGGGCGCGCTTTGCGTTGGAACAGATCACCGAGCTTTTGGACATCGGCCACCTTCTGAACCGGCGCCCCAAGGACTTGTCGGGCGGGGAGAGGCAGCGCGTCTCCATCGGCAGAACCATTCTGTCCAACCCGCAGATTCTGTTGATGGATGAACCGCTGGCCTCACTGGACGGGGCCAGGAAGGCGGAGATCCTACCCTTCATTCAACGCCTGCGCGACGAACTGAACCTGCCGATCATCTATGTCAGCCATTCCCTTGAGGAAGTCGTCAGGCTGGCCGACGTCATGGTGCTGGTCGATGGCGGACGCGTCGCCGCCAGCGGCGATGTCGGGGAAATCACCAGCCGGCTGGACCTGTACCCGTTGACGGGACGATATGAGGCCGGGTCGGTCCTGGCGGCCACCGTCAAGGACCGGGACGAAATCTATGGCCTGACGATTCTGGACACGCCCGGCGGCGATATTCGCGTTCCACAACTCTCGCTCCCGACCGGGAAATCCTTGCGCCTGCGCATTCGCGCAAGGGACGTTGCGCTGGCCATCCAAAAACCCGTCGGCTCAAGTTTTCAAAACATCTTGAGTGGCACTGTCCGCGAGATCGGGGATCGCATACCAACCCGCGGGGATGCCGCGGCGGATGCCATGGTCGAGCTTTCCGTGGATATCGGAACCCCTCTGCGTGTGAGGATCACCCGGAAGTCGCTCGACGAGTTGGGTTTGCAGGTGGGATCGCCGGTTTTCGCCCTGATAAAGGCGGTCGCCATCGACAAACACACCCTTGGACGCGGTGCCGGGTCGGAACATGCGGCACGATACACATGAGCCCCGGTGACGCGGGCTCCAGCGGTTTTAGAGGCAAGAACAGTTGAACCGGAAAGACTGGAATATCGACTCCGTCGTCGAATGGATTTTCACCGACGGGCGTCATTGCACGACATTGGACAGTTTCACGTCCGGCTTGGCGAATGCCTTGCTCGACGCCAATGCCCCGGTCACCCGTTTGGTGATGACCTTCCGCACCTTGCACCCGCAATTCGCGGCTGAACGCGTGCTGTGGCAACGGGGCGAAGGAATGATCTCCCACCGGCGCTCGGACCATAACATCTGGTCTACGGATGCCTATAAAGGCAGTCCGATCGAGATCATCACCAAGACCGGGCAGCCGTATCACCGCAAACTGGTTGACCTGGATGCGGAAAAGGATCACAAAGTTCTGTTCGATTTGGCCGCCGCGGGTGTGACCGACTATTACGGACAGCTGATCCCCTTCACTTTCCAGCGGCAAAGCACCTTCCTGGTCAATACTGATCAGCCCGGCGGCTTCACTGACGCCGACATCGCCAAGTTCGACCGTTTGGTCAAACGCTTGGCGCCCGTCGTCGAGGTCCTGGTAACGCACACCATCGCCGTGGGCCTGCTGGATACCTATTTGGGACCGCGGACGGGTCGGAAGGTCTTCGCAGGACTGATCAAGCGGGGGGATGGGGAGGAGATCGACGCCGCGCTTTGGTTCAGCGACCTGCGCGAATTCACGTTACTGACCGAGTCCTTGCCCGCCGGCGATGTGCTGGACCTGTTGAACGCCTATTTCGAGCATGTGCATTCCGCCGTCACGGCCTATGGCGGGGAAATATTGCGTTTCATCGGTGATGCGATGCTGATCGTCTTCCCTGTTGAGCAAGGCAAGGAACCGACCCTTGCCCGCCGCGATGCTTGCCGCGCCGCGTTGGATGCGGCGGTTGACGCCTTCAGCAGCCTTGCGGTCTTGAACCGACGCCGCCATCGCGACGGCAAACCGGAAATCCGGTTTGGCGTCGGACTGCATTTCGGCCATGTGATCTATGGCAATGTCGGGGCGCCGGGCCGTTTGGACTTTACCGTCATGGGCCCGGCCGTGAACCGGACAGCACGGATGGAATCCCTAACCAAGGAATTGGGCGTGCCGCTGCTACTGTCCGAGGAAATGGGCAAGATCGCCGACGTGCCGGTCACGCCGCGCGGAAAACACCCGATGAAAGGCGTCGCCGAACCCCAATCCGTCGCCAGCTATACAGCCTTCGACGAGGCGTTCGGCTTCACCGTTCAAAAAAGCCCGGTTCCTTAAAGCGTCGCCGCTTCCTTGCCCATCACGGCTATACGGAACCTGTCCTTCAGATAGGCGCCATCTTTCGGCGGCAGGCTGAAGGCATGATTTTCCGCCCGGATCTTGATGACGTCGAAGCTGGGGCCCTGATGATTGTGAATCCGGTCCCGGACGGCGTCGACGCCGGCCTCGTCGGTCAGGGTTGCAACCGCTTCGATGCCGAGGCCCGCGGCCGTCGCCGCCAGATCGGCCCGCGCCGCCGTATGCGTCGTTTGCATGCCCGTCTCGCCGAAGCGCTCGTTGTCGAGCACGACGATGGCAAGATTGGACGGCTGCTTCACCGCGACGGTCGCCAAGCTGCCGACCCCCATCAGCATTTCACCGTCCCCGGTCAAAACCAACACGCGGCGGTCGGGCTGTGCCCGAGCGATGCCGAGGCCGATCATCACCGCGCCGCCCATCGCGCCCCAAAGCGGGAAATTGCAGTCGTTGTCGCCCACGGCCGTGATATCCCAGGCGCACGCGCCGAGACCGGCCACGACCAAAAGATCGCCCCTGTCCGACAGAAGTTTCTCGACGACTTCCCGGCGACGCAGGGGGAAGGCTTCTCCACGTTTCGCATCCATAGCGCTCATCTCCAAATCCCCCTTATTTGCCGAAGCTTTTGCTGCCGACCAGACGCTGACTCAACAGCACCGCAACCGGCTTCTGCGAGAAGTAGGTCAGCCGCGCAGCCTGAGCGGCCGCCGGGCCGACTTCTTCCGGCTGATCCACCTCGTAGACGAGAACACCCGCCTGACGCAGAATTTCCGGAATCGCCTGTCCCATCGGCACTTGCCAGGGATTGAACTCGCCCCACTGCCCCCGCATGGTGACCAGCATCAACAGCGGCATGCGGCAACTGGCGTTCATCGACAACATGTTGATGCAATTACCCACGCCGCTGGACTGCATGAGCAGCGCCGCGCGTTGCCCGCCGAGCCACGCACCCGCACCAAGGGCGACGCCCTCTTCCTCCGTGGTCAGGACCGTCGCGTCGATGTCCGCGTCTTCGATGCAGGCGTTGATCAGCTTGCTGTGCCCCGCGTCTGGGACATATCCGACTTGCTGGACATCGGCCTCCTTCAAGACCGTATACAGGTCCTTCCACCACTCACTCATCTTGGGTCTCCAACCTCCGATTTTCTCTTGATTTCCATCGCGCGCATCGCAAGCGGCAAACGCTTGGCCGATCCGATAATCCGGATGAAAAAACGACCGGAAGACTAGACCGAACCCGGCTGGCAGCACTAGGTCCGTTTGCGCATAGGTACCTTGCCGTTACTGCGCGCTAAGGCCGCCATCGAGAACCATTTCCGCGCCGGTCACGAAACTGGACTCGTCGGAAGCGAGATAGACCGCCATCGCCGCCACGTCGGCCGGTTGGCCGATGCGCCCGATCGGGATCTGCTCCACCAACGCCGCGCGGGTCCGTTCGGGATTGCGGGTCTTGGCGACGAATGCGTCGACCATCGGCGTCTGGACGAATGTCGGGTGGACGGAATTGCAGCGCACGCCCAGTCCCTTTCGGGCGCAATGCAGGGCAACCGACTTCGTCAGCAGCCGCACCCCGCCCTTGCTGGCGTTATAGGCCGCCAGATTCGCCCCGCCGACGATGCCGCTGACGGAGGACAGATTGATGATCGACCCACCGCCGGCGCGTTCGATCGGCGCAATGCCGTGCTTGCAGCCCAAGAACACCCCGTCGAGGTTCACCGCCATCATCCTCCGCCAGTCTTCAAGGCTGGTCTTCTCGACATCCAGGAAAAACGCTATCCCGGCCGAATTGACCAGTGTGTGCAGCTTTCCAAGCCAGGTCTCAGCCTCGCGCAGGGCTGCCACCCATTCTTCTTCCTTCGAAACATCGAGCTTCAGAAAAAAAGCGCCTTCGCCTAGCTTTTCGGCGGCTTCCGCCCCTTTCCGCTCATCGATATCCGCAATCACAACCCGGGCGCCCTCCTTTAAAAAGGCCTCGGCACAGCCAAACCCCAATCCGGACGCGCCCCCGGTTATGAATGCCCCTTTGCCGGATAGCCGCATGCCCCCTCCCTCACCGCCTGGTCAGCGGATAAATCAGTGAAATCTTAAGGAAAAAGTTACCTGATGTAGCGTATACAGACCAAGCTAAGCCACGATTTGGCCGGTATAGGCAATTTGCAGGATTGCTCAGGTGCGGTGCGAGACGCATACTATTGCAACGCAAACATAAATAAATTGGCGGGATTTTTGATGCTCTATTACATGCACGAAATGCAGCGCATGATGATGACGCCGAGCCGGATGATGGCTCAGGGCGCGCGTCTGGCGATGCGCAATCCTTTGAATCCAATGGCATATACCAATGCCGGCCGGACCATGATGTCCGCCGCGGACCTTTTCGAACATCTGACGCGCCGTTTCGGCAAACCCGAATGGGGCCTGGACACAACGGTGATCGACGGCAAGGAAGTCGAGATTGAATACGAAACGGTTGTGCATCGCACATTCTGCCATCTGCTTCATTTCAAGCGGAAACTGGCGCGCAAACGCAACGATCCGAAACTGCTGATCGTCGCCCCGTTGAGCGGTCACTACGCCACCTTGCTGCGCGGCACGGTCGAAGAAATGCTGCCCGATCACGACGTCTATATCACCGATTGGCAGGATCCCCGGATGATTCCGGTCACGGAGGACCGCTTCAATCTTAACGACTACATCGACTATCTGATTGATTTCCTTCATGTACTTGGACCGAATACGCATATGATCGCGGTTTGCCAACCGGCAGTTCCCTCGCTGGCAGCGACGGCGATCATGTCCGGCTGGGGCGATCTCTGCGTGCCGTCGACGCTGACGATGATGGGCGGTCCGATCGACACTCGCGAATCACCGACAGCGGTGAACATTTTGGCCAAGGAACATTCGATCGAATGGTTCGAACGGAATGTGATCGTCGACGTGCCCTTCCCCTATCCAGGCGCGATGCGGAAGGTCTATCCAGGCTTTATCCAATTGACGAACTTCATCTCCATGAACCTGGATCGGCACATGGCATCCTATCATCAACTGTTCGACCATCTGGTGCAGGGCGATGACGACGCGGCGGAAAAGAAGATCGCTTTCTATGAGGAATACCGCGCGGTGATGGATCTTCCGGCGGAATACTATCTGCAAACGGTCAAGACCGTGTTCCAGGACCACGCCCTGCCAAAGGGCGAGATGATGGCCCGCTGGCATCCGGTCGACATCTCCAAGATCGACCGCACGGGGCTGCTTTGCGTCGAAGGGGAATTGGACGACATTTCCGGCGTGGGCCAGACCAAGGCCGCGCTAAATTTGGCCAGCGGCTTGGCTGATGAGAAGAAGCACTATCATCTTCAGAAGGACGCCGGGCACTACGGCATCTTCAACGGCAGCAAGTGGCGCGATAAGATTGCACCGGTGGTGAAGAAGTGGATCCGTACACACGATCAGGAACTGCAAGCCAAAAAACCTGTCGAAAAAGCTGCCTGAACCAGTGCAGCGCATAGGGTTCTTTGATGGAGCCGGCGGAATTCCTTCCGCCGGCTCCATGCTTTACAGAACCGGCACGGACCGATACACCGCCCTGTATCCATTCGATTTTTCGAATTCGAGGCGTAGTCCCTGTCATGAGTTTGAGCAGACGCTCGCATCTCCGTGCCTTGGAGGCGGAGAGCATTCATATTTTCCGGGAAGTTGCAGCCGAGTTCCGCAACCCGGTCATGATGTATTCCATCGGCAAGGATTCGTCGGTGATGCTGCATCTGGCCATGAAGGCGTTCCAACCAGGACGCCCACCCTTCCCGCTTCTGCATGTGGATACGACCTGGAAATTCCGTGAGATGATCGCCTTCCGCGATCAACGCGCGGCGGAATTGGGCGTCGATCTTATCGTGCACACGAACGCGGATGGGGTTCAGGAGGGGGTGAATCCCTTCACCCATGGCTCGGCGCACTATACCGACGTCATGAAGACCGCGGCGTTGAAGCAGGCGCTGACCCGCTACAAGTTCGATTGCGCCATCGGCGGGGCGCGCCGGGACGAAGAAAAGTCCCGGGCCAAGGAACGGATCATGTCGTTCCGCACAGCATCCCATCGCTGGGATCCGAAGAACCAGCGCCCGGAGCTTTGGAACCTTTACAATTGCCGGATCAAGACTGGGGAGAGCGTCCGCGCCTTCCCGATCTCCAATTGGACGGAACTGGATATCTGGGAATATATCCTGATCGAGAACATACCGATCGTACCGCTCTATTTCTCTGCCAAGCGCCCCGTCGTCGAACGGAACGGCCAATTGATCATGGTGGACGACGACCGCCTGCCTCTTGATCCCGGCGAGACCGTGCACGAAAGACAGGTCCGGTTCCGGACACTGGGCTGCTATCCGCTCACCGCAGCCGTCGAGAGTGAGGCGACGACCCTGCAGGAGATCGTCGCGGAAACCCTGGTCGCGCGGACGTCCGAACGGCAGGGACGGATCATCGATCACGACCAATCCGGCAGCATGGAAAAGAAGAAACAGGAGGGCTATTTCTGATGGATACCCTCCAGGCAACCGATATTGACGCCTATCTGCGCGAGCAGAGTGAGAAGCCCATGCTTCGCTTCATCACCTGCGGCAGCGTGGACGATGGCAAGAGCACCTTGATCGGTCGGCTGCTCTATGACTCGAAGCTGATCTTCGAAGATCAACTGGCATCCCTGGAAAGCGACAGCCGCAAGGTCGGCACCGTTCAAGGCGGAATAGACTTCGCCCTGCTGGTCGACGGATTGCAGGCGGAGCGCGAACAAGGCATCACAATCGACGTCGCCTACCGGTTCTTCGCAACCGAAAACCGTAAGTTCATCGTCGCCGACGCGCCCGGGCACGAGCAATACACGCGGAACATGGCGACAGGGGCCTCCAATGTCGACGTGGCCGTGATCCTGATCGACGCGCGAAAGGGCGTGCTGACCCAGACCAAACGACACACATTCATCGCCCATCTGGTCGGCATCAAGGACGTCGTTCTGGCCGTCAACAAGATGGACCTTGTCGACTATTCCCAGGACCGCTTCGATACGATTACGGCGGAATACAAGAAATTCGCAGAAGAAGTCGGTATTCGAAACATCATCGCCGTGCCGATGTCCGCCTTGAAGGGGGACAACGTCCTTACAAGCGGCGGCGGCATGCCCTGGTATGACGGTCCGACATTGCTTGGCGCCCTGGAAAGCATCTCGGTAACGGGCGCATTGCTGGATGCCCCCTTCCGCCTTCCGGTTCAATGGGTCAATCGCCCGAACCTGAATTTCCGCGGTTTCAGCGGCACGGTTGCAAGCGGTACGATAGAGATCGGCGACGAAATCGCGGTGATGCCGTCCGGCCGGACCTCCACCGTCACCGGCATTCTTGATCAGGATGGCGACGCGCAGAACGCGCTGGCAGGGGAAGCCATCACGATCACCCTCGCGGATGAAATCGATATCAGCCGCGGGGACGTCATTGCCGCGGCCGATCAGCCCACGCAGATCACCGACCAGTTCGCCGCGCATCTGATCTGGATGACGGAAGAGCCGATGCTGCCGGGCCGGCAGTATTGGCTGAAGATCGGTTCCGCGACGGTCAGTGCGACAGTTACCGATATCAAGCACGCGATCAACGTGAACTCGCTGGAGCATAACTCGGCAAAACATCTCGACCTCAACACGGTCGCGTTCTGCAATTTCTCTCTCGACCGGGCCATCGCCTACGATCCCTATGTGGAGAACCAGCGCACGGGCGCCTTCATCCTGATAGACCGGCTTACCAATCAGACGGTCGGTGCCGGCATGATCTCGTTCGGTTTGCGCCGCGCCACCAATCTGGTCTGGCAGGAATTGGACATCGACAAAGGCGAGCGCGCCCGCATGAAAGCGCAGACACCCGGCATCCTGTGGTTCACGGGTCTGTCGGGCGCCGGCAAGTCCACTGTCGCGAACCTTGTCGAGAAGCGCCTGCATTCCCTCGGCAAGCACACCTATATCCTGGATGGCGACAATGTCCGTCACGGTTTGAACCGCGACCTGGGCTTCACAGACGCGGACCGTGTCGAAAACATCCGGCGGGTCGGGGAAACGGCCAAGCTGTTCGTCGATGCCGGCATGATCGTCCTCGTCTCCTTCATCTCGCCTTTCCGCAGCGAACGGAACATGGTCCGGCAGATGGTCGATGACGGCGAGTTTCTGGAAGTCTTTATCGACGCGCCGCTCGAAGTCTGCGAAGCCCGTGATCCGAAGGGCCTGTATGCCAAGGCCCGCGATGGGGCGATCAAGAACTTCACGGGCATAGACAGCCCTTATGAACCGCCGGAGAACGCGGAGCTGCACCTGATGACCGGCGATCTGTCGCCGGAACAGGCGGCGGAAAAGGTCATCGACGCAATGCGCGATAGGGGATTGATCTAACTTGGGACTGATCTAGCTTGGGCCTGTTCCAACCTGGGCCCGTTCTAACCCGCAGTTAGTCGCTTCGCCACGTCGAGCCCCGCCAGGCGTCCCAGCGCGACCGCCGTCAACAAGCCGTTGCCGGAGAGATAGCCGCTGACATCCGGACCGGACACCCCACAGGCCGCTCCGCCCCCGGCATAGAGGTTCGGCAGGGGCTCGTCGGTTCCCGCACGCAGAACGCGGGCCGCATCATCGACCCGCAAACCGCCTTGCGTGTGGAAAAGAGCCCCGGTCACCTTGACGGCATAGAACGGCGCCTCCAACCCGGGTTTTGCGGAAAAGTCGCGCATGAACTTGTCGATCCCGTCGCCATGCGTCTCGGCAATGGCGGCGGCAAGCTTGCCTATGTCCACACCCAGCCGGCGCGCGAGCTCTTCCAGGCTCCCGGCATGGATGATGGCCCTCTGGTCACACGCGTTCCGGTAATCCTCGAATTCCCGTCCCAGCGTGTGGATGCGTTCGTCGTATATGGCCCAAGCGACGCGCCCCGGTTGGGCGAGAACGGCGACACTTTGTTCCGAATAACCCTGATGCTCGTTCGAGAAACGCTCACCTTTCGCATTGACTTGAATGCCGCCTTCCATCATCAGCGCCCAGGTGATCAGGATGCCGTGCGGCACCGCGACCGACCCGTGCCCCTGATAGGCGGACATGTGCTTCGCCTCACCCCCCAGCGCCTCTCCCCAACGCACCGCATCGCCCTGGTTGCCGGCATGGCCGAAATAATCTGCCCGCGCCATTTCAGGAATATGTTCCGCCACCATGGCCTTGTTCCCGCCATAGCCGTTGCAGGCCAGGATCAGATGGTCGCAGCCAATATCTTCCGTCGTCCCGTCCGGGCGCGTGATGCGCGCGCCGAAAACGTGACCGCCAGGATCGGCGAAAAGGGCGGTGACATGGGCTTCGGTCACGATATCGACGCCCATCCGGCCCGCTGCCGCAAGCAACATGCCCATGAGCGATTCCCCGGTGCGGTTCGGCGGGGCGTGCATGCGCTCCACGCTGTGCCCGGGATAGAGGAATCCCGTCACCAGAGGTAAGTCGACTTCCGGCAAGCCATCGAGCCAATCGACCACCTGGCCGGACGCTCGCGTCACCGCATCGGTAATGACCGGATCGGCCCTGTCCTTGGCCTTGCCTTGGATGTCCCGCGCCATCTGGTCGGGCTTATCGTCGATGCCCGCCTGTTTCTGCCTTTGCGTTCCGGCCGCCGGGATCATGCCGGAGGAGAGCGCCGTCGAACCGCTGGGTGAGGCATCCCGTTCCAGGACGAGAACATCCAACCCCGCCTCGCGCACCGTCAGGGCCGCGACCAGACCGCACGCGCCGGCGCCGATCACCAGAATAGGCGTGGAGACAGCAAAATTCGCATTGTCGGGTGGAAGAATGTTCACGGCTGGGTGGCCAGGCCGGCCAAGATTTGCTCGCAGGAAGATATGCCCGCGACGCTCTTGAGCGCGTCAATATTCACCTTGTGCACGTCGACATCGAACGCCGCGCAACCATCGGCCAGGACGGTGACATGAAAGTCGCGGACATGGGCATCGCGGACGGTCGAAGCCACACCGCCATTGGTCACGATACCGCCCACGACCAGCTGTTCTATTCCGGCCTTGCGCAGCACCCATTCCAGCCGGCTCATATAAAACGCGGAGAAGGCGATCTTCTCCACTTCGATATCGGCGGGGCCGAGTTCGTCGAGCAAGCCTTGCCCCCAACCGCCGGGCGCGAAATCGCCTTTGGCCAGGAACGGACGCAATCGGCGCAGATGGTCAGAAATCATGGGCTCCCCGCCCTTGCCCGGCACCAGGGTGAAATGGGTCGAAATCACCCACCCACCGGACGAGCGGAAAGCATCGGCAAGCGGGGCCAGCCTGGCCGGCAGTGCCGCTATCTCGTCCGATTTCGCACCGCCACGGGCATAGGCGCCGTTCGGATGGATGAAATCGTTCTGCAGATCCACAAGCAGCAGGGCGGTCTTGTCGATTGAATCGAAATCCATGGTCCGTCCTTTCCTACTGCTGCTATTGCCGTTCGACGATGAGGTTGCCGAAACGGTCGACCGACGCGGCTAAATCGGCATCGACGAAGATGGTTGTGTCCGCCTGTTCAAGCAAGGCCGGACCTTCGACCCGCGCGCCGAGCGGCAGGGCCATGCGGTCATATATCGTCGTGTCCCGCCAGCCGCCATCCTGCCATACGGACCGCGTGCCGAGCACCGCGTCTTCCGCACTCCCTTGGGCGGAGGGCGCCAGGAGGGCAAGGTCGAATTTAGGCCGGCGGCCAACGACCGCGACACGTAGATTCATGACCTGCATCGGTATGCCGTCCAGCAGGCGCCCGAAAGCGGCCTTGTACGCCGTTTCGAAGGAAGCGCGGATCAGATCCCTGGAAAGGCCGGTTCGGTCCGCTTCTATGGTCAACGGCACGGGCACCGACACCGTATGGGTCTGGCCGACATAGAGCATGTCGAACTCGACAAGGCGATCGATCCGATCGAACCCGACTTCGGCCTCCTTCAGCAAGCCTTCGCTGTGCCGGACTATGTCGAGGATCTGCGCATCGATGGTTTCGATCGACAGCGTATCCAACCGCGTATTCACGGTTTGAACCCGGTCATGCCGCATGTCGGCGATGACACAGCCAAGCGCGCTGGTAACGCCCGGATAACGCGGCACGAGCGCGCTGGCGAGGCCAACCTCCTTGATCAACGCGCCGGCATGCAGCGACCCGCCGCCGCCGAACGGCATGGCCGAGAAGCGCTTGGGGTCATGTCCGCGTTCAATGGAAACAAGGCGGATCGCGCCGGCCATGCGGGCGTTGGCGACCCGCACGATGGCTTCCGCCGCCTCCATCACTTCCAACCCCAAGGGCTTGGCGATATGCGTTTCGATGGCCCGCTTCGCCGACTCCACATCGAGACGGGAGAGTTTTCCGCCGATTGGCCGGTCGGCATTGATGCGCCCCATGACGACATTTGCATCGGTCACGGTCGGCCTGTCGTTGCCCAGGCCATAGCAGACCGGGCCGGGGTCCGACCCGGCACTTTCGGGTCCGACCTGAAGCAAGCCGCCGCGATCCACCCAGGCAATGGAGCCGCCACCCGCGCCGATCGTCGTGATCTCGATCATGGGGGTCCGCACGATCAATCCGAAATCGATACTGGTTTGGGCGGCAAGCGCGCTTTGCCCGTCCGCCACCAGGGAGACGTCGAAACTGGTACCGCCCATGTCGCAGGTGATGACATTCGGGAAGCCCGCACTTTCGGCAATGTACCCCGCCGCGATTACACCCGCGGCAGGACCGGAAAGCGCTGTACGGACAGGAAGCGCCCGCGCCGTCGCGACGGACATGACGCCGCCGTTCGACTGGACGATCAGCACTTCCCCACCGAAGCCGCCTTTTCGCAGGCCGGATTCAAGACGCTCCAGGTATGACCCGACCAAAGGCTGCAGATAAGCGTTGAGGGACGCCGTCGACCCCCGTTCGAATTCCCGGATTTCCGGCAAAATCTCGCTCGCGACCGAGATGTGCTCGTTCGGCCAGACCTGTTTCGCGGCCGCCAGCGCCTTCTGTTCGTTCTCAGCATTGGCATAGCCGTTGATGAAGAAGATACACAGCGCTTGGGCGCCGCGCTCCAGCAGGGTATGCGCCGCCTCGCGCACTTGGTCGGGGTCCAGCTCTTCGGCGACAGTCCCGTCGGCCAATACGCGCTCGTCCACTTCCAGGCGCAGGTCGCGCGGCACGATCGGATCGAAATGGCCCCACAATCCCCAAGTCTTGGGACGGTCCCGGCGGCGCATTTCCAAGACATCACGGAACCCGCGTGTGGTGATCAACCCGGTGCGCACGCCCTTGCGTTCCAGAAGGGCGTTGGTGCCGACGGTCGTACCGTGAACGATGGTGCCCACCTGCCCCAGATCGGCGACGCGGCTGGTGATCCCTTCCCGGATGCCGATGGACTGGTCCCCGCGCGTGGACGGCACCTTGGCGACGTCGCAGGTCCCATCGGCCTCGTTCAGGAAGAAGACATCGGTGAAGGTGCCGCCGACATCGACGCCGACGATGATACGGTTTGACGGGTTGCTCATTGGCTCTCGATCTCCTGGCGCAGGATGATCGTTCCCGCCGTATCCAGTTTGCCGGTTTCATCGACGATACAGGCGTAGCGGTCCCGTGCGCCGGCGCTGCTGACATAACCCAGGCGAACATCTTCCGCCACACGGTCGGGATCGCGTTCGGCCGGATTCCCGTATCCGCCTCCGCCCGGTGTCTCGAGGCGCACGCTCTGCCCTTTCTTCAACTTGATCCCCACCATCTTGGAGACCATCGGCGGTTCGTGCCGACCGTCATCCTGCTCATAGGTGAACTTGTTGAAGGCCGCATTTCCGCCGCCCAGCACGCCCGGCGGGGCGTATTTTCCGCGTTCGCCGAACAGGAAGACATCAGCGTTCTTTTCCAGCAGCTTGATCTCATAGATCGCGCCGTTGCCACCCCGCTGTTTTCCGGGGCCGCCGCTGTCCGGCCGCAAGGCCCATTGGGTGAACTGGACCGGATAGGCCGCTTCGAGGATCTCCAACGGCGGAATCGTCGCGGTCGAAATCGGGGCGTTTCCGTGGTTCAAGCCGTCGCCTTCCGGATTGCCGCCATGCCCGCCGCCGAAGAAGGAAAACATGACCCAACGCCGCCCGTCCTGCCGATGGCCCGCCAGGGACAAGGCGTTGATCGTGCCGTAGGCGCAGCCGTTCACCATGTCCGGCGCCGCCTGGGACAAGGCGACAAAAATCACGTCGATCACCCGCAGGATGGTCTCGGTGTAACCGCCCACGGGTTTCGGCGCCGAAACGCTCAACAGGCTTTCGATGGGGATGTTGAAGTCGATCGGTTCCAGCACGCCGGCATTCGCGGGCACATCGCGGAAAACATGTTTCAAGGCGACGTAACACGACGCAATCGCCGTCGAACGCGAGATATTGACCGGCCCCGCACAGGCGGGCGAGGTCCGGGCGAAGTCCAACATCATGCGGTCGCCTTCGATTCGGATATCCAACCCGATCTGCAGCGGGCTGTCGGTGATGCCGTCATTGTCCAGGTAGTCATCCGCGGAATAGGTGCCGTCGGGCAAGTCGGCGATGAAACTCCGCATCAACTGCGCCGCCCGCGCCTTCAGTTCCGCAAGGCCGCCGGCCACCGTCTCCGCGCCGTAATCGTCCAACAGCGCGTTGAGGCGTTGCTCACCCAACTCCAGTGCGTTGATCTGGCCGTTCAGATCGCCATAGAGGCTGCCGGGAAGGCGTGAATTCGCCATCAGGATATCGACGATGTCGGGGCGGAATTCCCCTTTGTCGTAGAGCTTAACCGGCGGAATCAGCATGCCTTCCTGAAAGCACTCCGTCGCGACGGGATTGTAGTTCCCGGGCACATTCCCGCCGACGTCGTGCCAATGGCCGACGGAGGCGAGATAGCAGAACAGCTTTCCGTCCCGGAAGAAGGGCCGCACCAGCTTGAAGTCGGACAGATGCGTGCCGCCTTCATAAGGATCGTTGAAGATATAGACATCGCCCGGGGACACGCCGCCCGCCTTGGCCGCCCGGTCGATCACCGCCTTCACGGCGAAGGACATGGCGCCGACGAAGACCGGCAGGCCCGACTTGCCCTGCACCAGGGTCTCGCCCGTTTCGGCGTGATAGAGGCCATGGCTGGCGTCATGCGCTTCGGCGATGATCGGGTTGAAGGCGCTGCGGAACAGGGTCGCGTCCATCTCGTCCGCGATTTGTTCGAGCCGCCCTTTCAGAACCGCCAGCGTCACCGGGTCCAATGTTTCCATCTCGGTCTTTGCCGTATCGGAACTCATTCTTGGTTCTCCGCATCGTATTGCTGCCCGTTGGCCAGGATACGATCCGTCCCCAGCACCGCGTTCAGTTCCGTGAAATCGAGCATCCGGTCACGGAAGGATGCCGTCGTCCCGTCCCGCTTCAAGCTGGCGAAGAAATCCGCCCCCGCCTTCGCCAGAGCGCGCGCCAAGCCGCCCGGGAAAATTGCGATGGAAAAGCCCAAGCTTTCCAGTTGCGCGGCATCGTGCAGAGGGGTCTGGCCGCCTTCTACCATGTTCGCCAGCAAGGGAATCTTCCCGCCGAACCGGTCGATCACGGCCTTGATCTCGTCCGCCGTGCGCGGTGCTTCGACGAAGAGAACGTCCGTCCCGGCCGCCGCATAGGCCTCCGCTCGATCCAAGGCAGGTTCGAATCCTTCGACCGCGATGGCGTCTGTGCGGGCGACGATCAACGTGCCCTGCGCCGCCCTGGCATCGGTCGCGGCCTTGATCTTCCCGACCATCTCGGCCGTTGAGACCAGCGTCTTGCCTTTAAGATGCCCGCACCGCTTGGGCATCGCCTGATCCTCCAACTGGATGGCCGTCGCCCCCGCCCGTTCCAGCACTCGGACCGTCCGCTGCACGTTGATCGCGTTGCCGAAGCCCGTATCCGCATCGACGATCAAAGGAAGGTCCACGCGCTCACGGATATGACCGACGACAGAGGCGACTTCCTCCATCCCGACAAGCCCGATATCAGGTCGGCCGAGCCGCGTGTAGGCGATGGAGGCGCCCGACACATAGAGCGCTTCGAAGCCGGCCTGTTCCGCCAGCATGGCGCCGAACGCGTCGAACACACCCGGGGTCAGCAGCAATTCCGGCTTTTGCAACCGTGCCTTCAAATCCGTCTGGTCGGTCATGCGGCACCTTTGATCCGTTTTTCCAGGTAAGGAACCAGACCGCCCGCCCCAACGATGTTGAGCAGATGGTCAGGCACCGGCTCCGTCTCAATCACGGTGCCTTGCGTCATATTTTCAATCTTTCCGGCTGCGGGATCGACCGTCAGCGCGTCGCCCGCGGCGATCTTGTCCGCATCAGGACAGACCAAGGCCAAAAGGCCGAGATTGAAGGCATTGCGGTAGAAGATTCCGCCGAAGCTTTTCGCGACGACGGCCCGGACGCCCAAAATTCTCAGCACCTGCGCCGCCTGTTCCCGGCTGGACCCCATCCCGAAGTTCCGACCGCCAATGACAAAATCGCCCGCCTTTGCCGATTTCGCGAAATCGGGGTCGATCGCTTCCAGGCAATGCAGCGCCATCGTCTCGACCGGCCCCTTCATATAGGCCCCGGGCGCCAACAGGTCGGTATCGACATTGTCGCCATAGACCCAGGCGCGACCGCCCGGTTCGCTTTCTCCCGTCATGACTGCGCCTCCGCCAAAATCTCCCGCGGATCGGCGATTTGGCCGGCGACAGCGGAAGCGGCCACCGTGAAAGGAGAGCCGAGATAAACTTGCGAACTCTTGGCGCCCATCCGGCCCTTGAAGTTGCGCGCGGTGGAGGAGATGCAGACTTCCCCTTCCGCCAGGACGCCCGCGCCATAACCAGCACAGGCCCCGCAACCAGAGGGCAGCAGGATCGCGCCCGCCTCGGTCAACGCAGCCAGTGTGCCGTCGGCTGCTGCCTTGGCTGTTATCTGGGTTGAAGCCGGCGCGACGAACAGCCGGGTCCCCGACGCTACCTTGCGCCCCTTAAGGACCCGCGCGGCCATGTGCAGGTCGTTCAGCTTCGCCCCCGTGCAGGCGCCGATATAGCATTGATCGAGCTTGGCCTTGTCCGCGTCCTGCACGGGCCCGCTGTTGGCCGGACTGTGGGGCGCGGCCACCTGCGGGTCCAGTGCGGCCGCATCGAAGCTGTGCTTGACCCGGCACGGGGCATCCGGGTCGCCTGTGACGCCGATGAAATCGCCGGGATCGCCGCCCGCCTGTCTGATATAGGCAGCCGTCGTTTCATCCCCGGCGATCAAACCGGTCTGCGCGCCAAGCTCGGCCGCCATGTTGGACATTGTCATCCGTTCGGTCATCGAAAGCGAGGCGATGGTGTCACCGCTATACTCGACCGCCTGATAGTCGCCGCCATCCATGCCGAGCGTCGCGCAAAGCTTCAGCATCATATCCTTGGCGCTGACGCCGTCCGGCAACGCGCCGTCCCAATGCAGGCGGATCGTCTCAGGCACGCGGATCCAGGTTTCCCCTGTCACCAGCACACCGGCCATGTCGGTCGCGCCGACGCCGAACATATAGGCCCCAAAGGCGCCCCCGGTCGGCGAATGGCTGTCGCCGCCGACGACGAACATACCGGGGCGCAGGTGCCCGCGCTCCGGCAGGACGACGTGGCAGATCCCCTGCTGGTCGTAGAAGCCGTCAATTTCCTGATCGCGCACCCACTCGCGGGTCAATTTCAGGATTGCCGCGCTTTCAGCGTCGAAGGCCGGCACGTAGTGGTCGGAAACAACGACAACGCGTTTCGGGTCCCATACGCCGACGCCCAAACGCTCGAGGACCGGTTTCACGCGGCGCGGTCCTCCGCTGTCGTGAATCATCGCCAAATCGACGGTGCAGGTCACGATTTCGCCGGGCCGGACCGTATCGCGGCCCGCTGCCCGCGCGATGATCTTTTCCGCCAGTGTCCGTGCCTGGCCAACGGAGGGATGCTTGGTCGCGCTCATGCCAGCTTGTACCCGGTCGTCTTCGGCGACCACGAATTGGCGCCCGCGCTCGATACCCGCGACAGACTCATCTGGTAACAGTAACTGTCCGGCCTATACAGCGCGGTGATGTATTCGACCGGTCGTCCTTTCGAATCCAAAACCGTGCGGGAGACTTTGAGCAAGGCGGAGCCGACATCCAGGTCCAGAGCGCCCGCCACTTTATGGTCGGCCAGAGTCGCGGTCATGGTCTGGGACGCGCTGACGACACGGATGCCGGCATTTTCCAACAGCGCCAACAGGGGCTTGCCGAGCATGTCCTCCGGCGCGAAGGAGCGGCCGATATCCGCCGGAACGTAGGTGGTGAGGTGCGAGAACGGCACGCCATCCTTGCTGCGCGTGCGGACTGCCCGCTGAACATCCGTCCCCGTTTCGCAGTGAAGTGCCGCGGCCACCTCGGGCGGAGCCGGAACATAGTCGAAATCAATCAACCTAACCTTGGTCTCGTACCCCATCGACAGAAGGTCTTCCAAATGCCCTTCCACAGCGGCGCTGATCGCAGGCCCCTTGCCCTCATGCGTAACGGTCGTCCCGCGCCCGCGTTGCCGCATCACAAGGCCGTCCGCCGCCAACTCGTCGAGCGCCCTTTTTACCGTGATCCGGGAAACGCCGTATTGATCCGCCAAGTCGAACTCGCCCGGCAAAACCGTCCCTTTTGGATATTCGGCGCTGAGGATCTTGTCCCGCAGGATCAAGTATATCTGATGATAGAGCGGCGAGCGCAGGGCAGCGCTGGCGCCGCGCCCACCCAGACCGTCCACGGGCAACAGAATATCCTGCCCGCCGGAACCGGACGGAGACACGGCCCCGTTGCTTTCGGCATTGCTGTTACGGTTCACGGGGCTGTTGCGACTCACGGACCCACCCGGTTAGAAAGCATCAAACGTCTATTGACATAAGGATATATCATTATCAATCTTGTTTTCACGGCGCAAGCATATGAGGGGGCGCTGGGTGGCCGGATGGACTTCCCGTGCCGTCTCTCTCAAAATGCTTCATCAGACGTCATGGTTTGGACCTTGGCGGTGACCGTAGCGGATGTCCATGGAGGCGCCCCGGTGAGTAGGACGGCGGAAGACGTCATGGGCCGACGGTTAGGAACCGAAAGCCCCGATGAAAACTCCCCAGACGGTGGAGAATTTTTCGACGACTCCGCACCGAATGCGCCACGCCCCGAACAGGTTTTCTTCGACGATCCGGCACTCGACCGAATGATGGGTGTTGTTTGGGCCTTGGCGACCGAGGTTTACGTCCTCCGCGACAGGCTGCAATCGTTGGAACAGACACTCTCTGACTCCGGCGCGATTGACCGCGCGGCCCTGGATGCGGAAGCAAGCCCGGAAGAAATCCGGGGCAACGCAGCAGACCGGGATGCCTTCGTCGCTCATCTGATGGACAACTTGATGGGCGTCCAAGCCGCCAAGGGACCGTTGCGATGACTGGCACGGAGCGGACCAATCGGCGCGACCCGGGTTTGAACGGTCGGTCCTTCACGGCGGCGCAGGCCTTCCTGTTGTCCAGTAAACTTTATTGGACGCGCAAGATGTATCCCACACTGCGCGACAAATATGACACTCTCGCCGCCAAACAGGCTGAGCCGCCGCAATCGGTTGCCGATGCGGCGAAGTTGATCGCCGGCACTTCGGACTATCAGGCCTATGCCTGGCTGGAACGGCACCTGCAGCGGTTCAAATATTCGGGCCGCTACGGCCTACAGGCATATCACGACGGCATGCGCGAGCAATTGCTCGACAGCTTGAACAGTGCCGAACTTCCCGACGGCCTGCTCACGCTCAATCCGACACTGGAAATGCCGCGCTATTACAAAGCCGTGGATATACACCAACATCCCGGCGGCGTCTGGAGCGACGAAATAGCGGGTTTCGTTTACGAACGCGGGGCGCGGTCAACGACGCCGACAATGGGAACGCGGCATGCCGACCTACACGACCGCCTGGTGATGGCGGTGGACAAGGCGCTGGATGCACCTCCGAAGGAAATTTTCGACATGGCCTGCGGCTTTGGGAAAAGCACCGCGCCGTTCTACGAACGCTACCGCGAAGCCACGGTCACGGGTATGGACCTGTCCGCCCCTTGCTTGAAACTGGCGGCGAAGATGGCCGCGGACAAGCAGGCCGGCAATGTCCGTTACGTTCAGGGCAACGCGTTCGAGTCAGGCTTCGAGGACGAGCGTTTCGATCTCGTCACCTCCACCATGTTCCTGCATGAAATGCCGCCGCCGCAAATCGAGAAAACGATTGAGGAAGCGGCGCGCCTGCTGCGGCCGGGCGGCTTCATGGCGCATCTGGATTTCTATCATCTGCCCGACGCCTTCGCCCGTTTCATCCATTACGGACATGGCCGGCGCAACAATGAACCCTTCATGGAGCCGCTGGCGGACATGGACCTCAAAGGGTTGCTGGAACAGCACGGCTTCAAGGACATCCGAATTGAACCCTACGCGGAAGACGATGGGGTTCTTGACGAGGGACACCGCCCCTGGCGGTTCCCTTGGACGCTGATAACAGGGGTTAAGGCAGCGTAATCTGAGAGTAAGACACGGCATCACCTAAGGGAGTAACAAGATGCAACAGAAACTGAAGCACGTATTGGCGGCGGCCGGGTTGGCCATGCTCGCCGGAGGGGCCTTCGGCGCGACCGGCGCCCAGGCACAGACCACGGTTACCATGGTCTATCCGTTCCCGGACTTCCTGGTCTACACGAAGAGCTGCAAGGAGTTCGCCGATAAGGTGAATGCGGCCGGCATCATCAATATCGACGTGAAGCCTTTCAACTCCATCGGCATGTTCGAACAGGCCGGCGAGATCCGCAAAGGCACGATCGATATGTCCTGCCTGCCCGCGGCCTTCTATGCCCGTGGATTGCCGGAGAACGAAGCGATCTCCACCTCCAACTCTTCCCCCGCGGCGGTTCGCGCAAATGGCGGCATGGCCATCATCGACGAGTTGCACCAGAAACACATGAACATGAAATATCTGGGCTGGGTCGATACGGGCGTGAAGTTCCACGTCTATTTCAAGGAAGCGCCGAAATTCGGCGATGACGGCCTGCCGGATCTGAGCGACGTCAAGATGCGCGACAACCCGATCTATGGGGCCTTCTTCCGGGCCCTGAAAGCGGAAACCCATCAGATGCCGGTCACCGATGTGTATGCGGCGATCCAGAAAGGCGTCGTGAACGCCAGTGCCTGGACCTCGATCGGCGTCAAGGGCCTGAAATGGGACGAGTTCCTGCGCCACCGCCTGGACCCGGATTTCTATCAGACCGATATCGGCATCATTATGAACCTGGACACATGGAACAGCCTGTCGGAAACGGAGCAGAAGGCGCTTCAGGACGCGGTCATCGCGCATGAGGAAACCAGCCGCGAAGCCCGCATGGCGGAAGTCATAAAGGAAAAGGCCGATCTGGAAGCAGCCGGCATGCAGGTGCATGTGGTTCCGAGCGCAGACAAGTATTTGGAAATTGCGCTCGATTCCGCCTATGACCGCATGACGGAGCGACTGAAAGGCGACAATCGTCCGCTCGACGCGGTTGAAAAACTCCGCGGCCTGTACATCAAATAGGTCAGCGGTAGTACGATCGAAGTCCCGGACGGCTGTTCCCGTCCGGGACTCTTTCATTTTCGAACGACTTTTTCCTAGACTGGGCCCTTCTTGAATGGCTGCTGATTTGACCCCCGACGCAAGACACGGACTGCTGGACCGATTGGACGCCGGCTATTCCTGGATTGTCCGCATGATGTTCTACGCCGCCAGCCTTTATGTCGGGATGATGATGGTGGTGATCGTCTACTACACGTCCTTCCGCAGCCTGGGATGGGACTACAACGACTATTCCTTCACCTTCATCGAATACGGCTTCATTTACGTGCTGATGCTGGGTTGCCCCTGGATGGTCCGCCAGCGCGCGCATGTCTATATCGAACTGATAACCGCGGCGATCCCCGACCGGGCCCGCGCTATCCTGTCCCGTACCATCGCGGCCGCCTGTTTCCTCGTCTGCCTTGCGCTCGCCGTCTATACCGGTTTGCAGACTTGGCAGGACTATAGCTGGGGCCAATACGACGAGTTGCGCGGGCAACTGGATATCAAGCGCTGGATCGTCATCGGCGCCATGCCGATCGGTTTCGGCTTCACCGCCTTGGAGTTCCTGCGTTTCGTATTCGGGTCTTCCCTGATCCATACCGGAGAGATGGGAGTGCACGAATAATGGAATGGTACTGGACGCTCTCCATGTTTTTCGGGTCGATCCTCGGCCTAATGATTGTCGGCTTCCCGGTCGGCGTCGCTTTCCTGGCCGTGAACGTCGTCGCGGCCATGATCTATTTCGGCGGCAGCGGTCCACTGCTTCTTCAATTGGAACGCGGCGTCGGCACCTTGGCAGGCAACGCTTTCGGGTCCATGGCGAATTTCGCGTTGGTCCCGATTCCGATGTTCCTGCTGATGGGGGAACTGTTCTTCCATACCGGGCTGGCCAACCGGATGTTCAACGCCATCGAACGCTTGATGGGCCGGGTTCCGGCGCGCCTGTCATACGTGACGGTCGCAGGCGGCACCGCCTTTGCGACCCTCAGCGGGTCGTCCATGGGCAGCACAGCGCTGATGGGCACCCTGATGGTGCCCGAAATGACCAAGCGCGGTTACAAGAAGCGCATGTCCATCGGCCCAATCCTTGGCACCGGCGGCATCGCCATGCTGATCCCGCCCTCCGCTCTTGCCGTCCTGCTCGGCACCTTAGCGGAACTCGATATCGGGTCCCTGCTGATCGCCGGCGTCGTGCCGGGCCTGATCCTGGCCGTGATGTACACAATCCTGATTTATGTGATGGCGAAGCTCGACCCGGAAGCTGCCCCGCCCTACGACGTGGAAATGGCGACATGGGGCGAGCGTTTCATCCTGCTGCTGCGCGACGTCGTACCGATGATCTCCGTCGTGATCGGCGTGATCTTCTTAATCATGGTCGGATGGGCGACCCCGTCTGAAGCGGCCGCGTTCGGATGTCTGGGCGTCGTCTTCCTGGCCGTGGTCTTCCGGTCACTGTCGATCGAGGCGCTTTGGAAGTCGCTGCAGGGGGCGACGCGGGTGACCGTGGTCGCATTGCTGATCATTTTCGGGTCGGCCACCTTCAGCAAGACGCTCGCCTTTTCCGGCGGCAGTGCCGGCCTGATCGGCTGGGTGACGGGTTTCGATATCTCCGCCTATACCATGCTGGGTGCGATGTTCCTGATCCTGCTGTTGTTGGGTATGTTCATGGACCAGTTGTCCATGATGTTGCTGACCGTTCCGATCTTTTTCCCGCTGGCCCTGCAATACGGATTCGATCCGATCTGGTTCGGCGTCATCATTCTTCTGGCCATGGAGATCAGCTTCACCACGCCGCCCTTCGGCCTGTTGCTGTTCGTCATGCAGGGCGTCGCGCCGCCGGGAACGAAGTTCTCGGAGATTTGCATAGCGGCCATCCCCTTCATGGCCTGCGCGATGCTGCTCGTCGTGATGATCGTCATTTTCCCGGATATCGTCACGTGGCTCCCGTCTGTGAGCCGATAGGAGAGGTTCATGCCCGTTATCAATGTCACAATGCTGGGTGGCGTCTACGACGCAGAGGTCAAAACCCGCATCGCAGAGGCGCTGACCGATGCGATGCGTACGGTCATCGCCGCCCCGCCCGAGGGCGTTATCGTCGCGCTGAACGAATTGCCTCCGGGCAATTACATGCGGGGTCGCACATTCAAGACGCCCGGCCCGGCGCTTCCCGATGCGCGCGACGTGGTGCGAACCTTTTTGGAACGGATGGAATCGCGCGACCTGGATGCCGCCCGCGGCATGCTCGCCGATGGTTTCAGGATGGTGTTTCCGGGCGGCGTCGAATTCGCTGCACTGGAGGAACTGATCGCCTGGGCGAAGCCGCGCTACAACTGGGTGAAGAAAACCTATGACGCCTGGGACGCCGCCGCCCGCGAAGACGGCGTGGCCGTCACCTGCCAAGGCACCTTGCACGGCGAGTTTCCGGACGGCTCCCTGTTCGAAGGTGTTCGCTTTGTCGACTGGTTCCTGGTCCGCGACGGCAAGCTCGTCCGGCAGCATGTGTGGAACGATCTAGGAGAATTGGCCAAATCTGGCTAGGCAGCCGTAGGTTCCGGCAGCAGCCAATAGTTTGGATATCCGGTTTTTGCGCCGGACGCGGCCAACATCCCGTGCAACATTCCCCGGCAATGGGTTTGATAGGTGAACAGATCTGTCACGGCGATATGCCGACCGGTGGTCACCATCCCACCCTTGATCGTTGAGAGCCAGGTCAGTTGGCCATGGAACCACTTTTCCTCAACCTCCTGTGCCCAATGACCGATCGCCTCATCCAAGGCGTGGCGCGCCTTTTTTAACTTATCCCAATCAGTGCACAGGTCGCTCGACGTATCGATCGTTCCCGGCGGAATCTCGACACGGTCGGAAAAGCGGCTCATCCAAATCCGGTCGTACCAAAGCGCATGGTTGAACGTACCGTGGATGGACTTAAATCGGACCTGCCTGTCACGGCGCCGCTCCGATTCGGAAAGCAAGTCCGCCACCGCCACCAGATCGGCATTCTGCCAAGCGTTGTAACGCGCCATTCGCCGAACAAAATCGATAGTTATCATTCTATGCACCCGCCAAAGACTGTTTGTTTCTAACTGTCAAACTGCGGGTATTATAGTAAATATTGATTAGCCGAAAAGCACAGTTTAATGGGACCTAAAGTAGGATTTGGAACTATTGATCCAACGCGCCCGGATTCACTGCGGCATGACGACAAGGTCGGTAGCCGAGGTATCGGCGCCTGCGGCGGTCAACATGGCATGGACTTGTCCGCGGTGATGGGTTTGGTGGTTGAAGACATGCATGACAACCATCGCCTTCGATTTAGTTGACGCCTTTCGAAGGATGGAAGAGTGCCAGATCAAGTCGCCGACAAGCCATGTCGGATCCAGATGATCAGCCCAATCCGTAATGAACGCATCCAGTGCCGGCCGCGCCTCCATCATCACGTCCCAGTCCTGATAAAGGGTCGGTGAGGTCTCGATGCCGCCTGGCGGTGGGTCGAAATCGGTGAAACGGCTCATCCAAATGCGGTCGGCCCATAACAGGTGGCTCAAGGTCGCCTGAATAGACCCGAAGAAAGCACCGCGATCCTGCCGCCGCGCTGCATCGCCAAGCCGATCAGCCGCGCCGTAAACCGCGTTGTTCTGCCATGCATTGTAGCGCGCCATCATGCGCAGATATTCTATGGAAATCATAGCCGCCCCCTGCCCTGGAAACTCGGTTCCATAGGAAGGATAGGCAGACGTTTCAGTGTAGCCAAGTTTGCTGCCCCGTCAGTCCAGGAAGACCGATGTAATCTCCGGGAATGCCAACATCACGGCGAGGCCTACCAACTGAATGCAGATGAAGGGCATGAACCCCTTGAAGATATCGGTCAGTTGGATATGCGGCGGCGCGACCGACTTCAGATAGAAGGCGGCCGGACCGAAAGGCGGACTGAGGAAACTGACCTGCATGTTCATGCAGAACAGGATGCCGAACCAAACCTTCAAGTGACTGGGATCCAACCCACCAAGCAGGCCCATTTCCGAAGCCGTCATGCCGGCGACGATGGGCAGAAAGACCGGCATGGTCAGCAGCACGATCCCGACCCAATCCATCAACGCGCCCAGGAACAGGAAAATCAACATCATCATCAGGATGACGCCCATATTCGGCAGGTCCATGCCCAGGATGCTGTTGGCGACGAAGACGGGACCACCTGCAATCGAATAGGCCCCCGCTAGGCAGGTCGCCCCAAAGGTCACCCACAGAATCGTTCCGGTCGACCGCAGCGTCCGTTGCAGGGCCTCAAGGAACAACAGGGTGGTGAGCTCCCCCCGGATCCAGATCAGAAGAATTGTGCCCAAACAGCCGATCGCGGCGGCTTCCGTGATACCCGTGATGCCGCCATAGATGGACCCCAGGATCGCCGTCACCAACAGCACCGGCGGCAACAGACCCTTCAGCGCGAGAAACTTTTCCCCCCAGGTCACCTCACCCACATCCTCCGGCAGCGGCGCCAAGGACGGATTCAAACGTGTCCGGACCATGATATAGACGATGTACAGGCCCCCCAGCATCAGTCCCGGTACGATTGCAGCCCGAAACAAAGCGTGGATCGAGGTATCCGTGACGACACCGTAGATGATCAGTACGATGGAGGGTGGTATCATCGTTCCGAGCGAGCCGGAGGCGCAAATAGTGCCGACGGCGAGGTTCTGACTATAACCTAACCGCAGCATCTGCGGCAGCGCGATAAGGCCGAGAAGCACAACTTCACCACCAATGATGCCGGACATGGCCGCCATGATGATCGCCATGATCGCCGTGACAATGGCAATACCGCCGCGCGTTCTGGATAGCCAAAGATTCAGGGAATCGTACATGTCCTTGGCGATATTGCTGCGTTCCAACAGCATCGCCATGAAGATGAACAACGGTACGGCCAGCAGCGCGTGCTCGATCGTCAGGTCGTACATGCGCTGGCCCAGGATGAAGAAGCCGCGCTCCCCCAGTTTCCAATAGGCTACACAAACGCCAAGAAACCCGGAGGCCAGCCCCAGGGGAACCCCGGCGGCCAGCAGCACCACGATACCGACCAGCAACAGGATGGAAAGTTCGGCAATACCCATGACGCCAAAGCCCCTTAAAGATCGTCGGCTGGATCGTGAATGATCTTGGGCTTTTTCCAGTCCATGATCAGATTGCTGATCGCTTGAATGGCCATCCAGGCGCAAACGATACAGATGAGCGGCTTCATCACAGCCGGAATGGGCGGATTCCAGGCGGAACCGTACAATTCCCAGGTGTGGAATTTCTTCATCGCCGTTTTCCAATATCCGACAACCACGGCGTAGCAGAAAATGGCGATACAGATGGTCCCGAACACGTCCAACACGCGCTGCGCGTTTCGGGAAACCATGTCATAGACGATCATGACCCGAATGTGGGCGCGCTGCTGCATCGCGTAGAGACCGCCCATGAGGAAAATGATGCCGCCAAGCCAACGCGAGAGTTCTTCCACCCAAAGAGTCGGCGATTGGAAGAGGTAACGCATGACCACTTCGTAAAACATGATCGACATGATCGCGGCGACGACGAACATAAGAACCGATGCCATATAAAGCGTGACGATATCGACGAAGCTGAACTTGCGGTCGTCGTCACCTTGGCCATGCATCGTCAACTTCAACATCGGCACGAGGCGTGGCGAAACGAAAATAAACCAAAGAACAAGGGCTAGCGTAATGCACCCCACCCAAATTTGGCCGCTGGTTGTGAGTTCCGGCATTTCTCGCCCCCGCCAATTTTCTCGTGCCGGCCACGTTGAAGCGGCCGCTGCGTTTTTCGCTATATGCGAAAGATAGAGGAAAAAGCGCTTCCAAAGAAGGACCGGCCGCGGCGAGAAGAAGACTGCCGCGGCCGGTAGTTGGATCGAACGACCTTAGTCGAGCAGACCGATTTCCTTCATGAAGGAAACATGGCTGTCTACCAGTTGGCGGGCCTCCGGCGATTTGTCGCCCCATTCCTGCCACTTCTTCTGAGCGAAGTTGCGGAATTCCCCACGGTCCTTCTGCGACCAGGCATACAGGGTCACGCCATCTTTCTGGATTTCTGTTGCGGTCTTGCCCATGGCAACTTCGAAGCTCATCGAATTGTGGAACGAAAGCTTCTGCATCGCGACTTCGATGATCGCCCTCAGGTCGTCGGGAAGGTCGTCCCAGACGTCCTTGTTGATCGCCAGATGATCGGACGGCATCGAATGGAAGCCGGGATAGGTTGCGTGCTTCACCAAGTCGTATATGCCGATCGACTTATTGGTCGTGACGTTCGACGCATCGGCCCCGTCGATGATCCTGGTTTCCAGCGCGCTGAAAACTTCGCCGAAATCCATCACGATCGGCGATGCGCCGAGCTCGGCGAAGATTTCGGTTTCCATGCCCGGAGGCGAACGGAATTTCCAATCCTTCAAAGCTTCAGGACCGGGTAGCGGCTTGGACGAGGAAAGCGATTCCTGTCCGGGGATCCACCAGCCGATGAGCTGCATACCATAGGAATTATATAGCTCCTGGGCCTTTTCCATGCCCCCGCCGTAATACAACCAGGAATACTGCTGCCAGGGCGTTTCATAGCCGCCCATGATGTCGCCGAGGAACTGGAATGCTGGGTTCTTGCCTGTCTGATAGGCGCCGCCGGTCATGTCACCATCCAGCACGCCGTTCGCGGCGGCGTCGAAGGTCTCCGTCGATTTGACGACGGATGACGAATAGAACATTTCGATGTCGATGCGTCCGCCGGACATGCGTTCCACATCGTCCGCGAATTGCTGTGCGTTCTTACCGTTCAGCGATTCCGCCGAAAGATGGGTTTGAATACGAAGCGTGTAATCGGCCGCCCAAGCGGTCGTCGCCGCCCCGGCGAATGCGATGCCAAAAACGGCCGCGGTGGCCGTACTGCGAAAAATGGACATTGTTTCTCTCCCTTCCTGATAACCGGGCAATTCCCCATTGCCGTTCCCGCCTCTAATGGACAGGCGCGATTGTTTGTCGCCCGGTACTGCTTGGAGCGTACCGTGATATATGTTATCTGACAACTGACAAGGTCAGTGGGCGCCCTGGTTTTCGTTACTTTGGGTAAAGCGGCCGAATCATTGCCAGATTGCCAAGTCACAGTGCCGTGGCACCCACCCGAACGCGCCGCATCGGGCATAGCAGGTGCTTTTGAGGGAGAGACAGATGGCCGAACCTCGCAATGGAGCGGGAGAGCTCGTCCGGCGTTTGCGCCCGGCGGCTGGCGCTACATCTCTTGCCGATCAGATCGTCACACAGCTGCGTGCCCAAATTTTGTCCGGGCGGCTGCAGGCAGGTGACAAGCTGCCGACCGAACAGGAATTATGCGATGCGACCGGTGTCAGCCGGCCTGTCGTCCGGGAGGCGATTTCAAGGTTGAAGGCGGACGGGGTCATCGTAAGCCGCCAAGGCGTCGGCGTGTTCATCGTCGATGACAAGCGGCGCATGCCTTTCCGAATAGAGCCCCATCATTTCGATGATCAGCAGAACCTGCGGTCAGTCATGGAACTGCGCCTGTGTGTCGAGGTGGAAAGCGCAGCGATGGCGGCGGAGAAACACAGCCCCGCCGATTTGGCGCTGATCGACGAAGCCCTCACGGCCATGAAGGTCGCGGTGGCGGAGCATGGATCGGCGGTCGAAGAGGATTTTGCCTTTCATTGCGCGATCGCCGCAGCGACCGGCAATGAGTTGATCGAGGGGTTCCTGCGGTTTTTGGGCGTCTTCGTCATCCCCCGCCCCCTGCTGCGCATGCGGCCCGATGACCCCAACAAGGGCGCCGCCTATATGGAACGCCTTGTTGCGGAACACGAAGCGGTCCGCGACGCCGTCGCCGCCCGCAATCCGGAAAGGGCGCGCGAAGCCATGCGTTTACATTTGGAGCGCGGCATGGCGTTCAACCAAACCGCCACCAGCGACGAATTCGTCTGAACCGATCCCTATCCGCGCAGTTGGCAACAGCGATTTTCCACTGACGATCATTCCCGTTTCCCCAAATCCGCTATACCTTCCAGAAATCGATTTTGTGGTTATGGCACTATGAAAAAAATAGACAATGTCCTACGGGCAGCACGTAGCCGGGCCGGTTTGACGCGAGAAGACGTCGCCCTGCGCCTGCGCATCACACCCGAGCGGCTTACACGGTGGGAATCCGGCACCGAACGGCCTGGTACAGAAACTCTTTTCGAACTGTCCGCCCTCTATCGGATACCCCCCCATCGGCTGCTGACGGAAAATGGGGTCATGACCCACGCGACGCCCACGCCACCTGATGAAGCCCTGCCGGCACTGGATGACTTCCGTCGCGAGCTTGTCGCCATGCGGGAGGTGGAATTGTTGCCCCTGGATGACGAGACGATTGAATATTGCGTCGGCGCGATGCGGGCACGGTTAATCTCAGAGAAATCACACAATAAATAATGCGCGAAGCAAATACAGTCATAGCAGGGTATGTCCATATACAGTAAAATTTACAATGTTCATGCTGACTACTTTAATAGCGATGCGTTGGCCATTTGACATCGAAGGCATTTAAAACTTAACGTCCATTCGCACTTAAGAAGGACAACGTCGTGAAAAGTCGCGTAAATTGGATTGCGGGACGACAGAAAAAAGGCCACAGACCCGCCCGCCCAGACACGGCGAAGCTGTTCCTATTGAAGATGCTCGTGATGGCCGCGATGGATGAGGACAAGCCGCTTCAAGACAAACTTGCCGAGCATTTTGCCGGCTGGCTGCACGACCCTGACGCCTCGGCGCTGATCGAGAACGCGGCTTTGTTTGACGATGCGGTGGCAGATTTAAAACGCAGGGTGGGAAGCGGTTGAAGCCGGAACAGTTACAACCAAACGCGCCTTTACCCGAGGAAGGGGCCTGGCTGATCACGGAAGAGGATAGTTTCCGTTTCGAGAAGCAGGACGACCCCTACCACGACACCATGCGCTATGTGCTGAAGATGGGCGCCGTGATCCTGATCTGGAGCGGCAACGTTGCTGAACTTCGTTTCAACGTCGCGGACGTCAACCATGCCTGCCTTGCCGCGGGTTTGGCCCATAAGCTCTACCCGCTTGCCTTCGCGCCGATGGACGTCACGACCAAGGTTCGACGCCAGGCCATGACGAAGCAGCAAGCGGAAGCGATGGCAGCCGATTTCCTCCGCTACCGGACCCTGGAACTGACGCCGCGGACCGTCATCGTAGACCTTCCTCCGGCGCAGATCCTCGCATCCTCCCCGCTCCTGCAGGCCCACTTGGCCGACTGGCGGAACAGCGAAGCGGTGAACGAGGACGAACTCATCAAGCTCGTCCGGCGGGACGGACAATTCTTTATGGAGTCGATCGGTCGCCGTTCCGCCGCCGCACGCTTTCACGGTTTGGAATGGACCGCAAAATCGATCGGCACGCCGACATTGAAGCCCAATGCGAGTGAATTCGAGCGCGCGGTCGACCGCGACTACTACCGCGCACTCGACCAGCGCGTTCCCGTGTTGCAGGACGTCCACGCCTACGTTCCTGGCGAGGAGGATCACGAGCGGCGGGAATCCTACCGCCGCCTGATCACTCCCATCGTCGAAGCGGACGGGTCCGAAGGCGTCCTCGTCGCATCATGTGTGCTGCGGGATATACCGGTCCCGGGCAAACCCGCCAAATAGGTCCCCAAAATCGGGCGCGGCGGTAAAGGTCAGCCAGACATCGTCCTGTGAACCGTCCGGCCGCGTCCAAGTCGCGCCGTGCGGATAGCATTGGTAGTGCCCGTATTGGATCGGGATGCCGCGGACAGCCAGCGCTTCCTCGCAAAACCCGAACATGAAGCGGGCTTCGTGCTGGCAAAAAGCGGTACCCATCGCCAGACGCAGGATCAGGTCCGAAATGCCCTTGCCGCGGAACCCCGGAACGTCTTCGCTCTCAGGCCGAAACCAAGTCTCGCCAAAATAGCAGCCGACCCCGTGAAGCCGCCAGGCCGCCGCCGCGCGGACTTCCGGGATGGGATTGTTCTCCCACTGGTTCCCCGGCACGTAGAGCCCGCCATCCGTCGTCAGATGGTCCGCCAGCGACCTGTCGCCGAGGTCAATCCCGCGGCAGGCCTGCAGGACCGCCGGGCCATAGCGGTCCAGACCCACCAGCCAGAACGCGCCGAGCAATTCGGCTGAAACAGATTGCGCATCCTGTCGAAAGATTTTCTGCGGCGCGCTGCGGTCGGGGCGGGCCCCATTGTAGATCATCTCAAGTTCCGTGCCTGGACCTAAAAGGCGCAATGTCAGCCCGGCCTCCTCAAGCTTCTCGCATAGGTAGGAAACCATTCGGATTACAGTAAGCGTATTGAAAGCGGCCATTTTACCCCCCCTAGGTTTGCTGAAATGACGCATAGGGAAGCTGAAGCGACTCGGGGACTCTTCACAAACTCGCTATGTGGGGTTGGTCGGGAAAATTCTCTTTCCACAAGGACGAGTCTATTTTTTTGAACAAAAAATGTCCGGAAAGGCAGCATCTAAATAATGTCTCAATACTAATATAAGTGGTGCCTTCTCAACCTCTTGTCCCCGGAGGCAGAGAGGGCCAAAATCCGATCCCACGAGAAGCTTGTTGCGTCGTTGAATGCGCAACAGGAATCAATTGCCGATCCGATGGAGGACTATTTCTTCGATGGCGGACCCATTGCCGATACTTGCCGGAATCGTTTTTCAGATGGGTGCGCCCGTGAACGACCTTATGGCCAAGGTTCGCGCCCATTTGTCAGCGCAAGGTGTTGCCATTGGCGGCATCTGCCAGGACAGCGTCTGGGACGAGGCAAGCGGCCAGAAGACACTTGTCGTTCGGGAAATCAACGGCGCCTGGGAACTTCCCATCCTTGAATACCGGGGCAAGGAAGCCCGTGGATGCAGGCTGGACCCACAGGCGATTACCGACCTGTCGCATCGCCTGGACATGCTCTTCGGAACAAGACCCGATCTGATGATGATCAATCGTTTCGGGCGTGCCGAATCCGAGTCACGCGGTTTGCGAGACGTATTCGAGCGCGCCGCCTTGGAGCACATCCCCCTGCTCGTCGCCGTTCGTGAAGACTACTGCGACGCATGGCGGGCTTTTCACGGCGGGATGGGTCTCGAACTGCCAATGGACGAGGCCGCGGTCTACGACTGGTGGCGCAATTTGGAAATCCAACGCCAAACAACCGGCAATCCGCATAAGGACACCCCGGCAATTACACCCCAGACAGCGGGCTGAACTAGCGGAGATCCGCGCTTAGCGCAAAACTCCGACCGTTGGCCTTGCTGGTCAGCGCGCCGAAGGTCGGTGCCGGAAAATGGGCCGGAAAAACAAGGTTCCCGGTATCCGCATGCTTCTCCATAAGAAGCCGCCGCGACTCGCGCGCCATGGCCGGATCCGTATCCGCAAGGCACGTCAATTGCGGCTCGTCCAACTGAATGCGGTGATGGATGACATCGCCGCACATCACGCCCGCCTGCCCGCCGGAGGAAACATTCATCACCACTTGCCCCGGGGTGTGTCCAAAGCAGGGTTCCAGCCAAATGCCGTTGTCGAACTCAAAACTGTCATCCACCAACGCGGCACGATCAGCCCGCACAAGCGGCTGCACGCTGTCCTCGAACGCGGCGCGGTGAACGTTCGCGGGATCGCGCGCGTAGTGATCGTTCCAATAGTCGTATTCACGGCGGGACATCACGTATTTCGCATTGGGGAAAGTGGGCACCCATTCGCCGTTCAACAAACGCGTGTTCCAGCCGACATGATCCCAGTGCAGATGGGTGCACAGCACGAAATCGATATCCTCCGGCTGGCATCCCGCCGCGGCCAAGGTTTCCAGGTAGTTCGTGTTGAGGTTTGAAAACGACGGACGATGCGGCCGGGATTTGTCGTTCCCACAGCAACTATCGACCAGGATGTTGTACCGTTCGGTGCGCAGGAGGTAACTGTGAAAGCTGAGGATCACATCGCCTTCTGCCGTCAGATTGCCCGGCGGCAGATCACGGCGGGCGGCCTCGAACATTTCATCGGTGAGGTCCGGGAAGAATTTCTGTGCATGCAGCAGCGGGCCTGCCGTCTCCGGCACGCAATGAACGGAAATGGAACCGATATCGACATGTTCCATGGTCTTCTCCCTCCCGGCCGGCAGTCAAGTCGAGGCGCTGTTATGCTGGCGTTGTGTCGGTGAACTTAGCGTCGAGTTCGGTAAACTATACACGGGGGTCCCCAGACGCGCACCGCGCCGTATCGAAAAACACCGTGCAGGGATTTGCCTAAAAATCGGCCGACGGTTCGATGGTAGAGGCTGTTGAGTGCGTCAATCCCAATGGCCGAATGTGATCTGACATTTGCTGGCTAGAGGACGTAGCCTTCCTCCAAATCACGGGCCTTGCGGGCGGAATCGCGTTGCGCGGGATTGCCGTGTCCACCGCCGCCGGATGTCTGCAGCCGAAGGCGGTCGCCCCGGTTCAACGGAAGACCGGCGACTTTGGAAGCCAAGTCTACCGTTTCGCCATTTGCCCGCCGCAGGGTCAGACGGCCCGTTTGACCCGCCTCGCCCCCGGCAAGGCCATAGGGCGCATGGGTGAAGCGTTCTAGATTGGCGGCCAGTGTTCCCCTGACCGAATCCAAGCGGAACTCCCGCACGAGGCCGAGGCCTCCGCGCGTCCTGCCTTGCCCGCCGGTGCCGGCGGCAAGGCCGTATTCCATGAAAGTCAGCGGCAAGGTGCTTTCGAGCATCTCAACCGGGGCGTTGGAGATATTGTGGAATCCGCAGGAAAAGGCACTCGCGCCATCGTCCTCCGGATGCGCGCCCCATCCCCCGCATTCAAGGTCGAAATAGACGTTTCGGGTTCCGTCCTCCTTCTCGCAATTCACCGCATAAGCATAGCTGACCCCGTAATAGGCGGCGGGGATCCGGTCCGGCGCCGCCTTGGCAAGGGCCCCCAGCACCGTCGTGACGATCCGATGGCCCGTCGCCATCCGGTTCGCGACCGGGGCCGGCCAGTTCGCGTTGACGATGCTGCCCTTTGGCGCGTCGATCGAGATCGGCCGGTAGCACCCTTCATTGGCGGGCACATCGCTGCCAAGCCCCATCATCACCCCGCACATCACCGCCGAACGCGTCATGTTCAGCGTGTTGTTGATAGGGCCGCGCGCCTGGGCATCTGACCCGGCGAAGTCGAGATGGATACGATCGTCGTCGATCTTGGCCGTCACCGCGATGCGTATTGGGCGGTCGAGGTCAATGCCGTCGTCGTCGACAAAATCGTGGAAGCGGTACTCGCCGTCAGGCAAGGCGGCGATCATCGCGCGGAGCGCTGTTTCCGATTGATCTTGTATCCGCTCCGCAGCCGCCTGAAGCCGTCCGGCGCCGTATCGGCGCCCAATGCGCTGCAGCCCTTTGACGCCGGTATCAAGAGCGGCAAGCTGGGACGAAAAATCGCCACCGACATTGGCCGGCTCTCGAGAATTCCGCAGAAGCAGTTTTATGACTGCCTGATTGCGCTTCCCGGCTTCGTCCAGCTTCAACGGCGGGATGCGGAATCCTTCCTGGTAGATATCGGTCGCGCCGGGGTCATAGGACCCGGCCGCCCCGCCACCGACATCGAGATGGTGCACCAGGATTCCGACGATCCCGATCCGCACCCCATCCAGGAAGACCGGCTTGAAAGTCAGGATATCGGGCAAGTGCTGCCCGCCCGCATAAGGATCGTTGGTGACGATGAGGTCCCCCTCCTCCCACTGATCGATCGGTATATGATTTAGAAGTATCTCATCCAGGCAGGACGGCATGGAATTGAGGTGGACGGGCATGCATTTCGCCTGCGCCACGCTTCGGCCCATCGCATCGAAGACACAGGTGGAATAGTCGAGTATTTCACGCACGACCGCGCTTCGGCTGGTGCGCCAGATGGTAACGCTCATCTCCTCGGCGACGGAGGCCAGCGCGCTGCGGATCACTTCAATATGGACCGGGTCGAGATCGGTGCGACCGGCTGTGTCGTCGTCACGGGGCGTCATGGCTCAGTTCCTCACTTCGTCGCGGACGGCGATCAGCGCACCGGAAGGATGCAGCCGCACGGTCCAATCGGTAGGGATAAAATGGGTTGAATGCGCTTCCTCGATAAGGGCGGGGCCGACGACGATATCGTCGAACGCGATCGCGTCGCGCCAATAGACCGGCACCTCGCGGGTGGCGCCATCGACGACGGCGCGGCGCATGCCCGAGGCCCGGGGGGCGTCAGGCGTGAAAGGCCGAATGACCGGGCGCGGCAGTCGGCCGGTGGCCGCGATACGCACGGTCACAATTTCCGGCGTGACCGCAGGGTCGGCATGATTGAACTGCGCCTCGTGACTCGCATGGAAAGCCGCCACGGCATCGGCCAGGTCGGCATGCGCGTCTTCGCCGTTGGCGGCAAACGGTACGCCGATTTCATAAGCTTGCCCCGGATATCGAACATCCAGGGTGACAGGAAAGGCGCGGCTATGCTCGGCGACGCCGTTTTCCGCCAGGACCGCGTGCCCCGCTTCAGTCAGGTCGTGCAGAATGCCCTGCAATTCTGTCAGCGCCGTGGCGTCGGCCGGCATTGGACGGGCCCGGGCAAGGTCCTGCACGATATCGCCGAACAGCATTCCCCAGGCACTCAACGTTCCGGGATCGCGCGGGAACACGACACGCCTGGCGCCAATTTCCTGCGCCGTCTCGCAGGCATGCAACCCGCTTGCGCCACCGAAGGAAACAAGCGCGAAGTCTTCCGGATCAAGCCCCTTCTCGAACAGGCTTAACCGGATGGCGGCCGCCATCTTCGCAACCGCGATGGTGACGATCCCGCCCGCCGCACTGGACGGGTCGAGCCCCAAGGGGCCTGCAACATCGCGTTCCAACGCGGTCTGCGCCGCAACCGCATCGAGCACCATCGCGCCGCCAAGGAAATTGTCGGGATCGAAACGGCCCAGCACCGCATTCGCGTCGGTCACGGTCGGACGTTTGCCGCCACGGGAATAACAGGCAGGTCCCGGCACCGCACCGGCGCTTTCCGGACCGACCAACAGCCTGCCCGTCTCGTCGGCCGATGCGATGGAGCCGCCGCCGGCGCCGATGGTACGGATCTCTATCATGGGAAGGCGGACAGGCAATCCGTCCACATCCCCCTGTGTCACCTGACGTATCCGCCCTTCGGACACGACGGAGACATCATAGGAGGTGCCGCCCATGTCGACGCCGATAAGGTTGGGCTCGTCGAGCATTTCAGACACGATTTCAGCCGCACGTGCACCGCCCGCCGGGCCCGAGAGCAAAAGGCGGGCAGGCTGTTGTGCCGCGATGGCCGGTGTCGTGACACCGCCATTGGACTGAACCAGGAAGACCGGCGCGGTGATGCAGTTCTCACTCAGCCTGTTCTTCAACCGCTCCAGATATCCGCGCACCACCGGCATCAGAAGGGCGTTGAGCGCTGTGGTGGAACTGCGCTCGAATTCGCGGATCTCCGGGCTGACCTCATGGGAACAACTGATGGACATGCCAGGCAGAAGACCGGCCAGCACCTCGGCCGCGCGCAGCTCAGACCGTGGGTTCGCATAGGCGTGCAGAAAGACGATCGCCACCGTCTCGACCTTCAAACGGCGAATCTCGTCCGCGATCGCCTGCAATTCGCCTTCCTCCAACGGCGTTTCAATATCGCCGCTTGCGAGCGTCCGTTCGGTAACCTCGAACCGGCGGGATCGGGGAAGCAGCAAGGGCCGGGTTTCGGCTTTGCTTGCATAGATATCTCGGCGCAGGTGACGGCCTATTTCCAGGACGTCACGGAACCCCCGCGTCGTGACCAAGGCGCCAACCGGAAGTTTGCGTTCCAGGACAGCGTTCGTCGCGATCGTTGTGCCATGCATGATTGCGCCGATCCTGCTCGCATCGAAACCGAACAACTGCGCCGCCTCGCGGATACCGTTGACCAGCCCTTCAGAAGGATCGGAAGGGGTTGTCGGCACCTTGTGGGCGCGGGCGGTGCCGGCTTCCTCGTCCAGGAACTGCAAATCGGTGAACGTGCCGCCAATATCGACGGCGACACGGATTGTTGGGGCGGGCTTAGTCAAATGATCTGTCACTTTCTGAATCAGTGTTCATATTTTCCTGTTTCCCGGAAAAACTACGTTGTCCTATATGAAGTTAATAGCCCAATCGTGAAAACCCGATATCGATGGGTAGTCCGGATTTTGCCCGTAGTCCGTGTCCTGACTGGAGGCAGAACGTTGATTTATATTGATTCTAGAGAATTGATATTTTTGCTGCGTTGCCTTGCGCGGCGCCCCGCTCGACTTGCTGCGCGAAATTCCCCTGATTTCGGCAATTTGACCGGTAAAGCCCAAACTGTGCATGCTGTTCATGAGCTTAAAAGAATGCTCAAGCCAATGATCGAAAGATCGTTCAGGGAGGAAATCAATGACTATTAAGAAAATGCTGCGCGGTACGAGCCTGGCGGCTTGCCTCGTCGCAGGCACCATGGCCGCGTTTGCCGGGACCGCCCAGGCGCAGGAAAAACTGAAGGTCGGCGTTGTCGCCTTCTACACCGGCGCCGCCGCAGGTCCGTTCGGTATCCCCGCGCGTAACGCCGCGGAACTCATCATCGAAGCCATCAATTCCGGCAGTATTCCGGCGCCTTACAACACCAAGGGTGTGGGCGGCATGGAAATCGAGCCGATTTATGTCGACGAAGCCGGCGGCACCACCAAACAGGTGACCGAATACCGCAACATGGTTCAGCGCCAAGGCGCAGGCGCGGTTGTCGGCTACATTTCTTCGGGCAGCTGTCTGGCGGTTGCGCCGGTGGCGGAAGAATTGAAGACGTTTACCGTCCTGTTCGACTGCGGCACGCCGCGCATCTATGAAGACGCCGATTACCAGTACGTCTTCCGGACGGCCTCTCACGCCACCATGGACAGCGTTGGCGCCGCCCGCTACATCGCCAGCAAGTTCGGTGATACCAAGACCTATCAGGGCATCAACCAGAACTATGCCTGGGGCCAGGACAGCTGGCGCGATTTCGATCTGGCGATGCAGAACCTTCTGCCCGGATCAGAAGCCGCCGACCCGCTGTGGCCGAAGATTTTCCAGGGCCAGTATGGCGCGGAAATCTCCCGCCTCTCGGTCACTCCGCCGCAGGTCCTGCATTCCTCGTTCTGGGGTGGCGATCTGGAGAGCTTCATTCTGCAATCCAGCGCGCGCAGCCTGAACAAACGCACCACGATGCTGCTCACCACAGCGGAAACCGTGATGTATCGTCTGGGCCGCAAACTGCCTGACGGCGTCGTGGTCGGGGCCCGCGGTCCGTACGGTGTGCTGGCGCAAGAATCCGAACTGAACACATGGCTGCGCCAGACCTTCAGCGACCGCTTCGGCACCCCGCCGACCTACCCGGCCTATCAGATGGCCCAGGCCTTCCTTGGCCTGAAGTTGGCCTACGACAACGCAGCCGCGGCAAGCGGCGGGTCGAAGCCCACGGTTGATCAGGTCGCGGCCGGTCTGCGTCACAAAAGCTTCGAAGCGTTCGGCACAACGGTCGACATGAAGCTTGGCAAAGGCCAACAGGCCGTCACGCCGACGGCGTATGGTCTCAGCAAATGGGATAACGAAGCCGGCGTACAGACCATCGTCGACGTCGTTACCTATCCGGCCGATTGCGTGAACCCACCGGAAGGCGTCAACAGCGTCGACTGGATCCAAGGGGGCATGCAGGGCGCGAAGTGCTAATCTGCTGCTGATTGGGAACGCGCCGCGGCAGGCCTCTGTGGCGGCGCGTTTTCGCTTTCTTCTCCGTTCCATTTTCCAGCCGGCCCCGCCCTTTTTCCGATGGCGAATACATCGATCGCGGACGGGGCCAGTGGCCGGAACACCTGAATAAGCGGACCGGTCCTAAGACGGGCTTTTGAGGGAATCGCTCATGCTCACAGCAACCGCAATCCTGATCGACGGCTTGATCGAGGCTTCCTATCTGTTCCTCGTCGCCCTTGGCCTGACGCTGATCTTCGGCGTCATGAAAATCCTCAACGTGGCGCACGGCTCGTTCTACGCCTTCGGCGCCTATGCATCGGCGACGGCGATCGGCTGGTGGTTCGCGAACGGCCTGCCGGATTTCGGCAGTTTCGCGGTGATGTTCGGAATCGCCATCGGGCTTGGCATCATGTTCGGTTTGCTGTTGGAAGTCGGACTTTTGAAGCGAATGTACGGCCGCGACGAAGTGATCATCGTGCTGGTGACCTTCGCCAGCTTCCTGATGCTGGAAGATGTGATCATTTGGATCTGGGGTGGCGACCCCTACTTCGCCTTCGAACCCTATTCGCTTCTTGGCGACATCCAGTTCGGCACGCTGTTCTATTCAAACTACGATCTTGCGCTGATCGGACTCGCCGTCGCGCTGGCCGCGGCGACATGGCTGATCCTGAACCGCACCGCAAAGGGCCGCCTGCTGCTGGCGGTCATTCACGACACCGAAATGGCGGCAGCCTTCGGGGTCAACGTAAAACGCTATTTTACCGTGACCTTCATCGTCGGCGCCACGCTCGGCTGCCTCGGCGGGGCGGTCATGGCACCTAAAATCTCCGTCGCGCCCGGCATCGGGGTCGAGGTGATCGTCCTCGCCTTCGCCATCGTGGTGCTCGGCGGCATGGGCAGCATCTGGGGGGCGATTATCGGCGCGCTTGTCGTCGGCATCGCCCGGGCCGCATCGGTCCATCTGTTCCCGGAAGTTGAGTTATTCGTCATTTACGCGGTGATGACCCTGGTGCTGATTTTCAGGCCCGAAGGCCTGTTCATGCGCCAAAAAGCCCGCAAGATTTAGGAGGCAGCATGACATCCGCTTTCAAAAGCAAGCTGCTCTATCTGGGCCTGCCGATCGCCCTGGCGCTTGGACTGTTCATGCCGGATTGGGCGATCTTCCTCGGCATCATCAGCTTGGCAAAGGGGCTCGTCGTGCTCGGCCTCATGCTGTTGTGGCGCACGGGGCTCGTCTCCTTCGGCCAGGGCCTTTTCTATGGTGCGGGCGCCTACGCGGTCGGCATCCTGCCGCAATATGTGCCGATCTCGGACGCCTTTCTTCTGGTGCTGATCAGCGCCGTTGGCGCCGGAGTCATCGCTTTCGGTCTCGGTTTCCTGCTTCGCCGGTACCGTGAAATCTTCTTTGCGATGCTCTGCATGGCGTTCTCGATGATCTTCTACGGCATTCTGGTGAAGAGCGAGAGCCTGGGATCGACCGACGGCTTCAATGTCGTCCAAACGACGTATCTGGGCTATACGCCGGCCGAACCGATCGAAATGCAGCGTATACTCTACGCCATGACGGCGCTTGTCTCCTGGCTCGCCTGCTTGTTCGTGAACCGCTATCTGGGCAGTACGATGGGCCGCCTGACCCGGGCCATCAAAGACAACGAATTGCGCGTCGAGTATCTCGGCTTTTCAGCCAAGGTCGCCGTGCATTTCAAGTTTGTCGTCGCCGCCGTCCTGGCCGGAGCCGGCGGAGCATTGGCCGCGATCGCCATCGGGCACGTCGATCCGGAGATGGTCTGGTGGATCCAATCGGGCGAGTTTGTCTTCGTCACGATCCTTTCCGGCGTCGGCAACGTTATCGCCCCGCTGGTCGGATCCATCGTGTTCGAAATTCTTCGGACATTCGCAATCGAATACGCGCCGCAAGCGTGGCAGTTCGTCGTCGGCGGTTGCCTGCTGGCGGTGATCATGTTCCTGCCCGGCGGTTTGTGGAGCCTTATCGAACGCTCAAGGGAGGGTCGAGATGACGGCGATTCTACGCGCTGAAAGCCTGAATAAGTCCTTCGGGGCGGTCACCGCCGCCGACGATATCAACGTCACCATCGAAGAGGGCGAGGTCATTGGCGTCATTGGGGCCAATGGCGCCGGCAAGACGACTTTCGTGAATATGGTAACGGGCTACCTGACCCCGACCAGCGGCAAGCTGTATTTCTACGACCGCGACATAACGGGTTTCGACCCCAAGGCGGCGACGGAAATCGGCATCTGCCGATCGTTCCAGATTCCACAGCTGTTCTCCACCGGCACCGCCTTTGAAAACCTGATGGTTGCTATGGGGATCGCGGAGGAGGGCACCATGCCGTTCTGGGCGCAGCTCGATACGGAAGACCGCACGAAACGCTGTGAGGAAATCCTGGCGCGGTACGAGATCCATGAATACCGGGATCAGATCACCCAGACCTTGCCTCAGGGCGTACGGAAACTTCTCGATATCGCAATGGCCAGTGTCCACAATCCCAAGATGCTGATGCTGGACGAACCCACCAGCGGCGTCACCGCGGCGGAGAAGTTCAGCATTATGGATATCGTCGTCACCGCGCTGCAGCAGCAGGACGTGACGATCCTCTTCGTAGAACACGACATGGAAATCATCAGCCGCTATGCAACGCGCGTGTTGGCCTTCTATGACGGGCGCATCATCGCCGATGCCAAGCCTGAAGACGCGCTTGCCGATGAACAGGTCCGCCAGTTCGTGATCGGCGAAACGGTACATGCCGCTGCGGCTGGCTAAGAGGGTTTTGCGACATGCTTACGGTTAAGAATCTCAGTGTCTATTTCGGATCCCAGCAAGTTCTGGACAATGTGTCGCTCGATCTGTCCGGCAATATGATGGCGGGGCTGATCGGCCGGAACGGAGCCGGCAAGACCACATTCATGCGGGCCGTCATGGGCCTGATCGACCAAATCGAGGGCGAGATCGAATTCGAAACCGTGGACCTGGCGCATTCGCCGACCCATGCCAGGGCCGGTATGGGTTTCGGCTACATGCCCGAAGATCGCAAGCTGGTGCCTGAGTTCACCGTGGAGGAGAACGTCCTGCTGCCGGCCTGGTCGACCAAGATGGCCCAGCCGCAGGAACGCCTGGAATGGGTCTATTCCCTGATCCCGGAAGTGGCGAATTTCCGTGACCGTCGCGCGAACCAGCTTTCGGGCGGCCAACAGAAACTCGTCGCCCTCGCCCGCGCATTGCTCTGCGGCAACAAGATCCTGCTGTTGGATGAGCCGTTCGAAGGGGTCGCCCCCGCGCTCGCCCAGCGCCTTGCCCAAATCATCTTCGAGTTGAAGAAGGAAGGCATGGCCGTCTTGATCGCCGACTCGAATGAACAACACGTCCGCGAGCTTATCGAGCGAACCTTCACAATTGAGCGCGGTGCTGTAACAGTAGGGTAGTCTAACGACGAAAGGAGCTTCCAATGGCCCGCTTCAAGGATTTCGTACCCCAAGGCGTGATCCCCGCCACCTTGCTTGCTTTCGATAACGACCTTGCGATCGATTGGGTGGAAACGCGCCGCCATCTGCTGCATGTTGCAGCGACGCCGGGGCTCTCCGCCATCACCGTCAATGGCCATGCCTCGGAAGTACATGCCTGCACGTTCGAGGAACAGCGGGCCTTGCTCGACAACACGCTGGACGATATCGGCGATCGTATCCCGGTGATCGCCGGGGTTTTCGCCGATGGAAGCCTTGAAGCCGCGAAACTCGCGAAAATGTCGGAAGAAGCCGGCGCCTCCGCCTTGCTGGTGTTCCCGTCCTCCGTCTTGATGATGGGGGGTGAGCGTCGACCCGAAATGGCGCTTGCCCATTTCAGCCGGATCGCGGAAGCAAGCGACCTGCCGATCATCTGTTTCAACTATGCCCGATGGACGAACCTGGCCTATCCGCTAGACACAATCCTGTCGCTCGCCGAAGCGATCCCCTCGATCAAGGCGATCAAGGATTGGACCGCGGAACCCGCAGAGCATGAGAAGAATATCCGCACGCTGCAATCGCTCAGCCGTCCGATAAATGTGCTGACCACCAACAGTGCGTGGTTGATGGCGTCGCTCTGCATGGGGGCAAAAGGCCTTCTTTCGGGCGCCGGCAGCATCATCCCCGATCTGCAGGTCGCGATGTTCAGAGCGGTTCAGAACAACGACCTGAGGACCGCTCGGGCATTGAATGACAGGATGCAGCCGGTGACCCAGGCTTTCTATTCGGCTCCCTTCCTGGATATGCACAACCGCATGAAGGAAGCCGCTGTCCTGTTGGGCCGGCAGGAGCGCGCGGTCGTGCGCCCGCCGCTCTCGAAACTCACGGATGCTGAAATTCAACGCATCGGACAGGCGCTCAAAGACGCCCGCATTACCCATGATGGCGCCGAAGGCCTCAACCTCGGTCCTCTTGAAACGGCACTAAGCGCGGCTGAGTAAGACCCCGGCCTTCGGGCGTCGCTAGGCGTCGCCCAGCGTCATGACGATTTTGCCCTGGACCTTGCCACCGCCGACATGGTCCAGCGCGTCCCTGTAGTTTTCCAGCGGCACCCGCTGCGTGATGATCGGGTCGAGTTTCCCCGCGGACCAGAAACCGAAGATTTCTTTTTGCGCGGCGGCAACGGCATCTGGCGCACGATCCCGATAGTCCGACCACTGGATGCCGCTGACGCCGATATTCTTGACCAGAAGGTAGTTCGAGCGGATCGCCGGTATATTCCCAGATGCGAACCCCACGATCACCATCCGCCCGCACCATGCCATGGCGCGCAAGGCCGCTGCGTTGGCGTCCCCGCCGACGGGATCGATGACAATGTCGGCACCATGGCCGCCCGTGACCTCTTTCACCGCATCGCGCAACCCGTCCTTCAGATTCTCCATGCCCAGGTCCACGACATGATCGGCGCCCGCCTGCCTGGCGAAAGCAGCGTTGGCTTCCCCTCTCGCGCCCGCGATAACGCAGGGTGAGCCAAGCGCCTTGGCAAGTTGGATGCTTGCCATGCCGACGCCGCCGGATGCGCCAAGGACCAGCACCGTATCGGATGGCTTGAACGACGCCCGTTCCATAAGCGAGAAATAAGCCGTCTGATAGACCAGCCCCAAGGCGGCGGCGATATCGAAGGGCATGGCGTCCGGCAACGGGTAACAGGTCTGTGCCGGGGCCAACACCTTCTCGGCATAGGTACCGTATTCCACCTGAACGGCGACCCGGTCGCCAGGTTCGAGAGTCGTGACGCCCTCTCCTACCGCCTCGACGATGCCGGCCCCAGCCTTGCCTGGAGAAAACGGCAAAGGCGGCTTCACCTGGTAATTGCCTTCCATGACCAGAATATCGGGGAAGTTCATATCCGCCGCCGAGAGGCGCACAAGGACCATGCCCGGCCGCGGCGCCGGATCGTCAACCGTTCTCAAAACCGCGTCACGGTAGGGGCCATAGGCCTCAACCAAAACCGCCTTCATGGCAGTACCTCCTCATTGTCGGATCCAAGGGCTGGATAGGGGCGCTCCACCGCGTCGCCGCGCAAGGATGAGGCAATCGGCGTCGGCAATGCCGTGACCCCATTCCCGTCACCGTCGGCGATGCGGCGGTCGAAAATCCCCCTGGCTTTGAAATGCGGGTCTTCCATCGCCTCGTCCACCGTCTTGACGATGGTGCAACAGCAATCCGCGGCAGCGAAAATTTCCCGCCAGTAATCAGAGGATTGGCCCACGATGATCTCGGCCACGGCCTTTTTCGTCTTCGCCGCACCCCGCGTATCGTCGCGCAGGTCGATATCAAGACCGATGGTTTCGCAGAACGTTTCCCAAAATTTCTGTTCGATAGGCGCGGCGGCGACCATACGCCCGTCCGATGTCGGATAAAGTTGGTAACGCGGGCCGCCGCCGGTCACCAGGCTGTCTCCGTTGCCGGGGAATTTTCCGGTGACCATGCCCTCGCCCATCGCCCAATACAGAAACGGGAAGAGACTATCGCTCATGGAAATATCGATAAAGGCACCCTCGCCCGTGCGGTCGCGTTCGCGCAACGCAAGCAGGATATTGACGACCGCCGGATACGCCCCACCTGCGATATCCGCGATCAAGGCCGGCGGGACAGTCGGATGTTCGAGCGATCCCATGCTGAGCGACAACAGCCCCGTATCGCCGATGTAATTCAAGTCGTGCCCCGCCGCGCTATGCTTCGGACCGGTCTGACCATAGCCTGTGATGGCACAGTAGATGATGCCGGGGTTCAGCTTGCGCAGCGCTTCGTATCCGATGCCGAGGCGATCCATCACACCCGGCCGAAACTGTTCCATGACGATATCCGCTTCGCGAAACAGCGGCGCCAATCGTTCGATTTCGGCGGGGTCCTTCAAATCGACCGCAAGGCTCTTCTTGCCGCGGTTCAGCATCGCGAAGTTAATGGCGCTTCCACCCCATTTGGGATCGTAACTGCGCATTTCATCGCCCCGTCCCGGACGCTCGATCTTGATGACCTCCGCCCCCGCATCGGCGAGGAACAGAGTGGCCATCGGCCCCGGCAGCAATGTCGAAAAGTCGAGAACCTTGATCCCCGCAAGCGCGCCTTTCACTACGACTTCCTTTCCCGCATCTTGGCGACCGTCGCGCGCCGCCCCGGCGCAAAGGAAGGCGTGCCGTAAACGTCGAACAGTGCGCTGGTGACGTCATGATGATGGGCAAGTCCGCCCCGCTCCAACCGCTCGATCGGTCCGTCAGGATAGCCCAGCCCCATCTTGCAGGTCAGGTCCATATCCGCCGCCGTAGCGAGCCCTTCATCCAGGAACCGCAGGGCATCGTTGTACTTCGGCCGCGCCAGGCGGTCGATGATCCGTCCAGCCTGATCGGCGCAAACGCTGACCTTGAAGCCGGCCGCTTCGAAGACCTGCTTCGCGGCCGCGATTGCCGCTTCCGGCGTGGCCGGCTGGCGAACCAGTTCGATTAGTTGGGACGGCGGGTCGTCACCGTTCCTGTAGCGGGCGAAACCGAGCACGTTAGACCCTTCCAGCATCGCGTTCTCACCCGTATGGACGCCAAGGCACTCAGTCCCCAGTTCGACCAGGATCGCAGCCTTCGACGGATCGTCGTTGAATGGGAGGCCGAGATAGATCGCGACATCGCCCTTCTCTGACGCGCTCGCCAGGAATTCATCGCCTTCCGGGAAGGACCGGCTTTCGCCGGATTTGTGGATTTCATAGCTCATGGTCATGCTTCACCCTCACGCGCCGAACATGCCGGCGCCTTCGTAGTCGAAAAAGCCGCGGCCGGACTTCCGCCCAAGATGGCCAGCGGCGACCATCCGGCGCAGCAAGGGCGGTGTCGCCGCGCGCGGATCGTGGGTAATCGGATAAAACGCCTCGCACAGGCGCACCTGGGTATCCAGGCCGATCAGGTCGATCAGCTCCAACGGCCCCATGCGATAGCCAAGGCCGGTCTTGATCGCCTGGTCGATATCCGCCGGTTCGGCGACGCCGGCCTCAACCGCGCGGATACAGTCGTTGTTGAAGGGCACCAGCAGGGCGTTGAGGATGAAGCCCGGCTTGTCCTGAGTGCGGACGGGAATCTGCCCTGCCGCCTCTGTCCATGCCCAAGCTTCCTCGAAAGTCTCGGGACTTGTGTTGATGCCCGGTGACATTTCGATCAGCTTCATCAACTGTGCCGGCAGGCAAAAATGCATACCGACGACCTTATCCTCGCGGCCGCAGCCCGATGCGATTTCAGTGATCGAAAGCGTGGAGGTGTTGGACGCGAAGATCGTCTCTTTCGGACAGATCGCATTGAGCTTGCCGAACAGCTCGCGCTTGGTTGCCAAGTCCTCGAACACGGCCTCGATGACCATGTCGCAGTCACGCAGATCGTCGAGCGATGTGGTGCGCGAGAGGCGGCCCAGCACAGCATCGCGATCTTCCGGCGACATCTTGCCGCGTTCGACCGATTTCGCGAAAAAGCCGGCACTCTGCTGGTGGGCCTTTTCAAGCGGTTCGGCGGTCAGATCGTAGCAGACCGTCTCGAACCCCGCGCGCGCCGCGACGATTGCGATACCCGCCCCCATCGTGCCCCCCGCGCCGCAGACGCCGACGCGTTTGATTGCCCTCGTCACTGTCTGAAACTCCTTCCAATCAACTGGCGGTGAATCTGGTTCGTGCCTTCCCAGATCTGCGTGATCTTGGCGTCCCGCATCAAACGTTCGGCCCGGTATTCGGCGACATAGCCATAGCCGCCATGCATCTGGACATTTTCCGTGGACATCCGCATGGCAAGGTCCGAGGCGCGCATCTTCGCGATCGAGGCTTCCATACCGAAATCGGTCGACCCGGAATCAACCAGCCCGGCGACATAGTCGAGCCATGTTTCCGTCAGCGCCAACTCGCTTGCCAGATCGGCGATCAGGAATTGATTGCCCTGAAACTCGATGATCTTCTTGCGCGACTGCACCCGCTCATTCGTATAGGCGATCATGTCGTTGAAGGCCGCCCGCGCAATGCCGAAGGCATGCGCCGCAACCGAGGGGCGCGACTTGTTGAGCGAGGCAAGCAGAATGTTGAGGCCGTCCCCCGGGCCGCCCAGCAAATTGGCACGCGGCACACGGGCACCATCAAAGGCCAGCGCGGCAGTGGAGGATGCGCGATGCCCCATCTTCTCCTCTTTCCGCACGATCGAGAATCCGGGCGCATCCTTCGGCAGGATAAGAGCCGAAATAGAGGCCTTGTCGTCCTCGATCTCGCTCCACTTGCCAAACAGCAGGATCAGGTCGGCAACATCGCCATTGGTGATGAATATCTTTCCCCCGTCGATGACGATGTCGTCGCCGTCCGGCGCGAAGCGTGTCTTCATCCCCGTCGCGTCCGACCCCGCCGACGGTTCGGTGATCGCCAAAGCACCCAAACCGCCCTCGGCGATAATGGGCAGCAGGCGTTGCTTTTGTTCTTCGGTTCCGAAGTCGATCAGCGGCTTCATGCCGTGGAAATTCGTAGCATAGATGATACCGGTCGAGGCGCAGGCCTCGGAGATGATCTTCACGCATTCGATATAGAGCGCATAACGGCTGAGGGCACCACCATAGGCCTCCGGCACGAACAGCGCGTTCAGGCCAAGGTCGTTGACCGCCTTGACGCTATCTAAGGGAAACTCGCTCTTACGGTCATAATCCGCCGCCTTGGGCGCTATTACCTCATCGGCGACGCGGCGCACCTGATCGAGAACGATGCGCTCATCCTCGCTCCAGTTTCGCATTCTGGCCATCTGGTCGAAAATCTTCATTCCATTGTGCTTTCGATCAAAGGTTCATGCCGTGGCCACCGTCCAGATAGACGGTCTCGCCGGTCAGGTAGGCGACATCTTCACTGAACAAGGACGCGACGAAACGCGCCACTTCTTCCGCCTTGCCCGCACGCCCCATCGGCACCCGTTTGGCCAGCCATTTCTGGACGCTTTCCTGGGCCAAAAAGTCGCGGTTCAGGTTCGTCTCCACATAGCCCGGCGCAACATTCATGACCCTGATGCCGTCGCGCGCCCATTCGGAAGCCATACAGCGGGTCATCGCCGCGACCGCCGCCTTGGAGGCGCAATAGGCTAGGTTCGCCGGCACGCCGATCTTGTCGAAGAAGGACCCGATATTGACGATGGCGCCACCGCCGGCGGCCACCAGATGCGGATGGACTTCACGCGACGCGATCATTACCGCGTCCGCGTTGAGCGCCATGACTTGCCGGTATTCTTCCGTCGGAAGATTAGCCGTTGGGCTGGAGAGATGAAGTCCGGCGTTGTTGACGAGTCCCGTGATCGGCCCAGCCTCCGAAATGGAGGCAAAGGTCGCCCGCACATTCGCCTCGTTGGTCATGTCGCAAGCGACCTGTTCACCATGGGTCCCACTCCCTGAACGGGAGAGGGAAACAACGCTATAGCCACGCGAAATCAACTCTGCGGCAACCGACGCGCCGATCCCCTTGCTTGCCCCGGTGACGATAATGCGACCCCTGTCGGTATTCTTCGGATCAGGCATCCTTGAACTCCGGTTTCCGCTTCTCTTCGAAGGCGGCCATACCCTCCTCCGCATCCAGCGTCTGGTAGGCCAAAGTCGAGAGGTCGGTTTCGATCTTCAACCCTTCGGAAATCGGGGTATCTCCTGCTCGCATCACCGCCTCGCGCGCGAAATGCAGTACCGGCAGGCTGTAGCGCATGAAGCCCTTGGCGAAGGCCAGTCCCGCTTCGACCGGCTCGCCCTCGACGATCCGGCTGACCAGGCCGATGGCCAAGGCTTCTTCTGCCTCGACGGTCCGCCCGGTCATGATGATTTCAAGCGCCCGCGCTTCGCCGATGATGCGCGGCAGGCGCTGGGTCCCGCCATATCCCGGAATGAGGCCCAGCTTGATTTCCGGCAAGCCCATCTTGGCATTGGGCGTGGCTAGTCGGAAGGTGCAGGCCGACGCAATCTCCAACCCGCCGCCAAAGGCATAGCCGTTGATGACGGCGACGGACGGCATCGGTAGAGCGGCGATCTTGGACATCACCGATTGACCGAGTTCCGTGCCGCGCTTCTGGCTAGTCATATCACGGTTGCGTAATTCCTTGATGTCCGCCCCTGCGCAGAAAGCCTTGCCGCCGGCGCCGGTGATAATCAGAACCCGCGCATCGGACGCGCCGACGGTATCAAGCGCATCAGCCAGTTCCCGCAGGATTGCAAAGGAAAGCGCGTTCAACGCTTCGGGCCTATTCAAGGTCAGGATCGCCGCGTCGTTCTGCTGGGTCAGTTCTACCGCCATCAGGTCTTCTCCTTTTCCGTATACCGGATCGGATCGGGTTTCAGGTCGCCGCGGCGCACCATTTCCACCAGTTCGCGTTTCAGGATCTTGCCGCTGGGCGTCAGCGGGAATTGTTCCACCACGGTAAACCATTCGGGCATGTCGAATTTGGACAGTCCCTCTGCCGCCAGATGCTGAAGCACATCGGCTCCCGGAACATCCCCTATGATGGCAAGACACACTTTCTCGCCCAGTCTGTCGTCATCGACGGGAAACGCCGCTGCCTTTGAAATACGGTCATGGCGTAGCGCCAGCGCCTCGATATGTCCGGGATGGATGTTGTGCCCGCCCCGGATGATCAGCTCCTTCAACCGGCCTTTGATGCGCAGGTTGCCCGCGTCATCCAATTCGCCAAGGTCGCCGGACAGGAACCATCCGCCCTTGTTGAAACTGCCCTCTGTCGCCGCTTGATTGTCGAAATAGCCGAGCATCAGGGCCGCCCCGCGTCCGCCGATCTCACCGGTTTCGCCGGGGCCAAGGCGGCTGTCGCGGTTCTCCGGATCGAAGATGGCCACCTCATAGGCCGGGCCACCCCGTCCGCAACTTGTCGTCCAGGTCACCGGATCATCAGTCGGGTGGGTGTATTGGTGGGACGAATTTTCTGTCATGCCATAGATGTTCTGCGGCTTGATACCCAGCGACACGAACCGTTCCGCGACAACCGGCGGAATCGGCGACCCCGCCATGTAGAAAACCTCCACCGAGCCGAGTTCCCGCTGACCAGCCGCCTCCAGTGCGGCGAGTACGTCCATCGCATGGGTTGGAACCCCCATGACATAGGTAGCCCCGGTCCCGACAATCCAATCGAGGCGGCTTGTCCTGGCCGGCGGGTCGTCGGTAATGAGCTGACAGCCTGTGGAGAGCCATTGCCCAACCGCGACCCAGGCGATGTGGTGCGAAAGCGGGCTGAGAGACAGCAAACGAGCCTCCCGCGACAGAGACCAATCGCGGGCGAGGTCGCGGGCATTGGCAAACAGCGTGTTGGTCGAATGCATGACGCATTTCGGCGCGCCCGTCGTACCGGATGTGAAGGCCAAGTAGACGACCGCATCCGGATCCGACACCGGATTGGCGGGTTCCGCACCCGGTCCGGGAAACGCATCGACGTCGATGACCGAAATCACGCAGGGCGTATCCGCGATCACCGCATCAAGGTCTGCTGTTGCCCGGTCCGTACCCCAGCCCGTCTCCGTCACCAGAACCCGCGAATTCAAGCGCGTCATCAGCGTGCCGATCTCCGCGCAGGTATAAGAGCGATGCAGCGAGGGATTGCAGGCAAGACCGATCCGGGAGGCCGCAAGGAATGTGACCACCGCCTCAACCCTATTGGACATCCAGATCGAGACGCGCTCGCCGCCCGTGAGCCCAAGTTCTTCAAAATGCGCCGCGACGCCGTCCACCCAGTCGCGCAACTGCAGCCAAGTCACCGATTTGCGCCCATCCCGGAGCGCAACCACGTCCGGGGACTGGGCCGCCCATCTTTCAACCAGACTGAAGCAGGTATCCGACGTCCAGTGACCGGCATCGTAATAAGCCATGGCGTCGCGGGGATTGTGCAGGGTAAGGAACGGTTTCACAGTGCGTCTTTCCGGCTTTCGCCCTTGTCTTCAACTCTGGGCGTTGTCAGTGACCGAACTTGCTGGAGTCGGGCTTGCGTTTGTTGCGGAAGGCGTCGCTCAATTCATGGCTTTCATCGCTGTCCAGATACGGCCGCAGCAGCAGGTCATGGGCAACCCGCGCCAGACCGCTGACACCGCCGTGCCGCGCATTGAAAGCCCCCTTGATGGAGGCAAGCGCGAACGAGCCGCGATCGGCGACCTCCAAGGCAAATTCCCGCGTCTTGGCCTTTAGCTGATCGTCCGGCACAACCCGGTTGATGAGGCCGATCCGCTCCGCCTCAGCCGCGGAAATCTTCGGATTGGTCATCCACATTTCCTTGGCCTTCTTCTTGCCGACGAGGTCTTCCAGGTACCAGGTCCCGTATCCCGCATCGAACGAACCCATCATCGGTCCGACCTGGCGGAAGACGGCACTTTCCTTGGCAATCGTAAGATCGCAGACGACTTGCAGCACATTGCCGCCGCCAACGGCGAACCCGTTGACGCTGGCAATGACCGGTTTTTGCAGACGGTCGATCGCCTCATACATCTCCAGCGTCGGGAGTACGCCGGCATAGAGCTGGGTATCCTCCATCCCTTCCTTGCGGCCGCCGATGCAAAAGAACTTGTCACCCGCCCCTGTAATCACAATGACCCGGGTGCGCGTTTCGCGCCGAATGGCGTTAATGCAGTCCCGAATCTCATGACACATTTCAGGGGTGAACATGTTGCCGTCATCGGGCCTGTTCAACGTGATGGTCCCAACTGGCCCGTCTTCTTCGTAGAGGATCGTTTCGAAGCTCATGATTTTTCCCTATGAAATGGTATTTGCGTCGCGCAAGGCGGCGATCTTGCCGGCGTCATAGCCAAGGAACTCGTCCAGCACGGAAGCGGTATCCGCCCCCAGATCAGGCGGCAGAGATCGCGGTAAGGCGGTTTGTCCATTCACGTGAATGCCAAGCCCGACCTGCGGCACCCTGCGCCCTCCCTCTTCCAACGTGAAGAACAGGCCACGGTCCTGAAGGTGCGGGTCGGCCGTGACATCGGCGACCGAATTGATCGGCCCTGCCGGCACGCGGGCGTCGGCGAATATATCAAGCCAGTCCGCCGCGGTCTTTTCGAACAGGACGTCCTGGATATCCGCGACGATCTGGGCGCGATGGCGGCGGCGCTCCGCATTGCTCTTGAATTCAGGGTTCTCCGCATAGTCCGGATTGCCGACAGCTTTCCAGAAACGCTTGAAGATACCATCGGTGCCAAGGCCCAATGTGATCGGATCGTCCACCGTCTCGAAAGCCTGATAGATGGCAATGACGCTGTCCGTGCCACCAGACCGTTTCGGCACCTCGCCTGACCCCAAATAGGGCGTGATGCGGCAGGTCAGGAAACGGGTCATCGTCTCGACGAGCGCGATATCGATCTGCTGCGCCCCCTGGTGCCGGTCGCGGTTGAGCAGCGATGCCATGACGGTCATGGCGGCATCTTGTCCGGCCAACATGTCGGCCGCCGGGGTGCCGATTTTCTGTGGCACGGAATCGGCTGCACCCGTGACATCCATGACGCCGGAATACCCTTCCGCAATCAGGTCGTAGCAGGTCCAGGCGGCGCGGTGGCCTTCCAACCCGAAGCCGGTAATCGACGCATGGATCAACCGGTCGTTCAACGCGGCGAGCGAAGCAAAATCTGTTTTCAGCTTGGCTTGGACATTGGCAGGCTGATTGGTGACGACGACGTCGGCGCGGGCGACGAGGTCGGCGAGCACCGCATAACCTTCAGGGGTTGCGATGTCGAGCGCGACACTCTTCTTGTTTCTGTTGATCGCAAGGAACCAAAGAGAGTCCCCATCCAGGAAGGGAGGCCCCCAATGGCGGGCATCGTCGCCGCCGGCGACCCGTTCGATCTTGATGACGGTCGCGCCGAAATCGGCTAGCAGCATGGTCGCATAAGGCCCGGCGACAGAGGTCGTCAGATCGACAACGACGGTTCCGGACAGATGCGAAAAGCCCTGTCCACCACCCCAGGCCGTTGCTTGCCGCGGCAGATCATCGACCCTTGCTTTACCCTCAGCACTCATGTCTTCCGCGCTTCCGTCCCCAACATATTATTGAATTGTACTCTTGTTGCGGTCATATAATTTTGTATTCTAATAACTGTCAATGTATTCTATAGGAATACATTAAGAGCTTCCGGGCAGGATATGAGCGCAAGGCCACTTTCGAGCGTACTGAAATGTTTCGATCTGCTTGAGCTGATCGCGCAGGCAAACGGCCCCTTGCGGCTCGCCGACCTGGCCCGGGAAAGCAACGAGTCCCGCGCCACCACCTATCAACGCCTTCTGACCCTCACGACCGCGGGCTGGGTCGAGCGTCTGTCGGACGGCACCTATCGCCTTTCGCTGCGCGCCTGCCGCTTCGCAAACACCGCCCTGGAACAGGCTGGTCTTGGCGAACGCGCCCTTCCCGCCCTTGAGAAACTTACCGAACGGACCGGGGAAACCAGTTCCCTCGTCGCTCTCGAAAGCGACCGTATCGTTATCGCCCAGCGGGTTGAATCCCGCGGCATGCTGCGGGCCGATCTGCGGGTCGGTTCGGAATTGTCCTTTGTGGAAAGCGGGTCGGGGCAAATCTGGGTGAGCTTCGGTCCACCGGACCTTGCCGAACGCTTGAACCAAAAAGGCATCGAGACGATCCCGCCACACAGAAGCGCCGACATCAGGGAAAAGGGTTATACCGTTTCCGGCGGCGGCAGAACACTTGCCGGGATCGCGGTGATCGCGGTGCCGGTCTTGAGCAAACAAGGCGAATGCCTGTTCTCCCTCTCCCTGGTCGGGCCGGACAACCGGTTCAAGCCGGAAACCGCCATCGCCGACATAAAACAGGCGGCCGGTGAAATCGGGACTCTCCTCTCGGGCATCGGCCGAAAGGCCCAAGCATAGCGCCGGGACCGATTTGTGGGCAGGCGACAACACCGACCGGACCCGGCCCATTCTATTTCTCGAAACCGATCCAGTTCTTATGCGCCATCAACCGATCGGTCCGCGCCGGGACCTGATCAGTCGGCATCGGGTCGATCCGAATTCGCGACAAACGTTTGAAGGCGAATTTCCAAACCCCATCGACCCGCCGATACTCGTCCTCGTAATGACCGAGACCGGTGAAGCCCCGATGGCCCGGTGCCTCTACCGGGCTTGCCCCGTCTAGCAGTTCGACGATGTCCATCATCGCCCAAATCGCACGGGCCCGCGCCGGGCCGTCAAAAGTGATCTCCGGCATATGGCAATGGTGAACCGTCAAGGCACTGGTAAGCCGTGCACTGATACCGGTGATGAACTGATCGACCGTAGAGCCGGTCGGCGCAGATCCGAACCCTTCGAAACTTGCATCGTCGAGAAATAATCCCCGCAGTTCCGGCCATTGTTTGGTGTCGAGAAAGCGGCAGTATTGCGCTTTCAGCAGCTTGATCTTCTCACGGTCGACGAGTCGTTCCTCGGTGATGTGACTTTGTACCATGTCCCCTCCCAACTGCTGGATTTCCAAGCGGCGTTGTTCGCTATTTCGAATTCTCCGCTTGGGATAAAGCCATGGCAAGGCGGCGAGCCTGACCGTCAGGACCGACTGTTTTTCGGGAAAAGAGGTATACGCCGATTACTCCGCTTGAATCTCGATCAAGCCGCGCTCGACCAGCAATTCGCGGATCATCTTCTTGGTGATTTTGCCATAGGCCGATTTGGGCATCTCTTCGAGGAAGATGAACTTCTTGGGCATTTTGTAGCCGGCAATCTTCGGCTTCAGCCAGTTCGCAAGCTCGTCGCCCTCCACGGCACCACCGTCGCGAAGCACGCAAACGGCAATACCCACTTCACCCCACGTCGGGTCGGGCACGCCCAGAACCGCCGTTTCACTGATGGCATCATGGGTCAGTATCTTTTCTTCGATCTCACGCGGATAGATGTTCGAGCCGCCGGATATGTACATGTCGGATTCCCGGCCCGTGATGTAAAGATATCCCTGCGCATCCATGTGGCCCAGATCGCCGGTCCGGAACCAACCGTTCCGAAAGGCCTTGGCGTTGGCTTCGGGATTGTCGAAGTAACCGGCGAAGACTGCCGGACCGATCACGCAGATCTCGCCGGTCTCGCCCGCCGCCAATTCGTTGCCCTGGCCATCCTGGATCGAGACCTGCATCCCCGTGCGTTCGTAGCCGCAACTGCCGATCCGCATCAACGCGTCGTCAGCGAAATGTTCGTCTGTCGGCAGCACAGTGATATTGCCCGTAACTTCGCCAAGTCCGAAGTATTGAACGAGTACCGGACCCAGCTTTTCCAAAGCGCGCTGCTGATCCGCCCGGTACATCGGCGCACCGGCATAAATCACATGACGCAGGCTGGTATGGTCGTGGTCATCGACCGCCGGATGCTCCACAAGGAGTTTTACGATGGTCGGCACCGTGAACAAGTTCTCGATCCGGTACTCCTCCACCAACGCCCAGGCGATGTTCGGATCGAATCGCCCTGGCGGCAGCAGGACGGTCGCGGCGCCTGCCGCCACCTGCGTCAGTTGGTGAATGCCCGCGCCATGGCTGAGCGGCGCGACGACGAGCGATCGGCTGTCTCGGCCGGTTCCGGGCATCAGGTCGTGCAAATGGTTGAGTAGAACGAAGGCCATCTGGCCATGGGTCAGCACCGCGGCCTTCGGCCGGCCGGTGGTGCCGGATGTAAAAAAGAACCAGCAGGGATCGTCCTGACCGACAGGGCAGTCCGCTACCGGCAGGCCCTTGTGGTCCGCGATCAGCGTTTCGATATCCCGGTCGTCCCCACTGCCGATCGAGACAACGAATTCCACCTTCTCCGCCTGGCATGCCGCCGCGTGATCGGGAAACTCGGCCCCGCAGATCATGCCGCGGGCGCCGCTGGAACGCGCCAGCCAGGCGACCTCGTCAGGGCTTTGACGGAAATTCGTCGGCACCCAGACGACGCCCAGCCGGAAACTGGCGAGCATGGATTCGAACATCTGGTTGCAGTTCTGCGACTGCACCAGCAAGCGGTCGCCTTTGACCAAACCGAACCTGTCGCGCAACCCGGCCGCCAGCGCGGAAACGCGGGCATCCAATTCCGCCCAAGTCCAACGTTCCTCGCCCCAGACGAGAGCCAAGTTTTCCGGGTCCCGGCGGGCGTTCCGTGTCAGGAAATGCGCCAGGTTCGCTACTCTGGTCGAACACCGCGCGACACCGCCTTTCGGATCGGCAAGGGGTGATGCCCAATTCATGTCATACACTCCGTCTAGGATCGTTTTTGGTGGAGGGTCCGGTCAATCCTACGCGATGCGACCCGTCAGGCCACCATCGACGATGATATGCGTCCCGTTGACGTAGCGCGCCTCGTCACTCGCCAGAAACAACGCGGCATAGGCCGTGTCCCAGGCATCGCCCATCTTGCCCGTCGGCGATTGTGCGTCGCGCTTTTCGATCATCTCATCGACGCCGGCGCCGTAACTCGCGGCCAGCGGCTCGCGGATCATTGGCGTATTCATCAGGCCCGGCATGACGCAATTGGCGCGAATCCCCTGGCCAGCATATTGCAACGCCACGTTCTGCGTCAGCGCAAGGACCGCGGCCTTTGTCGCCGAATAGGCGGCATAGGGAAAACCGAGCCATCGTATCCCTGCAATCGATCCGATATTGACGATGGAACCCGCCTGCTGTTCCACCATGATCGGCAACACATGCTTGCAGGCCAAGAAGATACCGGTCTGATTCACCGCAACAACGCGATTCCAGCTTTCCTCCGACGCTTCGACCGGGCCACCCGTTTCGGCAATGCCGACATTGTTGTGCAACACGTCGATGCGGCCATAGCTGTCGCGCGCGAAGGCGGCCGTCGCCGCAAGATCGGCGCTGGACGTAACATCCGCCTGCACCGATACCGCATCCCCGCCTTCTTCCCGTATCAACAGGGCGGTTCTTTCCGCGGCCTCCGGGTCGCGGTCGGCCACCACCACGCGAGCTCCTTCGCGGGCATAGAGCGCCGCGGCGGCCTTGCCGTTCGACCACCCTTCGGTCAGGGCGCCGCCGCCGACCACCAAGACCGCCTTGCCCTTCATGCGTTCCGCCATGGTTCCTCCTCGGTGCTTCCCGCGCAGGCGCCGCCGCGGAGCGATGTCCTAAGCTTTCGGAGAGCTACATCTTCAAGGTTTTTGCAACCCCGGCGCGGAAGCGCCGGGGTCTAGCATCTAAGAGGCCGCTAGGTGCCCTGACCCGAATGCAGGCCAGGCACTTTCCTAACCGCAATCGGCTTCCAGCCCGGCCTTTTCAATCGCCGCAACGGCCAGCGCTTCGTCATCGTCAGAGGCCGCGCCCGTGATCCCGACCGCGCCAATGATGCGCCCGTCCTGTTTGACCAAAACGCCGCCCGGCACGGGCACCATCAAACCGTCGGACAGGGCGTTGACCGACTCAATGAAATAGGGCTGTTGCTGTGCCCTTTCGAACAAGGCGCGCGACCCTATACCCATGGCAACCGCGCCATTTGCCTTGCCGTGCGCGATTTTCGGACGCAAGGGGCTGGACCCGTCTTCCCGCGCCAGAGCGACGAGATCGCCCGCCGCGTCGACCACACAGGCCGTCATGGGCGGCATTTTCTTAGCGCGCGCGTCGGCAAGAATGGAATCGATCATCGTTCGGGCGGTATCGAGTTTGATTGTCATCTGTGAAGAACCTCAATGGAGAAAAAGGGGAACGCAGGGGGACCCTGACGGAAACAGACAGGCGTCGCAATGGCCGCCAACGCGGCCAGCGCAATCCTATCCTCCGGCCACGCCGGCGACGTTGACGTAAAGTGCGTAGACGGAGTGGCTTGCCGCCATGAAAATGCGGCTATTGGCGCGCCCACCGAAACACAGATTGGCGCATCGTTCGGGCAAGGCGATACGGCCGATCGGCGTGCCGTCCGGCGCAAAGATCATCACGCCATCGAGATCGGCTGTCCCCATACCCCATCCGCACCAGAGATTGCCTTGGACATCGACACGAAAGCCGTCTGGCGTTCCGTCGCCGGCATCGATCAGGGTGCGCTTCCCGCCGATCGTCACCCCGTCCGGGGAGACGTCGTATTCAAGAATCTTTCGGTTCGGCTGGCCTCGGGACTCGACGATGTAGAGCTTTGTTTCGTCCGGTGAAAAGGCGAGGCCGTTGGGGCCGAGAATGTCGTCGGCGACAACCGTCACCGTGCCTGACACCGGGTCGACACGATAAACGTTCTGCCCAAGTTCAGGTTCAGCCTTATATCCCTCGTAATTCCCGGCAATGCCGAACGGCGGGTCGGTGAACCATATTGATCCATCCGATTTTACCACGACATCGTTCGGTGAATTGAACCGCTTCCCGTCATAGCCATCCGCGATAACGGTGATACTGCCGTCATATTCCGTGCGCGTGACGCGCCGTCCCCCGTGCTCGCATGTGACGAGACGACCTTGCCGGTCGCGGGTCTGTCCATTGCCGAAATTCGAGGGGTTCCGATAAGCGGAAACATGTCCCGTGACCTCGTCCCAGCGCATGATCCTGTTGTTCGGAATGTCACTCCACAGAAGATACCGGCCGTCACCGAACCAAACCGGCCCTTCGGACCATCGACACCCGGTGGCGAGGCGCTCGACCCCCGCCAACGGCAACCGGAGCTTATCGAATCTGGGATCCAGGGACATGACCGAAGGGTCCGGATAACGCGCGGAAGGCCGCCATTCATCGTGCTTGTTGCCGCTATCCGACATTATCTTTGCCTCACCCAAAAATTCCAATCAGGCGCGGAGTTTAAGGCAGGGATGACGGTCTGAACAGAGCAAGCCGCAAGGCAAATTCCAATCATCCGGCGGAGGATACTCCACCGTGATTGAACGCGCGGCTATGGAGCGAACAAGTTTTTTTGTTTGGTGCAAAACGCTACAGGTCAATGTCGGCAGATGATCGGCGCTTAGTGCATTCCGCCTGTGGCGCCGCCGTCAATGGCGATTTGGACACCTTGGATATGGCGCGATGCAGGCGCGCATAGAAAGGCAACCGCATTCGCAACGTCTTCCGGCTGCCCCAGACGGCGGATTCCGGCCCCGCTGACATTGCGTTCCTTGGCTTCCGCAATGGAAATGCCTTCGTTCTTCGCCTGTTGTTCCAGCAGCATCTGCATCCGGTCGGAAACGGTCATCCCGGGATGCACGATGTTAACGTTCACATCGTCTTTCAGTCCCTGCTTGGACAGCGACTTCGTGAAATGGGCGAGTGCCGCGTTGACCGCGCCGCCGACCATGAAACCGGGGCCCGGCGTATAGGCGGCCGCCCCACCGACATTGACGACGGTTCCCTTGGCTTGCTTGAGCGCCGGCCAGAAAAGCCGCGACAGACGCACCGCCCCGTGGAACTTCAGGTCAAAGCCGTCCAACCATTCCGAGTCCGGTTGCGCAGGAAACAGACCGGCTTTGGTGTCGCCGGCGCAGTTGACCAGGATATCGACACGCCCAAAGCGGTCGACAGCTGCCTTGGCGGCCTGTTCGCAGCCTTCCAATGTCGTCAAATCCGCCGCACAAAAATCCGCAGCGACAGCATGGCCCGTTGCGATTTCACCTGCAGCCGCAGCCAAGGCATCGCCCGACCGCGCCAACAGAAAAACATCCGCACCATCCGCCGCCAAGCGATCCGCAATGGCGCGCCCGATCCCCTTGCTCGCGCCAGAAACAACGGCGATTTTTCCGGCCAAAATTTTCCCCTGCACGATCGTTCCTCCCCTGAGCTCCGGGTCGCCTATTGGCTCGCCGTTACGCCGCCATCAACATAGATTATCTGGCCCGTCATGTAACTGCCGGCCGGCGCGGCGAAAGTAATCACGGGGCCGGTTACCTCGGTAGGGTCGCCAATACGGCCCAGCGGATTCCTGTCCAAGATGAAGTCCCGGAAATCCGCGTTCTCGAGATGCGGCTTGATACGATCCGATTGGATAAAGGTAGGCGCGACGCCGTTCACGGTAATGCCGTGGGGCGCCAATTCCATCGCGTGCTGCTTTACCAGCATCAACAGACCGCCCTTGGTGCTGCAATAGGCGGAGTATCCCCGGCCGCGAAGGGCCAGTTGTGAGCGAACAGAGAGCAGATGAATATGCCGTCCCGGCTTCCCCGCTTCGATTTGAATGCGCGCCACAGCCTGGCCCAGGAACATGCCGGCCTTCAAATTCGTCTCGTACATCAGGTCGAAGGTCTCTTCCGTAACCTCCAGCAACTTCTGCTCCCGCTGAATGCCGACGCAGTTTACCAGGATGTCGATGCCACCATGTTCCGTGGCAATGCCCTCCGCCACGGTTCGAATATCCCCAACCGACCGCGCGTCGAGGGCATACCCGGCGGCCTGGAAACCGGCAACACGGATGTCGGCTGCAAGCGCTTCGGCCTTGCCGCGGTTCGGTCCGGCGACCGTGACAAACGCGCCCTGCACCGCCAACGCCCAGCAGATTGCCGCCCCGAGTGCGCCGTACCCGCCCGGCACAAAGGCGACGGCGCCGGTCAGGTCGAACTGCGTCTTCAGCTTTTCCAGGTCGATGGTGGGCGTCAGGCTTTCCCTGACGATCGGTTCGGACATGCGATTAGACCTCTATTCCGGCGGCGGTATACACGGATTCCATCAACCGCAACGTTTCCAGATTGTCGAGCCTGTCCGTTTCGAAAGGCGCATCCGTTCGGATGCCGTGGACAAATTGCCGTATCGCCTCTGTGAAGCATTCCTGGTAGCGACCGGCAAGATCGACCTTTTCCGCCCTGTCTTCCTGTCCCACCAAGAAGATACGGTCGAAATCCATCACCAGCGTACCGGTCGTACCGACCACCTCGTAGCGGTCCGCCGGCAGGGGTTGGTAACCAGGCGCGGTCAGCGTGCCGTCGGCCACCGCGACAAGGCCGGCCTCGCCCCGCAGCACGATCGTCGCCGTATCTTCCCCCGGCAGGTCCATATTGAGGCGTCCCAGCACCGCGGAAGCGACCGTCAGCGGACCCAGCGTGCAGCGCATGATGTCCAGGTGGTGGATCATCGTCTCGAAAACGATGTTGCGGTCGAAGCCGGTCAGATAGGGTTGCCGGTCGACCAGAAAGGGTGTCTCGCCGTTCAGGGAAACGAGGCCCGAACAACGAACCGTCATCGCGGCATGGCGCGGTGTGCCGATCCTGCCCTGGTTGATCCAGTCGCGGACGATGCGATAATGCGGACGGAAGCGATAATTCTCATGCACCATGAAGCGCACGCGCTCTCCAATCTCCGCGATAAGGGCTTCGGCTTCGCGAACAGTCCGGGTCAAGGGCTTCTGGCACATGACATGGATGCCGCGGTCCGCTGCCGCACGGGCGATGGGCGCATGAGCGTCGACGGAAGCGGCAATGTCCACCGCATCGATACCGCCATCGTCGAACATCGCATCGGCATCGGTATAAATGCGGTCGATGCCAAATTCCTGCGCGCGCGCCGCCGCCCTGTCACGATCGGTATCGCAGACGGCAACAACCGCCGCCCCTTCCACGGCTTCCCAGCCACGGAAATGGAATTGGCTGATCATACCGGTGCCAACGACCGCAGCGCGTAAAGTCGACCCATTAGCCATAACCGTACAACCACCTCGATACTCTGCCCGAAATATTCTTCAGGGAATGGGATACGCCGCGCGGAATGAAGATCAGGTCGCCCGGCTCGGCGATGAAGGTTTCGGACCCTACCGTGATTTCCAACCGCCCGTCTTCCACCATTACGTATTCGTTGGTCGAATGAACGAAGTCGTTCCATTCCTGCCCTGGCGGGTCGATGAACCGCGCGAAAGAGAACCCTTCCGCCTGCCAATCTCGGCGCACCGTTTCCGCATCCACAGGCGCCGGATAGCGCCCCCTGTCCACTGTCTGAATAGTCATCCCGTACCTGCCGATGCCGCCTGTTCGCCCAGTAACTTGCCCAAATAGGCCTGGACCGGTTGCAACTGGGTCAATTCGTCGAAAGACCCGGCGTGACTGAGGTTGCCTTTCTGAACGAAGATAAAGCGTTCGCAGATTTCCCGCAGGATATCCAGATGGAAGCGCTCGTTAGGATGGACACACAGAAACACCAGCCGGTTCTCAGCGCGTAACTTCCGAAAGAAATCCAGCATGAAGCCGATATAACCGTCCTGTGTATTGAACTGCGGTTCGTCGAACAGATGAACGAGTGGATAGTCGCTGCCTGCCCGTTCCATCATGAAGGCCGGCTTACGGCGGGCGAAATGGCGCACCTGGTAGGATTGATGATAATGAATCGCCAATCGGTCGCGCTCGTCATAGCGGACATTGTGGATGTTCCTACCGGCACAGACGACCTTGCCCGCAGTCGGTACGTTTGACCCGGTCATCAGTTCGAACAGCGTCGTCTTTCCCGACCCGTTCGGTCCCATGAGGCCGACGATCTGCGGTTTCTCAATGGTGAAATCCGCCTCCAGCCGGAAGGTCTCCCGCTTGCGGAAGGTTCCCTTGCCATAAGTTTTGACCAGACCGTCCACGTGCAGCATCGGCGCGTTCATCGTCAAACCCCCAGCAATCGTTCGCGCAGCGCGGTGTCGTTCAAAAGATCGCCCGCCGCGCCTTGGTGGACGATACGGCCATGGGCCATGACATAAACCCGGTCGGACACTTCCAACGCGGCCAAGGCGTTCTGTTCCACGATCAGCACCGATATGCCTTCCGACTTCAGGCGCCGGATCGTCTTCATCACGTCTTGGACGATCTTGGGCGCCAGGCCCTGCGACGGTTCGTCGAACAGGACGAGGCCCGGCGACCCGAGCAACGCGCGGGAAATGGCGACCATCTGCATCTCGCCGCCAGACAGGTTCTCGCTGTCGCGGTGCATCAGATGCTCAAGGGCGGAGAAAATCTCGAACATCTCTCCCAGAGTCCAAGAGCGAAATCGGCTGTTGCGCCGGCCGATGGACAGGTTCTGCTCGACCTTCAGCGTCGGGAAGATGCGCCGGTCATCCGGGACCCAGCCAATGCCGAGTCGCACGATGTCATGGGTCTGCATGGTTGACACGTCGGTGCCGTCGAACTCGATCCGTCCGCTCTTCGGCGGGGTCAGCCCCAGGATGGAGCGAATGGTCGTCGTCTTGCCGACGCCATTTGCGCCCAGCAGGGCGACGACCTCCCCCTCACCGACGGAAAGCGACGTGCCGAACAGCGCTTGGGTTTCGCCATAGAAGGTTTCGATATTGTCGACCTGGAGCATCAGTTGATCTCCCCCAGATTGGACCGCCGCACCCAAGGATTGGCGCGCAATTCGTCCGGCGCTCCCTCGGCAATGACCTGCCCCCAATGGATCACGGAGATTCTATCCGCCAAGGCGAAGAGAAATTGCATGTCGTGTTCGATCATGACGATCGTCGTGTGCTCCTTCAGCGACAGGATTAGATCCGCCAACCGGTTGGTGCCGTCGGCGCCCAGCCCGGCGGTTGGTTCGTCCACGAACAGCAGGCGCGGCTCGGTCGCCAGTGCGACGCCGATTTCCAGCGCTCGCCTTTCCCCATAGGACAGGCTCCGGGAATTGGTATTGGCACGGCTGCGCAGACCGACCCTGTCGAGAACCGCAAGAGCCCGGTCCTGCATCTCGCTATCCGCATCAATCGCGTGCAGCGGGTTGGCAACCTTCCGCCTGACGCCCGGCAGGGCGATCAGGACATTGTCGAGTGCCGTGTACTCGTCGAACAGATTCATGATCTGGAAGGACCGCGATATTCCCTTCTGCACGATCCTGTCCGGCGCACTGCCGGTGATATCCTGGCCATCGAACAGGACGCGGCCGCGATCGGGCCTGTACCGGCCGGTCAAGACATTGAAACAGGTCGTCTTGCCGGCCCCGTTCGGCCCCATGATCCCGGAAAGCTGACCTTCCTCGAAGGAAAGGTTTATCTCCTCCAGAACGACTTGCTGGCCGAAACGCTTGTGCAGGTGCTGGGCTTCGAACAATGCCATGGGTCAGCCCTCCGCCTTAGCAGGTTTGCCGTCGGGTTGCCCGCCACGAAACTTCGCCTTGATCATCAAATCGTGCCACATGCCCGCCAGGCCGTCCGGCTTGAACATGACGAGAAGCATGAACATCAGGCCGAACCACAACAGCCAGGTTTCCGTATAGGCACCCAGGACATCCCGGGCGACGAAGTAGAGGACGACCCCGAGTACCGGTCCCCAGAAACTGACGAAGCCGCCACCGATCAGCACTATCAACACGATGGTTCCGGACCATTGCAGGCTCATGATATTGATGTAGGCGCCTTCTTGCGCCATCGCGAACAGGCCGCCCGCCAAACCCGCAATGACGGTGGAGAGGGTGAAGACCGACCATTTGATCAGGGCCACGCGATACCCGATGAAGGCCACGCGCATTTCGTTCTGCTTGATCGCCCGCAGGACGCGCCCATAGGGCGAATTGGTCAGCCGCCAAAGCAGAATGACCAGCACCGCGAACACCGCAAAGCAGAGATAGTAAAGCTGCTCGTTGGACTGCGTCGGTAAAGCAACAAAGCCCAATTCGGCCGGCAGCCGCTGAATGTTCAGCAGCCCGTCTTCACCGCCGGTCACGTCGGTCCACTTGCTGGCGACGAAGAAGTATATTTGTCCGAACGCAATCGACATCAGCGCGAAATAGATCCCCCGCCGGTGGGACAGGAAAAGCGCCGTCGCCGCGCCGAAACCGCCCGTCACGATCGCCGCCGCGGCAAGGCAGAACCATAGATTCGGCCATACCTCGAACTGGGCAAGGCCGTAAACATAGGCCCCGATACCGAAGAATGCGCCATGCCCGAAGGACGGAAGGCCCGTGTAACCGAGCAGCAGATTGTATCCCAAGGCGAAGATAACCCAGATCAGCACCTCGACCCCCAGATATTGATAGAGACCCACCGCTTCGATCCAGAGCGGCATGGTGCCGAACAAGACCAGTGCCGCCACGATCTGCGGCGTCACCCAGGCCTTGGTTTGTTTTGTCGGATACTCCATTACGAACCCCGCAGGCGCCTAGGCTTCAAGCACGCTGGCCTTGCCGGCCAAACCGCGCGAGCGGAAGGTGACGACCGCCAAAAGAAGCAGATACATGGAAAGAAGCGACCAATCAGTCAGGAAAGCCGCCGTCAGCGCGACAACGATGCCGACCATCAGACCGGCGCTGACCGCACCCCAGAAACTGCCGACGCCACCCAACACAATGACCACAAAGGCGGGAATGACCGCGTCGACCCCGACCACGGGACGCACCCCCCAAATGGGCGCCATGATGACGCCCGCCACCCCGGCCAGGACCGCGCCGAAACCGAAGACCAGCAGCCGCAGAACCTTCAAATTGTAACCCAGGGCGCGGACCATCTCGCTGTCATGGGCGCCCGCCTTGATGACCGCCCCGTAGGGTGTCTTGTTCAAAAAGACCCAGAGCAGTCCGATCATGGCGGCGGCGAAGAACGCCGCATAGATCCGATAGGTCGAATAGATCAGGTCGCCGAAAATGAAACCGCCGGAAATTTCCTTTGGCGTCGGCAGATAATATTCGCTGGATCCCCAAATTTCGCGGATCACTTCCTCGAGCACCAGGGCAGCGCCAAAGGTCAACAGCAAGCCGTAGAGCGGATCCGCCCCATAGGTGCGCCGCAAGCAGATCTCCAATCCCATGCCGACGATGCCGGCCAGGAGCGGCCCGACCACAAGAGCGATCAGATAGCGCGGGATTGCGGGCAGGTCGTAATAGGGCTGCATGAATTCGTAAGAAAACCCGCCATCGGGCGACATCATCATCACTGCCCCATAGGCCCCCAAGGTGAAGAGAGAGCCGTGAGCCAGGTTGATGACTTCCATGACACCGATGATCAGCATGAAACCCAGAGCCAGCAAGGCGAAGAGCAAGCCGAGCGCTATGCCATTGATCAAATGGGGAATGAGGTCGTAGAGCATCTGTCCGCGAGTATCCGGAAAAAAATCAAAGAGAAGGGAATGACCGGGCCGGCCTAGAGACGCCGGCCCGGTCCACGGGTCACTTAACCCTGATCGTAGCTTGGCGTTGCGTCATAGGACTCCAGCGCGCAGCTGTCGTCCGCCGAGGCCCGGATGGCGTCCGGATCGGACCAACTGAGGATCTTGAAGTAATCCGTATCGTCCTTCGGCGCGGCGTTGCCTTCCGCCAGATAGATCGTTTGCTGCACATGATGGGACGCCGGGTCGATGACGGCGTCGAAATGCTGCATCCGGTCATCGGCCGACATTTTCCGGCCTTCCAAGGCCTTGATGACCTTCATGTTGTCGGTCGACCCGACTTCCTCGACCACCCGAAGCAATTCCCGCATCGCGACATAGCCGTTATAGGTGACGTTGCCGGGCACGCTGATACGGGTGACCGGATAGCGTTCCTGATAGGCCTTCACGAAATCGGCGACGCCGGGCAAGTCCAGGTAATGGTACCAGGTCGTGCCGAACACGCCGAAGGCGGCATCGGCGCCAAGCCCGAAGACATCCGGCCAATCCTGCTGGTTGTTCATCCAGGCAGGCTTGCGGTCCAACCCCATATCACTGACCTGCTGGCGCATGACCTTGAAATCGTCACCGCCGACCGCGGCGGCAACCACATCAGGCTTCGCCTGCTGGATCTTCAACAACACGCTCGACCAGTCGCGCGTCCCGACGGGAATGGCTACTTCATCCATGATGTTGGCGCCGAACTTCGTCGCGACCTTTTTCGTCGCCTCATTCGTATTCTGACCCCAGACATAGTCGTTGTAGACCAGAAGCCAGTTCTTGCCGAAGGTCGTGATTGCGTTCCGGGCAGCCGCCAGGGAGAAGTTCTCTCCGCTGCCGTCCCAGACGAATTTGACCCGATGACAGTTCTTGCCGGACTCAGTCGGTGAACTGGAATTCGTGTTGAAATAGATGCAGCCGTATTTCTGTGCGACCTGGCTGATCGCATTGGCCGTACCCGATTGGATGGCGCCAACCAGAAAATGCACGTTTTCCCGCGTGATCATCCGCTCGGCGACGCGTGTGCCCGTTTGCGGGTTCGTCTCCGTGTCCATCCAGACCGTTTCGATTTTACGCCCCAGGACGCCGCCCTTTTCATTGAACTCCGCAACAGCCATTTCCGTGCCGCGCTTCTCCGCCTGTCCGGAATTGGCGAACTGACCGCTGGCGTCGTGGGTCAGGCCGATCCGGATCGGCTTGTCCGACGCGGCGGCATAAACGTGATTGTGCTTCCACGGTCCGAAAAGGGCCGCGCCTCCGACTGCGCCCGACCCCAATGCGGTTTTCAAAAAGCCGCGACGCGATTGCTTCACTTTAGACATCGGTTTCCTCCAGCATTCTTAGTTTGTTCATTGTCAATGTCCGGCTTGTGGTGTGCCGGTTAAGTGCCATCCGCCGCCGACATCCCCCGGATGCCGTAGCAGCGATGGTCACGGTGCGATCTGCACCGTCTCGCTTTCGGCAGGAACGAGTATTTCCATTGCCGTGTAATCATCGGAATGTTCGATCAGGCGATGCGGGATCTCCGGCTCCTGATACATGACGGAGCCCTCTTCCAAACGGACTTCGCCCACACCTTCGAAATGCATGAGAGCCCAGCCCTTCAGCACATAGACCATCTGAAAATCGACCTTGTGGTAGTGCAGGTCGCCCTGGCCGGGGCACGGTTGGTTGGGACGGTGGATATGGGCCTGAAATTTGCCGCCGGTCTTCTCGGACATGCCGAAGTCACGGTAGTCGAATTGTCCCCGAAGACCGGGCTTCCAATCAGCATCCGCTGCATGCTGGACGTGGAACTTGCCTTTTTGAAAAGCCAACGGCGCATAACTGTCCTTGTCCGTGTCCGTCGTCATGATCCCTCCTTGAACCCCAACCATTCTGTCTTGCGGATGGCAGAAACAGAATTTTTATTCCTTGAAATGAATTAGAATGAATTTTTCATTTCATTGTCAAGAATGAATTTTCTATTATCTGCATATGAATGAATTTTCATTCTTTTCCATGGTCAGGCCCGGGCAACACCGGCTATAGGTGAAGGCGAACAAAGGTTGGAAAATGAGCGATACCCCCCCTATTCCCGTTCCCGCGGCCTCTTTCGACAGTTTGCGACACCACATTCAGGCCCGGTTCGACGAGTTGAGCCCGCACTTGCAGCGGCTCGCCCGCAACGCCTTGGAAGACCCCAATGCCTTCGCGCTTGAAACGGTCGCAACCTTGGCGGAGGCGAACGAAGTCCAACCATCGACATTGATTCGTTTTGCCAAGGAGTTCGGCTTTTCCGGATTTTCGGAAATGCAAAAGGTGTTCAAGGTTCGGTTGATCGAAGGTGCGCCGGCATATCGCGAACAGATCTATCGGCACCGTCAGCAGTTGGAGAAAGCTGCCGAAGACCATCCCGAAGCGTTGCTTCGCGAGTTCGCCGATGCATCCATTCTATGCTTGGAGCGGTTGAAATCGACTGTGCCGATTGACGACTTGACCCGGGCCATCGAAATGATCGCCAAAGCGGATCAGGTCTATGTCATCGGCCAGCGCCGCGCCTTTCCGATCGCCGCTTATCTGGCCTACGGCCTGACCCGGTTGGAACAACGCACCCAGCTGCTCGACTTCGTCGGCGGCATGGTGCCGCAACAAGTCGCCTTGCTGCGGCCGACCGATCTGCTCATCGCCGTGGCCTTTGCCGAATATACGCCAGCTGTCGTCGAAGCGGTGCATGACGCCTATATCCGTGACGTTCCCACATTGACCCTGACCGACACGCCGACAAGCCCCTTGGCCAAGAATGCGCACACTTATTTCTGCGTGGACGATGCCGACATCCATCGATTCCGGCCGATTGCCGCCTCCATGTGCCTGGCGCAGACTCTGATCATCGGGACGAGCTATTTCATCGATGCGAAAAAAGCGCAGGAAGCCGAGACGGCCTAACGAATCCTTACGAATTCAAAAGCGCCACGCACAATGGACGCCGGGTAAGGGGCGCACCTAATTGTCTACCGAATAGGCGGGAATGGTCGACAATGCGCCAAGACGGTGCAGCGTTTCCAACGTCGCCCCGGCAACGGCGAGTTTGTTGGCGCGCTGGAAGTCCGCGAGTGCGTCGGTCAGCGTTTGCCGGTCGATCGGTTCGGCGGGGGCAAAGCCGGCGTCGGTCAGGAACCGCGCAAGGGCCAGGAGTTCCTCCTCCTCGTAAATCGAGAGGAAGTCGATCCCGGTCAGGTTCACACGGGCCTGCCGGTATCCCTGTTTGGAGGCTTTTAGCAGCCACTCTGTCCCGGCCTGGAAATCCTGTTCGATTCCCTGTCCGTTCAGATACATGACGCCAAGATTGTTCTCGGCAAAGACGAACCCTTTTTCAGCGGCTTCCCGGTACAAGGGGACGGCTTCATCAAAACGGCGTGCGGCGTCGAATGCGCGGGCCAAGTTATGTATGAACCGTGGGTTTTCCGGGTCGCCATCGACCGCCATGCGGCAGGCGGGTATCGCTTCTTCCACCTTGATGCTGTCGAATTCGACACCCGGAATGCCCAGGTTGTTGTAGGGTTCCGCCGCCAGATAGTCGCAATCCAAAGGTTCGGGAAACCGGAAATAGACCTCGTTCGTCAGCCGCACCAGATATTCCGGCCGCTGCGCACCGTTGGTGTTTCTCAGAACATCCCCGGCAACTGCCCGGAACATCCGGCCAACTTCCAGGCCCGGCTCGTCCAACCGTGACAAAAGAGCAGCGGTATAGGGGCTGTGCTCTCCATCGCCGTCGGATGCGGTCTTCCCGGCCGCCGCAGCATAGGCGATGACTGTTCCATAGGCCTCACCCTCTTCGGCGCGATTGACTTCCACGGCCTCTGAGAATGTTGACAAGGGAGCAAGCCCCCGGCTGGCGGTCTGGACTGCGCCGGGCTGTCCATTGCCCCCCGACCCTTCCGAAATCTCCGCCACGCGGTCCAGGAAGGGATTATTACGGCAGGCATCCAAGATGATGATCTTCGCCTTGGCCAATCGGTCGAGCCTCGACACGAGACGCGAAACGTCAACCAGTTCCCGTCGAACGCTCTTCGGGTCTTCGAGCCGCGCATCCACTGGGATCAGATGGTTCACGTCGCCGACCTGAATGCTGTGCCCCGCAAAATAGAACAGCGCTATATCGGCATCGAGCGCGGCATCCAGGAAATCATCTTCCGCGTCACGCAGGTCGTCGATCGTCGGATTGACGACCTCGATGACGTCGAAACCGATTCCTTTCAGTTTTCCTGCCACCGCGGCCGCGTCCCGCACCGGGTTTGCAAGCGGCTGCTGGTCAAGATAGTCCGCCGCGCCGACAACCAGCGCCACCTTGCGAATGTTCCGGTTGAAGACGTCATTGCCTGCCGCCTGCGCATTACCTTGCAGCACAATGGCCAGCACCAGCAGATGAAACGCCACAAGGACGAAAGGTATCCCGGCACCGGTGGGCCGCCGTCTCATCAACTTTATTCCTCTTTCTTCTTTTTCTTCAGGATGACCCGCGTGAGGTCGATCTGCGGTTTGACCTTTCCGGCTTCGGGATCGATCACCCCAGGGCCTTTCTCATAGACCCAGCAGGAGGGGAAAATCTCCATCAACCCGGCCTGCTGCAATTCCGCATCGCGCTGATCACGGATGGAAGAAGCGAGGTCGTATTTCTCCTCGTTCTCGGCCGCCTGCGCCTGCCCCTCGTAACGGGCATAAATTTCCGAATGCTTTTCCGCCTGCAAGGCCTGCATCCCGCATTCCTCCGACTCTGAAGCGGACAATTCGTACCCACTCAACGGCGCATAGGTCAGCGTGCAATCTGCCCAGGGGCGCGCGTTACGGAAGCAATCAGATATCGCGGCACTGCGCTCCAAGACACTCGGTGTCTGCGGATAGGACTGCGTGTCGAAAGGGGCGAAGCCGAAATGCGTTCCGGTCTCTGGATCGAATGCCAGATCGGCCAGCATGGATTCGGCGAAGCCGCCCCAACTGTCATTGTTGCGCGCAATGCCGTACTCCGCCTCGATCAGCATGCGCAGCACATTCGTCATATTCGGGCCTTCCTGCGTCGGCGCGCCGAAGAGGATGGCCAATGTTGCGCGTGGATCAAATCCGCGCGCGTCCAGGGCCTTCTTCGCCAGGATGATATCCGTATCGCGCGGCGGCCCACCATTGAAGAGCGTCCGCAAGTACCCGGCCTCGTCCGCCAGACGCGAAGGGCCACGATCGTTCTGCGCCGCTACGATTTGATCCAGCGTGGCCAGGCCGGCGGTCAACCGCGCCTGGGCGTCGTCCCCTTGAGTGTTCACCACACTGCCCAGCATGGACAGAGCCCTTTCGTATTCGGCGGCGAGCATGTTGCTGCTGTCGGCTTGTTCATACGGACCGAGTAGCCGTGCGAGAAGATCGCCGCGCTGTACGGTGATGCTGCCGTCGCCATTGCTTTCGACCCAGTCCGACCCTTCCCAAATTCCGAAGGTGATCTGCGGCATCAGGACAGCGCTGCCGACCGGCGACATCAATCCGAATTCACGGGAGGCGGCGATAACGATCTTAGCGTATTCCATCAGCACCAACTGACCGGTCTCGCCATAGATGTCGTTGTCCGCATACTGTTTGTAGTAATACGCCGCGTTGAGGCTCGCGATCCTGAACAGGTCGGCGTGCCCCTCGGGGCGATGTTTGAAAACAATCTCTTCCAACCGGGCGAGTAACACGCCGGCGGTATCGTAGTTTCGGTTCCGCATCGCGGTCTCGAAGGCAAGGTTGAGCATTCCTGCCAGCACGGAATCAGGAAGGGGCGAACCTGCCTCAAGCCGCTCCAGAAACCGTCTCTCAATCTCAGCAGTGGCGCCATGCAACCCGAATTCCGCATGGGAGAGCGCACTAACCAGGCGCCCCCGCTGCATCGGGGAAAGATCACTTGCCGAAGACAAGGGTGCCAGAACGCCCAACGCCGATTGGTAGCGGCGCTCCGCTATCATTCTTTCCGCCGTGTTGAGTTGGCTTTCAGCACCCCCGCCGGCCATCGGGAACGGGTCATCCGGATCGGTTCCGCCGCCGGCCGCGGCATAGTTGGAAAGCAGCGCACCGCGTATAGCGAAATTCTGCAACGGGTCGGCATCGATGGACCTGAGGCCTTCCAGGAAGGCGGCCTTCGCGGCGGCTGAGTCCTGGTCGGCTAGGGCTATCCGCCCGGCGAGCCGATGCATTTGCGCCAGCATCTCCAAGCTCGATTGCAGGGGATACAGCGTGGAGACGATCTCGCCCGCCTTGTTCGTCTGGCCCACGTTGAGATAGGCATCGGCTGCGGCCAGACGAACGCCAGCGGCCTCTCCACTGTGCGGCGGGGTCTTTCTTTCCTTTTCTGACAGGGCTTCGTCAAAATGGCCGGCTGCCTTCTCCATATCGCCCGACAGGTAGGCGATCTGACCGGCGACAGAGGCCAAGGCACGGGTGGATGCGGGCGACAGGCTGCCCTCGTTGTAAGCCCGATCCACTTGCTGGCGCGCCTGCGACATCCGGCCATTCATGGCGGAACTCATCGCACTGTGCCGAATCGCGGCAATCCGCTTTTCTGAGTTGTCACCTTCCAGCTTTTGGTAATCGCGCGCCGCTTCCGCGAAAAGCCAGGGAGCTCCGTCAAGGTTGCCGTTCTCCAAGGCGATTTCCCCCTGCCGAAATGCGGCGCGGGCGGTAATGCCCTGCATGTCTGGCGGCAGATAATTCCGCAGAAACTGCCCTGACAACGCCACGCCCAGCATCTCCTCCGCCTCAGGCTGGCGGCCGAGCTGATACAACGCGAAGAAACGTTCGAATTCGAATTTCTGAATGGAATCCGTGTCCGGATAACCGGTCGTGCCAAGCATCGCGATCGTCCGCTCGGCCAGATAGAGCCGCTCGGTGGGCGCGCGGGCCTCATGCAGCGCGCGGATCAATTCCCAGCTGCGCTCCAGGTAGGGGCGATAGGTGTCATAATAATTCTGTTCCGTGACAGTCGCCATGCCCGCGACGTGCTGCTCGAGGGACTGCGCAAGATTGCTGTCGAGTGCTTTGGAAATCCCCGGAGCAAGGCAGATGGTCAGCAAAATAACGGTGAACATGCCTTTCAGGCGCGGGAGGCAAAGCAACATTGGACCTACCTTTCTTAGCCACTGGATTGTGATAGTTTCGCAAGGTGAAGTCTAAGCACCACATATCATTAGACAAGTGCGTGACTATGAAGGTCTTTTTCCGTCGTATTGCAGTACCTCACGGTAGCTTACGCACCGGGTCCATGATATGCGCCATGCTGATGGCGTCCGCGTGTTTCGGTAGTCCGAATCCGGTCTCCGCAGCGGTCCATGCGCTGCTGGTCGGCGTAAACACCTATCCCGCCCTTGGACCCGATTTTGCCTTGCAGGGGCCTGGCAATGATGTCGCCGCCGCGCGGGACTTTCTGCGGTCACGGGGCATCGACCCCGGCAGGATCACCGTCCTCACCGACGGCAACGATGAGGCATCCGACAACCCGACCCTGGCGGCCATCGAGGGCGCCCTCGACGCAATTCGCCAAAAGGTCGGTCCGGGCGATACCGTCTATCTGCACTTCGCGGGTCATGGCAGTCAGCAGCTCGGCGCGGCCTTGGACGACGAGGCCGACGCCCTGGACGAAGTCTTCCTGCCAATGGATACGCAGCCGATGGACGAAACACGCGGCGTGTTTCCGAATGCGCTGACCGACGGTCTCCTGCGGCGGCACGTCACGCGGCTGCGCAATACCGGTGCCTTTGTCTGGCTGGTCTTCGATTCCTGCCATTCGGGCGGTATGGCCCGGGGCGCGGGTGGCGGCAGCGAAAGACGGCTCCGTGCCCTGGACCCGCGCGAATTGCGCAATCTGC
>CAYGKA010000007.1:0-8282 GCA_964350445.1 uncultured Flavobacteriaceae bacterium
TTCATGGCCCGCCCGCATCAGTTCCAGCCGGGTTCGTCGATGCATATCCATCAGTCGATACTCGATACGCGGACCGGCAAGAACATCTTCGCCACGGAAAGCGGAAAGCATTCCAAGAAGCTGCTTCACTATATCGGCGGATTGCAGAAGAACGTGAACGCGGCCATGCCGCTCTTCGCGCCCAACGTGAACTCATACCGCCGGATCACGCCCTATTCCGACGCCCCCATCAACACGCATTGGGGAATCGACAATCGCACCGTCGGCCTGCGCGTTCCCGACTCGAACCCGGAAGCCTACCGGGTTGAGAACCGGGTGGCCGGCGCGGATGCGAACCCCTATCTGGCGATCGCCGGCACCCTTGCCTGCGGGTTTCTGGGATTAAAGGACAAACTGGAGCCGACAAGGCCGATCGAAGGCGACGCCTATCGCCTCGCCTTCTCCTTGCCGCGCCATCTGGAAGACGCCTTGTCGAAGCTGAACTACAACAGGCCGCTGAAACAGCTTCTGGGCGAACAATTCGTGAAACTTCTGCACGAAGTGAAGACCCACGAAATCGAGCTTTATCAACGCGTCATTTCGAGCTGGGAACGGGAACACCTGCTGCTCAGCGTTTGACCGCCGGGCCCGGCGGTATTCTGCCGTCGGGCAAGCGGCAAGACTGTTTCCGGACTAGCCCTTGTTCCACAGCGATGTGTCGATGCGCAATCTGCCGCGTAACCCGGGGTAAGGTTTTCGCGCGGCGCCTTCTTTAAACCCCAATGGCAATTCCAGCACCATTCCGCCGCCCGCCGCCGGCTGCGGAACAAGCTGCCGGGCCGCGCCGACGGGACCTGTTTCCGAGGCCAGCCCGTAGCGAAGCGTCTCCCCTTGTGCGGTTTGCCGGATGTGGAAGACGACAGTCTCTTTGAACAGATACCCGCCCTCGAAATGTTCATCGAACCAGAAGCTGCGATCCAGTTCATAGATCGGTACCTGAACCCCTATTTCCACGGCAAAGGCGAGCGCCGTGTCTTTGGCGCCGTCCATCTTCGCCTTTCTCTGCAGATACCCGCTGAACAGGTAGACCGGCTTTCCATCATGGACCAGTTCCTCATAAGTCCGGCGGATCGCCGATTCCTGCCGAACGAGCCTTTCGCTCAAGGACACGTTCAAGCCGCGGATCTTCGCGGAAGCTTCGATGTTATACGCAGCCTTTACCCGCGACCGGTCGTCGCCGATTTCGTCGACGATCGCTTTCGGCAGAGTCAGTTCATCGACGATCAGTTGCACGTCGACCCGAACATCCCCGAACAGGAAGCGTTTCAGGTTCTGATACCCTTCCTCGGAATTCACGATCCCGTAATGGCCGCTATGACTGCGATGCGCAAAGGCACGGGGAGCCTTGTCGACACTGGCATTGTTGATCATGACAAGCCCGTCGCTCATCGCGCCTGTCCCTTTCTTCGACAGACCGAAAAAGGCGTCATAGTCCCGGTAATTCGTGCCGACGAAGCAGAAGAACCGTTCCGGCGGGAATGCCCCGTCCAAGGTATTTACCGGCCCATCCGCCGTGCTCAGGCCCAGGTAGTCCCGCATATAGGAGCGATTGAAATTCCGAACGTGGACCGGGTCCAGGGACCCGATATCGGGCACATTCAAGCCCTTCATTTCTATCCCGTTATGCGGCGTTGCATAGGTGAAGACCTTGTCGACCAGCGGGTCTGCCGGAAGCGTATCGAGGTCCAGAGCATCGCCCGGTTCCTTGATGAGGTCGTCCACGGAAATCCCGTCAGGGACGCCTTTCCGGCAGATGTTCTGCAGATAGGTCCGGCAGATCAGTCCGCCCATGGAATGCGCGACAAGGTAGACCTTGAATTTGGCCCTTGCCGACGCGTCGTCGCCGCAAACATGGTCCCGCACGCGCAGGATGAACTTTCTCAGTTCCAGAGCGAAACGCGGAATGGTCTGCCGTTCGCCGGTGCCCAAATCCTCCGACACCGGTTCGTAATACCGGAAGATCCACACGCTCTTGGCCGGAACGCGCCCGCCTCGCGGGATGAATTTTCCGTCACGGTAGGAATCCGTATACCCCTCCTCCTTCATCAACCGGATCAAGGGCGATTCGAAGACGAAGGGGACGATGTCGCCCTCATAATCCTGGCGGATTTTGGTCGAGCCCAGGTTGAACCCCATATACGGGGTCGCCACCGTGTTCTCGATCTCTCCCATCGTGGCCGCATATCCGCGGATATAGATGATGGGGTAATACGGCGCTGTTATCGTCATTAATAGCTCTCCCCGAGTATTTCGGCCCACCCGGCCCATGGCCGTGTCAATCGCCGATAGCTGTCCCGATCATCAGCACGGTGGCAGGACTCACATTTTCGATCAGCTGATTTCAGATCGCTATCGGCGTTGAATTCTTCGGCCTCGCCACCGTCCGGATCGATAGCCCCCGGTCATTGATGAGGCGAGAAACGGATTATGTTACCGCCGAACGACCGGGATTCAAAATGCCTTGGCCGCAACGATTATAGTGCACTCTGTTCCTCCCGGCGGGAGATGGTATAATCACGTCATGATCGCTCGTAACGAAAAGACGGAGTTGATGATCCTCTGTGCGCGGATCGGGTATAATCCCTGATCCGGCGGGTTCCTTTCGCCCATACTCGAACCACTCGAAAAGGACCTGCGCTATGACCGAATCGCTCGATAAGAAAACCGTTCGCAACTATGACATCGAAGAGTTGAAGCGCCTGGACAAGGCGCATCACTGGCACCCGTTCACAGACACCAAGGCATTGCACGAGGAAGGCGGCGCGCGCGTCATCACGCGCGCGGAAGGCTGCTACCTCTTCGACGGCGACGGCAACAAGATGCTGGACGGCATGGCCGGCCTTTGGTGCGTGAATGTCGGCTATGGCAGACAGGAACTGGCGGAGGCCGCCTATCGCCAGATGCTGGAACTTCCCTACTACAACACCTTCTTCAAGACGGCGACGCCGCCGGTGATCGAACTCTCCGCGAAAATTGCGTCGCTGATGGGGGAGAACTTCCACCACATCTTCTATTCCAATTCCGGTTCGGAAGCGAACGACACGGTCCTGCGCATGGTGCGCCACTTTTGGAACCTGAAGGGCAAACCGAACAAGAAAACCATCATCAGCCGATGGAACGCCTATCACGGATCGACCGTCGCGGGCGCCAGCCTGGGCGGCATGAAGGCAATGCACAAGCAGGCCGACCTGCCGATTCCGGGCATCACACATGTCATGCAGCCGCATTGGTTCGACAACGCCGAGGAAGGCGAATCCCGAGAAGACTTCGGCATGCGCGCGGCGCATGCCATAGAACAGCGCATCCTTGAGCTGGGCCCGGACAATGTCGCTGCTTTCATCGGCGAGCCGGTGCAGGGCGCCGGCGGCGTGGTCATTCCGCCCAGCACCTACTGGCCGGAAGTACAGCGTATCTGCGAGAAATACGACCTGCTGCTGATCGCGGACGAAGTGATCTGCGGTTTCGGCCGCACAGGGTCCTGGTTCGGCCATCAGACACTGGGTTTCACGCCCGATCTGGTGCCGATGGCGAAAGGCATGTCCTCTGGCTATCTGCCGATCTCCGCCTTGGCGGTATCGGACAAGGTCGCCCAGGTCCTGTTCGAAAAAGGCGGCGAGTTCTATCACGGCTATACCTATTCCGGACACCCGGCGGCCTGCGCCGTCGCGCTCAAGAACATCGAGATCATGGAGCGCGAGCACCTGGTCGAGAAAGTCCGGACCGAGACCGGCCCCTACCTTGCCGAAGCACTGGCAACCCTGCGTGACCATCCGCTGGTCGGTGAGACCCGGACGTTGGGCCTGCTGGGTGCAGTGGAGATTTGCAAGGACAAGGAAACGCACCAACGCTTCGCCGATGTGGGCAAGGTCGGCACCATTTGCCGCGACCATATCATGAAGCGGAACGCGGTATCGCGGGCCTGCGGCGACACCATGGTCGTTTCCCCGCCGCTGATCATCGAAAAACCGCAGATCGACGATTTGGTAGCGGCACTTAGGGCTGCGTTGGACGCCACCGCGGCGGATGTCGCAAAACTGGGTCTATGACGCCAGGGGACAACCCGACGCGGGAATCGCAGGACCGGGCACGGTTCTGCTATTTCCGCGACCAAATCCCGCTGAACGATCGGCAACTTTCCCGCGCGCAGGATGCCCTGGCCACCGTGCGGACGTTCATCGCGACCCAAAAGACACTGGAAGGGGACGACTTCACCGAAGTCTCCCCGCTCTGGACCGGCACGACCAACTATGCCGCCGACCTTGTCGCGGGAAAGCGCGCGGCATTGGAGCGTCTGCGGTTCCTATCCTGGCCGTTTTCCGGCATCTCTCTTCTTCACATGTCGACCAGCCCGGAAGAAATCGGTGGGGCAACGGATTATTCCGACCCGGATGCGTCCCTCGGCAAATACGAGGCGCGCGGCCTGGATCTGGAAATGACCCACGCGCTGGATACCGCCGAACAGTTCTCCACCATTCTTCCCATCACACTTCCCCGGCAAATGGGCGAAGTCGGCTGGCTTGGCCCGCACGGGGTCGTCAACCTGGACACCATCGCCTTTTCGGAACGGGTCGCGGTGATGGCCCAATTCGGCGCGGTACAGCGGGTCATGCAGCAAACACCCCGGCAGGTTGTCATCGAAATCGGCGGCGGGTTCGGCGGCCTGGCCTATATCCTGAAGCGGGCCCTTCCCGGTTTGCACTATGTCATCGTCGATCTTCCGTCCAGCATGGCCTTTTCCACCGCCTATCTCTCGGCCATGCACCCGGACGCCCGAATCGCGTTTTTCGACGGCCGGGCGGAAACCCGAATTGAAGAAGATTACGATTTCCTGTTCGTCCCGCATTATGCTTGGCGCGACTTGATGGCGCGGCTGCCGCGGGCCGATCTAGGCCTCAACACGCTCTCCTTCGCGGAGATGACGGAGGTGCAGGTGGACCTCTATGCGCAAGGGCTCGCGGACCTCCTGAAACCCGAAGGCCTGCTGTTCGAACAGAATTTCGACGACCGCCGACGCGGCGGCCTGAACGTACCGGATATCCTGTCGCGCTATTTCGATGATGTTTCGCCGGCCGATCTAGGGCCGATCCTGCGGGGCGTTCCGAAACTCTGGGCACCGAAACCAACGGCAATCGGATAGCACGCCGCTAGAGCGATACGCGGTCGGACGCTTTCAGCACATCGATGATCTCAATCACCGCCTCGCGCTCGACCGGGCTGAAATCTGCGTCCGCGTTGCTGATGGCAATGCACATGCGGGCGACCAAAAAAGCGGCATCTGGCTCGTCAGCCATTTCTGCCACGGCCTTCATGATTGCCTTTTTACCCTTCTTCGGGTCGTCTCGCAGGCCGTCTGCGAACTCGTTCATCAGATCGACCCCTTCATGGGGATCGAATATCCGCAACTGGTCCAGATGTTCCAGAATATCGTCGACCCGCCCGCGTTCACCGATGCTGATGCTGCCGTCGGCCATAGCGACATAGGTGCAGGCCGCCATTGCCGCCTCCAGAAAAGGGCGGTGTTTATGCCGTTCGACGGCTTCCTGTATCGCGTCCCGCAATTTTTCGAACATCTGGCCAAGCTCCCTTGCGGTAATACAAAGCAAACTTCATCCGACATCAAGTGCCCGGACGGAAACAATGCCGCAAGCCCATTCTCGGAGGGCTGGAAAAGCACCCCAAACCCTGCCTAGAGTGACCGCATAGCGGCTGTTACTCGGCCGAAATTGCAATCCTTTTCGTGGTGGTCCATCCGCATGGCAAAGCAGGCATTCGACGTCGTAATCATCGGTGGCGGGGTGATCGGCAGCGCCGTCGCCTATTTCCTCAGCAACCGGCCCGGTTTCACCGGCAGCATCGCTGTCATAGAGCGGGATCAGACCTATGAATTCGCCTCCGCCCCGCGGTCCCTTGGCGGGGTACGGCAGCAATTCACCACGCCCGAAAACATCAAGATTTCCCAATACACAGCCGATTTCCTGGCAAAGGTCGGCGAAACCCTGGAGGTCGACGGCGACAAGCCCGATGTCGGTTTCAAGAAACAGGGCTACCTGTTCCTGGGCACGCCGGGGATGGAAGGTGCCATGCATCGGATCCACGACATCCAGAAGCGGGAAGGCGCGCCGGTCATCCTGCTCGATGCACCTGCAATGGCTGAGAAATTTCCCTGGCTGAACCTGGACGGCGTCACCCTAGGCTCCTACGGCACCGAGAATGAGGGCTGGATAGACCCCTTCGCCCTGCTCCAGGCCTTCCGCCGTAAGGCGCGCAGCCAGGGTGTCACCTATTTCGACGATGAGGCGATCGGCATCGACAGGGACGGAAACACGCTGACGGCGGTGCGGCTGAAAGGCGGAGAGACCCTCGCGGCAGGCACCGTCGTCAACGCAGCCGGGTTTCGCGGCGGCAGGGTCGCCGCCATGGCGGGCGCGGATCTGCCTGTCGCCCCGCGCAAGCGCAGCGTCTTCGTCGTCGATATCCGCGAACAGATTCCGGACCATCCGCTGCTGATCGATTCGACCGGCGTCTACTGGCGACCGGAGGGACAATACTTCGTCTGCGGAAAATCTCCGGAAGAAGACAGTGACCCGGAACCCGCCTACGACGATTTCGAGGTCGCCCACGCCTGGTTCGAAAATGAAATATGGCCGGTCATGGCCGAACGTTGCTCGAAATTCGAGGCCCTGAAAGTCGTCAATTCCTGGGCCGGCATGTACGACATGAACCTATTCGACCACAACGCCGTCATCGGCCCGCATCCGGACATCAGGAATTTCTTTTTCGCCAACGGCTTCAGCGGCCACGGCCTCCAGCAAAGTCCCGCCGTCGGGCGCGCCCTCTCCGAACTGATCGCGGCGGGCAAATTCGAAACCCTCGACCTATCGGCCTTCCGCTTCGAACGCATCGCGGCCGGCGAGAAATTCCTTGAAGAGGCTGTGGTTTAGAGGATCAGTACGGCAAGTCGATCCCCAGAACCCGCTCGGCAACCCATGCGGTCGCACCGGAAAAGCTGCTCAGATTTACAAAATAGTGGATCAATACCAGCAGGAAGAACGATCCGGTACGGCGGTAGAGCAACATCGCAATCAGGCCAAAGAAAAACGCGGCCGCGACAGCGAATATGCCTGAGGGCATATGGGCCAAAGCGAAGGCGCCGCTTGATTCAAAAACGATCCGCATCGGCGGATGCCCAAGCAGTGTGCCGCGCCGGTACGCCAACTGCCGAAAGACCCATTCCTCGCTGACGGCTACCAGCACCAGTCCCAGGGTCATATCCAACCAAAAGATCACATCTACGGTGATGACGCCGTAACCGAAGTTGGGCCAATGCGGCAGATAGGGCCAGACAACGACAAAGACGAACTCGAAAACCACAAAGACGAGGATGGAGAGAAGCGTCACGACACCCCATTGCGGCCCCGTAAGCGGCACGCGACGCAAAGGTGCTTGCCAGACGAACCGCTCCCCGATCGAAAGGAGGCCGAAAATGATAAGCACTCTTTCGACCCAATCGATGATGACACTCACATTGCCGGGAAAAAGGAACTTCCCAAACAAAAGCACCATGATCGCCGTAATCCACCAAGGACTTGGAGGAAGGCGCAGATGGGTCGGATTCGTAAACCGTCGACTAAGGACGCCCAAGGCGTTCCTCCCGCAAAATTACCTTTTGCGGGATGTTAAAGAATTCTCTTCAACTGGAATATGCTTTATGCGCTCAACCGCTTCGCCAGTGCCTGCAAGTACTGGCTGTCGGCCTCGGTGAATTCGCCTTCGGCGATATCCCGCTTGTAGTCTTCCAACTCTTCGCGCGTGTCTTCCGACAGGTCGCTGCGGGTGAGTAGGTTGTCGATCAACTCGGCATCGCTGGACGCATCGCTGACTGGAACGAAGGCGGTATCGCCGTCCTCAAGATCGTCTTCGGCCTCCGCCTCCACGATCAGGGCTTCCCAGGTCAACCCTTCCGCGTCCATGCGGGCGGTGATGTCGCGGGCCGCGGCTACGACCGCCGCGTCGTCATCCTGACGCAGTTGTTCCAGAAGCTCGATAAAGCCGGTGCGGTCGGATGCTGACATGTTCGGACGATCCTTTTTCAGTGCCGAAAAGACGTATCAAGGACCGTCGTATTTCACAACCTGCTGGTCGATCGCTCCGAAGATGCTGGTCCCGCCCGCATCCTTCATTTCGATCCTGATCCGGTCGCCGAACTGCATGAAGGGCGTGGCCGGTTGGCCGGAATTGATCGT
>CAYGKA010000007.1:8382-120423 GCA_964350445.1 uncultured Flavobacteriaceae bacterium
TGATCCGGTCGCCGAACTGCATGAAGGGCGTGGCCGGTTGGCCGGAATTGATCGTTTCGATCATCCGCACTTCCGCGATACAGGCATAGCCCACACCGCCGTCGGCGATGGCCGACCCGTGATCGGTATCCTGCTTGTTCGAGACGGTGCCGGACCCAACGACGCAGCCCGCGCCAAGCGGCCGTGTCTTCGCCGCATGCGCGATCAATTTCGGGAAGGGAAAGGTCATGTCCTCCCCGGCATTCGGCTTGCCGAACAAATCGCCGTTCAGGTGCGACAGCAGCGGAAGGGAAACCTTGCCGCCGTCCCAGGCATCGCCCAATTCATCGGGCGTGACGGCGACGGGCGAGAAAGCGCTGGAAGGTTTCGCGTGGAAAAAGCCGAATCCCTTGCCCAGTTCCGCCGGGATCAACCCGCGCAGCGACACATCGTTCACCAGCATCAGAAGCTTGATATGCTTGCCCGCATCCTCCGCGGAAACACCCATCGGCACATCGTCGGTAATGATGGCGACTTCGCCTTCGAAATCGATGCCCCAGGCTTCGTCACCCGCCTCGATATCGTCGCACGGGCCCAGGAAGGAATCGGACCCGCCCTGATACATCAGCGGATCGGTCCAGAAACTGTCGGGCAGGACCGCGCCGCGGGCGCGCCGCACCAGTTCCACATGGTTCACATAGGCGGACCCGTCGGCCCATTGATAGGCACGCGGCAAGGGCGCTTCGGCCTGCGCCGGATCGAAGTCGAATATGTCCTCGGCGGTCCCGTCATTCACACGGTCGGAGAGCACCTGTAGGGCGGGCGCCATGGTTTCCCAGTCGTCCAGCGCCGCCTGCAGCGTCGGAGCGATGCCATCGGCCTTCACCGCCTTCGTCAAATCCCGGCTGACCACCACCAGCGCGCCGTCCCGCGCGCCCGTTTTCAAAGTCGCAAGCTTCATCCCATCCACTCTTTTCTTAAATTTCCGTCGTAAACGCAGTCTGGCTTATTCGTAGGATCCGCCGCCGGCCCAGCTTTTCACGTATTCCGTATTCTCGACCCCCGCAGGCAGGTCGCCGACCTCCAACGCGGAACGGGTATCAATCATCACGGCGTATTCGTTCGTCGCATCCTTCTTCGGCTTGAAGGCCGCTTTCAGCGCCTTGGGATGCGGGCCATGCGTGAAGCCGCAGGGATGGAAAGTCATCATCCCGGCGTCGATATTGTCCCGGCTGAAGAAGTCGCCAGCGTGATAAAAGATCACTTCATCATAGTCGTCATTGTTGTGATAGAAGGGCACTTTCAGCGCGTCTTCCGACATCTCGAAGGGCCGTGGCACGAAGGTGCATACGACGAAACCGGCCGCCACGAAGGTGGAATGCGCCGAGGGCGGCAAGTGGTACCGGTGGCTCATCAACGGCCGGATATCCTTCACATTGATCCGCACCACCGACAGGTCGCCCTTCCAGCCCACCGCGTCCAGCGGATTGAACGGATAGGTCATCGTCGCCAGTTTGTCGCCGCGTTTGATGCGGACCTTGGTCTCAATGGCTGAGCCGTTCGACTTCTGCGCGTTAAAGGCTTCGTCCAGTTCCGGGATATCCAGCATCGCCGGGTCGAAGATCGCGTGACGACCGACCATGCCTTTGTCCGGCAGCATATAGGTGGAATTCGTCGCCTCGATCAGCAGGGCCGTCACCGGTTCGGAACACTCGATGCGCCACATGGTACTGCGGGGCAGGACAATATAGTCGCCCGCAGTGAAAGACAGATGTCCATAGTCGCAGAACAGATCCCCCGCCCCTTCATGGACGAACATCAACTCGTCGCCATCCGCGTTGCGGGCCAGATGATCCATCTTCTTCGGTGCCCGCCAGAAGCGGATTTTAGTTTGCGCGTTGTGCAGAACCGTCTGCGCGTCGAAGGGGGACGGCTGATCCTCGTTCATCCGGGTAAGGTCGAAGGCACGCGGCTGCAGGTCGCCCTCAAAGGCGGTCCAACCGGTGGGTGGGTGTTCGTGATACATATGCGTCGCCGGGCCGAAAAAACCTTCCTTGCCCAATTCACGCTCGAACGTCCCTTCCGGCAGGCCGGCATGCGCCTGGCGGCTGGCGGTGCCCTGCATGCGGGGAAACGAGATATAGTTCTTCATGATTGTCCCTCACCCGATCTAGCGCCTACTGACGTCTAATGGCAGCCAGCATGGAAGCCGACCGTGACGCATAATTAGTTTCAAATGAAACTATATCAAGCCTCCGTGGATCGAGCAACGGTCCCGGAACCCATTCGGCGTCAACGGTGCTTTGAGTTGCGGCGCGAAAAAGCCCGCCCGAGTGGGGTCGGACGACAGCACGGGCGGTCAGTCCGGTTCGTGCTCAGGTTTCCATTGGGTCGGCCAAGGCTCGCCCAAATCGTCCAACGCGCATTGCAAGGAATCCATCACCAACCTGACCGCGGCGCCGCCGGCGAAATGGATCACCACGGTTTCGTAATCTTCGTCCGGCTCGTCACTATAGGCAATGGCCAGGAAGGACATGACCTTGTCAGGATCGTGCCAGTCGATGCCGCGGAACTGGGCCCTCTGAACCCCGTCGAAGCGCAACCCGCAGAGGGTTCGGAAATAAGGGCCGGTTCCCCCGGCTTTTTCCCATTGAAAGCGGTTCAGGACGATGACGAATTGCCGGGTATCCTTGAGCAGACGCATGTCCCCCGCCGGGGCCAGCGCATCCTGGACCATCGTTCCGATCACCGTCAGATCTTCCAGATCCATCGCCCGTAGGCGCAATCGATCTTCCCCGCTTTTCAAGACCACCCCTATTCCGGCCGCCGCGGCCGGCCCATCAGTCGCGCCAATATTCAGTCTTAGCCTGAAACCCGTTCGATGTCAGCGCCGCAGGCCGCCAGCTTTTCCTCGACACGCTCATATCCCCGGTCCAAGTGATAGACACGGTTGACCGTGGTCTCCCCCTTCGCGGCGAGCGCCGCAATCACCAGGCTGACGCTGGCGCGCAGATCGGTCGCCATGACTTCGGCGCCTTTCAGGCCCTGCGTGCCGCGGACCATGGCCGACCGGCCATGCAGGTTGATGTTCGCACCCATCCGCATCAGTTCCGGGACATGCATGAAACGGTTCTCGAAGATCGTCTCCGTGATCATCGAGGCGCCGTCCGCCGTCGCCAACATCGCCATCATCTGGGCCTGAAGATCGGTCGGGAAACCCGGGAACGGTTCCGTCATTACATCGACGCCGCGAATTTCGTCCGCCTTCACCCGCATGCCGGCTTCCGTCTTCTCGACCGTCGCGCCGGCCAGCGTCAGATGCTCGACCACCGCCTTGATCATGTCCGGACGGGCCCCGATCAGTTCCACATCGCCCCGCGTCGCCGCGGCGGCCATTGCATAGGTCCCGGTTTCGATCCGGTCAGGAATGACCGGGTGGACGGCGCCGTGCAGACGGTCGACACCCTGGATCTTGATGACGTCGGTGCCCGCCCCTTCGATCTTCGCCCCCATGGCGATCAGGCAATTGGCGAGGTCCACCACTTCCGGCTCGCGCGCCGCGTTGACCAAGCGGGTTTCGCCCTTGGCGAGCGACGCGGCCATCAGCATGTTCTCGGTCGCACCGACGGAAACGAAGGGGAAGACGACCTCTTCACCGATCAGGCCCTTGGGCGCGCGGGCGATGACATAACCACTCTCCAACTCGATCTCGGCTCCCAAAGTCTGCATGCCCTTCAAATGCAGGTCCACCGGGCGCGTTCCGATGGCGCAACCGCCCGGCAGGGAGACTTTCGCCTCGCCGCAGCGCGCCAGGATCGGCCCCAAGACCAGCACGCTCGCGCGCATCTTGCGGACAAGGTCGTAGGGCGCGACGGTCGAGGTGATTTCCGGCGTCGACATCACGAAACTGCGGCTGCGGTGTCCCTCGCCCACGCCGATGCTTTTCATGGTCAAGGTCACGCCGTGCTGAACCAGAAGGTTCGCCAGCGTGTCGATATCCGCCAGCAGGGGCAGGTTCTGAAGCTCAAGCGTTTCGTCGGTCAGCAGCGCGGCCGCCATCAGGGGCAGGGCCGCGTTCTTGGCGCCGGCGATCGGCAGACTGCCGGTCAGGCGATTGCCGCCGATAATTCTAATTCGATCCATTCCGCTTTCCCGCGGGCGCGCGCCCGGTTGGTGGTTTGTTCTTTGTTGTATTGCACGCGGTGCAAAATTGTCGTCCGGAGCCATCACACTCTCAAATTTCCACGTGACACCGCAACGACCGGAATAGTCTGCCCTGGTCCCACATTATTCCAACGCAACGTTTCCCGGCACGGGACTTAGCAAGCAATTTGGGCCAAATTGAGGCCAATCGCCGTTAGAGCCGCGGCAGCGTCACGCCCCGCTGGCCCATATACTTGCCCGCCCTGTCCTTATACGAGACCTCGCACGGCCCCGCCCCTTGCAGGAACAGGAACTGGCACGCCCCTTCATTGGCATAGATCTTCGCCGGCAAAGGCGTGGTGTTGGAAAATTCCAGCGTCACATGCCCTTCCCATTCCGGTTCCAGCGGCGTGACGTTCACAATAATCCCGCAGCGAGCGTAGGTGGACTTGCCGAGGCAGATCACCAGGACGTCGCGGGGAATGCGGAAATACTCCACCGTTCGCGCCAGCGCAAAGCTGTTCGGCGGAATGATGCAGACATCGGTCTTCCGTTCCACGAAGCTGCTGTCCGAGAAGTGTTTCGGATCGACAATGGCGTTGTCGACATTGGTGAAAATACGGAATTCGTCGGAGACCCGCGCATCGTAGCCGTAAGAGGACACACCGAAGGAAATCGTCCCCTCGCGCTTCTGACTGTCTATGAAGGGATCGATCATCTGATCCTTCACCGCGCGTTCACGAATCCAAGTGTCGGGCATGATCGCCATGGCGTGCTCCTAATCCCTAGTCCTTGTCGCCCGACGGGTCGGACTTTTCTTCCGTTTCGGCCGATGACCGTGACCGCGCCTGCTGCTTACGCTTCCGCAGGTTCTCGCGCAAACGCTCCGCCAACCGGTCATCGCGCCCGGACTTGCCGCTCTTCCCGGATTGGCCGTCTTTTCCTGGCTTGCCGCTGGCCATCGTCCCCATCAACCTTGTGTGGACAGCTATTGTGTGTATCCCACCGGCAACCTCAAGGCAGCCCGCGCCCGCACCCTGAAGCAGGCGGCAAGCCTTTGCATTGAATGCATTATTCGTATTCGGCGATCCCCAACCAACCGGCATCGAATACGGCCCATAGCCGCCCGCGCCCGAATCATCGCGGCGCGATCCCAATTCCGCATCGTGCCGCTATAGGTAAGCGCCGTGCTCGCTCAACACCGAATAGGCACTGTCCAACTCCCTGGCCAGTCGGGTCAGATCGCCTTTTTCTGGGTCGAAAGTGTAGTGAGTCTTTTCATTGACCTTGCTGGAGAACGCGTCCCGACAGGTCTCGACCGACACGCCCGGGTCATCCAAGAAGACGGTCAGTTGCGCCAGGGCACCATCGGACAACCGGAAGACCTGTTCCATATCCAGGTCCAGATAGCGGTCAGGCCGGGCCAACGCGGTGCCGAACAAGTCTGCAAGCATGTCTGTGACATACATATACCAAGCGCATTCCTGCTCAAGCGAGAGCGACATGTCGCGTCGGTAGACGAAAAGACCGTCGACCGGATCGAATCGTCCTTTCAAGTGGCGCAATTGGCGGAAGCCGAACTGGTTCTTGAAGGCAAGCGAAAGCAAGGTCTTTTCCGGCGACCTATGCATTCTGATCAATCTTGCATCGGGAAAGGTGCCCATCAGGATCGGAGCCCAGACCGTATCCAAGTGATTCACGATCACCGGCACCTTGCCCGTGGCATGGCAGAAGGCGAGTTCGGAAAACCTGTATTGCAGGTAGGTTTCTATTTCCGGCTCGCAACTCGCCGCACCGCCTTCCTGCTGCAATCTGTAGAAAAACGCGTTCTGATCGCCCGTTTCCACATGATATTCGAGAAAATGGAACGGCAGCAGATTTTCCGACTTCTGTAACAAGTTTTCCATCGCCATTGTTCCGACCCGGCCCGTCGACAGCACCAGGACAGGGGAAAGGCCGCCCGCTGCCATTTCCTTGATCTTGTCATAGGGGTGCCCGTGGTTTTCGGCCAGGAAACGGGCCGTCCTGGCCTGCAAATCGGTAATGTTTCGGGCCAGGACATCCCGCTTCAAGACCGGCCGCGCTTGGGCTTCCAGGTCACGGACTTCCGCACGGTTCCGGTCCGCCATACGCGCGGCCCCGTTCGTCAACCGCCAGACCATGTCCTGGGACCGAAAAAGCTCCTTGTGCTGGCTGGCAGTCACCCTCGAAAACAGCGCCGCCGAGACGTCCGGCGCCCGCCGTGCCAGAGTCGGCATCAACAGTGCGGGTATGCCGCCAAAGGCACTGGTTACCTTTTGCATCATGACGGCAAAGTCATCCTGACCGACCAGGAGCAAAATGCAGCGCATCAGATCGACATCCTTCCGCTGGATGAGCGACGGCAGCAGTTTGTGCAGGTACATCCTGGCGCGGCCGTGATTTGGATCGCGACGCAAAAAATGTGCGGCGATCCGGATTCCGAATTCTGAGATCCCTGGGTGTTCCTCGTCCCGCGACTCTATCTGGGAGAACAGATCGTATTCCGAGATCACCTCGATTGCGCCCGTCTGCGCGACGGCCAGAAGTAGCGAAACCAATCCGTCGGTCGGACCAACCACGCCAGGCTGATCGCGGAAGACGTCGAAGGCCTCCTCGGTATAGCCCGTCGCGGCCTGAATCATGAAAGTAAAGAAAGTCAGGTCGTTGTCGTTCTTGGTTTCTTGATAGGCCCGCAGGGAAAGCTGTGCTGCGCCAAGTGGGTTACCCTTGTTGAGTTGCTCTTCCCACGGAGTCATTTACTCTATTGCCTCTTGTTGCGAAGGTTTCGACACTCCTTGTACAGGATTCTCCCAAATTAGGCAGAGCTTGACCGCAGGCCAACCAGATCGGCGGCTTTCGGCCTCCATAGAGAAATTATCTCTGGGCGGTTCCTGCAAGCTTGCAGGCCCGGACCGCCTATGGCATACACCGCGCCGTTCCAAGAGGTGCCCGGGTCCAAGGCCCGTTCCGCGCCTAAAACCCTCGATCACCGCGATCGACGCTGCCGTAGCTCAGGGGTAGAGCACTCCCTTGGTAAGGGAGAGGTCCAGAGTTCAAATCTCTGCGGCAGCACCAGTTTTCCCAAAAAATTCGCGCATACCATGCCCCTGTGACTCGCCGGCGGCCTCATCCCCGCAGCACTTGTGTTTCCATGAGGACCCAGTCGCGGAAGGCACGGACCGATTTTCGGCGCATGCTTTCCGGCAGATAGAGAAGCGAATAGTCGCCGAAGGTCAGGCCGACCTTGGAGAACCGGACAAGCCGACCGGCATCGATATCGGCCGCGATCAATTCATACGAGATCAGGGCCAACCCCTGCCCCGAAAGCGCCCCTTCAATCGCCAGGATGCTGGCGAGCGGGCCCGAGACGGGCGGCAGGGTCACATCGGGCACGCCCGCGGTGCGGAACCACTGCGCCCAGCCGTCCCCCCGGTCTTCATGCAACAGGCGAAACTGCAGCAGTTCTTTCGGTTCTTTCGGGACACCGCCGTCGGGCACCATGGAGGGCGCCCCGACGGGAAAGACCGTCGAGCGCACGATGTGATCGGACTGCAGTTCCGGCCAAGTTCGGTAGCTGTAGCGTATTGCCAGATCCGCCTCGTAATGTTCGATATCCGCCAATCGGCTCGACGCGTCGATGCGCAGCTCGACATCCGGATAGGCCGCATGAAACCCGCCCAACCGGGGCATCAGCCATTTTTGGGCGAAGGTCCCTTCGACACTGACCGTAACGAGACCTTCGACCTGCGTGGTGAGTGCTTCCGTCGCCTCTGCTATCCGGTCGAAAGCGGGCCGCACTTCATCCAGATAGCGGGCCCCGGCCTCCGTCATCTCGACGCCGCGCGGCACGGTGCGGAAGAGCTGAACGCCCAAGCGTTTTTCCAGCCCACGCACATGCCGGCTTACCGCCGCATGGGTGACGTTCATCTCCTCAGCCGCGCGCGAAAAACTGCCCAGCCGGCCGGCGGCATCGAAGGCGCGAAGAGCGTTCAGGGGCGGAAGGTGTCGGGGCATGCTGTACCTCGAAATTTGCTGTTCACGCCTGTCACGTATGGCGCGTTGCCTTCAGCACAAGAAAATTGTCGAAACACGGCAACGAGACACTTTATTTCGTCACCGACCTCTGGTTTTCTGTGAAGACTATCCAGCTTCATGAGAGACATGTCCATGAGCCGCCTCCTGGCCCTCCTGGCTTTCTGCCTTACCGCAGCCTGGCAACAGGCATCGGCCCAGGAAGCGCGGGCTTTTGCCTTGCTCAAGTTGGAGGGTTATGACGTCAAATGGGGCGAACCGGCGCACGGTACGGCGGCGGTCGTGACAATCGCCATCGCTGAAGGCCCCATGTCGTTCCCCAATGCGCGAAACTGCGGAACCGTGACGGATCCGGCAGAACTGCTCGAAGGATCGCATTTGCACAGGGCGGATTTTGAGCGCGCGGTCGCGGCAGCCGCCCAAGCTTGGCAATCCGTATCCGGCATCCGTTTTGAGCACGTAGAGACTGCCGATACGGCCAATATCGTTGTCGGCGTGGACATGGCCGCGCGCGGTTGGGCATTCGCAAACGTCATCCCGGGTCCGTATGCCGAAGCGGGTTCGCGCGGCATAGAAAGTGCCGCTATATGCTTCAATCCACACCGGCCTTGGAAAATCGGTTTCGACGGGCGGCTTGATGTCTACGATCTGATCTTTGTTATGACCCATGAACTGGGCCACGCTATAGGCCTGGACCATCCGGGACGCGTCGGCGCCGTTATGGGATATGTCTACGACGAACTGCACGCGACATTGCAACCCTCGGATATCGCGGGGGCCGTTGCCCTCTATGGACCACCGGCGTCGAACGACAGCCGGGTTGCCGCTGTTGCCCTCCCCCGCACGCCAACCGATGTGGGCGATCCTGGTTCTTCGGCCGACTAGGTCACGCTGATCAGGGGCGTGAGCGGTACTCTAGGCGAACTGAACCTTATTTCACGAACACGTGACGCGCTGCCGGGGCGCAATTCTTCAGTCCGCCCCAAACCCTCCTCCGCCAAGCTGCGCGGGGTTTCCAAGGGAAATCCGACCTGCATTTCGGCGGCTCTGCAGTCGGCCAATTCGATCGTTGCAAAAATTTTCGTCGCCTAAGCGCAACCATCGCCCTTGGCCATGCGTCAACTCAGTAGCGGTCGGATAAAGACGGCCGTGACGTAAGTTGAACTACAGAAAGGACAGCCCCATGAGACATGGAAAGCTTCTCGCCGCAGTCAGTATTGCTACGATCATCGCCGGTGCGCCGGCCTTCGCCGCGGACGACGCAATCTCTCCGCGGGCCGAAAACCCTGAGCCGGGCTCGACGCTGACCACGAACGAAAATGGTGTCGGCGATAGAGGCCAAACGGACAGTGCCACTTCGGCACGGTCGGCAAAGCCCGACCCGACGGCCTTGTCCGAGAACGAGCTTTCCGCCAACAATATGATCAACAAGGTCGTATTTGATGCGGACGGGGAAGAGATCGGCGAAATCGTCGAGATCACCTCGGGCGGCACTGGCGGCCAGCCGAAGGCTGTTGTCGCCACCAGCGAATTCCTCGGCTTTGGGGAGCGTGAAATCGCTATCCCGCTGGGCAAGATCACCGAAAGCGGTGGACGCTTGCAGGCCCTGATGACGGCCTCGGAGTTGGAAGCCCTTCCCGAGTACAAGACCGAGACCGGTGGCGACGTTCGTCAGAATGCCGAATAACCGGTCCCGCTTGAAGGGTCGCACTCGACCCGACTAGCGGCTGACGCCATCGGTTGATGGCAAGTCAGAAGAACTCAGGCGCATCCATCCGTCCCGGACGGAGTTGGGTGCGCCTGTTGCTTTTTGCCCCCCCCCCACCTTCAAAGCGACCTCCCGTAACGGCAACGCAGGACCGCCGTCCTCCATTCCGATCGCTGTCGCGAACCGCGTGACTTTTTGTTACATATAATGTCAAGAAACGGCGTTTGAGAAAAACCGCGTGCGGCGCCAAATCTAGGTCAACGAAACACGGACCCCTGACGCAACTTGAACCTGAGTGGAGGATACAATGTCCGAACAGAACATTTGCATTGACGCCTTCGTCGCACCCGCTGCCCGCAAGCCCGCCCTGCCGACATTCGGTTTCGGTCAATTTCTGACGGCATACAAGGCCTGGAAAGAAAGAAGGGCGACTGCAAACCTTCTTCGCGGCCTGAATGACCGACAGCTGCGCGATATCGGAATTGTCACGCACGACCTGACGCCGGCGCTACAGGATGTGTTGGCCGCCGGACGCGAGCAACACGAAATGCTGGCCTTGTTCCCGCATATCGGCCTCACGCCGAGAGGAGCACATCGCCGGAAACCATGTGACTAGATTGAACAAGCCATAAGCGATTTACCGGCCGTGCGGGCGCACAGAGAAAAGTCACCCGCGCGGCCAAGCTTGCGGCAAGCCCCTTGGCCTGCCAAACCTGGGTGATTGGCCTCCAACCCCGCCGGTCTCATGAACACAGTCACATCGCCCCTTTTGCGTGGCATCGCTCTGATCCTGATTGCCATCGCGCTGTTCGACGTGATGGCGGCCATCATCAAGTTCATGGGCGCCGCCTATTCGCCGCAGCAACTGTCGATGTTCCGGTGCTTTTTCGGCGTGTTTCCAGCGATTGCGCTGTTATTCATCTCCCGCGATTGGCACCGAAGCGGCCGTCCGATCAAGATGCGGCAGTGGCCGCTTGGCCTGCTGCGTGGCTTCTTCGTCGCCGGGGCGCAATTTTGCTACTACACGTCCCTGGTTCATATGGAATTCGCCCTTGCGGCCACGTTGACGTTCGCGGGGCCGCTTTTCGTTACGGGTCTCTCCGTTCCCATACTGAAGACAAAGGTAGGCATGTGGCGCTGGATTGCCGTTGTGATCGGCTTCACCGGCTTGATCATGATCATGCAGCCCGGCACGGACGTCTTCACATTCTATTTGCTGCTGCCGCTCTGCGCCGCCTTCGGCTATGCGTCATCCAGCGTGTCAGTCCGGTTGATCGACGACGGTGTGCCAACTCCGACGATCAATCTCTATTCCAGCGCCGGGGCTTTGTTCGGCGCCGTGATTTTCGTCCTTGTATCGGGCTCATACCGTGTCGTCGCCTCGGCTCAGGACTGGATGTGGCTGATCGCCATGGGATTGGCCGGCGGGCTGGCGGTTTTCACCCTGGTTTCCGCCTACCGCCAAACCGCACCGAGCAACTTGGCGCCGTTCGAATATTTCGGCATTCCCCTTTCCTTCGTGATCGGTTGGCTCATTTTCGGCGAAGCACCTTTCGACCGGCTCATGCCCGGCGTGTTCCTGATCGTCGCCGGCGGGATCATCATCTACTGGCGCGAGCGGTATCACGCGGCAAAGGTCTAGCCCCCACGGCCTCCGCTCACAGGGAATCGGGATCGTCCGGGTCCAACCGGTGGAAGGGCCGAGTTTAAGCCCCCGGCCGCTGATACGTACTATCAAGCGCCCGTCGACATCCGATGCGTGGAATTGACGATCCTGTTCGACGGCAAGCGCAGCGTGATTTCAGTCCCCGCGCCGAGCGCACTGGTGAGGATCAGCGCGCCGCCGTGCAATTCCATGATGCGGGAAGATAGCGAAAGACCGAGCCCGGTTCCTCTATGCGCCAGGTCCGGATTGCGCTTCGACTGGGAAAACGGCTGCAGCACCAATTCCAGGTCCCCTTCCGGGATACCGGGCCCACGGTCGGTGATGACGATATCAACCCCCGCCCCGTCCGAAACCCGGACCGCAATGTCGATCGGTTTCATTTCGGGGGAGTAGTGGATCGCGTTGGACAATATATTGAAAACGGCTTGCCGGATCAGCCTGTCATCCGCCTTCACAGTCACCGGGTGATCCAGCGTGGAGACATTCAGCGTGATGGCTTTCTTCAAGGCCGCCCCTTCCCACATGGCCGTGCACTCCGCGACCAATCCGTTCAAGTCGAACTGTTCCTCATGCAGTTCCATGGCGCCGGCCTCAATTTTCGATAGATCGAGAATATCGGTCAGAACGGCATGGAGATGATGCCCGGAATGCGAGATATGGGAGACATAGTCCTTGTACCGGGGGTTCCCGATCGGCCCCATCAATTCCTCTTTCAAAATATCGGAGAAACCGAGGATCGAGTTCAAAGGTGTCCGCAATTCGTGGCTCATATGGGCCAGAAAGTCAGACTTCGCCTTGTTCGCCGCCAGGAGCGACTCCTCCAGGACTTTCGCCTCGGTGATGTCGCGCGTTGTGCCATAGGTGAATGCCGCGACACCGGTTTCGTCTACTTCAACCTCTGCCAATTCATGGATGAAGCGGATTTCGCCGGTCCTGCGACGGATTGAAGTGACCAGTTCATACCCCGTCCCGGCCAACGTCGCTTGATGCACCGTATCGAAATACGCGTCGCGGTCCGGCTCGGGATACCAATCCAACTCCGACTCGAAGGTCGATGCGTTCTGTAAATATTCCTTGACCGTGATACCGAAAATTTCGGCTATTTCCGGCGAGGCATAGACGCACTTGTCCAATCGGTGGTCCCAGATCCAATGCCCGACTTTCGCCAGCCGGACCGCGCGCCGCAGCTGCGCTTCGCTTTGGCGCCGCTCCCGGTCAAGGTTCACAATCACTTGCGCAACCATCACCGCGCCGGTCGCCATCAGGGAAATGGCAATCGCGTTGGCCGGCCAGCGCAGATCGTATCGAATCAACCGGCTGAGCCCCTGGTCCATTTCCATCCCGAACACTTTCGGGCCGACATAGGCAATGTACAGCCCGGCCAGACTCCAAACCGTCAGTATGCTGAGGCCGAGAAAGCCGACCACCATGCCCGGCTCCGTTCTCAGCCGGCGGAAACGACTGGCCTGACGATGCAACAGATAGCCGGTCACGATAACGACCAGGACGATCGTCAGGTCCACGACCGTGATTATGGTATCAACTGACGGCAAACTTCCTCCCAGACCGGCTTTTTCCGATCATAGTGCCAAAGATACCAACTTTAATCACAGCAAAATAGTTCCAATTGTCCTTGTATAGAATAGTCGCCAATTCTTTCAAATTCACTTAAGGTATATTTACAAAGTATTCACTAGTCTTGGCATCTACTTCCATCCTCATGAATAGGCCAAGTTGTCTGAATAGGGCACCACTATGGGAAATATCGTCAAACGTGGTCCGGAACACGGCCCCCTTCGCAAATCCGGACGTGCATCGGGTCGCGCCCCCGGACTTCTGGGCAGCGTGGTCATCGGCGGCATGGTGACAGCGATGCTCGCCGGCGATGCCGCCGCCACGCAAGTGACGGATACGGCTGTCGCGGAACACCTCATGAAGGCTGTTGCGGCGATCGAGAAGGGAAACGGGCAGTCAGCGATTTCCGGTCTTCAGTCCATGACGGAGGCTGGCGACGCCGAAGCGGGGTTTCTGCTGGGATCCATCTGGCACAAGGGACTGGGCGTCCGCCGCGACTTCGCGAAGGCGCGCGACGCCTATGCGGCAGCCGCGTTTTTGGGAAATCCGAAAGCCATGAACGAATTGGGCCTGCTCTACCGGGATGGATTGGGCGTGGTCGCCGACCCGATTGAAGCGGTCGCCTGGTTTCGCGTCGCATCGGAATACAATCTGACCGCGGCGATGACGAACCGGGACGCATTGGAAGCCGAATTGCAAAGCCACGATCGGGCGGCCGGGCGTGCCCTGGCGCTGCGCCGGGAACTGGAGATCGATCTCGTATCCCGTGACAAACTGGGGGAAGCACCGAAGGTTCCCGTCCGGGCCGCCCGTAATGCCGGCACGCGCGACATAGCACTCGCCATGCTGCGCCAGGAATCCGAGGGCAAAGGCAGCGACCCGGTACGAAATGCCGCCGTGGACCCCGCTGCGCAAAAGCCTGCCGCGCAGGAATCCACATCGTCCGGCATCCCCGTGGACAAGGCAGCGGTTGAACCCGAGCAGCCTTTCCTGGTTCAAATCGGTGTTTTCGCGAAACCGGAAAGCGTTCAGCGCATCAGGAAAGAGGTGGAAGGCCTTGGCCTGTCGGTGCAGGAAGCGGCGCGTGATGTCGACGGCAAATCCGCAACCCGGCTGACGGTAGGACCGTTCCCGACGGAAATTGCCGCGAAGGACGCCGCTGCCAAACTGGATGCCGTGCTGAAGGTCACGACAAAAGTGATGTCAGCGGCTTCCTGACGACCGAACACCGGCAATAGCCGCCGCTACAAGGCAAGGCCGACCCGCGTTCCGTCCTCTATCGCGCGTTTCGCATCCAGTTCCGCGGCGAGTTTCGCACCGCCTATGACGTGGACCGGCAAGCCCGCTTTCCGCAAGGGCGCGATCAGGTCCGTCCTGCTGTCCTGTCCCGCGCACAATATGATCGTATCGGCCGGTATGATGCGGCTTTCTCCACCGACGGTGATGTGAAGCCCAGCATCATCGATGCGGTCATAGGAAACACCGCCAATCGTTTCCACGCCGTTCCGTTGCAGTTCAATCCGGTGGACCCATCCTGTCGTGCGCCCCAGTGTCCGACCGAACGGTCCTTCGCTGCGTTTCAACAAGGTGACTTTATGTGCTGAGCCGTCCTTGGGCGGCTTCTCACCTGTCAGCCCTCCTTCTCCTGAAATCTTCTGGTCGATGCCCCAATGCCTGTTGAAGGCGGCAACATCCAGGTGATGCCTATGCCCTTCCTCGACAAGGAACAGGCTGACATCGAATCCGATCCCACCGGCGCCGACCACGGCAACCCTTTCGCCCAAGGGCTTGGCCCCCGCCAAGGCTTCCGGATAGGTGATGACCGACGGGTGATCGACACCCGGAATATCAGGTACGCGCGGCTGTACGCCGGTCGCCAGGACGACTTCCTGGAACCCTTGCGCCGCCAAGTCTTCCGCGTCGGCGGGACAGTTCAGTTTGATAACGGCGCCCGCCTGTTCAAGGCTGTTCCGAAAATAGGCGATCGTTTCCGCGAAGACCGCCTTTCCCGGCACATGCTTCGCCAGATTGAATTGGCCGCCCAATTCCGGTTCCGCTTCGAATACGGTGACGGCATGGCCCCGGCGGGCAGCCGTAAGCGCCGCCGAAAGCCCCGCCATCCCGCCCCCGACGACGGCAATTTTCTTCGGCGCAGCAGCAGGAACCGGTGCGAATTCGCTTTCGCGCGCGGCGGCCGGATTTACGAGGCAGCTTACCGCTTCCCCCACGAAATAATGATCCAGACATGCCTGGTTACAGGCAATGCATAGATTGATCCGGTCTCGTTCCCCGCTGGCGGCTTTCCGTACGATTTCCGGATCCGCCAGGAAGGGACGCGCCATCGACACCATGTCCGCGATGCCGTCGGCGACGATCTTCTCGGCATCTTCCGGCGTGTGAATTTTGTTGGAGGCGACCACCGGAATGCCGACCGCATCCTTGACCGGCCTCGCGGCCCAGGCGAAGGCCGCGCCCGGCACCGGCTGTGCGATGGTGGGGATACGCGCTTCGTGCCATCCGATGCCGCTGTTCAGGATGTTCGCGCCGGCCTGCTCTATTGCTTTCGCCACCATGATGATTTCGTCGCCCGACAACCCGCCTTCGACGAGGTCCAGCACCGACAGGCGGTAAACGATGAGGAAATCCGCCCCGACCTTCGCCCGGCTGCGCCGGACGACTTCTGTCGCGAAGCGCATACGGTTTTCGAGTGGCCCGCCCCATTCATCCTCGCGATGATTGGTTCGTGACGCCAGAAATTGCGTGATCAAATATCCTTCCGATCCCATCAGTTCCACGCCATCGTACCCGGCATCCCGCGCCAAGGCCGTTGCGGTCGCAAAATCGTCTATCGTCGCCTCGACCTCGGCCGCCGTCAGTTCGCGCGGCGCGTGTTTGTTGATAGGCGACCGCAAGGGTGACGCCGATACGGGATGGTCATGATAACTGTAGCGGCCGGCATGAACGACTTGCAGGGCAATGCGCCCGCCCGCGTCGTGGACCGCTTTGGTGATGACGCGGTGCCGGGCGGCGTCTTCCGGTGTCGACATCTCCTCACGCGGGACGCCAAGATTGCCGTCCCAATTCGGGGAGTGCCCGCCGGTTACGATCAACCCGACCCCGCCTTCCGCGCGCGCGCGGTAAAAGTCGGCGAGCCTGTTCAATCCGTCGGCGTCACCTTCCAACCCTGTGTGCATCGACCCCATGATGACCCTGTTGGGAAGGGTGACGGGCCCGACACAAATCGGCGACAGAAGCGAAGGATAAAGCGTTGGGTTGGTCATTTAGGCCCCGCCGGATTTTGGTTATTCGATTGGCCGTAGAGTGCCGCGACGGGTGTGGGATTGAAAGGTCGATTTCGGAACGAAAAGCCGGCCCGCCGCGCGCTTTGCGACTCCGCCCGGACCACCCTGCTTTGCCCTGCCCCACACTTACGGTCGATGGGTAGTCCGGGAAATCAGCCCGCCGACGCCGGCACGGGCTCACCCGCCAGTTCTTCCGCGAAATGGCAGGAGACGAAATGCTCATCCCCCATTTGCCGCCATTTCGGGGGATCGACCTTGCATTTCTCCCGCGCGAAGGGACAGCGGGTGTGGAACCGGCATCCGTCCGGCGGGTTCGCCGGGCTCGGGATTTCCCCGGTCAGGCGCTGCGCCTGTCCTGCATTGTCTGGGTCCAGCGACGGAATCGCCGACAGCAAGGCCTTCGTATAGGGATGGCGGGGCGCGGAAAACAACCGCCGCGTCGGCGCCGTCTCCACCAACCGGCCCAGATACATCACCGCAACATGGTCGCAGGTATGCGCGACGACGCTGAGGTCGTGGCTGATGAACAGGAAGGTGATGTCCATGTCCTGCTGAAGCTGTTTCAACAGGTTCAGGATATCCGCCTGGATAGAAACATCCAGTGCCGCGACGCTCTCGTCTGCCACGATGAATTTCGGTTCGCAGACCAGGGCGCGCGCGATGGAGATGCGTTGCCGCTGACCGCCGGAAAATGCATGGGGGAAGCGCCGCAGATGCTCGAGGTTCAAACGGCATTTCGCCGCGATTTCCCGAACCCGGGCATCCGTCTCCTCACGCGTCTTGGTTATGCCCATGACCTGAAGGGGCTCCGCGATAATATCGCGGACCGTCATACGGGGACTGAGCGCCGCATACGGGTCCTGGAAAATCAGCTGAGCGCGGCTGCGATAGTCCTTCAATTCCTTCTTGCCGATTGTCGCGATGTCGTATTTCACCTCGCCGTCATCGTATTGAATATGCCCTTCCGTAATCGGAACGGCTTTCAGAATGGCCCGGCCGAGCGTCGTCTTCCCCGATCCGCTCTCCCCCACCAGACCAAAGAAGCAGCCTTTGGGTATATCCAGCGAAACGCCGTCGACCGCGCGCAGGGTGGGCGGTTTGCCGATCAACTTGCGGCCCAGCGTGAAATGAACGCCGATATTCTTGACGGAAATATGGGTGGGCAACGTCACGCTACCGCCTCCGCTTCGTTGTTGCGTACTTCCTTCGCCACGAAACAGGCGGACGTATGGCCCGGCGCCATGGTGTTCGGCGACGGGATGTCCCTGTCGCAGCGGCCCGGGATGGCATAGGCGCAGCGGGTGTGGAACACACAGCCCGGCGGACGTTCAAGGGGACTGGGAATGTCGCCCGGTACCGGCGTCAAGGGTCGGTCAAGATCGTGCAGATGCGGGATCGCGTTCAACAGCCCTTTCGTATAGGGATGCGACGGTTTCTGGATCACATCGCGGACCGGGCCGGTTTCAATCACATTTCCCAGATACATCACCGCGACCCTATCGGCCGTTTGGGCGATCACGCCCAAATCGTGGGTGATGAACAGAATGCCCATACGGTACTCATCGACCAACTCCTTCATCAGGTCGATGACCTGGGCCTGAATGGTCACGTCCAGCGCGGTCGTCGGTTCGTCGGCGATCAGCAGTTTGGGACTGGTGGACAAGGCCATGGCGATCATCGCCCGTTGGCGCATGCCGCCTGAAAACTCGAAGGCGTATTGGTCGATGCGCTTGCCGGGCTCGGAAATGCCGACCCGCGCCAGCATGTCGATCGAATGTTCCCGCGCTTCCTTCTTGTTCATATCGGTGTGGATCAGTAGCTGTTCCACCATCTGATCGCCGATAGAGATCGCCGGCGCGAAACTGGCCATCGGTTCCTGAAAGATCATGGAGATCGCACCGCCGCGCACGACCTGCATGTCCTTTTCCTTTTTGAGGGCCAGGACGTCGACCGGGCCGCTATCAAGATTCAGGATGATTGAACTCTTAGGGCCATAGATCGCGTTTCCGGCATTCAGCCGCATGATCGACTTGGCGGAGACGGACTTGCCGGATCCGCTCTCGCCCACCAGACCCAGCACCTCGCCAGGTGCGATGTCGAAGGAAATCTCGTTGACGGTGGTGATTACACCTTCGTCGGTCCTGAACTGGATCGTCAGGTCTTTTACACTGAGCAGCGGTTTGGTCATGACTTGCGTTCCGAATAGGGGTCGGCGGCGTCCCGAAGTCCGTCACCCACGAACACGAAGGCAAGCACCAGCGCGATAAAGAAAATGACGGGGATGAAATACCATTGATAGTTCAGCAGCACGTCGGATTTGGTGACGTTCTGAAGCATGACGCCCAGCGAATTGACCGGGTCCTTCAGGCCTAGACCGATAAAGCTCAACGCCGTTTCGGACAGCACCATGTAGGGGAAGGAAATCACCAGATCGACGATGATATAACTCGTGAAACTGGGCAGCAGATGCCGGCCGATGATATGCGCCGGCGACGCCCCGCACAGCCTGGCGGCCAGCACATATTCCTGGTTCCGCTCCGTCAGCAAATGGGTCCGGACACGCCGGGCAAGGGTCGGCCAGCCGATGAAACCAAGGATAATGGAGATGAAAAAGAACCGGGTCTCTGAACTCCACTCATCCGGAATGAAGGCGGCGAGCGCCATGAAGAGCGGGATCGCCGGCACCGTTCGAACCGCGTCGGTCAGCATCTGGAAGAAGCCGTCTATCCTACCGCCGAAATACCCCGACACGCCGCCAATGATCAGCGCCAACACGAAACTGATGAAAACGCCGATGGTCCCGACCGCAAGCGATGTCGAGATCGCGTGCAGCGTGCGTGCGAAAATATCCTTCCCACCGTCATCCGTCCCGAAAACGTGGATCCCGCCTTTGTCGACCCCGAACAGATGCGTGTTGAAGGTGAAGCCTGGAATTCGGAAGTCCAACACATCGCCGGGCAGATCGACATCAAAGGCGAAGTAGCTGTACTCCCAGCCCTCGACGAAAAAATGGACGTAGCGGCGTTCCTCCGGATTGATTTCCGTGACCCACCGGAAATTCGTCTTGGCCGACCGAGTCCGCGACAGCCCATGCAGAAAGGGGCGCATCGAGCAACCATTGTGGTCGCAGAACATGGGAATTTGCGGCGCGCCATTCTGGTAGTCCTTATCGCGGCCCGCGATTGTCGGGTCGTAGGGTGACAGGAACGGCGCGATCAATCCCATGCCCACCAGGGACATGAGCACGAAAGCCGCGACCATGGCGGTCTTGTTCCGCTTGAACCGCGCCCAGACAAGCTGCATCTGGCTGGCGGTGAAATAGGCTTCCTTGCGTTTCTGTTCGGCTTGCGCCGCAGCCGACAAGCCTGACGCAGCGCCACCCGGCGAAGCGGTTTGATCAGCCATGGCCTAGCCCCCCATCACGCTGCGCCGGACCCGTGGGTCGAGCAAGGCGAGCAGCACATCGGTTATGAAATTCAGAAACACGATGGACGCCGTCAGCACGAAGATGATGGCGCCCGCCAACTGCTGGTCATTCGACCGGGCAAGCGATTCAAGAAGCAGGGCCCCCATTTCCGTCAAAGTCAGGATGACGGCAACGATCGGCAGTTCGTTGAACACGCGGTTCAAGTCAAAACCCAGCGAGTTGATGATCGGTCCCAGCGCGTGCTTTGCCGGATACCGCCAAAGCAGCCGCCCGCCAAAAATGCCCCGTGCTTTCGCGGCGGTGACGTAAAGTTTGCCGATCTCGTCCGCCATCAACGCGCGCACCGTTTGCAGCGCGAAAGCGGTCGCGGACCATCCAAGAATGAAAATAGGCAGCCACGCACGGGATAGGAAATCGAGAACCCGGTCGACGGACCAGTCGGCATCCCGGAATTCCTTCGAGAACAGGCCCGTCAAACTGTCACCGAATACCACGGTGGAAAACAGCATGATCATCAAGGCCAGCAGGAAGTTCGGAAGCGCCAGCCCAAGATAGGAGACGAGCCGCAAAGCGTTGTTGGCGACCGGACTGTCGACCGCCGCGGAAATGATCCCCACCGGCACCGCGATAAGATAGGCCATGAAGAGCGACGCGAAACAGATGCCCAGCGAAATCCAAATCTTGTCGCCCAGCAATTGATTGATGTTCAGACGCAGAATGCAGCTATCGCCAAACTCGCCCTTGAAGAAGACGTTGCCAACCCAGTTTCCCCAGCGAACCACGAACGGACGATCGAGGCCCAGCCGCTTTTCTTCTGCTTGGATATCTTCGATGGAGATCTTGGCGCCCTGGGTATTCTTGAAGGCCAGATAACGCTCGGCGCAGTTGCCGGGCACCAATTCCATAAGCGAAAAAACGATAAATGAAACCAACAGCAGCGTCACAATGGCCATCGCGGCCCGCGTCAACGCGAACTGTGCAAACTGCAGCATCTACGTACCCCCTCTCGACTGCCCCGCTAGCCGTCCCCTAGATCAAACACGGCTTGCCGATTTGTCGGCTTATTACGGCCCGTGTCTGAAGCAAATCACTTCGGGAGGTGTGGGACCAGGCTATCTGCCCGGCCCCACATATCCAATTCACGCTACTCGGTAATCCGACTGACTTATTCGTCGAAGAACCACTGGGCCGGACGATACGGATAGGTCCGGTAGTACTCGTAGGACCACGTCTTGAACTCCGGGAAGTTCTTCAACGCATTCCGGTGATAGACCGGCGCGGGCGCCTGGACGGTGCCGATCATGACCAAATTCGTGGCCATGTTTTCAGCCAGCGCAAGGCCAAGCTTGTCGGATTCCGGCGTGCCGGGAATGGCCGACTGGAAGGCGTTGATGTCGTCCACCATCTTCATGGCCCATGCCGGCGGCTTCACACCCTTTTCGCCATTGGACTCCAGATACTCGCCCCAGAGCATGCCCGTACGGTGGAAGAAGTATCCCCCGAACGGCGGTACGAAGGGTTCGTTGAGCCCCAAAATGATCGGAAGCGGGAAACCCTGCTGCCAAGCACCGACATCGAGCTGGTTGGAAGACTGCGCGGAACGATACTCATCCGGCGTGACTTCCTTGACCGTGGTGTCGACGCCGACATTGGCCCAATGCTGAGCCGCCAGTTCGACAAGCTGACCGGGCATGCCCTGCGTCGCGAACTGGATGTTCAGAACGAAGCGATCGCCATTGGGCAGTTCACGCTTGCCGTCGCCGTCCTTGTCGACCATGCCGATTTCGTCCAGCAGTTTCTTCGCCAGGTCGGGATCGTGCTGAGCGTAATGCTTGACCAGATCTTCGCCGACGAATTCCGGGTTCGGAGAGAAGCCCGTGTACTGTTTCGGCTCACCGAGACCGAAGAACGCAACCTCGTTGATTTCGCCACGGTTCAGCGCGACCGACATCGCTTGGCGGAACCGCAGGTCACCGAAGACCTTGCGCTTCTCCGGATCCTCCGCGGTCTGGTTGAAGGAGAACAGCGGCATCGCGATGGTCGGCTTCAGGTCGACCGTGTAGTCGCCCTTCTCTGCACCATCCATCAACATCGGCGCTGCAGGAAGCTGAACGGACTGCGACTTGTAGTCGACTTCCGCGTTCACCAGCTTCAGCAAACGGACTTCGTTTTCGTTGATGAACAACTCGTCCTGCTCGCTGATGTAGGGCAGCTGATTGCCGGCGGTATCAACAATATGGAAATACGGATTGGCGACGAAGTGACGGCCTTCCGTGCTTTCCTTTATGACCATGTGGCTTTCAAGGCTGGGCATCGCGTCTTTGGGAAGCTTCGACAGCATTTCGGGCTTCGCCAGCATCGGGGTCGGCGTATCAGTCCAGTCCGAGTTCCCGTAATACGCGGCGATCGCATCGTATCCGTTCTTGAAACCAAGTGCCGTTGCCTTCGCATCGGCGTCCGACGCAAGGTCAGGATGCCACTGGCCGAGGAAATGCTTCGGCTGGAAGGCCTGGGCATATGACGTCGCGAAGTGAGCCAGCAAACCAGGCTTCGGCGCCGGCAATTTGAACACGACCGTCTGCGGATCGGGGACCTCGACGGTCATCCGTTCACCCGCAACCAGTGCATAGTCTTGCGGCTTTTCCCGAACGTTGCTGTCCAGCGCCAGATTGTCGTACCAGAATTTGACGTCTTCGCCGGTAAACGGCGCCCCGTCGGACCATTTATGACCCTTACGCAGGTGGAAGGTCAGTTGGGTGTAATCGTCATTCCATTCCCAGCTTTTCGCGACCATCGGCACGATCGTCTGAAGATCGTCGGAATAGCGAACCAGGTTCACGTGGCGAACGGACAGGAAGTCGGAGGTGCCGGCTTCGGTCGCATTGGACAGAACGTCAAAAGTGCCGCCGTATTTACCGACCGTATTGTAAGGGACATAGACCAACGGTTCTTCCGGAAGACGGTCCGCGAGCGGCGGTAGGTCCGGGTTGCCGCGGATCATGCCGTTCAGTTTGGCGATCTCGGGATTTTCTTGGAAGGTCAGCGTGCAGTTCGCGGCTGCTTCGAATTCGGCCAGTTCGAACTGTTGCGGAAACTGGCTGGAAAGACCTCCCATGTCGTCGACCGTTATGGCTGGGCAATCTGCTGCCCTAACGGAATCGCTCCTTGTCGCCGCGAACGCCATGACCCCTAGGCCGACGCACGCCAGCAATCCGAGCTTTCTAATGCTCATTGCGGCTTACTCCTCAAGATTTGTTTTTGACCCCACCCCTACCGGGCGGCACACACGGGTTGCCCGCATGCCCAAGTGCCCGCTCCCTGTTCGCGGGTCACCTCTCCTACACGATAGGGCATTAATGTTATGTTTTTGTTGCACCCCCTTACGCCAGCATAGCCCAAGAAACCAAGTCAACGGTAACATAATGTCATCGTACTGTAACAAATTGAAGAGTCTTTGTGCGCTTGCAGCATTTTTTTGCTGCAAATGCGAAAAAGTTAGTATGTGACCGCATCTCCCCATGGCGACATGATTTCCGTTGCACCCTGGTTCTCGCCGCCGTCCGTGGCAACCGCGCTGGGACAGCCGAAATTGTAGGGATAAACAGTCCGTGGCGCGGCCACGCACCGGAAACGCTGGTCCAATGCCTGCATGACGGATCGGGGCAAAGCCTCGTCAGCGACGACCGTATCTCCGCCGCTGACATCGATGCGCGGCGTGTGGAAGGCGGCATCCAAATCCATACCGTAATCCATGATGAAAGACGACAACTGAACGACCGCGGGAAGTATCTTCCGACCGCCCGAAGCCCCCAACGCGAATTGCAGCCCATCGGATCGTTCGCCGATAATCGGGCACATATTCGACAAGCACTTCTTGCCCGGTCCAAGGGAATTCGGTTTGTCCGGCTCCGGGTCGAACCACATGATGCCGTTGTTCATCAGCAACCCGCTGTCCGGAAGCATCAGGCGGGATCCGAAGATCGACAACAGCGTCTGGGTCACGGCGACGGTCATGCCGTCGCGGTCCACGACGTTGAAATGCGTCGTGCATCCGCGGTGGCCTTCAACATCCCCCATCCGCGCCAGCCGTTCCGAATAGGCCGTGAACAAAGCATTGGCATACTCGACATAAGTGTCGGCGCCGAGGAAGTTGACGCCTTCGAAGGCCTTGCGCAGCAATTCGTAGACCCGGACGTATGTAGGGCCCGCGGTGAGTTCCGGCGTCAGGAAGACCACACCTTCCCGATGGTCCAGCCTGTGTGCAGGTCCGAGTGACGCCTTGTAATCCGCAAAGTCGGCTTCCGTGATCGAACTGCCCGCCGCCCTCAGGTCCCTGACAATGGAACGCGCGACATCGCCTTCATAGAACTCGCGCGGCCCGCCGGCTGCGATCTTTGCCAAGGTCGCCTGCATGGCAGACATGTCGCAGCGCTGATCCGCCAGGGCCGTCCAAGCGGATGCGCGCGGGTTTCCTGCGGCGTCTAGGAACGTCTCCTTGGATTTTGGGAATTTCTGCAGATCTCCGACCACCCCGGCGATCAGCAGTTGGGTGTACCAATCGACCAGAAGGCCCTCACCGGCCAGCCCGATCGCCGGTTGGAGCAAATCGGCCCAGGGTTTGGTTCCATAGGTTTCGTGCGCCAGCCCCATGCCCGCGACTTGTCCCGGCAAGGCGACAGAGTGCGCGCCGATGATATTGCGGTCCTCGAGCACACTCGGCCATGGGAACAGGTCTGAGGCGACGCCGCCGGTCAATGGATAGTTCGACCGATCGAGCCCGGCGGGACTGCGCATGCCGAAATCGACGACATTCGCATGGTCATCGCCCGCTCGGCGAATGACCATGTATCCACCACCACCCGGGCCTGACATCCAGGGTTCCACCACCCCGATCGCGAAACTGACAGCAATTGCGGCGTCCACCGCATTGCCGCCTTGTTCCAGAACACGGGCGCCAACCGCTGCCGCCGCCCCGTGCTGCGCTGCTACGATTCCGTTCTCCGACCGGACCGCCCCCTTTCGAACGGATTGGGTTCGGGAAAAATTGGATGGTGACCAGGAAACCATAAAACTCGCTCCTTCGGGGCACAGGCGAATGCGAGCGGTATTGTGCTAGCGCCTTGCGCCTCCGGCAACCAATGATCACGCCATTCCGGATGCCCTTTTCGGCAGCCTCCTATACCAAGCCGGGACCGACCGGCTGCTCGCCGCCCGTCCGGGCGCTGCGTGGGATGACAAAGTCGACCGATCGATTGCCGGGAAGCCAGGGTTTCAATTTTTCCGCCAAACTTTCGTATCGAACCGGTTTCGTGATGTGATCCTGCATCCCGGCGGCGAGACATTTCTCACGTTCCGTCGATTGGGCATGGGCGGTCATCGCGATGATGGGAATCCCGTCAAACCGACTGTCCGCACGGATCGCGGCGGCCGCTTTATAGCCGTCCATCACCGGCATCTGAATATCCATCAGAACAACGTCGAACCCGCCTTCGTCATCGGACAATTTCTGGACCGCTTCCTCTCCATCGACAGCCATTTCGACCTTGGCGCCAAGTTTTTCCAGCAGACCGCGCGCCACGGCTTGGTTCACCGCATTGTCCTCTGCGACGAGAACCCGCAGGTTCTTGAGGCTGCCTTCCAACCTGGAAACCCGGGCAACCGTTTCTGCCCGGTAAGCCGACGAAGCGCGCAGAATCGGGACGGTAACTGTGAAGACCGTGCCGGCACCGACCTCGCTCTCAACATCGATAGAACCGCCCATTTGGCTGACCAATCCGTGAGAGATCGCCAAACCGAGGCCGCTGCCTCCGAACTTGCGCGTCGTCGACGCATCCATTTGTGTAAACGGTCGGAACAGCTTGTTCGTCTGATCCAATGTCATTCCGATGCCGGTGTCACGGACGCTGAATTTCAGCTGATTTCGCCCGTCTTCCCCGATGCCGAAGTCGAAGGACAACCTGACCGCGCCCTTCGTGGTGAACTTGATCGCGTTGCCGACCAGATTGATCAGCACTTGCTTTATCCGGAGCGGATCGCCGCGCAGCCCGTCCGGAACGTCCGGGGCAACGGCGAAGGTCAGATCAATTCCCTTTTGCCGCGCCTGCAGTTCGAAAACATCCTGAATTGTTTTCACCTGGCTCGCGAGACTGAAATCGATCGTCTCCAGTTCCAGTTCACCTGCCTCTATTTTGGAAAAATCGAGAATATCGTTGATCACGCCGAGCAAGACTTCCGAGGAATTGAGAATTTTGCGGATGTGCTCCTGCTGTTCGGAGTTCAGCGGCGTCATGGCGAGCAGTCTGGAAATCCCCATGATTCCGTTCAGCGGGGTTCTGATTTCGTGGCTCATATTCGCCAGGAAGGAGCTCTTGGCCTGATCGGCCGCCTGGGCCGCATCCGCGGCGTTCCGCAAACCGTCGGCCAGCCGTTGGCGATCGGACATGTCGGAGACGACCACGGTATACAGCAGATTGTCGCGCACGCTCATCGCTGAAATGGAAAGGCGAACGGGAATTTGCGTGCCGTCGGGCCGATGGGCGAACGCGTCACGGTCCGGCGACAGCAATGTCGTGGCACTCGGTGCGGGCGTCCCGCCCAATTGCTCCAACGCGTCCCCGGGCAGAAAATCGCCGATATGCCGGCCAACCATATCGTCTACCGGCAGATGGAAGAGCGTGACCGCCCCCTCATTGGTATTCCGGATCAAGCCATCCCGCTGAACAACGAAGACACCTTCGCTGATCGATCCCAACGTGCCGCGCAGGAGTTCCTGGCTCTCCGCTCTGTCAGCCGCGGCTTCCCGCAGCGTTTCCAGGGCACGCGCCGTTTCCCCGATCTCGTCAGTGCCGTCGGTATGAGGCACGCGTTGATCGAACCTGCCCCGCGCTATTCGGATCAGGGCGCGCTGCAAACCGCCGATACGCCGGGAAAGCGGCAGTGCGGCGGCAAAGGCCGCGTAAGTGGCGATAGCGAGAATGAGGATCGACACCCCGAGCCGAATTTGCAGGTCCCGCTGCGCATTTTCCAATTCGGTTTGGGCGCTGGATGTCGCGTCGTCCAACAGCTTCCAAGATACAGCATTCAAATTGTCGAGACGCAGAAGAGCGCTTTCCAACCACCCAAGCGGCGTCAAACCCGCCATATTTTTCGTCCCGGGCAAGGTGACCAGCCGGTTCAATTGGCTGGCGTATTCCCCCATTTCCTCACCGGTCATCAACGTGTCGAACAATAGGCGTTGTTCGTGTGTCGACATTCTCAGGAAAGCTTCAACCGTCGCCTTGTCGGCCGCATTCGCCTCGAAGAACCCGACGAAGGGCCGGCCGGCCGGCGCCCCTTGCATCATCAGGTCAATCACCGCAGCGCCCAGGGCCGCCGCCTTGCTGGCCTCTTCCCCGCCGCGCTGCAACAGGGCGAACGCGGTCAGGGTCTGAACGAGTTCCTTGTACTCGACACCCTGCACGATCAGCACGATCAAACGCTGAATGCTGTTGTCCATTTGAGTGTAATAATCGTAGACGGGCTTCCAGCCGGGCGGACTGCCATCGAAGGCGGCACGCCGGCGCGGCATCTCAAGCAGGGCATTGTTGAGCGCCGTTAGCGTACGCCTGAGATCGGCGGACGCCGCGGCAAGCGGTTCCTCGCCATAGGATACATCCCTGAAATGCCGCAAGGCGCTGTCCGTTTCCCGACGGCGGGCCTCAAGCCCTTGCATGACCGCCTGGTGCTGGGCCGATTGTTCGGGAACGTCACTTGCGCGGCTTGTCTGGGCCAGCACGGCCCAGGCGCGTTCATTCTGAAAACCGATCAGAACCTCGGTCGCCGATTGGGCCATTTCCTTTAATGGTCCAACGGCGCGCAGCGCCTGAGCCGATCGCCAATCCAAATAGGATTCGATGCCGACAAAACTCAGAAGCAAGCCCAAAGGGATCAATGCACTGAGAAGGATACGGCTCTTGAAAGAGCGGAACGAACGCAAGCCCACCGACCTCCCCGGCTAATGCCGAGTCTGTTCCCAACAGCAAAATCCGACCCCGAGGCGAAATGCCAAAATTGGCGAGGCGGCTCCCACAAAATGCTGCCTCACACTACAGAACCGGCGTGCAATTTCCAATTTAATGCGAATTTGAAAATGCCAAATTTAGCATTTAGTTACCTTCAATATCCTCTCGGATTATCTCAAGCTCAAGCCATTCCTCCTCAAGCGTTTCCAGGCTCGATTGCGCCTCCTGCAGGGCTTTGGCGCTGGTTGCGTATTTCTTGGGATCGCTTGAATAGAGGGCCGGATCGGCGAGAACCTTTTGAAGACGGGCAACCTCCGCTTCCGTTTTGGCCATCCGGTCCGGTAGTGTTTTCAGCGCGTGCTGTTGATTGAAGCTGAGCTTTCGCTTCGCCGTTTGTGCCAATTGCCCGTCGTCCCCGCCTTTTCCCTTTTTCGAACCCGGTTTTCCCGCGTTTAGCCGGACGGCGTCGGAATCCGGCCCTGCGGAGCGCTGTACGATCATGTCGCTGTAGCCGCCGGCGTATTCCGTCCAATTCCCGTCCCCCGAACTGGCCAGGATGCTCCCGACTGTCCGGTCGAGGAAATCACGGTCGTGGCTGACGAGCAGCACCGTTCCGGCATAGTCGGCGATCATTTCCTGCAGCAGGTCCAACGTTTCCAGGTCGAGATCGTTGGTCGGTTCGTCGAGGATCATCAGGTTTGACGGTTGGGCCAGGGCCCGCGCCAGCATCAACCGTCCCCGCTCCCCGCCGGACAGCCTGTTGATCGGTGTGCGGATCTGCTCCGGAGAGAACAGGAAATCCTGCAGATACCCCATAACGTGTTTCGTTTCGCCGCCGACCGACACCGTGTCCCCGCCGCCATGGGTGACCGCCTCCGACAAGGTCCAGGTGGGATTGAGGCTCTCCCGGCGCTGATCCAGCGTGATGATTTGCAAATTGGCGCCGAGGCGCACCTCGCCGCTATCGGGTTGAAGCTCGCCCAGCAGCGTCTTCAACAGCGTCGTCTTCCCCGCCCCGTTGGGGCCGACGATGCCCAATCGGTCGCCCCGCTGAACCCGCAGATCCAGGTCGCGGATCACGGTCCGGCCGTCGAAGGATTTGCTTACGCCCTTCATTTCCGCGACCAGCTTGCCGGAGGTTTCACCGCCGGCGGCCCGCATCTGGCCCGCGCCCAGAGCCTGCCGGCGATTCCGCTTTTCCTCGCGCAAGCCGTTCAGCGCGCGGAGGCGTCCCTGATTCCGCTTCCGGCGGCCGGTCACGCCGCGGCGCAGCCACTCCATCTCCCGCAGGATTTTCCGGTCCAGCTTGTGCTGTTCGGTTTCCATTTGCTCAACCAACGTGTCACGCCAATCTTCGAAATATCTGAATCCCTTATCGAGTTTTCGGCTGACCCCTTGAAAGAGCCATACCGTCTCGCGCGAGAGGGTATCGAGGACGCGCCGGTCATGGCTGATCATCACGATGGCGGAGCTCAAGCCGCGCAGTTGCCGTTCCAGCCATTCGATGGCGGCCAGGTCCAAGTGGTTCGTCGGCTCGTCCAGCAAAAGAATATCAGGCTCGGGTCCCAACACCCGCGCCAGGGCGCAACGGCGCGCCTCCCCGCCGGAGAATGTCGCGGGATTTTCTTCGCCCGTCAGGCCCAATGCTTCCAGGATAACCCTGCCGGGATGAGGATCCTGCCCCTCGGTGAAACCAGCCGCGACATAATCGTATGCCGATGCAAAGCCGGAAAAGTCAGGCTCTTGCGGCAAATAGGCAATGGTCGTGCCGGGTTGTATGAAGACCTCGCCGCTATCCGGCTCCAGCATCCCCGCGGCGATTTTCAGCAAGGTCGATTTGCCGGATCCGTTCCGGCCGACCAAACACACCCGCGCGCCTTCCTCGACCGCGAGTTCCGTGCCGGTCAGCAGGGGGGTCCCGCCAAAGGTGAGATGAATGTCGCGAAGATGAAGGATCGGCGGGGACATGAAAGGGGGCGTACCTTGCTTGGATGATGGTGACGCCTTCCTACAAGAGGCCACCCACCCGAACAATGACAATGGTTTCGGCTAGTTGCCCGAAAGTGTTGAATCAATCGCTGAGTCGCGTTCCGTTGATCCGGGAAACAATACATCCGGTGCCAGACCATGTCCGACCGAACACCCTTGGAAATATCCGCCGCAGAGGCCCGGGCACTCGTCCTGGCGTTGCAGGGCCTGTCTGATCCGCCGGGCCGAAGGATCGACGTCGACGGTCTTTATGACCTGATCGAGCGTATGGGCTATGTGCAGCTGGACAGTGTGAACACGGTCGCGCGCGCCCACCACATGATCCTTTTTTCCCGCAATCAAACCTATCGGCCCAAGCATTTGGCGCACTTGCATGAAAAGGATGCCCGGCTCTTCGAAAACTGGACCCACGACGCGAGCCTGATCCCAACCCGCTTCTTCCCCTATTGGCGGCGCAAGTTCGAGCGCGAGTCCGAAAGCCTCGCCGAACGCTTCACCCGCTGGCACGACAAGGACTTCCGCGCCGTGGTCGATGGGGTCATCGACCGCATACGCGACGAAGGCCCGCTGATGGCCCGGCATTTCGAAGCCGACCAACCGAAACAAGCGGCCGGCTGGTGGAACTGGCACGACAGTAAGATCGCACTGGAATATCTGTGGCGCACGGGCCGCTTGTCGGTTGCCCGCCGGGAGGGTTTCCAGAAAGTCTACGATCTGTCCGAGCGGGTCATCCCCGACCCGCATTTTTCCGAGCAACAGGACCACGACGCCTTCGTGGATTGGGCATGCAGGGCGGCCTTGGAACGCCTTGGCGTGGGGACACCGGGCGAGATTTCACGCTTCTTCGACCTGATCACGGTGGCGGAAGCGAAGACCTGGTGCGAAGCGGCCGGCCCGCAGGATGCGCTGCCGGTGCTGGCCCATGCGGATGACGGATCCAAGCCGCGGAAGGCCTTCGCCCGACCGGATATCGAAGCCGTCATGGCAGACCTGCCGGATGTGCCCGGCCGCATCCGGGTCCTCAGCCCGTTCGACCCCGTGATCCGCGATCGGACCCGGCTGAAGCGGTTGTTCGACTTTGACTACAGGATCGAGATTTTCGTGCCCGCGCCGCAGCGGCAATACGGTTATTACGTTTTTCCCCTGCTGGAGAAGGACAAGCTCATCGGCCGGATCGACATGAAGGCGGACAAATCGGCTGACGCGCTCACGGTGACCGGCTTGTGGCTGGAACCCGGCATCAAGCTCGGCAAGGGGCGCGAAACGGCGCTTGAATCGGAATTGGATCGCATCCGCCGGTTCGCTGAGGTTGGCCGCACGGTGTTCGAAGACGGATACCGGCGGGAAACGCCTTAAAGCCCCCAAAACAAGCCGCAGGACTGTAGCCACGAAACGCGCCGGGCGTTAGCATGACCGGCAATCAAGAAATCGGCCAAGAAATCGGCCAAGAAATCGGCGGGCGGGGACAATGACATACGAGTTTCGGGAAGGGACGACGCCTTTGCTCGTCAGCATTCCGCATGCGGGGCTTGAGGTTCCGGACGCGATCGCCGGGCGGCTGACGGAGAAGGCCCGAGAATTGGGCGACACGGATTGGCACATCCCACAGCTCTACGACTTTTTGGACGGGCTGGGTGCATCCGTTCTTGCCGCGACGCAGTCGCGCTACGTCGTCGACCTGAACCGACCGCCGGATGGGGCGACGCTCTACCCCGGGCAGGCGACCACAGGACTGGCGCCGACGACGACATTCGACGGCGACCCCCTCTATCTGGCCGGCGCCGAACCGGACGAGAACGAGATCAAAGCCCGCGTCGAGACCTATTGGAAACCCTATCACGCCAAACTTCATGAGGGGCTGGAGAACCTGAAGCGGCACTATGGATATGCGCTTCTATGGGATGCCCATTCGATACGCTCGCGCGTCCCGCGGCTATTCGACGGCGGCCTTCCCGACATGAATTTCGGCACCAACCAAGGCGACAGTTGCGACACGAAACTGACCAAACGGATACTAGCCGTCGCCGAAGATGTTACCGATTTTACCCATGTCTTGAACGGCCGTTTCAAGGGCGGATTCATCACGCGGAACTATGGCAATCCAGATCAGGACGTTCATGCGATCCAACTGGAATTGTCTCAAGCGACCTATATGGACGAAACGCCGCCATACGGTTTCAGGCCCGATAAAGCAGTGCGCATCCAGCCGGTCCTGAAACACCTGCTGGAAACCCTGTTGGACTGGAAGCCTTCCGGATAACGTATTTGTGCGCACCGCGACATTGACTTCGACGGTTCGAAAGGTTACATAATTGTCCACAGCGCCGAGTTAATGCCAACTTGCGGGCGCTTTATAAATGCAGCTAAAGCGGAGGACCCTGTCCAGCTTTATGCTGTGACAGGTTTTTTTATGTCGGTCTGGTCCACCAAAGTTACGGACCCGCGGGATTTGATGGGCAGCTTGCATCCGCGTTACCACTGCTAAAGCGCCACGGAGTGATCTCCGTGGGCCCGGTATTTGGCTCGACGGAGGCGCGTATGTTGCATTCCTATTTTCCAATTTTCTGGGACACCGCATCCGGTATCGCCTTGGTCGTGGGCGGCGGCGAAAACGCCACCCGCAAGGTCCGGCTTCTCGTGGCCGCGCAGGCACGCGTTCACGTGGTCGCAACCAGTGCGAACGCAGAGATCGACGCTTTCGCCGACGAAGATCGCATTTCCCTCTCCCGTCGGCCGGTGACCGAAAGCGATATCGCGGGGGCCGCCATCGTCATTGCCGCGACCGGCCGGGATGACGTCGACACGTTCTGCGCCGCGACCGCACAGGCGAGCGGCGTCAAAGTGAACGTCGTCGATCGCCCGGACCTGTCGACTTTCATCGTTCCCTCGATCGTCGACCGCGCCCCCGTTTTGGTCGCTATTTCAAGCGCCGGAACCTCTCCCGTCTTGGCGCGCCGAATTCGGGAACGGGTCGAGTCCTCCCTTTCCCCCAATCTGGGTAAGCTGGCCGAATTTGCCGCCGGACTACGGGCCAAGGTCGCCGATCGGCTAACCGACGGCAGGAAACGCCGTACCTTCTGGGAACGGTTCCTGGACGGGTATGGGGCGGAGGCCGTTCTTCGGAACAAACCCGCGATCGGGGAGCAAGCCGCCGAAGACCTTCTGTCCAGCCTGGAGCGCGGTGGAAAGCCGACGGGGCGGGTAACCTTGGTAGGCGCGGGCCCAGGCGCCGCGGATCTATTAACCCTACGCGCATTGAGGGCTTTACAACAGGCCGATGTGATCGTTTATGATGCTCTGGTCGGGCCGGAGGTCTTGGACCTCGCGCGCCGCGATGCTCTTCGGCTTTATGCCGGAAAGGCGAAGGGTCGCCACAGTTACAGCCAGGACCGCATAAACGGAATCCTCATCGACGAAGCCCGTCGCGGTTCAACAGTGGTACGGCTGAAAGGTGGCGACCCTTTCGTTTTCGGACGCGGCGGGGAAGAAGTCGATGCGCTTCGGGATGCGGGGATAGAGGTAGATGTCGTCCCCGGCGTGACGGCGGCAGCCGGTGTCGCGGCTGCCTTGCGCCTACCGCTGACGCAGCGTGACGTCGCCAATGTCCTCAGCTTCGCAACCGCCCATCCGGCGGCGGGCAGTGCCGAACCCGACTTTGCGGCCCTGGCAAACCCCAACCAGACCGCCGTCATCTATATGGGCAAAACCAAGGTCGCCGATATCAGCGCCGCCTTGATCCGCCATGGCCGCAATATCTGCACACCAGTCGCGGTAATCGAAAACGCCACCCTGGCCAATCAACGCGTTTTGACCGGCACGTTGGGGGACCTTCCCCTCGTCGCGACGATATCCAACCTGACCGGACCGGCGCTGATCGTCATCGGCGACGTGGTTTCCAAGGCCGACATTGCGGATGCCGAAACCTTCACGGAAGCGGCCAGGGCCGCCCTGCGGCCCACGGACAGGGCGGTCGCCTGACGGGACACGCCGAAAAACGGAGACGAAAATCATGGCCAAACAAAAGACCTATGCGGAAGCGATCACGGCGAACCGGTTGACCGATGGGGCCGTCCTTTACCTGACCGCCGACGGCGGTTGGACCGAAAAGGTGGAGGAAGCCGCAGCCACCACCGACCCAGCAGAACGCCAGGGTTTTGAAGAGAAGGCGGCTGCCGGTTTGGCACGCCAGGAAATCACCCATTGGGAACTGGCCGAAGTGGAAATCCGGGATGGAACGCAGACCGCCGTCAAGAACAAGGAGGCAATCCGGTCCCGCGGCCCGACGGTTCGCCGCGACCTGGGCAAGCAAGCCGAACTCTACGCGTGACCCTCAAGGGGCCGAGTGAATTTTTGAGGATTTGACCCATGTATCGTTACGATGAATTTGACCATGACTTCGTCCATCAGCGCGTCGCGCAATTCAGGGACCAGGTAGAACGCCGGCTTGCCGGAGAACTGACCGAGGACGAATTCAAGCCGCTGCGCCTTCAGAACGGCCTGTATCTGCAGCTTCATGCCTACATGCTGCGTGTGGCCATTCCCTATGGCACGCTGTCATCGACGCAGATGCGCCGGCTGGCCCATATCGCCCGCAAATACGACAAGGGTTACGGCCACTTCACCACGCGCCAGAACATCCAGTACAACTGGCCGTCGCTCATCGACACACCCGCCATTCTGGAAGAGTTGGCGGAAGTCGAGATGCACGCAATCCAAACCAGCGGGAATTGTATTCGGAACACCACCGCCGACCATTTTGCGGGCGCCGCGGCTAATGAGATCGAAGACCCACGCGTGTGGTGCGAGATCATCCGGCAGTGGTCCACCCTGCATCCGGAATTCGCCTTCCTGCCGCGCAAGTTCAAGATCGCCGTTATCGGCACGAAGGAAGACCGCGCGGCCATCCAAGTCCATGACATCGGCCTCGCCCTGGTTCGAAACGAGGACGGTGAAACCGGCTTCACCGTTTATGTCGGCGGCGGCCAGGGCCGGACGCCGATGATTGCGAAGAAGGTTCGCGACTTCCTGCCCAAGCAGCACCTGTTGAGCTATCTCGAAGCGATCCTGCGCGTCTACAACCAGTTCGGCCGCCGCGACAACAAGTACAAGGCCCGGATCAAGATCCTGGTGCACGAGACCGGAACGAAGGAACTGACCGACGCCATCGAGGCAGAGTGGGAAGAAATCAAGGACACCGTCTTCACCCTCCCGCCGGAGGAAGTAACACGGATCGCGGCCTATTTCGCGCCGCCGCAACTTCAAACCCTCCCGATCATCTCGGCCAAGTTAAATGCCGCCAAGGCGACCAACGCGGACTTCGCCGACTGGGCGGACCGGAATGTCGCGCCGCATAAAAAGGCAGGCCACGGCATCGTCACCATCTCCCTGAAAGGAATCGGGGAGGCCCCCGGCGACGCGAGCGCCGAACAGATGGATGCCGTCGCGGATCTTGCGGAGCGCTACAGCCAGGACGAAGTGCGCGTTACCCACGAACAGAACCTCGTCCTGCCGCATGTCGCCCTGGACGACCTGTTCGAGGTTTGGGAAGCCTTGCGGGCGGTAAACCTTGAAACCCCGAATATCGGTTTCGTGACGGATATCATCGCCTGCCCCGGCCTCGACTACTGCGCCCTCGCCAACGCACGCTCCATCCCGGTGGCTCAAGACATCAGCCAACGCTTCGCCAGCATCGACCGCCAGAAGGAGATCGGGCCCCTGAAGCTGAAGATTTCTGGCTGTATCAATGCCTGCGGCCATCACCATGTCGGGCATATCGGAATTTTGGGCGTCGACCGGAAGAACGAGGAATTCTACCAGATCACGCTCGGCGGCAGCGCGGACGAAAACACCTCGATCGGCAAAATCATCGGCCAGGGATTTTCCGGCGAGGAAATCACCGATGCGGTCGAGACCGTCGTCGATACCTATCTCGACATCCGCAAATCGCCGGACGAGACATTTCTTCAAGCATACCGCCGCGTTGGCGAAACGCCGTTCAAGGAACGGCTGTACGGGAGGGCATGATCATGAGTTTCTGGAAGCCGCTTATAGATTGGAACGCGTCCCACAAGTATCACGCCGTGAACCGGTCCGAAGCAAAGCTCGGCATTGGCGTCGGTATTTGGAAGGCCGCGCCTGGCCAGTTCGACTCCGGTGGCACAGCGGCGCCCGTTACGGCCGCCATTGCGCCGCCGCCTGCCGCGCCCCCTTACGCGCCCTATACCGCGCCAGGCGACATTCACGGCGCCTTTTAAACGACGATCAGTTGAAGGATCGACCGATGCCTTTGTTCAAATATGGAAAAGAAATCGCCGACGATTGGGTTGTCGCCGACAATGATGCGCCCTTGCCCGACACGACCCATGTCATCGTGCCGCTCGCGAGATGGCGGGACGTCCGTCACGAATTGATCAGCCGCCCGTCCCAAACCGGCGTGGCGCTGGCGGCCGGGGAGTTTGCCGAAGAGATTGAAGCAGATTTGCCTCACCTCGCCCTCGTCCAGCTGCATTTCCCGAACTTCGCGGACGGCCGTGCTTTCTCCACGGCACGCGCCTTGCGTGAGCGGTTCGGTTTCAAGGGCGAGATCCGCGCAACCGGCGACGTGCTGCTGGACCAAATCCAGTTCATGCAGCGTTGCGGCTTCGACGCTTTCCAGGTAACGAACGAGCCGACGATCCGTCGCCTGCGGGAAGGACGACTCGCGGGCGTCGACCTCTTTTACCAGCCGGCGCGCGATGGCAAGACAACCATCATGAATCTGCGACGGCGGCAAACAGCGGATACCGCCCGGCTTGCTTCGTGATGGACATGACTGACGGCAAACCACCAGTGACATCGGACGACTGCTCCACACCTGTCGACTTCGCCGCGCACTGGCATTCCGACACGATCGGCGTACATGGCGGCATCCGGCGCAGCGGCTTCGATGAAAACGCGGAAGCGGTCTACCTGACCTCCGGCTATGTCTATGGGAGGGCGGAGGAGGCGGAAGCGGCGTTCAAGGGCGACCTGGACCGCTACATCTACAGCCGATACGGCAATCCCACCGTCGATATGTTCCAAGAGCGTCTGGCCCAGATTGAGGGCGCCGAACAATGTTTCGCCACGGCAAGCGGCATGTCCGCCGTTTTCACGGCCCTTATCTCGCTGCTCAAGGCGGGCGACCGCCTGGTGGCCAGCCGCGCGCTGTTCGGGTCATGCTTTTTCATCTGCAACGACATCCTGCCCCGCTACGGTGTTGAGACGGTTTTCGTCGACGGCGGCGACCCGGACCAGTGGCGGGCGGCGCTCTCCAAACCGACCGCGGCCGTGTTTCTAGAAACACCCACCAATCCGGGCCTGGACCTGATCGACCTCGAATTCGTCGCCAATCTCGCGAAATCGGCGGGGGCGAAGCTTGTCATCGACAATGTCTTCGCCACGCCGCTGTTGCAGAAGCCGCTGGAATACGGTGCGGACGTAATCGTCTATTCCGCGACCAAGCATATCGACGGCCAGGGCCGCTGCCTGGGCGGGGCCATCCTCGGCACCAAGGAATACTGCACCAAGGAACTGATGCCCTTCATTCGCCATACCGGCCCGAGCATGAGCCCGTTCAACGCCTGGGTCCTGCTGAAAGGGCTGGAGACGCTGAACCTTCGTGTCGACCGGCAATGCCAAAGCGCCTTGTCGCTGGCCGGGTGGCTGGAGGCGGATTCCCGCGTGAAGACGGTTTCCTACCCCTTCCTGAAATCGCACCCCCTGCACGACCTGGCCCGGAAACAGATGAGCCAGGGCGGCACGGTCGTCACCTTCGAAATTGAAGGCGGCCGCGAAGCCGCTTTCCGTGTCCTGAACAAGCTGCGGCTGATCCGCATCTCCAACAACTTGGGCGACGCGAAAAGCCTGGTCACCCACCCGGCCTCGACCACCCATTCGCGCCTGACGCCGGAAGAACGCGCGCAGGTGGGAATATCGGAAGGCATGATCCGTCTGTCTGTGGGGCTTGAGCATTACGAGGATCTGGCTAAGGATCTGAACGACGCCCTCGAATAAAATTGGGGGAAACAGCCTGCAGGAGATTTTCAGTGGATAGTGACAGCGGCGTCCGTGGCCTGGACGCAGATGAATGCGCCAAGCTCCTCAAGTCCGGTGAGGCTGAACTCATTGATGTCCGTGAAGTGAACGAATGGGAGGCCGAGCGTATCCCCGGGGCGGCTCTGTATCCCCTCTCCCGCTTCGGCCAGGAACGGCCGGAAGGCAACCCCGACAAAATCGGCATCTTCCACTGCCGCAGCGGGCGCCGCACCTTCGACTATTTCCAGCTGTTTCAGATGACCGGCTACAAGGAAGTCTTCCACATGGAAGGTGGCATTCTGGACTGGAAGGGCCAGGGCTATCCCACGGAGCGCTGACGCCGCCCGCGTGATACCAAACTGCATTTTTAACGCCCCGATCCGTCATTTTCCGCGTTTTTCGGCCAAAATGCGGACTTCTGCGAACGTCCGTTGACATCCCCAGATACGCTTTCACGTGCATTTGACGGTTCGTTGACGCCCCATCTGTTACACACCGCACCATCGCGCTTTCGGCCAGCCTTCACCACCCGTGAAGGATTGGACAGAAGGTAAATCCATTTTGGAAATACGTGTGAGATTTCAGATGTTGTGTGCGGACGTTATTCAGCAGGAACTGGCGGTGTTGGAGAACGACCCCCCATGAAAGTGGCGGCGGCGGCGGTCTCTCGTATTCAGAAGGCAATGTGGGACAAGGTCCGTTCGGGAACAGGTCGGCATAGCCTCCGCTGGGATCTCCTCTCCGTAACCCAATTCCTCGGCGCGCCCTCCGCGGCGCACCGCGCCACGCGGCGGCAACTGGCCTTCGGCTTGGTGGAAGTTCTCGAGCCGCTAGCCGCGTTGGAGGTAAGGCCTGACGATTACCGTCACGCCCGCGAAGAGGCCTATCTGATCGATCGCCTGACGGAGCATCTGGTCGACAAATTGAAGCTTGTACGGAACTTCTTTCCGCACAGTGAGGAGGCAGGGTCACGACCGGTTCAGCCGCACTACCTGCTGACGGAAGCGGCCGATTTGATGGTCGGCCATGCGGTACGCATCATCATCCGGCAAACCCTGCGCAGCAAGTTCATGACGACCGCCATCTACGGCGCCATGACGCTGCCCGCCGAGGGCACGCGCCGGTCCAAGGACGACCCTTTCGCGGCCATCGCGAAACAGTTCATGCCCCCCTTCCGCCGGAATGCGATGGAGATCGCCGTCGCCTGGCGCAAAGTCGCCCAGAGGCATGGATGGTCGGACGTGTTCGCAATGCAGGGCGAAACCGATATGGAATGCACCGCCATAGCGATCGTCCGGGCGATGCGGATCGAGGCGAAAATCTTCGGCGTCTATCTGCCGGAGAAAATCGACCTCAATTTCATAGAATTAGTGACGCAAGTCTCTCGTGCCGGCCTCGAAACATCGCTCAAGGATATCGCGAGCGCGATCAACCATGAGGACGGCGAGCCGTATTTGCGCCGGATGCTTGAACGGGTCAGCAACCGCAGTCTTCCGCTGGAAAGCGATCTTGTCATGCTGGCGGCCCTGCACCTGCCCGAATCCGGCAAGCGCTTGCCGATCCAGGCGGCGAACGGTTCCTGCATCGGGTCCTGCCGGTCCCGTCAGGAAATGCTTTCCGTGCGCAGCATCCTGGCCGGCGAGTTGCAGCGTCTCCCCGGCGAGTGCCTCAATCGTCTGATGGCGCATATGGCAGGCGACCGTTTCACGAATGAGAGTCTGGACGCTTTGCTACGCCTGGCGCTGGAACTGATCCTCGGCCTGAGCCGGGTACGTTTCGAACCGGAACTGGAACTGCTGGAGCGCGGGCTCGCGAATATCGATACAACCGGGCGCGTCGCTAGATCGCTGGATGGCACACGCCTGCCCTCCGATATCGAAGAGATGCGTATCGTCCTTGCCGAAGCGCTCTGAATGCGCGCCTGCATTCTCTGAGGCAGTTCACGGAAGGTCCGTTGCGACCCTGAAGCCCACATCGTAGGACACGCGATCCAACAGCGCGCCGTAGCGGTATGTGGGCGTGGAGACGTAGCGGTCAAAATACCAGGAGCCGCCCCGGCGGACGCGGCGAGCGCAATCCTCTTCCCGGTCCGACTGATAGTCCGCCGTCCAGCAACTCGACGTCCATTCCATGACGTTCCCCAGCATGTCGAAGAGGCCATATCCGTTCGGCGGTAGGCTGGCGACCAGGAAGGTTTCATGATGCCAATCGGGGGTGCATTTGTTGCAATTGGCGCGGCCCATGCCGTCGACCCGCTGACGCCCCGGCCCGTTGGCTCCACCATGGGCCGCGAACTCCCATTCCTCTTCCGTCGGCAGTCGATAGTTCCGTCCGGTCTGGGAGGAGAGCCAAGCGATGAAAGCCTGGACCTGATGATAGTCCACATAAATCACGGGCCGGTCGGGCTGGTCCCAGCCGCGGGTATGGCGCGGCGGCGTGCAGCCGCCATCGGCAACGCACATGGACCACTGTGCATAGGTCGTCTCGGTCCGCGCGATCGCGAAGGGACGCGACAAGGTCGCCATACGCGCCGGCCTCTCCGCCGCCTTGCCGTGATCGTAGCCCATCAGGAAAGGTTCGGGCGTCAGCGGCACCATTTCCGGGCAGATCCCGCAATCCCGGAACGCCTCCGCCGCGCGCACGTGCTGCCCGCCCAAGGCGGCGAACAGGGCCAACGCGGTCAGGAAGGCGCTAAACCGGCCAAACCGTCTTGCCATGACGCACCACTTCCTTGCACGGGTTGTCGCCCAATCGATAGCTGAGGTCCGCCGGGCTTTCCACGTCCCAAAAGACGAAATCGGCCCGGTTGCCCACCGCCAGCGTGCCGTATTTACCGGCCATGCCAAGCGCCTTCGCGCCGTTCCGCGTAACCCCCGCCAGGGCTTCCTCCGGTGTCACCCGGAACAGCGTGCAGGCCATGTTCAGCATCAGCAGCAGGGACACCGCCGGGCTGGAGCCCGGATTGTTGTCGGTCGCGAAGGCAATGGGAACGCCATGCCGTCGAAACGTCTCGACCGGCGGCAAGGTCTTTTCGCGCAGGAAATAGAAGGCGCCGGGCAATAGGACCGCGACGGTGCCCGATGCTGCCATTGCGGCGATCCCCTCCTCGTTGGTGTATTCCAGATGGTCGGCGGAAAGCGCCTTGTAGCCTGCCGCCAGCGCCGCCCCGTCCAGGTCGGACAGTTGATCCGCGTGCAGCTTTACGGGCAGGCCGAGGCCGCTGGCCGTATCGAAGACACGCGCCGTCTGTTCCGGCGTGAAGCCGATGCCCTCGCAAAACGCGTCGACCGCATCGGCAAGCCCTTCCGCGGCAACGGCGGGCAGCACTTCCGAACATACGAAATCGATATAGTCATCCGCCCGATCCTTGTATTCGGGCGGCAGGGCATGCGCGCCCAGAAATGTCGTCCGCACGGTGACCGGCAGTTCCTGTTCCAGGCGCCGGGCTACACGCAGCATCTTCAATTCGGTTTCCAGATCGAGGCCGTATCCGGACTTCACCTCCAACACGGTGACCCCTTCCGACAGCAGCCGCCGAACCCGCCGCTTGGCGGTGGCGAGCAATTCCTGTTCGCTCGCGGCACGCGTCGCTTTCACGGTCGAGACGATGCCGCCGCCCGCGCGGGCGATTTCCTCGTAACTCGCCCCTTCCAGGCGCATTTCGAATTCGCCGGCGCGGCTGCCGCCATGGACGATGTGGGTGTGACAGTCGATCAAGCCGGGCGTGGCCCAGCGGCCCTTGCCGTCCATCACGCTCCAAGCCAGTTTGGCGGCGTCGTCCGGCAAATCCGCCGACGGGCCAATCCAGGCGATATCGCCCTCTTCCACCGCGATCGCACCGTTTTCGATCGCGCCGTAACGCGCCCCGCCCGGCACCATGGTGGCCAGGTTCACATTCGTCCAAAGCTCATCCCACACGCTGTCACACTCCCGAAATCATGCGCCGTCCGGAAAACCCATGCTTGCCGCCGTCCTATTCCCGTCGGAGACTGCGTAGCAAGACACGCGGACCGATCCTAACGAAGCACATCATAGAAGACGAGGGACATGGAACTCTTCGCACCGAGCCTGATGACGCCCGACGGCTGGCGCTCAAACTGCGTGATCCGGATCAACGACGGCTGGATCGTCGGGATCGATGCCGCGGACTACCCGCCGAACGGCTCGGAGACGGCGGCGGGTCCGGTCCTGCCGGGAATGCCCAACCTGCATTCGCATGCTTTTCAACGCGCCATGGCCGGGCTGACGGAACGCTGGGGGTCGCCGACCGATTCCTTTTGGTCCTGGCGTGATTTGATGTACCGGTTCGTCGGGCGCGTGACGCCCGAGGACATCCGCGCCATCGCCTTGCAGCTTTATATCGAATGCCTGAAGCAGGGCTATACGGCGGTGGCGGAATTCCATTACCTGCACAATCAGCCGGACGGCGAAACCTATGACAATCCGGCGGAAACAAGCCTGCAGATTCTGGCCGCGGCGCAAGAAGCCGGGATCGGCCTGACCCACCTGCCCGTGCTCTATGCCCTTGGCGGTTTCGGAAGGCAGCCCTTGGGGGAAGCCCAGGCGCGGTTCCGAACCGGCCCCGACGACATTCTGAAAATAGCGGCGGCAGTCCGATCCGAAGCGCGCGGCAGCGCGAACACGGCGGTGGGTGCCGCCCCGCATTCCTTGCGCGCCGCCGACCCGGCCATGGTGTCGGACCTTGCCAAAGGCCTGCGCCAGTCGGACCTGGCCGCGCCGCTCCACATCCATATCGCCGAACAGGTGAAGGAAGTGGAGGATTGCCTCGCCTGGTGCGGCAAGCGTCCCGTGGAACTGCTGGCGGAGACGCAGGATCTGGATGAAACTTGGTGCCTTGTCCATGCGACCCATCTGACGGAAGCGGAAACCGAGACCATAGCCGACAGCGGCGCCATCGCCGGCCTGTGCCCGACGACGGAGGCCAATTTGGGCGACGGTCTGTTCCCCCTTGTGCCGTTCCGGCAGGCGAAAGGCGCGTTCGGGATAGGGTCGGACAGCCATGTCTGCCGCGATCCGGCGGAGGAGCTGCGGCTGCTGGAATACGGTCAACGCCTCATCCGGCGGGCGCGCAACGTCGCGGCATCGGAACTGGACCCATCGACGGGCGGCACCCTGTGGCGGGCGGCCGTCGACGGCGGCGCCAAGGCCTGCGGCCGGCCGATCGCCGGCATCGCGGCCGGCCAACGCGCCGACCTCGTCGTGCTGAACGGCAAACACCCCGATCTGACCGGGCGGGTGGGCGATGCTGTCGCCGACACCCTGATCTTTTCAGGCGGCAAGGATTTCGTGCGCGATGTAATGGTCGGTGGAACCTGGGCAATCCGCGACGGCCATCACGCCAGGGAAGAACAGGCCGAAGCGCAGTTTCGAGCCACGGTCATGCACCTGCTCGCCTGAGGAGCAACGCCCCGGTCAGTCGGGCTCCCCGTCCTTCAGCCATTGCTGGTACTCGGCGCGGGCGTCGTCGTTCGGCGGATAGAGGCCGAGGGTAGGACGTCCCTTGGAAACTTCACGCTGCACGAACCGTTCGAACCGCTCCTGCTCCGTCCCGTCGCGGGCGACCTCGTCCGCCAGATTCAAGGGAATGACGACCGCCCCGTCCCCATCGGCGACCACGACATCGCCCGGATCGACAAGCGCGCCGCCGCAGCCGACACGGCATTGAACATCCGCAGGCGTCAGCGCGCCGATATTGGCGGGCGCCACCGCACCTGGGCAGAAGATCGGAAAATTCACCGGCAGAATGCCGGCCTTGTCACGCATGGAAGCATCACTGACGACACCCGCCACACCGCGGGACTTCAAGCGCGCGACCAATATGTCGCCCAACACACCCGCGCGCAGTTCGCCACCGCCGGAAATCACCATAACATGACCCGCCGGGCATTCCTCGATCGCCTTGCGTTGAGCGTTCTGGTCCGACCCCAGATAGGCGGTTGTTGCGATGTCTTCCCGCATCGGGACCAACCGCAAGGTATAGGCTTGGCCAACCAGCCGCTCGTCCGGGCCGGAAAAAGGCTTCGGGCCGAACATCGCGCAGGCGCGGATGCCGCGCTTCAGCAACTGCATGGTGATCGTCGCCGTCGACACATGCTTCAACAAGGCAAGGCTTTCCGCCGATACGGATGCGGTCATGGCATTTCCCCTTTCGTCCCCGGCTGTTGGCGCGCGGATTGTTCGAGGCATGATATGCCCCATATGTTAAACTGGTAGAACAGTATCGGCCCTCCGACCGGGCGTCACCGGTCGAAAACCGGTATTGCGGCACCATATCTTTGAAACGGGAGCAACAAATGTCCTTCCACCCGGTTGGGCATGGTGTCCATTTGAAGTTTTCATAGTAATAAGAATAAAACTTCCAAGTATTGCCAGTTTTAACTTGGAGTTTTATTTACTATCCCCTTACAATGCGACCCTTCGAATTACGAATCGCATTGGGGAACTTCCGTGTCTTGGCTGGCAGCCGTCGATTACCGGCAGGGAACGCGCCATCGGGCGCACCAGATGCCGTGTCATGACTACGGCACCGTCGCCAAACCGACCAGCACCACCGTCGTCGGAACCATCGCGGAAGGTGCGATGCGGGGACGGCTTTCCCATATCGGTGCGCAAGTGGCCGCGAAAGCGGCGGCGGAAACGCTGGACGAACTCGCGCGGACCGGCGTCATCCCAAACGAAGATGATCTACGCCGCGTTCTGCGCCGCGTGCGCCTTGTCCTGACACGCGAAGCCGCGGAACGGAGCTGCGCCCTGTCCGACTTGGCGACAACCTTGATCGCTTTCGCAATGACGCCCGACAGGATTGCGGCCCTGCAGATCGGCGACGGGTTCCTGATCGCGGCATCACCCGCCCGCCCCTATCACAGCATCGCCGGAACACACCGCGGCGAAACACGGTTCGTGACCGATGAGGACGCGGAAGACGCGGTTGCAATCGCCGTGGACGAAGGCCCCGTGTCCTTCGTGGCCGCCGGCACGGACGGTTTGCAGACCTTGTCGATCCGCGCCGAGGATGGAAGGCCGCACTCTTCCTTCCTGCGCCCGCTGAACCGTTACATCAGCGCAGCGGAAAGCGATGACGAAATTCATCTTGGCATCCGCGAGTTTCTGCGGTCCGACCGGCTGGCAGAACGCGTCGACGACGATATGACGTTGATGCTGTGCGGCTGGCGGAACGACCGCGGTTGGGAGAACCGCGCCGGATGACCCAACAGATCCGCCGATTGAAACGGGGCCGCGACGGCGTCCCCGGCGAAGAACGTGCGGCCCCGCGCGTCGGCCCATTGCTCGGCGCCCCACCGCCGATTTCCTTCCGCACGCCCCAAAGGCCGGAGCCTTCGGACGGCGCGCCGGACGTTTTCTATCGCGTTCTCCGCGCCACCCCCAGTGACGGTCATGAAGGCCAGGCTGTTCTGGAACTGTCGGCCGACGTCAAGACCCGCATCCCCGCCCTGCGCGTCATATGCTGCGTGACCGGCGTATCCTTGGCCGAGGTCGCGCCGATGATCCTGGAACGTCCGCTGCAGGTTCGTTTCATGATACCGGACGTCCCAGGCAATATCCGCGTCGAAGCAAGCGATCCCGCCGACACGTCGATCAGCATCCAACATCCGCCCGCCAGGACACGCAGTTTCGGTGTCGAACGAATGCGGTCCGGCCGGCGTGTCACCGTCCCAAAGCTGCCCGCCTTCAGTGGGTTTCGACTCCGCTAGGCAGCAGCAGCCCGGAACAGCAGCCATAGCCGCTTTTGAGCGCAGGCCTCAAATTTCAGTCTCAATTTTCGAATGAATACACGGGGGAACGCCTGTGCCGGCGGATTGAGAAGCGCTGTCTAGTGCGCTGTGGCGCCCCGGTCGGCGTCACCGCCCTTTGCCGGCGATGCCGTCGTCGATACGGCGCCGTCCCCGGCCCCGTTCGATTTGCGCGAGGGTGCAGCCGGCGGCGCTTCGCGCTGCATGGCCGCGGATTTCGTCCCGATCGGAATGTTTGCTTTTGCCGCATCATCGACAGCGGAAGTCACAACCGCGCGGCTGTAACGGCCTTCAACCTCAGCCCCAGCCTCGACTTCCAGAATTTCGTGGTCGACATCGCCATAGACTTTGGCCGTGCTGCCCAACCGAACCTTGTGCGCCCGGATTTCCCCGCGCACTTCCCCAAGAACGACAAGGGTATCGACCGCCGCTTCGCCATGCAATTGGCCGGTAGCGCCGATGGTCAGCCCGGAACATTGGACATTGCCGCGTAAAATACCGTCGAGCTGCACTTCCGCAGCGCCGGAAAGATCACCCGTGATGACCGTTCCCTCCGCAATCACCGTCGGCATTGCGGCTGGGGCGTTCGTCGCCTTGGGCGCGTCATCGCTAAAAAGACCCATCAGGTACTCCCTCGTTGGAGTGACACTATCGCAATGGTTTTGGCATGGCGACAGGAATCACCCAACATTTACTGAAACTGCAATATTAAAACGCCGAATAAAACCGCTGACAACTTGAAGAAGTTGCTGGTTTACCGTGATGAGGATTACTCGGCAGCCCGTTGCGTGACGGAAAGCTCACCCAAATACTTTTCGGCATCGAGCGCGGCCATGCAACCCATGCCGGCAGCCGTCACCGCCTGTCGGTAGATCTTGTCGACCACGTCGCCCGCCGCGAAAACGCCCTGGATATTGGTGCGGGTAGAGCCTGCCTTGGTGAGGATATACCCTTCCTCGTCCATCTCGATCTTGCCTTTGAACACCCCGGTGGCCGGATCGTGGCCGATCGCGACGAAAACGCCGTGGGCGGCGCGGTCCGTGACCTCCCCCGTCAGGGTGTTGCGCAGCCGAACCCCGGTAACGCCGATGGGATCTTCCTCGCCCAAGACTTCCTCGATCATGGAATTCCAGACCACTTCGATCTTCTCGTTCTCCATCAACCGGTCCTGGAGAATCTTCTCCGCCCGGAACGAGTCGCGACGATGGACCACGGTGACCTTGCTGGCGTGGTTGGTGAGGTAAAGAGCTTCCTCAACGGCCGTATTCCCGCCACCGACGACAACGACTTCCTTGCCCCGAAAAAAGAAACCGTCACAGGTGGCGCAGGCCGAGACGCCATAGCCCTGATACTTCTGTTCCGACGGAAGGCCCAGCCAGCGGGCTTGCGCGCCGGTGGTGACGATGACGGCATCGGCAGTATAAACATCGCCGCCGTCGCTGACCGCGCGGAAGGGCACGGTTGAGAAATCGACCTCGGTCACGATGTCGTAGACGACCTCGGTCCCCACATTCTCGGCTTGCTGGCGCATCTGCTCCATCAGCCAGGGGCCCTGGATGGGATCGGCGAAGCCCGGATAGTTCTCAACCTCGGTCGTGATGGTCAACTGCCCGCCCGGCTGCAGCCCGGCGATGACGACCGGTTCCAGATTGGCCCGTGCGGCATAAACCGCGGCCGTGTATCCCGCCGGCCCGGATCCGATAATCAGGGTCTTGCAATGCCGTTCCGCCATCTCGTCCTCTCTCAAACTCTGTCAGGCCCGCGCGGGCCGCCATACCTCTTAGGAAGCCAACTTAATCACCGGCCCCGCGAGTGCAATCCAAACGGCACGCAAAATCTCCGTGACAGGGGGTCACAGCGGCTTTTTCAGACACGTTCCAGAATGACGTGATCAAACGCCGTCCCGCTGGCCGAGGTCGCGGCTTCCCGCGATAGTTCCCGCCACGCGGACGGATCGAGGGCGGGAAAGAAGGTATCGCCATCCGGCGCCAGCCGCACCTCGGTCAGGTCGATCCTGCCGACCTTGTCGAAGGCTTGTACATATAGGCTGCCGCCGCCGATCAGGCAGACCTCGTCCACGCCCATGTCCCGGGCAAGCCGGTCGGCCTGCGCCAGAGCCGCGTCCAGATCCGCAAAGACCTGCGCGCCTTCCGCTTCGAAACCGGGTTGCCGGGTGACGACAATGTTCGGCCGCCCCGGAAGCGGTTTGCGCGGCAATGACTCCCAGGTCTTGCGGCCCATCACCAAGGGTTTCCCCATGGTTACGGCCTTGAACCGCTTCAGATCCTCCGGCAAATGCCAGGGCAGGCCGCCATCGCGCCCAATGACGCGGTTTTCCGCCATGGCAACGACAATCACCAGTTTCGGCAAATGCCTCTCCCTTCAGACAATAGCGGTGTGGATCAAACCGCCACGGGCGCGGAGATATGCGGCTGCGGGTCATAGTCCCGCAACTGGAAATCGTCGTAGGTGAAGGCGAACAGGTCGTCCACTTCCGGGTTGAGCACCATGATCGGCAGCGCCCGCGGTTCCCGCGCCAATTGCGTGTCGGTCTGATCAAGATGGTTCATATATAGATGCGCATCGCCCAGCGTGTGAACGAACTCACCCGGCTGCAGGCCGGTCACCTGCGCCACCATCAGGGTCAGCAGGGCATAGGAGGCGATGTTGAACGGCACACCCAGAAAGATATCAGCGCTGCGCTGGTAGAGCTGACAGGAAAGCCTGCCATCGGCGACATAGAACTGGAACAGACAGTGGCAGGGCGGCAGAGCCATGGAATCCACATCCGCCGGGTTCCAGGCCGTCACGATCAGCCGCCGGGAATTCGGGTTCTTCTTGATCTGCTCCACGACATTGGCGATCTGGTCGATCGTCCCGCCGTCCTTGGCCGGCCAGGACCGCCATTGATGCCCATAGACCGGCCCTAGATCGCCGTTCTCGTCGGCCCATTCGTTCCAGATCGAGACCCCGTTGTCGTTCAGGTATTTGATATTGGTGTCGCCCTGCAGGAACCACAGCAATTCATGAATGATCGACTTCAGGTGCAGCTTCTTGGTCGTCAGCATCGGGAAACCGTCGGCCAGGTCGAACCGCATTTGATGGCCGAAAACGCTGACGGTCCCGGTCCCGGTCCGGTCACCCTTTTGGGCGCCGGTTTCGCGCACATGGCGAAGAAGGTCTAGATATTGCCGCACTTGCGCATCCGCCTGACTGAACTGATTTCTTTTATTTGAGAAGCATCCCGGGCGTCATCAAGCGTCACCCAAACCGGCGACGCAAGCCCACCCTGGAAACAGCTTTGAATTTATCCGATTCGGGGGAACCGCACCGCTGTCGAACGGTAAGCGGGCATCACCCACGCGGCCTGACGCGATAGGCGCAGCGCCGTGCGCCGGCCAGCAGGTGATCGGTGCGCTCCACCTCCACATGCGGGCCGAGGACCGCGCGAAAGACCGTCAATTCCCCGTCGCATAGGCGGGAACAGGCCTTCGCCGCGACGCAGATGGGGCAATGGTTCTCGATCAACAGAAAGGCACCGTCTTCCGCCGTCTGGACTGACGCCATATATCCTTCCTCTTCCCGCAACGCCGCTAGGGCCTCCAGTTTCCCTGCCACCGATGCTTCCCCATCGACCCGCACCGCATAGGTTCGGATTTGCTGGGCCGTGCGTTCGGCAATCAGGCGCTGGAGCCCCTCCTCCCCGAATGTCGCCTGCATCGCGCCGAGCAGGCCCGCCGTCAATTCCGCATGCGCGTCAGGGAAAAAGCGCCCGGCGGACTCGGTCAGGGACCAGATCTTCGCAGGCCGGCCCACGGGGCGCGGCGATTCCGAATAGTTGACGAACCCTTCTTCCTGAAGAGCATAGAGGTGCTGGCGCACAGCCATTGTCGAAACGCCTTGTTTCGCTGCAAGATCGGCCGCGTCGCTGGGCCCGTCCAGTTTCAGCATGTCCAGGATCGCCTGCCTTGTGGCGGATTTCGCCGGCTGCCGGGGATTCTTTTGTTTCTCTGCGGTCGTCATTGTCCCTCTTCCCCTCAGCTTTTCTCTGCCGTCGCGGGCTCGATCGCCGCCTCACCGATCGGCCCGGCAACCCGGAAGGCAGCCACCGCGCCGACGATTACGATCGGCAGGAATGCCGCGAATACCCAAAAACTGACACTTTCCAGAACATCACGCGGCGCCGCCTCCGAAAATCCCAGCCCGTTGGCAATGAAACCCACCGTAGAAGCGCCCAGCGCGTATCCGATCATTTGCGTCGTCGGGATCGCGGAGGAGGCCCGCGCCCGATCCCCGCCTTCCGCGCCGCCCACGATGCGCTGCGTGACGTAACCGAAAGACACGCCGAAGCCCGTCCCGACACAGACAAGGAATGGCGTCAGGGCCCAGACCGGGCCATGCGGCATGACAATCGCCAAACCGGCGACACCGATCAACATCAGGACCCCGGCCATCCGAATGAACCAGGGATGCCAAAACACCGAGGCGCCGGAGAACGCGACCGCCGCCAAGGTCCAGCCCACGGATTCGACGGCGACCAGGACACCGCCGGTAATCGGCCGCGCATCGTGCAGAAGCTGGGTCAGCAAGGGGCCGTAGACCATGAATGTGACCGTGCCCAGGAAGCATAACCCGATCATCGCAAGCCCCCAGAAAGTGGCCTTTGAGGGGTCGTAGGCGGACCGCGGATAAAGCCGGCTTTCGCCGGCTTGGGAATCGCGGCGGAAGAAGGCCCCCAACAATATCAGCCCGGCCACAAACAGGACGCCCGACTGCCAGGTGAACCCGATGACCCCTGCCGAGGCGACCGCCATGATCGCAGCCGAGAGCAGCACAAGCCGAACCTTTGGAAAGACATCGCCATGGGAGGCCAGATCGCCGCTCTTTCCCTTCAGCATCCAACCGACCGCGGCCAGATAGAGTGCCGCCTGCGCGGCATAGGCCCAAAAGCCGGTGCGCCACAGGCCGAACTCGGCGAAACCGCCGCCGACCGCCGGGCCACAGAAAGCAGACGCCCCCCAGATCGCCGAAACCAGCGCGATGAGGCGGGGCATGATCTTGGCCGGAAACAACTCGACGATCGCAACATGCGTGAGCGCGACCAGCGCGCCGCCGCCCGCCCCTTTGATCAGCCGGCCGGCCAGCAGAACCGTCATATCCGGCGCGAGCGCACAGACCGCGCAACCGATTCCGAAGGCGGCGGCGGAAACCATGATGGCCCGGCGCAGCCCGAAACGAACGGCGAGCAGACCGGCCGCCGCCCCCGCGACGATCGATCCGACCTGGTAGAGCACCGACGTCCAGCTGAGGAACGCCAACCCGCCGATATCGAGGACCGCTGACGGAATCAGCGTGGAAACAAGGCTGGCATTGGAAGCGTGCAGCCAAACGCCGAAGCCCAGCACGATGAAACGGTGGAGCACGCCCGCGCGCCACAGGTCGGCCCAGCTGGACTCACCCGTCAACTGTGATGTGGCGCTGTCTGTCACGTCGGGGCTCTCATTGATGTGGTATTCTGCCGGTCGGCCTTTCGGCGATATTTCTATAGACAAAAATTTAGAAAGGCCATATCTATTTTCGAAAGAAAATCCTTTCGAAAGGAAACGTCATGTCGTCCGGCAATTGGGTCCGCGTTACTGATCTGGATTCGCTGATCGCGAAAGGCCGGAAAGTCGTAAAGGCGGACGGGAAGCAGATCGCCCTTTTTCATGTTCCTGGAAGGGACCTTGAAAACGGCGCTATCCAGGCCTGCAATAACCGTTGTCCGCATGAAGGATATCCGTTGGTCGAAGGTGCCCTGTCCGGCGGAACGGATGGCCATGCCTGCAAACTGACCTGCAATTGGCACAATTGGAAATTCGATCTGCATACAGGTGAGACGGAGGTCGGCGGCGACAAGCTGCGGCGATATCCGGTGCGGGTGGATGGCAGCGACGTGTTGGTGGAGATCACCGACCCGCCGGCCGAAGAGCTGATCCAATCCGCGCTCGACAATATTGCCGACGCCATGCCCCGGCATGAATACGACCGTATCGCGCGGGAAGTGGCGCGCCTGATAAAAGCCGGCGGCCATCCGGACCTCGCCATCCTGAAAGCGGCGCAGCACAGCTTCGACCGGTTCGAATACGGCTACACACATGCCTTCGCCGCGGCCGCGGATTGGCTGAAACTCGGCGACGACCTAGCCGCCAACGAGGCGGAGAAACTGGCCAGCCATGTCGAGGTCATCGGCCATATGTCCTGGGACACGCTCCGCGAGCGCCAATATCCTTTCGCCACGGAAAGCCGCCCCTATGACGAGGACGCCTTCGTCCAGGCCATTGAGGATGAAGACGAACAGACCGCCGTCGCCATGATCAACGGCGCGCTCGCGGAAGGGTTGGGAATGCCCGCCCTGCGCAAGGGTCTGCTGCGGGCGGCATTGAACCACTACCAGCTTTTCGGCCACGCCCCGATCTATGTCTACAAGACCGACGAACTCGCCGAACGCCTGGGCCCGGACTCCCTCAAGCCCCTTTTGCTCTGCCTCGTCCGCGGGTTGATCTATGCCAGCCGCGAGGATTTGATTCCGGAGTTCAAATCCTACCGGCCCGCGCTTCAGGCTTGGCCTCATTCGCCGAAGGAGGACAGCGGGGATGCGCCGCCGCGTCCGGCAAAGGACTATACCCGTCTGCCCGTCGCCAAAGTACTGGACCTGATACTGAAAAGCGCCAAAAGCGGCCCTGCCCTGTATCAGGTTTTGCTGGAAGCGGCTGTGCTGCAACTGCTGACCTTCCGGGTCGACATGGACAGGCGAACGGACAATTCCGTCTCCGAGAATGTCAATTGGCTCGACTTCACCCATGCGCTGACCTTCGCCAATGCGGGTCGCTGGGCGGCGGAGCAATATCCGGAACTCTGGCCGGAAGTCCTGTTGCAGATCGGCTGTTTCCTGGGCCGGAACGCGGGTTACCTGGACGACACTGTCGATCCCGCGGAATGGCGGGTGGACCAGGACCCCATCGCCTATCTGAACGGCGCGTTGCACGGCATGCTGGATCACAGTTTCCCGGAATACATCGTCGCCTGTCACTATGTTAAGCTGGCGACGGCGATGCGGGCGGAGATCGAAAACGCGCCCGACGCGCCGTTCGTGCCGCTGATGACCGCGTCCCTCAATCGGCTGATCGCCCATCCCATCAAAAGAAAACAGGTTCTGCGCACGGCGAATCAATCGCTCGATTTCGTCGCCCGCGAAGGATGACAAAAGGAATATGGACATGAGATCCCGTCTCACGGAACTGCTGGATATCGACGTCCCCATCATCCAGGCGCCGATGGCCGGTGTGTCGACGCCGGAACTGGCGGTCGCGGTCGCCAATGCGGGGGGCCTGGGGTCGCTGGCGGTGGGTACGATGACAGCGGCGCAGGCCGAAAGCGCACTCGCCAAGCTGAAGACCCTGACCAACCGGCCGATCAACGTGAACGTCTTCACGCATGAAACGCCGAAGCGTGATGCCGCGCTCGAGGCCGCCTGGCTCGACACGCTACGCCCTTATTTCACAGAGTTCGGCGCGGACCCCCCCGCTTCTCTTTCGGAGATATACACCTCCTTCAACGACGACCCGGACATGCTGGACCTGCTGGTGCGCCAACGTCCGGCGGCAGTCAGCTTCCATTTCGGCCTGCCGACCCCGGACGCCATGGACGCCCTGAAGGGTGCCGGAATCCTAACGTTTTGCTCCGCCACCACGGTCGAGGAAGCGCTTCAGATCGAAGCGGCCGGCATCGATATCGTCGTCGCCCAGGGTTACGAGGCGGGCGGCCATCGCGGGACCTTCTCGGCCGATCATGATGCCGCCATCGGTACTTTCGCGCTTGTCCCGCAAGTCCGTGCCGCCGTCGGCATCCCCGTCGTCGCGGCGGGCGGAATCGGCACCGGGGCCGGAATCGCGGCGGCCTTCGCACTCGGCGCGGACGGCGTGCAGATCGGCACCGCCTTCATAAGCAGCCCCGAATCCGCCGCCGGCCAGTCGCATCACGACCTGCTTGTCGGAAAGCCGGGCCGGGCAACGGAAATCACCGGCATCCTCTCGGGCCGCCCGGCGCGCGGCATCGTCAACCGATTGATGGCCGACATGCGCGGCCGGGAATCGGAAGCCCCCGCCTATCCCGTCGCCTATGATGCCGGCAAGGCACTGGCCGGCGCGGCGAAGGCCAAGGGCGACAACAATTTCGCCGCTCTGTGGGGCGGCCAGACGGCGCCGCTGAACCGGCAGATCCCGGCGGCGGAACTAGTCGCGGCGCTCGTGAAGGAAGCGGCTGAGGCGCTGGGTATAGCGATGGACCGGCTCAAACCATAGTTCCGCGGTCTCGGTTGAGGTCTTGATCAAAACCCCTTTCAGAACCGCTTTCCAATCCCTATATTAACCGTGCCGGCTTCGGCCGGTTATGACGCTAAAGGGTGGCATGGAATAAGCGCAGCGGACCCGGGGGCGGTACCCGGCGCCTCCACCATGAGAACCAAGCAAACCTGATATTTCAGAGGGTTACGCAGGGTTCTGATGATGGGGGCGAAATAGGATCGACGCGTGTGGTAAAGATGCTTTCTGCGTTCGGTATGGTATCCGCCGTTATCGGGCCACGGCTATAAATGCCAATGATAACGGAGAGATGGTTGCCGTCGCCGCGTAATGCGGTCAAAGCGACACTTCGGAATTCCTAGCCGGTTCATCGCCGTCTAGGTGGGGTATGGGGGACCTAGCAACAGAACCCCCCACTTTATTCTCCCGCGCACTTCTTGAACCATCGCAGGCAGCGCCTGCCGTCATACGGTCATGCGAAAGCGGCGCGGCCAATTTCACGTTTATCGCAATTTGCAAACAATTGGGTCTTTTCACCCGGCACCGGGACTGCAATTCTATAGCGGTCAACGTGATGCGTCCGCCTGGGCCTTTAGCCCCTTCGCATCGCGCCTTTTTGATTCATGTGCGTCGATACAGTTGTGGTGGGGAACAGAATGTCCGAGGACCGGATTGGCTATAATGCGATGGTTGAGGAAGCGATGCGCAGCGTCGTTCGCAAAGCCATCGAATTGGCCGCATCCGAAGGCCTTCCGGGCGAACACCATTTCTATATCACCTTCCGCACCGACCACCCGGACGCGAAGCTGCCCGACCATCTGCACAAACGCTATCCGCGCGAAATGACCATTGTTCTGCAGCATCAATTCTGGAACCTGACGATCGACGACGAGAAACTCGAAGTCGACTTGAGCTTCAATCAGAAACTTGAACGTCTGCGCGTGCCGATGGACGCCTTGATTACCTTCGCCGATCCATCGGTCAATTTCGGTCTGCAGTTCCATCCTTCCACGCCGGAAGGAGAGGCGGAAGACGACATCCTGGAAATCGGCGATGACGAAACCGCCGACGAGGCCGGCGACATCGCCGGCGCCGCCGCGGACAACGCGGCCGAACCAAGCGATTCCGAAGGCGAAAACCGCGACGCCGACAACGTGGTCACCCTGGACGCCTTCCGCAAAAAATAACCGGTCCTTCACGCCGCCACCGCCGCTTTTCCGTTCCGCGTCATTCGGCCGGTGCGGACCTTTCGCTTGGGCTGCCGACATATACGATGGTAATAGATGAGGAGACGGGTCCGTGTTGCTTTCGCCAGCGCGGGTTACCACAAGAATCTGGATAATCAGCCGCGACAGGCGAAGGGGAAGAACGATGGCAGAGCCGAATTTCCATGAGATGTTTCCGCTGGGCGAGGACAAGACGCCGTACCGCAAATTGGACGGCGATTTCGTCACCACCGCGGAATTCGAGGGCCAGGAAATCCTGAAAGTGGATACCGAAGCCCTGCGCCTGCTGTCCGAGGAAGCCTTCCACGACATCAACCACCTGCTCCGTCCCGGCCACCTGCAGCAGCTTCGCAACATCCTGGAAGACCCGGAAGCGTCGTCCAACGACCGCTTCGTCGCCTATGATCTTTTGAAGAACGCCAATATTTCGGCGGGCGGCGTGCTTCCCATGTGCCAGGACACCGGCACCGCCATCATCATGGGCAAGAAGGGCCGCCGGGTATGGACCGATGGGTCCGACGCGAATGCGCTGGGCCGCGGCGTGATGGACGCCTATGACCACAACAATCTGCGCTATAGTCAGGTTTCCCCCGTCTCGATGTTCGAGGAAGTGAACACCAAGACCAACCTTCCGGCGCAGGTCGACATCTATTCGGAAGGCGAAGACGCCTACAAATTTCTGTTCGTCGCCAAAGGGGGCGGTTCGGCCAACAAGACATTCCTGTTCCAGGCCACGCCCAGCCTGTTGGAGCGGGAACGGATGATCGAGTTTCTGAGGGAAAAAATCATCACACTCGGCACCGCGGCCTGCCCGCCCTATCACTTGGCGGTCGTCATCGGCGGCACCAGCGCAGAACTGAACCTGAAGACGGTGAAGCTCGCCTCCTGCCGGTACCTGGACGGGTTGCCGACCGAGGGCGGCGATGCCGGCCATGCCTTCCGCGACTTGGAAATGGAAGCAACGGTGCATGAGTTGACCCGCCAGATGGGCATCGGCGCCCAGTTCGGCGGAAAGTATTTCTGCCACGACGTCCGCGTCATCCGCCTGCCCCGCCATGGTGCGTCGCTTCCGATCGGGATCGGGGTTTCCTGTTCCGCCGACCGTCAGGCCATGGGCAAGATCACCAAGGACGGCGTATATCTGGAAAAATTGGAAGCGGATCCCGCCCGTTATCTGCCGGAAATCGACGACGGGGAGTTCTCGGGCGACGTGGTCGAGATCGACCTCACCAAGCCGATGTCGGAAATCCTCGGCACGCTGACGAAATATCCGGTGAAGACACGCCTTTCACTGACCGGCCCGATCATCGTTGCGCGCGACTCAGCGCATCGGAAACTGCGTGAACGCCTGGATGCCGGCGAAGACCTGCCGCAATATTTCAAGGATCACCCGATCTACTACGCCGGCCCTGCCAAAACGCCGCAAGGATACGCATCGGGCTCGTTTGGGCCGACCACGGCCGGCCGGATGGACGGCTTCGTGGACGAGTTCCAGGCCAAGGGCGGATCGATGGTCATGCTGGCGAAGGGCAACCGGTCCCCGATGGTCCGCAAAGCCTGTCAGGCCCATGGCGGCTTCTACCTGGGCAGCATCGGCGGCCCGGCCGCACGCCTCGCCCAGGATTGCATCAAGAAGGTCGAATGCATCGAGTATCCAGAACTCGGCATGGAAGCGATCTGGCGCATCGAGGTCGAGAACTTCCCCGCCTTCATCGTCGTCGACGACAAGGGCAACGACTTCTTCAAGGACGTGATGGGCTGATCCGCGGGCGCCGCATGCGAACGTCGCCGCTTCATCCTGATTTCGGCGTTGAGGTTCACGATCTGGACCTCAACGCCGTCACGTCCGAAAACGGATACGCGGACTTGCGGCGCCTGTTCGATATCCATTCGCTGTTGCTGTTCCGGAATCAGCCCTTGTCGACGGAAGCGCATCTGCGCCTGGCGCGGTTGTTCGGGCCGATCGAGAACCGGACGGACGATCCGGTAGAGAGACTGTCACCCGTGTCCAACGCGAAAGACAGCGGCGGCGTCACCGCGGCCGACGACCTCCACACCTTGAATCTGATCGCCAATCAGCTTTGGCATACAGACAGCACTTTCCTGCCTGTCCCGGCGCTCGCCAACCTGCTGCAAGCCCGGGTCATCAGCAGTTCGGGCGGCGAGACCGAGTTCGTCTCAACCCGAGCCGGCTTCAAACGCCTGCCGGAACAGGTCCGCGAAACATTGCGCCGCACCTCCTTCCGTCACGACTACAAGCATTCCCGCGGGGCGATTGCCGAAGACCTGACCCGCATGGCCATCATCTCGAAATGGCCGGAACAGCGATGGCGGGCGATTTGGCCGAATCCCGTGACCGGCGAGGAAGCGCTCTATATCGCCTCACACGTTTTTGCGGTCGACGGCATGGACCGGGCCATGGCGAAAGCCTGGGTCAAGGAACTGACGGAGGCGATGACGCCACCGGAAGCGATCTACACCCATGACTGGGAACCGGGCGACATGATCATCTGGGACGAACGCGCCACCATGCATCGTGGCCGGCCTTGGCCTTATGACGAGGAACGAACACTCGTCAGCGTCTGCGTCACCGCGCGGGATATCGATGGCCTCTCGGCAATCAGGCTTTAGCCGCTCCGCACTCACCGCCTCCAAAAAAATTGTTGCACCGCAATATAATTGATGATTTATTCATGAAACCATGTGGTTATGAATGCTGCGATGCATTTTATCAGCAAGCGGAGTTAGATTGTGCCGAGAGACAACATTGCCCACGATTTGACGCCAAACCCGGTCATGAACGAAAAGGCAGCGAACGCTTTGGATAAGGAAATTGCTTTTCGCACGTCCCTCGCCGCCCTCCGGTCGGCGGCGGAATTGTTGCGCGACTTCCCGAAGATCAGCGACGAGGACCGCGCCCGCTTCGTGAACATCCTGCTGATGGAAGAACAGCGTCTGGAACGGATGATACCGGAACTGTCCGCCTAACGGCCCGGCAGCCCACCGGGTTTCCGAGCACAAGGCCCCCAAGCTGTAGGCGCGGGGGCTTTTTCATGTTCCGGCCGGAACGATCTGGCACCATCTCCGATTTCGAGGAAACGTCCCCCCGTTTTCACCCATCTCCGGGCCTGAACCGATTGACTTCTTCCCACACCCAAATAACCTAACCCACTCAACCATTTCGGGTGCCCGCGCGCTGGACCAACCCGCCTGAAATACAGTCTCCTCATCCTTGTTGGAGTAGTGCAATGCCAAACGGATACCCCAAAATCCTGGCAATTCTCTTTCTTGCCATCGGCCTCGGCGGCTGCAATCAGTTCGGCTTGCGCAGCAATAGCATCGAGCTTGGCAGAGACGTCACCTTCCTGAGCAAGTCGTCTCCGCAACTTGGGTTCGTGCATTCGTCGAATTGGCAAATCCGAGAGGTACCCTCTCCAGCCAGCGGCGGGTCGCTCCTCGTGCTCCAATTCCGCCCACCGAACTACAACTTCACGGTTCGATCGGTGCAATCGCTTTGGAAAGCAACCAATTGCGCCATGTTCAACGACCGGAGCAAACCGAGCGCAGATGGGGAGAGCAAAGCCGGCCGGGCACTGCTGATCGACAATATGATCAGCAATTTCCCAAGCAAGCGCGTACCGCCTGCGACGGAAAAATTCCTTGATGCGAATTACGAACGAGATGAGTTCGAGAATGTTACCGCACGCGTGATCACGCATTACGAGGTGGAGGCTGTGAAAACAACGACCAGAAACGGTCACATTGTTAAATCCAAGAAGACCACCGTCCCTTGGTATTCATTCGGTCAGTCGCAGCGGATCGGCGATAACGACATTTATGTCTTCTGCTCCGGCGATCCCGGCTACCACAACCATTTCGAAGCTCTTGCGGATAGCCTCGCCAGGACACTTAAGGTCTTCTAGTTCATCCGTGAGTGGTAGCGGGTCCGTCAACCAACCGTCACGGCTTCCGAAAACCACCTATCTGGCTTTGCCGGTAACAGTCGTCGTAGCGCGCCCTCACTTGGCGCGCCTGTTCCTCTAGGGACAACGACGAAAATCGGGCACGTTTCGCGAATATCCTGCTGATGGAAGAGCAGCGCCTGGAGCAAATATTCCCTGCCCTTTCCGCTTAAGTGGAACGGCTCGCACAACACAGCCCGAAAGAAGCCCCCGAGCGGTGTACTCGGGGGCTTCTTCGGTGTTCATTGCCCAATCGGCATTACGCGCGTTCCGGCACCAGCGTCGTAGACCACAATTCAGCATCGGCGCGGTCCATCAGGCGGACCGTCATGGCTTCCGACGCGCCGTCGATATCGACGAGACCGAAGAACTGCATCCCATCGGACGGGGGCAGGTTCGCGCCCTGCTCCTTCGTGGGCGCCTTCACATATTTCACTTCCGGCCCGAAGGTCATGTCCAAATCGTTCGGCCCGAAGGTCCCCGCATGCAGCGGCCCGCTGACGAATTCCCAGAACGGATTGAATTCCTGTTCCTGCGCCTTGTTCGGGTTGTAGAAATGCGCCGCGGTATAATGCACATCAGCGGTCAGCCAGACCGTGTTCTTGATACCACCGGTCTTGATGAAGCGCAGCAGATCCGCGATTTCCAATTCACGCCCCTTGGCCGGACCGTGGTCGCCGTTGGAGATGGCCTCCGCGCCGGCCTTGTTCTTCCAGTCATCCCAGACGATCAGACCGATCGGCATGTCGGAAGCAATCACCTTCCAGGTCGCCCTGGAATTCCCCAATTCCCGCTTCAGCCAGACCAACTGTTCCGCGCCCAGAATGCGGCTTTCATCGGTGATTTTCGTTTCCATCGACGGGCCATTGGGCCCACGGTAGGACCGCAGATCGATGAAAAAGACGTCAAGCAACGGACCGTAGGAAATCTTGCGGTAAACGCGTCCTGGTTCGGCCGGCGTATAGCGGATCGGCGTCATCTCATGGAAAGCGCGGCCCGCGCGGGCTGCCAGCAGTTGAATATCCTTGACCGCATAGCGGTCGTCGCCCGTCAGGTCCTTGGCCGCCGACCAGTTGTTCACGACTTCATGGTCGTCCCACTGGAAGAATGTCGGAACCTGACCGTTGAAGGCGCGGACATGCTCGTCCAGCATGTTGTATTTCCAACGGCCGCGATATTCGTCCAGGGTTTCCGCCACTTTGTGGACGCCTTCGTCGACAAGGCTGTTCCAGGTCTCCCCGTTCGGCATTTTCTTGGTCGCCGCGATGGCGCCGTCGGCATAGATCGTATCGCCGCTATGGATGAAGAAATCCGGATTGTGCCGCGCCATCGTGCCGTAGGTTGCCATGCCGCCTCGGTCCCGGTCGATACCCCAGCCCTGCCCGGCGGTATCGCCGGACCAGACAAAACGCACGTCGCGGCGGGACGCCGGTGCCGTGCGGAAATGTCCGACCACCGGTTCGGACTGGGCATGGCCGACCGTGAGGTCGCTGAACGCGACGCGAAAGAATATCTCCTGATCCGACGGAAGATCCGTCAGCAGACGCTTCATTGCGAAATCGCTTTCGGGCAGCACGTTCAACGGTGCCAGACGGACACTGTTCTTGAAGCTGTCGCTCGTGGCCACTTCCACGAAAGCCTTGGCGGGGCGATCGGTGCGGGCCCAGATTACGCCGGATGACATATCCACATCGCCCGACTGGACGCCATGGGTGACGACGGGGCGGCTCGAAGCATAGCTGATCGCAGGTGCGGCCAGCACCAGACCGGCGGCTGCGGTGCCGCGCAGGATTTGACGACGGTTCATAGTCATGGATTGAACTCCCGGTTCGATGAATGTGGCCGCACCCTAGATGTCCCGTCGTGACACGCCGATGTATCGTGCATGACACTCAAAGAAACGAAGCGAGAAGAAATCATGACGGCGCCATTACACGCCAAGGTGCCGCCCAACGGCGCGTGCCACCGGCCGAAAGAAAAAGGGCGGGGAAAACCCCGCCCTGAAATTTTGCCGATGGAACGGCCGATCCGGCTTTGCCGGTATCAGTCGTCGCGGCGCGTACGCTCCGCCCTCTCGTGGCGCTCCTGCGCCTCAAGGGACAACGTCGCGATCGGCCGCGCTTCCAATCGGCGAAGAGAAATCGGTTCCCCGGTCTCTTCGCAGTAACCGTAAATACCATCCAGGATACGCTGAAGCGCCTCATCGATCTTGGCGATGAGTTTGCGTTCACGATCCCGCGTCCGCAATTCGATGGAACGGTCCGTTTCCATGCTCGCACGATCGGTCAGATCGGGTTGAGCAAGGTTTTCCTGCTGCATGCTTTCCAACGTATCCGACGATTCCCGGAGCAGTTCGGCGCGCCACCGCAGCAGCCTTTGACGGAAATATTCCTGCTGCAGGGGGTTCATGAACTCTTCGTCATCAGACGGGGTATAATCGGGGGGAAGCAATGTAGCGGAAAGATGGGAACTCTTGCTCTGAGCGGAACCTGTAGACTGGCCAGACGACATAACTAACTCCTAACCCAAGCTACGGAAGGCGATCTAATTCCCTCGCGCGGGGGGTATAGGACTTCATCCCCTCAAACACAACGTTAATTTTTTTTGGTAAATAATGTTTTTCCGGGGAGAATGTTTCGGGGAAACAAGGCCTTCACCCTTCGAGCTTGGCCAGTTCCACAAGCGCCCGAACCTCGATTTCCTCAAGAATCGCCGCAAGCCGCGGGTCGTTCGATTGGGCTTTCCCGCGCGAAGCCGCATCGGCGATCTCGTTCAATCGGTGCCGCGGAATCCGGCCCGTCAGCAAGCCGATGCGGATTTCCTCCAGCCCGTCCAGCATGTTCAGGCCCCAATTTCGGGCGCGTTTCTCCCGATCACCGGAACGGGCGTCTTCCGCGCCGGTCCGATCGGGTGCATCCACTTCCTGCAACGCAATCAACGCATCCACGGCGCCGACCATCCCGCCCGCGGAAGGCGCGGTCTGCTCCACCGCATCGGTTGAGCCCGACGTGTCGAGCGAGGAAGCGAATGACGCCCCGCCGGCGCGCTTGGCCTTACCCGCCTTCTTCGCGCCCGTCGTTGCGTTGCTCTTGCTCGGTCCTTCGACCTTCATGTTCCACAATTCCTGAATAAACCCCGATACCTTCTTGAAACCTAACCGGATTCCCCGTTTCGGGAAAGAACCGCCGTAAAATCAGCTTCCCGGGCGGAAGATTTTGCCCGACACGCTTTGGATTCCCGGATGCGCGGCCACAGGCCCCTGCCACATGAAAATTAATCCATATGAATCAATAGATTGCCGGCAGCCGGTTCGTGGCACGCTATTCGCATCTGATGACGCGAGAGAGATTTACAGAGAGACATGAGGCAGGAATGTTCACCGTCCCGCACTTTCAACGCTTCTTCGGAACCCGCCACCGCGGGGCCGCCCTTGTCTTGGCGGTTGTCGCATTGGCCATATTCGGCAGCACCCCGGGCTTCGCCCAATCGCGCATCAAGGACATCGTCGATTTCGAAGGCGTCCGTGACAACATGCTCGTCGGCTACGGTCTGGTCGTCGGCCTGAATGGAACGGGCGACGGCTTGAATTCCGCGATTTTCACGCGGGAAAGCCTGATCGGCATGCTGCAGCGCCTGGGCGTCAACGCGGATGACGACGCGCTGGACACCAACAATGTCGCCGCCGTCATGGTTACAGCCACCCTGCCCCCCTTCTCGCGTCAGGGAGCTCGCATCGACGTCAACGCCTCCGCCCTTGGAGATGCAAGCAGTTTGCTGGGTGGAACCCTGTTGGTGACGCCATTGGTCGGCGCAGACGGGGAAATTTACGCCGTTGCCCAGGGGACCCTCGCCGTTGGCGGTTTTTCCGCGCAAGGCGCCGCCGAAACCGTGATTAAGGGCGTCCCGACAAGCGCACGGATCGCGAACGGGGGCATTGTCGAACGAGAAATCAACTTCCGCATGGAAGACCTTCGCTCGGTCAAGATGACCCTGCGCAACCCGGACTTCACCACCGCACGTCGCGTCAGCCGCGCCATCAACGCCTTCGTCGGGCTGGAAACGACCCGCGTGCTGGATTCCGGCACCGTCGAAATGGAAATACCCGAGACCTATAACGGCCGGGTGGTCGAAATGATCACCGATATCGAACAGCTTCGTGTCGAACCCGATCAAGTCGCTCGGGTGGTGATCGACGAGCAGTCCGGCGTCATCGTGATGGGTGAGAATGTGCGCATCAACCAGGTCGCCATCGCACAGGGCAGCCTGACGATACGGATCACGGAAACCCCACAGGTCTCCCAGCCCCTGCCCTTCTCCAATACGGGAACGACGCAGACCGTCGACCGAACGAATATCGAGATCGACGAAGGTGGCGACCAAAGGCTGACAGTGCTGAACACGGGCGTAAGCCTTCAGGAAGTCGTAAATGGGCTGAACGCGCTCGGCATCGGCCCGCGCGACATGATCACGATCCTTCAAGCAATCAAATTCGCCGGCGCGTTGCAGGCCGATATCGAGGTGATGTGATGAGCGATATCCTGCCAAACCAAGCCTTCGAACTGGCGACCAGCGGCATCAACCGCCCCGCCAGCGCCTCGATCGACCTCGCCAAGGCCCGGCGCGACCCGGAAGCGGCCGCGAAAGATTTCGAGTCCTTCTTTATCGCCAACATGCTGGACCAGATGTTCGCCGGCCTGGAAACGGACGGCATGTTCGGCGGCGGTGAAGCCGAAAAGACCTATCGCAGCATGCTGCATCAGGAATACGGCAAGGCCATTGCCGACCAAGGCGGTGTCGGCGTCGGCAAGATGGTGAGCAGCGAAATCATCCGCATGCAGGAGCTGGCCAACCAATGACCGATACGTCCCAACCCAGCGCGAACCCCTATTTGACCCAGTCCACCGGTCAGGACGGCACGATGCCGGTACCCGCCGTGGCCGCTGACGCACAGGCCGCCGCGAACGGTCGCGCGGTGGCCATGATCAACCTGGTCGACAAGCTGATTGACGTCCTGGACCGGGAGAACGCGCTGCTCGACAAACCGCGGTCCAAGGATTTGGGGCCCATCGTTGCCGAGAAGAGGGGGCTTTTTGCCGAGTATGAGGCAATGCTGCGCCAGACCGGCAATATCAGCGCCCTGATGGTTGAAATCTCGCCCGGACGAAAAGCGGAATTGCTCGATCGTGCGAAGGTCTTCGACGCCAAGCTGCGCGAAAACGAGATCAAGCTGGACGCCATGGTACGGTCCAGCGAGCAGGTCATGCGCGTCATGTCCGATGTGGCCCGCAAAATGGCCCAGCCGGTCCAAGGATACGGCAATAAAGGCACGGTCACCTATTCGTCCAAGACCAGCGCGCCGGTCGCAGTGAACGAAACCCTGTAGGCCTACCCACGCAATTCCAAAACTGGTCCGGCCCTTGCAATAGAACTCGAGAGAGTTTTTTTAAACAAGATCATCGGGCTCAGGACCATGTCCCTTACTGCCGCGTTACAATCCGCCGTATCGAGCCTCAACTCGATCAACACGGCGGTCAATGTCACCTCGCAGAACGTCGCGAACGCGACGAACCCTGACTACAACACCCAGGAAGCAATCTTTACCGACATCGCCAATGGCGGTGTAAAGATCGCGGAGATTATCCGCCGGGTTAACGTCGGCCTCCGCAACGAGCTCCTTGGCGAGATCAACACGGCCGCGTCCAGTGCGGCCAGAAACGAAATCTACGAATTGATCGAACAGGTCACGGGCACCTTGACCGGCCAGACGCCGCTGACCGACGCGATCGAAGAATTCAGAAGCGCCTGGAAAGCGTTCGAAGCAGCCCCGGAAAACGATGCTGCCCGCACAGACGTGGTTTTGCTCGGCCAAGCCGTCGCCATCGAAATCCAAAGGATTTCCGACGGGCTCGACGTCGTCGAGCGTCAGGTCCGCACCAACCTGCGCGACACCATCTCGGACGTGAACGACTCACTGGCTGAAATCGAGCGTCTGAACGACACGATCATCAACGAAAAAGCCTCGTTCCGCCCCATTGCCGATCTGGAAAACCTGCGTGATGCGGAGATTCTGAAAGTCGCGGAAGTGTTCGACATTCAGGTTCTGGCGAAACGGGACGGGTCGGTGGCCGTCTACACGACAACGGGCCTGGACCTTGTCGATGCCTCCGCTTCCGTTTTCACGTTCAACGAGGCGGATTTTACGCTGACCAAGACAGGCTCGGCCTCCTCCGACCTGTCCGGCCAGTTGACCGACGGCAAACTGGCCGCGGAAATCAACCTGATCCGGACTGACGGGACCTCCCTCCAGAACACGCAGAACGGCGTGGCGGTCGTTCAGAAGCTTCGCAATCAATTGGACGAACTTGCGTTCTCGTTCGTCGACGTTTCCGTTGCACAGGCCCGCGGCACCCAATTCGTCGAAAGCACCACGGACGTCACGAGTTTTACCGGTGTCGATGCCGGCGACGTCATCACGATCAATGTCGGCGGCAGCGACCAGACCGTCACGGTCGGCGCGAACCAAACGGCCGCTTCGCTCGTCGCCGCGCTCGACGCGTTGACCAATGTGGACGCCCGCATCGACGCAAACGGCCAAATCGTCATCATGTCGAACGCCGGCGCAATGACGATCACCGATACGAACGGCGCGGCCGCCGGGCTGGGTATCGTCAGTTCGAGCCCCCAAACCTTCGCCCAGAACGTGGCGGTAAGTTTTGCCCGGGCGTATCAGTCCGAGCTCACGACGGGATCGGTCGGTTTGACCGCGACAACGGATTTGATCGCAACGACCGGCCTTACCGATCCGTCGACCTTTACCGTCACCGCCGCCGGCGCGGGCGCCACGACCATCACCATCGGGACCGGTGTCGGCGAGGCGCAGACCGCTGGCGACCTGATCGCGGCGTTGAACGACGTTGAAGGCGTTCGGGCGGAACTGGATGCCAACGGGTTCCTGCAGATTTCCAGCTCCGAAGGGTCGCTGGTCGTTACCGAAGGCGCCAATACGCCGCTGGCGTCCCTGGGCTTCACCGTAACGGGCGGCGCCGCCGTTCTTGAAGGCACGCCGAATTCCGGCGAAGCCACGCGTTTCTTTGAAGCTGAAACCGGGACCACGCCGGACGGGGTTTCGCGCGTCAATTTCCGCGTCAACGACACGCTGACCTCGAATGCGGAAGAAGTGAAACTGCTTGTCGGCAGCCGCGTCCTGGAATCCTTGAACGGTGAGGGACGCGCCATTGTCGGTTCCGGCATCAATATCCAGAACGAAGACTATACCGGCCTCGCCTCGGGTATACTCATCGAGGTGACGCGCCAGGGAGAGATCGCGACGCGCCAGTCGATCCGCTCCGGTACCCTGCGCGACAACCTGTTCCAGGCCCTGCGCGACGAAGTCGGTGTCAACGTGGACGAAGAACTGGCGCGGCTTACCGTGCTGCAGAATTCCTTCGCCGCCACCGCCCGTGTCTTGAGCGTCGTCGACGAACTCTTCGGCACGCTGGAAACGATCGTTCAGTAACAGAGCTCGTTTCTCGTAACGAATAAGATCCACCGCCGGCGCCAACGCCGGTGCGGCCACCAGAAGGAACGGCGCCGTTGTCATCCATCAAGGTCGGAATAATCGGGCTCGGCGTCGGCGAACGCCATATCGTCGGCTACCGCCAGATCGACGGCGTCGACGTGACCGCCATCTGCGATATCGATTCCGCCAAGCTGAAGGAAGTCGGTGACCGGCAGGATATCGCCGCCAGATATACCGACTATCGCGCCATGCTGGACGGCGTGGATTTGGATGCGGTCTCGATCTGCTCCTATGACGACGCCCATGCGGACCAGGCGATCGCGGCGTTCGATTCAGGCTTGCATGTCATGGCCGAAAAGCCCCTCGCCCTGAACCGAACGGACCTTGAACGGGTCATGCAGGCGCAGCGCAAATCGGGCCGCCGCCTCTCGTCCAACCTCATCCTGCGGCAAAGCCCGCGGTTCCAGCGGATACGCGACATGGTCCGGGCCGGCGCGTTCGGCGACATTCACTATATGGAAGGGGATTATCTGCATCAGATCCTTTGGAAGATCACCGAAGGCTGGCGCGGCAAGATGGATTTCTATTGCGTCACTTATGGCGGCGGCATCCATCTGATCGATCTGATGCGATGGGTCGCCGGGGAAGAGGTCGTCGAGGTCACCGCGATGGCGGCGAAGAAGGTTACGCGGGACAGCACCTTCAACTATCCGGACACGATGGTCAGTCTGCTGCGCTTCGAAAGCGACCTGCTGGCGAAGTCGACGACATCCTTCGCCCCCCAGCGCAGACAGATTCATACGCTGAACGTCTACGGCACCAAGCTGAGTTTCGAGAACGCCAACGGCCCCGGCCGCCTTTACAGCGGCGACAAGCCGGAAGACGAAACCGCCTTCGACGTACCCTACCCCGCGATCGAAAAGGGCGATCTTCTTCCCGATTTCATCGCCGCCATCCGGGAAGACCGGGAACCGGTCGTCAGCGCGCAGGACGTCTTTCAGGTGATGAATATCTGCCTTTCCGCCTGGGAAAGCGCCGAGACCGGCCGCGCCGTCGCCGTTCCGAAAATCTTCTAGGCCCTATTTCTTCGAAAAGCTCATCTTCTGGTTCGTCAGGGCATCCGTGTCACCGGTCCAGGCATAGACCAGCAGGCAGGGTTCCCGGTCGGCGGTCGTTATCCGGTGCATCTGGCCCGGCGGATTGAAGATCAATGAACCGGGGGCGTAGACGCCCGCATCGTTTTCCGACGTGTTGCCGGCGATACAGATATAGCTCTCCGTGATCCCCTTGTGGCTGTGCGCGGGATAGGTCGTTTTCGGCGCGAACAGCACGCAGCCGACAATAATCTTGTCGCTGACCACCGGGCCGTTCGGCCCCAGGAACTCGGTATAGCCGTATTTGCGGGTCAGGCCGCGCGGCACCTTTTCGTACCCGTATCGCCAATTCAGCAGGCCACGCAGATCATCGATCGAACGCGCCGCTTTCGCGGTCCGCAGCCCCGTTGCGCTGCTAATCGCGCGGTCCAGATGCTCGCATACCGGCAATTGTTTCCCCGGCCCGTATTCGATCTCCGGGTCCTCGTCGAAAACCTTCCCCAAGGCCCGGCGGACCTCCGCCATGTGAGAGCGGATTTTGTCACTGCCGCCGGCGGAGCCCATTTGGTAGAGCTCCAACACGTCACGGAGCAGATATTGCCAGCTTGGCACGTTTGAAAGACGCATTATGGGCCCTCTCCACCGGTTGGATCGTGTGTACGCCTGGGGCGGCCCTTCCCTGGGATGCGACCGACGCACTTGCCCGAAGAAGGCGAATCCGTGCGTGGTCCATTACGTTTTTTTAACCATAGCGGTGGCTTAATGCATGGCGCAATAATTGCTAAGCATTTGGTAAGCTGAAAAAATCTTTGTGTAGAGGCCGAAAAATATGACGGCTGCCAATATTCCCTTCGGCAAACCCATCCTGGCCGAAGACGCATTCGACGCTGTCCGTCAGGTGCTCGAAAGCGGCATCCTCGTCCATGGGAAGATTACCGAAGCGTTCGAAGACGCCTTCGCGAAACGGATCGGCGTGAAGCATGCTGTCGCCGTTTCCAGCTGCACGGCCGGCCTGCACCTCGTTCATTTCGCCCGTGGGATCGGGCACGGAGACACCGTCGCGGTTCCGGCCATGACCCATGTGGCGACCGCCCATGCCGTCGAACTGGCCGGCGCCCGCCCGCTGTTCATCGATGTCGATGCAACCACCGGCAACATGAACCCGGCCCTGCTGGCGAAGGCCGTCGACGACGGCGCAAAACCCGCCGCGATCATGCCCGTTCACTATCTGGGCCTTCCGTGCGACATGGACGCCATCAATGCGACGGCAAAAGACATCGGCGCCTATGTTCTGGAAGACTGCGCCCTTGCGGTGGATGCGACCTATGGCGGACGAAAGGCCGGCGGGCTCGGCTTGGCCGGCGCGTTTTCCTTTTACCCAGTGAAGCACATGACCTCCATCGAAGGCGGCATGGTGACGACGGATGATGGAGACCTCGCAACCGCCATCCGCAAGCGCCGGGCCTTCAGCTATAACCGGGCGCTGGGCGAACGCACCCGGCCCGGCATCTACGATGTCGATGCGCTTGGCTATAACTACAGGATGAGCGAGGTCGAGGCGGCAGTCGGTCTAAGCCAGCTGTCACATCTAGACGGATTTCAGGACGACCGCGCGCGCAACGACGCCATCCTGCGCGAGGGCCTGTCCGAGATCGCGGAACTGACGATCTTTCCCGATGAACACGGTCCGGCGCGGTCCAGCCATTATTGCTTCAACATCGTCCTCCCCAGGGACGGATCCCTGCCACGGAACGCGGTTGTCGATCACCTGAAGGCCAAGGGCGTCGGCACATCGGTCCATTATCCGTCGGCTGTGCCGATGTTTGAATATTACCGCACGAAATACGGCTATAAACCGGGGCAATTTCCGGTCGCCGAATGGCTGGGGGAACAAACCATCTCCCTGCCTGTCGCACCGCATGTCAGCGAGAGTGACGCCCGCTACATCGTCGAATGCGTGCATGATGCTATAGAAACCGTGAAACGGGGATAACAGGAAACCATTCCATGAGCCACATCCCGTACGAAACACTTGGCCCCAAACTTTCCGAGCAGCGGATCATGCTGATCGGTGGCGCCGGGTTCATCGGCCACAATCTGGCGCTTGAATTGGCGCGGATGGGTGCGACCGTGATGATCGTCGACAACCTGATGGTCAACAGCCTGATCGAGAATTCCTTCGTCGAGGAACAGAACCCGGTTCAGCGAACCGCCTACCGCAATTTCCTGAACGAGCGCTTCTCGCTGCTGCGGTCCGCGCATGTCCAGCTGCGCAACGCCGATGCCCGCCTGCTCGCCGATCTGGGGCGTTGCTTCGAGGAATTCGAACCGACCAAAGTGGTCCATATGGCGGCCATCGCCAGCGCGGTCGATGCCAAGAAGGAACCTGGCCTAGCCTTCGACCTGCAGCTGATCACCCTGCGGAACACGCTTGAACTGGTCCGGCCGAAGACCGATCGGATCAATCAAGTCATGTTCATGTCGTCCAGCACGGTCTATGGCGATTTCGAAGGCGACAGCGTCGACGAGCGCAGCTTCCCGCGCCCGGAAGGGATCTATGCGAACGCGAAGTTCATGGGCGAACGTCTCATCAGAACCTACCGCACCCAATACGGCCTGGGCACCACGGTAATCCGTCCGTCGGCATTGTACGGCGAACGCTGCATCTCGCGCCGGGTCAGCCAGATGTTCATCGAGAACGCGTTGACCGGAAAACCGCTTCTGCTGGAAGGTGGCGGCGACGGCCGTTTGGACTTCACCTATATCCGCGACCTGGTCCAGGGACAGGTTCGCGCACTTGCCCTGCATGACGGGCCCGATGCCTCTAGCACCTTCAACCTGACATTCGGGAACGCCCGCACGATCGCTGACCTGGCCGCTGTCGTGAAATCGATCGTGCCCGAAGCGATCTTGGAAGACCGCCCCCGTGCCGTCGACAAACCGGTTCGGGGCACGTTGTCCATCGAACGGGCGAAGACGGTCCTGGGTTTCGAACCCGAATACGGCCTGGAAGACGGCTATCGCCAATATTGCGAATGGTATGTCGATGCCTGGCGCCGCGCACAGCGGGAAGCCAATCTGGCCTGACGAACCGCACAGCCAGGCCCGCTGTCGACACACAGAAGTATCTGTCCGTTTAAGGAGTAGTTCATGTCCAAAGATGCGGCTCATATCGTCCTGGCGCGGATGGGCTCACAACGTTTGCCTGGCAAGGCGCTGCTACCCTTGGGCGATACAGTCCTGCTTGGTCTGACGATCGCGCGTCTGCGGCAAACGAAACAGATTGACCGCATCATTCTGGCGACCACCAATTCCGAACGCGACGACCCCCTTGTCGACTTCGCCAAGGAACAGGAGATAGAGTATTTCCGTGGAAATTGGCGTGACGTCGCGGGCCGCTGCCTTGCTTGCACCACGCAGTTCCGGCTCGACTGGTTCGTCCGAATTTGCGGCGACAGTCCCTATATCGACCCGGCGGTCGTCGACCTTGTCTGCGAGCGATATCTTGACGAACGCCCCGATGTCGCAACGAACGTCCATCCGCGGACCTATCCCATCGGCTGCAGCGCCGAAGCCGTCGAGACTGCCGCGCTGCGTCGCCTCTGCGCGACCACGAAGGACATCCGCTATCGCGAGCATGTGACGAGCTTCTTCTATGAACATGAGGACATGTTCAACATCGAGAATGTCGCCATCCCCGATAACCGTTATGAAGGTGTCTCGATCGCCGTCGATACGCCCTCTGACTATGAGCGCACGCAATGGGTCTACAAACATCTCAGCGACCCGCTGACAGCGTCGGTCGACGAAATCGTGGACGTGTCGATGCGCTGGGGCGGCAAAGACGACAAGAAATTGGTTTAACCGCGCGTCCGAAGCCCGCGCTCCTGTTGGAACGTATATGAAAATCGATCACCTCGACCCACCCCGCACTTTCAACGTCAAAGGCGTCACCATCACGCATAGCGCCGATATCCATCTGTCGGCCGACGAGATGGTCACGTTCAAAACGGCAAGCGGTGCGGAATACGACGTCGCGGCCAAGGAGTGGGGTTTCTACGCCACACCCTCGACGAACGGCCGGTTGAAAAATCACGGGTTCCGCAGCGCGCTCTGCCGAAACGAACTTACCGGCATGCGTTACGTGCTGTTGGTTGAAGCGGCGAAGATCGATGCTTTCGACGCCTATTGCCGGGACCAGAATATGGCGGTGGAGGTCTGGCTGGACGAAGACGTCTGACGCCCGGCGGCAGCGCCCTAGTCCCCTGGAGTCCAGTGCCAGGTATCGGCGCGGTTGATCTCGACGAATCCCAGGTTGCGGTAAAGCGAAAGCGACGATGGATTTCCTGCCTGTGTCCCAACCAGCATTGTGGGGACCACCTGGCGGTAGTGGTTCAGTGCGGCGGAAACAAGCGCACGGCCAATTCCTCTCCCCTGCCGGTCAGGATCCACCGCGATGAGGTCGATCACCGCGACGTCTGGGCGTTGGAGAAGCGCGCAAAATCCGGCAACTTGGCCAGCCACCTCCGCAACGAGGGTGAGGTCGGCCCGCCCGCGCAGATCGTTTTCTATCCAGTCCGCCTTCAAGGCGTCGGCTTTGTCGTCATCTATTGCAGGGTCCGCGTGAAACCGGTCCCAGCGCAACGCGGCAACGGCAATCCGGCGGCATGCGGCCACATCCCCTTCATTCCCGGCGCGAACCGCCGGCACGCCGGATGGGGCCGCGACGAGGCCGGCCATCTTGAACTGCAACGTAACCAGCGTCTCGACCTTGCGGAACCCAGCGGCAGCCAGCACAGCGCCGCTACCGTCGACGCGACAACTAATGAGAACCGCGCCGGATTCCCGGCCTTGCCGGACGGCGCCATCCGCGCGTTCGGGATCAGCACAGTCGAAGACCGGACCGTCCAGGTATTGCGACTCGAAAGGGCAAGCCGTTAGAAGCGCATCAGACTTATCCATTCTGGGACAAATCCGGCCGGACCAGGAAGGCCCGCAGGGTGTATTTGGTGCTGGGCTCCCGCACCCGCTCGATCAGCTCGACACGGAACCCAGCCTTGACCGCCAGCATGCTCAGCGAAGCGATGGAATAGGCGTCGTGATGCTCGATGAAGAACTCTTCCCGTCCCGCGCTTTCCGCAATCGCGGCTTCCCCATCCGGGAGTTCCACATAGACGACGCCACCCGCCTTCAGAAAACCGGCGGACCGCGCCAGCATGGCGACGGGGTCGCGGACATGTTCCAGCACCTTGTTAAAGGTGATCAGGGCAAAGCTCTTGTCCAGATCGACCAGCATGAAATCGCCGGCCACGGCATCGACACCCGCCCGCTCACGAGCATGCTGCGCGCCGCGCGCATCCGGGTCGAGTGCGACGCAGCGCCATCCGCGTTCCCGCATTGCCGCGGGAAAGACCGCAAGGCCCGACCCGACATCCAACAAGTCGGCTGGCCCAGTCAGCCGTGCCAAACGCCGCACCACATCGTCAACGCGGTCGACCCGCGCGCGATTATCCGACTTTTCCGGTGGCAGCGTCATGATCCGGTCGAAGGTCTCGACCATCCGGGTTCCCCCATAGGTGCGGTCCCAGTAGTCGGAATCGTAAATCCCGTTCAAATCCATGCCATGGACATTGACGATATGCAGACAACCGCCGCATTGCCACAAAGCCCGTTTGTAAGGAGAAAACCCGAAATCGGTCTCGCCCGGCGGCGGCGCATCGAAACCGGCCAGGAACGACCATTCGTCAGCACCACAGAAGCGGCACGGTTCGTCGGGAGGGGGATGATCGATCAAGGCAGGCCCGTCAGAGCTGGCTCGTATATCGTTCGAAACGCTGCTTGCAGAGTTCCTTCAGCACGGAGGGCATGAAACCGTAGAAACGGCCGCTACGGTTTTGCGGCCGGCTGATGAACTGGCCGAAGGTCTCCAGCATGTGCAAGCCCTGCATCACAAGCTGAATGCAAACTTCCGTGTTCGCAGCCCGGAATTCGTGCATTTCCATGTCGGGTTCGATCGGGATTGCCGCGCTCAACACCACGCCGCCCCGGTCATTGTTCGATTCAACACGGTGTAATGTGGACACTAGGCCGTCGAAATCCTTGTGGTAGATGGCCCACAAATGGGTATCGATCCCGAAATAGTCCTCGGGATTGGCGCCGTGCAAATTGACGATCCGCTCGGGACGGATGTCGATCAACTCTTCCGACAGACGCCCGGTGCCATAGACGATGATTGCGTCGGGATCGAATTCGCGGATCCTCTGGACGCAGTCAGGGTCGTTGATGTCATGATATGTATGGGTCGGCGCGAAATCGCCCAGGGCTGGCGTCTTGCCATCGAACCAAAGCTTCTTTTCATAGGTTTCGCTTTCGGATTCGAAATCGTGATGCGTATCGAATTCCGCGGAAATCGGGCGGCGCTCCTCGAACACCATCACATGCGACACGTTCTTCGCTATTTCCTTAACGAAGTACGAGTGGTGGATGGTTTCGGTCGTCAGGATAGCGACGCGCATGTCGGTTGGCTTTTCCGCCATGACCAATCCTCGATTAAAAAGCCCGGTATCTTCCATACATCGGAATCACGGCGCCAGATTGCAGGATTCCGAAAGCTCTCGCAAACCTGCCAAAACCATTCTTCGGGCAGCCCTTGGAAGGCGCAGAACGCCTTGATGTCTTCATCGGGAGCTTCCCACCCTTTACGACGAACGATTTCAATCGCTTCTTCTCTGGTTGTCATGCCCATCCTAATCTGAACCGACAGGTTATCAAAGCTGCGTGTGATGCCGAATTTGTACCATTTGAGAAAGTGATGCAGTGAGATGAAGCGGCAGTCTATATCGGCAAAGTCCCAGGTGCCGGTCTTGAGGTGGCTGGCGTCCGATTTAAAGCCGCGTTCCGCGGCAATCCTGGCATTCTCGAAACTGTTCCATTTGAAAAAGGACCCTAGGAAAACCGATTCCAGTTTGAAATCGCCGGGCCCGTCCCCGGCCTCCCCCAACGCATAGGCGGCGAGGTCGTCTTCCGTCAGGCCTTCCGCGCTGATCCAATCCGCGGCGTTCGTGGATTGCAGACATCCGTGCTTGGCAAGCCATTCCCTGTCCAGATGGGTCGCCAGCCGTTCGTCCTTCGCTCCGCCATATTCAAGCTGGGCGTTCTCGCCCCAAACGATCAGTGGAATGCGCAACTGCAGGGCGAGCCGTATCGGAATGGCAAACAACGCCATATGCATGGGAAGGCCGGTCGCGCCCAATTTTTCGAAAGCAGCCTTCATGAATCGACGCTCGACATCGGGGTTTATCGTGTAGTCGATGTGATCCACGCCAAGACAGCGGATCATACTGTCCAGGTTCTGCTGCCCGATTTCGGTGCGTGCCGGGGTCCGCCAGGTAACGGCCAAGACTTTCAGGCCGAATTCCTGCGCCTTGATGATCTGATACCAGCTGTCCTTGCCGCCGCTGACCGGGACGATGCAATCATAACCGGCGCTACGCTCCTTCGCATCGGCCACGAGCGCCGCGAACGCGGCCTCCCTGGCGGGCCAATCGATGTGGTGTTCCTTGTCCTCATGTCCCCGGCACGCCGAACATATCCCCGCCTCGTCGATGGTCAGGCCCGGTCGTGTATCCGGCAGAATGCATCTTTCGCAGTAGCGCATGGTGGTCCCGTCACAAATCGGCCGTAGCCGCCCTATCCATGAACAGTTTGGCCGATATCAAGGAAAACAGAAACTTGCTTTCACTGTTCAACGACGCCCCCTGTCCCAGGAAGGATTCGACCTTGTCCCGATCCACGATGTCGTAGAACGGGGAGTTATCCAGAATAGCGCACCGGACTTTCGGGGCAGTGACGTCGATCATATTCGTAACCGGCGCGTTGATACCCTGCTTGCGCGGGTTTGCCATGATCTCCGGTGCGGCAATTCCCTCACCCGCCTTTCGAAGCAGGTATTTGGGCAACCCGTCATGGATCAAATGGCGCGTCGGAACGGTCGTGAGAAAATCGGCCAGCCGGCTGTCCAGAAAAGCCGCACGGTTCTCGACCGAATAGGCCATGGCGGCCAAATCGTCTTCGTGCAGCATCACAGGTACGGTCTCGACGAACAACTCGTTCAACATTCGACCGCGCAATGGGTCGTCCGCATAGTCCTTTTCCCGGTGCGGCTCGTCGAACGGATCCCGCAAAAAATTGGCGAACCGGTCCGCCTCCAGGAAAATGTGATCGCGTGATGCCGGGTTTTCGATGAAGGCGCGCGGGTTCTGAAGAAACGGGTTCCGCACGAACCGGCCATAGGTTCCCCGCCACTCTTCCACCAAATTGTCAAAACCCGGGCGGTCCTTCTGCGACGCCAGCCAGAAGAGATAGTGGTCATAGTAGCCCGAGAACAACTCGTCTGCGCCGGTCCCGCCCAAGGAAACCTTGAACCCCGCCTGGTGGATCTTTTCGGAGACCAGCGCATGGAGGTAATAGGAAATCGTCATCAGCGGACCGTCAAAATAATCGATCAGTCCCTCCAACCGCTCCAGGAAACCGTCCTTCGGAATTCTGATCGCGTGGTGGTCGCAGCCGAAATACTCGACGGCCCTGCGGATACTGGCCGTTTCGTCATACCGGGGGTCATCGTCCAGAACGGAGAACGCCGTGACCTTACGGCCGAGGACGTTTTGTGCGACGCCGGCAATGACATTGGAATCGATGCCACCGCTTAACCGGACGGCGACGGGGACGTCCGCGCGCAACCGGTATTCGATAGCGTCGACCACATGCTTCCTGGCCTTTTCGACTGCTTCTTCCAGCGTCATCTCGCGGGGCGCGTAACGAAGCGACCAATAAGGCCGCGGAGAAATCTGTCGATCGCCTGCGATCTGGGCGATCATACCGGCGGGGAATTCGGAAACGCCTTCATGGAACGTCTCCCCCGCCGCATAGAGCGCCTTGTAGCCGTTCACGAGGTAGCGGCGGATTTGCGCGACATTCACTGCCGGTTTCTCCCCGGCCATGACCGCAAGCGCTTTCACTTCGGAGGCGAAGAACAACCCGTCCGGCCGGTTCCATAGATAAAGCGGCTTTTCACCAAAGCGGTCCCGGCTGAGCAGCACGACGTCCCGCGACGAGTCGTGCAGCGCGAAGGCCCACATCCCCTCGAACCGCTCGACCGCCGCCGCGCCCCAATGGCGATAGGCTTCCAGAATGACTTCCGTATCGCCGGTCGTAGCGAATTCGGCGCCGAGATCGCGCAGCTCAGCCCGCAATTCCGGATAGTTGTAGACCTCTCCGTTGTAGATCAGCGTCATTCCATGCTTCCGGAAGGGCTGATCGGAACGGGTATCGAGGTCGACGATCGATAACCGCGTGTGCATCAGGGAAAGGCTTCCCTGTCCCAGCGGAACCACAGCATGTCCGCTGCCATCCGGACCGCGCGTCCGCATACGGTCGAGCACCCTGCTCAGACGGACACCGTCCAGAGGTTCTGATGTTATCGCGCCGGCAATTCCGCACATGGCTCTAGACCGGCCGCGTGGTCATGCCGCGACGGCCGCGACCTTGGAGCGCAGATCAGCGGCAAGTTCCGCGCTGCTCTGCCGCATTTCCGCGACGAGGCCCAGCATGGTGTCGCGGAAGAATTCAAAGAACGGTCCGCGCTCGCCCACGTCCATCCGGCGATACGCCCGGTACAGAAACGTGAAACAAACCATCATTGTGCCGACATGCATGCGCTGCACGCAGACATCCACATCCGGCGCAGCATTGTCCTCAAGCAGACGTTTGAATTCATCGTAGAATTTTCGAAGGTCCAGATTATCCGCGGATGCGGATTTCAACACGCCCTCGATGCCGGCGTAGAACTGGTCCATCGCCTCCGCGAGAATTTCCAACTTCTCGGGCGGCGCCATTTCCCTCCGCTCGGCGGCATCGAACTCGCCGCGCAACCGTTCCAACTCCCGGCTCTTGCGGGAAATATCCCCCTCCAGAACCGCTGATTGGGGCAGGCAGGGAATCGCGCCCGGAATGCGGATACCGTCACTGAGGTTGCGGACAACCGCGTCCTTGTAGCGCGCGATCAACCCCGAGAAACTGACGCTGGCGTATAGAAAACTATGATTGGTCTGGACTGTTCCGCCAAAATTTCCCGGTGAGGATATCGTGTATTTCGTTGCGTTCAGATGGTCAGGATGACTTGCAAGAAATCCTTCATCGGCGACATAGACGGAATGGCGCCCATGATGAACCGATGCATCCCGGGACCCTAAATCGACGCCGACGAGATACAATTGCCTGAAACCCATGCCGAGCGCGATGCGCGCGGCCGTGTTGGCAACCGTCGGGGCGGCGTAATAGACCTCCCCGAACCGCTGCCCGAACAATTTCGACGAACAGACGGAGTCGCGGAAGAACAGGATCCGGTTCCCGAAACAGGCGGCCATTTCCGGGCGCACCGTATTGCTGGCGATCAACGAAATCCGCGACAGATCGTACTTCTCCGAGAGGGATTGAATGATTTCCACCGGACCCGGTGTATTTTCGATCTCGACATGGAAGTCGGGATAGATCCCGTGCCCGAGAAGCGCGCCCAGCCCCGTACCGCAGCTGATGACGACGGCGTCATCCTTATGCAGGCGAACGAATTCCGCGCCCTCGTCGATCGACGGACCCGACCCGCACACGATCACCGGGCTGCGCTTCGCAACGCGCGGCTTGTCGGCATAGACCAACATATCCTGGCTGGTCACGTTGCCGACGTAGTTGCGGATCATCACCTGCTCGTCCTCGAAAAAGCCCGGGTTCGAGGACAGCAAGGGCAGCCGGTCAAGAAATCGCTTCTTGGCTTCGGAAAGCACGGCGGAAGGATAGTGATCGAAGATGTAGGACCCATCGATCAACCCGAAGGAATCCTGCCGCATCATGTAGAAGAGGAAGTTCGCGATGACCTCCGGCGTGTCGTGGATAACGAAGTTCAGCAGACCGTTGCGCCGGTGGATCGTCTCGAACAGCGGCGTGAGTTCCACTTGACGCATGGCGTGATAAAGAAATTCATCGAACTGTTCCACAACAATGACAGAGCGCACATCAAGTCGCTCGATCAAGGGTTCCAGGTGTAGGCCAAGGCCGAGGCCGAAGATGATCAGGTATCCGCCATCGGCATCCACTTCGTGATCCCGCCCCATGATGCCCTTGTCCTGCAGGTAACCGACACCGGCGCCGACCATCCGTTCCGCCACACGGTCGTATTCCTCGGGAACGCCTGGCCAGCCTTGCAGGATACGTTGATATCGAACGTTCTTGTAGGCATCGACTTGTTGGGCCGTGAAGGAAACGGCATCTCCCGCATAGAGCATGGAATGCCCAAGATCGATATTCAGGGTCCCGTCTTCGCTTTTTCCGACAACCCTGGAATAAGGTTCCATCACCCCGGCGAAACGCGGAGCCAGATGCGGCTGATACTTCCGCATCGCTTCCAAATTCCGTTCAAAGAGCCCTTCGGCCATATCGATACGCCTTGTATTTCCGAGCGAATTCATAGAGTTACGAGAATCAGGAAGACATTACCGCAACTTTCCTCAATACATCAACAAATGAACCCGACAGGTCCTTCGACCTTTCAGGCAGCAGAGCATCTCGAACTTTACCGTCCATTTCCTCTTTCGCGGCATTGAGAACCTCGATCCCGCCGCCCAACTCGGTCGCCTTCGAGAGCATCGCTTCGAGGTCAGTCACAACCAAATCGCCAAGGCCGATCTGCCGAAGCAAGGCCGATGAAACATGGTTGCCGGTCACCCCCATCGTCCGAACCAGAATGGGACAGGAATTGGTGATTGCCTCCCAGGTCAGGTTCAGGTCTCCGTCAGGCCCAGGGTCCAAAACGAAATCCACATTCCCGATGAAATTGTCGATCGCCTTTGCGGAATTCTTTTCCGGCTCGCTGTAGTCCAACCGGTCAAGTATCCCGGCTTTTTCCAATCTGGGTTCGATCACGTCCAAACCGGGAGTTCCGCCGATTGCGATCGGATTCACCACGAGTCGGATCGTCGGATTCGCGCCGCACAACTGCGCAAGCATTGCGAGAAAGTCATCGTTCAATTTTCTTGGCGGCGCGGAAATACCGACGCGGACCGGCATCCACGGCAAGGCTTTCCGAACCGCCGGCACCGTGACATCCGGTTCGAAGGCGAAAGGCCGGCACGCCACACGCTCTCCGTTGTTCAACAGAACGCCGTCTCCGTCGATCGATCCTTCGTGAATGACCGCATCCGCATCGGCAATCCCAAACCAGGACAAAACCACGGGCGCGGGTTTGGCGCCGACCGCCCCCATGCGCCCGGTGGCGCCGTGGCCATCCAAGTCTATCAGGACGTCGATCCGATCGTTCCGCACGATGCGCGCGACGGTGGCGTCATCAACCTCGCCGATATCGGTCCAGTCTGCGACACTCCCGCGGATCTTTCGGGTCAGGGCGTCGTCCCACACATTATTGCTATACACATGCACGCTGACATCGGGTTTTCCGTGAACGGTGAACGCAGGCCAAAATGCCTCCAACCCCTGCAACCCACGCAAGCGTCCGCCCAAAAGACCAATCCGCAGGACACCGCCCGCAACAGGCTCCGATCGCGGCAACGGCCGCTCTCGATCCGGCTTGAAACTGATCTCCCACAATCGCTCGGATTTGCGGATATCTTCCGGGTCGAGCCCCGGCAAAACATACAAGTCCCTGATCAGGGCGGACCTGACGCTGGGTGAACCCGGCAATTCCTGAACCGCCTTGATATGGCAGGATTGCGCCTCATCGAAACTGCCGATGATGGTGAGGATTTGCGCAACGGCAGACATATCTTCGAAACTGGCCTTGCGGATCGATGAAAGCGCCTGGCTGGCAAGAAGCGCCTCATAGGGTTGCCCCATCTGAACCAGGCAATGCCGTAAGCCCCGCCACCCGCGGTCATCCGAGGATTTCGTCTCCACCCCCGCGCGGAATTCGACCGCCGCTTCGACATACCGCCCTTCGCGCATCAGGTTGAGACCGGCATCCACCTTGTCGCTACGGTCCATTCCCCGCATGGCATCTTCAAAGGAGCCTAGCCATGCCGGCAGCAAACCGGGAATAGTCGCAGCATGTGGTAAAGAAGGCGATAATTTACCATAGAAGAGAGCATCGTTCAGACGCGCCAATTTGGCGCTGACGATCGCCAATGCCTCGCAATGTTCACGGACATCGGGGGCGGCGTCATGGGCAATGCGAAAAAGTTCTTCCGCCCGCAGCGCGCTGTCCATGCGCATGGCTGATAGACCCAATACATGAATGGCCGCGCCATAACCGGGCGCGATCTTGATCGCCTCGCCGGTCGCATCGACTGCCGATTCGGTATCGCCCACCTCCAGGGAAGCAAGCGCCTTCGCCAAAAGGACGTCGGCCTTTTCGCGATCTCCCGACATGCGCAAATGCCCTTCTATATGCGATTCAACGGGCAATTTTTACACAACACCCGCCAAGTGTTGCCATACTTATCTTGATTCCACGGGGAACAAGGAATGCAGCGGCTGTAAAGCGGAGTTGACCCAAAAGGCGATCACCCCACAAACCGCCGCGGAGGCGCCCGTAGTGAACGGACACCCCCGCCGACGATTTCAACCTTACTGGAGCAGCGCCAGGATAGCCTGCTGCTGCTGACCGGAGATCGACAGCGACTGAATACCCAACTGCTGCCTGGTCTGCAGGGCGACGAGGTTCGCGCCTTCTTCGTTCAGGTCCGCCAAGGTGAGCTTGTCGGCGCCGACCGAAAGTTCGTTCACGTATTCCTGCGTGAAGTCCAATCGGGTTTGCAGGATGGCGACGTTCGACCCGAGGGACTGTGCAAGACCGCGCAACCGGCCGATCCCGGCGTCCAGAACACGGACGGCGTTCGTGGCCGTCGTGACGCTGGAGTTGTCCAAACCGAAGGAGGTGAAGGACCCGCCCGAGACGCCGAAGTTCGACAAGGTGAAAGTCGAGTTGTTCGAGGTGAAGGCGGCGATGGAAAAGATCCCGAATGCCGTATCCGCCTGCGTCGTGTTCAAGTTCAAACCCTGAACCTGCAACCGCGACGATGTCCGAACCCCAAACGCCACATCGAGTGTGGAGTTCGTGGAGGTCAACAGGTTGAGCCCTTGGTAGGCCGTATCTTCGACGAGTTCGAAAATCTGCTTACCAACTTCGACGAACTGGGAAGAAGCTGCCTGCCGCTCCTGGGTCGACTGCGACCGGGCGGCTTCGACGATACCTTTGAGCTGGTTCAGCAAAGTGTCGATCGCTTCAATCGCGTTCAGCGACGTATTCAGCGCGCTGATACCCTGATTGATATCGTCTTTGCGAAGTTGGAAGTCGCTGGCGCGGTCGGAAAGTGTCCGTGCCCGGAAGAAGTTCACCGCGTCATCGACAACTTCGTTGATCTTTCGGCCCGTCGACAAGCGGGTCTGAGTGCGGTCACTCAAAACCTGCGTGCGCTGCAAAGACAGCAGCGACGAGCGTTGGGCGGCTGTAAGCGCGATATCGTTGGTCATGATCTCTCTACCTTTCTGGCTGACGGATTCTCCGCCGCTCCTTCTCTCTCAATCGTTCTCTCGATCCGTCGTCGTGCTGAAAGAGCGCACAGCGCCATGGCGCGACAAACCGTCGGGATTACATCAAGTTCCGTGCCAAATTTCTGTATAGTATTGATTTAATTGAGTTTATTGTGATTTTTAGGGAAAAGGACGGAGGGTGGAATCCGTACTGATCCGGCGCCGCGGCAGATTCCTCCTATCGGGTGATAGGCCTTGGTGGGCAAGAATCGACACTGCAGGGCGGCGGAGACCGTGGGACGCAGGCCAGGTCCCCGGTCGCGGTCATCGGGAAGCGGTCAACCGGGCGCGACTACGCGGAGGATGTCAGCGGCCGCTGCGGCCCGGCAAAGCGTGAACCGGCCGGCGGAGAGGCAGCGTCGGAAAAGAAAAAGGGCCCCGCGAACGGGGCCCTTCAGGAGATCGATACGATCGAGAGAGAGATAAGAGAGATCGATCGATTTGTACGCTAGTCCTTAGTTCAGAAGCGCAAGGATGGACTGCTGCTGCTGACCGGAAATAGCCAGGGACTGAATCCCCAACTGCTGCCGGGTCTGCAACGCCACCAGGTTCGCGCCTTCTTCGTTCAGATCCGCCAAGGTCAACTTGTCGGAACCGACTTGCAGTTCGTTGACGTAGTTGTCGGTGAAGTCCAAACGGGTCTGCAGGATAGCAACGTTGGCACCAAGCGACGCGCCACGGGCACGAAGGTTGGAAATACCGGTCGAGATGTTCTGCACTGCCGTCGTGGCGAAGGAAACGTTGGAGTTGTCCGCCCCGAAGGAGGTGAAGGAACCCGAGGAGACCCCGAAGTTGGAGATCGTGAAGCTCGAGTTGTTGCTCGTGAACGCGTTAATGGTAAAGATACTACCGTTGGTCGCGCTGGCTGCAGTGGCGTTCAGGTTGAACCCTGTCACCTGCAGACGGGACGACGTCCGAATACCAAAGGACACGTCCAGGGTCGAGTTGGTGGAGTTCAGCAGGTTCAAGCCGGCGAAGGACGCGTCCTCGATCAACTCGGAAATCTGCTTACCAACTTCAATAAACTGGGTCGTCGCCGACTGACGTTCCGCAGTGGACTGGGAACGCGCCGCTTCAACGATACCTTGAAGCTGGTTGAGAAGGTTATCGACCGACTCGACCGCCTGCAGGGCCGTGCTGAGGGAGCTAATCCCCTGGTCGATTTCATCCCGGCGCAGTGCAAAGTCACCGCCACGATCGGACAGCGCCTGAGCCCGGAAGAAGTTGACAGCATCATCGACCACGCTGTTAACCGCCTTACCGGTGGTAAGACGGGTCTGTGTGCGATCGCTGAGAGTCTGGGTTTGTTGCAGGGAAAGGAGCGACGAACGTTGTGCCGCTGTAAGAGCGATATCAGACATAGTATTAATCCTTTCTGGATTAGTATGTATCCGGACTTCTGTCCGGGAGCTTCCTTCTGAAGCGTTTATTAGCTAGCCGAAATGCTGAATTCAAGTCAAGAGAAAATTGCCGACCCAACTCAAACGTCCATTTTTTAAGAAAAATCAGTACTTTATCGACCACCCTCCCCAATCTATCGCGCACCACCCGGAATCATTTTCCCAGGAACGACCTTCAGCACAACGCCGCCCGCATCGCCCAATACCGCAAGCGTCATGACCTCGTCATCTCCAGCCGGCTGGGAAGATGGCACGGCGATTGCTTTCACATTCAGCGTAGTATTGCGCCATGCGGCTTCGCGCATTGGCATTGTTGGAAAGGTTCCGGATCAACCATGGTTTCACGGATCAGCACATTCGGCTCTTTGCAGGCGGATCTCTTCCTGATCCGCAGGCAGAACCTGAATTTCGACCGGTTGAACTTCCAGGTTGCAACGGGTGAGAAGTTCGCGGAGTTGAAAAACTATGGAACTCAGGCGCCGCGCATCCTGGCTCTGCAGTCGGAGATCGACAGGCGGGACGGCTACGTGAATTCCCTTGGCCTCGCGGAACTGAACCTGCAATCCTACGATACCACGCTGGAGCGACTGAGCCAGATACTGGACGATGTCGTCAAAGCATCGGAACCGCTTTCGACGCAGGACCCGAACTTTGCGAGTACAACCGATGTCCTGTCGAAGAACCTGTTGATCGAGGTCGAAGCGAACCTGAATCTTGAAATCGGGGATCGGTTCCTTTTCGCGGGAAGCCGCTTCGACGTCGCGCCCGTGATCGATCTGCGCAGTTTGCCCATCTATACGACGAACGACCTGGGTGTCGCGAACACGATCGAAACGGCCAATAGCATACCGACTTTCACGGTCGATAGCGGCGGCGCGAATACAGCCGTCTCCTACCACACCCAAGGTCCGAACACACAGGATCCCCGTTCATTCAATCAGGTAGCCCTGACAGTGGCGGACGGCGCGTTGCTGACCTACGGCATCACAGCGACCGACCCCGCCTTCCAGAACCTTATAGAATCCATCGTCCGTCTGCGGTCTTCCACCCAGGCCGGTCTGACAGAAGCCCAACGGGAGCAATTCCTGGCCGAAGCCTCCACCGCGGCGCAAACCGCACGCGACCAGATACGCCAGTTGCAAGCCAAGAATGGCTTGAATTTGAGCCGGCTTCAGGATCAGCGGGAGAATCACAAAAACTTCATCAATATCAGCAAGATCGCCCTGGACGACATCAAGCTTGTCGACGATGCGACGGCCGCCGCCGAAATTTCGGCCCTTTCGGCGCAGGTTCAGGCGTCGTTCACGGTGATTTCGACCCGGCGTCAGCTGTCCTTGGTCAACTTCCTGTAATGGTGAACGAAACCATGAATACGAAGTGTATTATCGGGCGGGGACTTGTCGGAATATATGAACGAGTTAACCTGCTCTTTACGAAGTTTTCTGTAGACTTGCACGGTTACTGTAGAATATTCAGGGGTTTCAGTCCCTTAGGGAACAATCCGCTGTGGGGGCCTGTGGTAAACGGCCCCATCGTGTATGATCGACCGGACTATGATCGATTGGCACTGCCGAAACGCACTTACCACCGCAACAGCGGCATCGGCCGCGGGACAAGGTTTTAATGAGTAATCCCTACGCTTCGCAGCAACGGTCGCAGCTGGAACACGCCGCACCGCAAGCCGCTGAGGGTTGGGCGCTTGTTGAGACGGCGCGCCGATTGGAAGCAGCGAAACGTAACCCCGACGACAAGAATGCCGTTCTGGCCGCGGTTCGGGTGAATTGGCGGATATGGACGATTATTCAGTCCTCGTTGGTCGACCCGGAATGTCCGCTGCCTCATGAGATTCGAGAAAACCTCCTGAACTTAAGCCGTTTCATCGACCGTCGTTCGGCGGAATTGATCGCCGCGCCGCAGGACATTCATAAATTGGACGTCCTGATCAACATCGATCGGCAGATCGGCGCCGGCCTGCTCGGCAATCCGGCGGACGGCGATGACGCGCAGCAACCCCAAAAACAGGCTGCCGATACGGAAAGCAACACACAGGACACCGCCCCGGCCCAACCCGGCGGCAGCGCCCACAGCCTGCTGTCGGTTCAGGAGTCGGCGTCGTCACCACCCGCCCCCAGCGCCCGCGGCAGCGTGACCTCCACCGAAACCTGATTTCCGGCATCCCGCGATGTCGGACTCCCCAGCGACTGTCACGCCCACACTGCTTCTGCTGATGAAACAGATGGAGGCGGATTTCTTCCGCGACTTCGCGGAAAGGCTGTCGCCATCCGTTCACGCCGTGCATGTCGACAGTTTGGACGCGCTTGAAAAGGCGGTCCCGGAGGCATGCCCCCACACCAGGTTATTCGCTTTCAGCACCAGTATTATAGTGCCGCCGCGGATTCTCGGCCGCATAGCCTATAACGCCGTCAATTTTCATCCCGGCCCGCCGGAATATCCCGGCTATCGCCCAACCGGGTTCGCCCTGTATGACGGCGCGCGAACCTACGGCGTCACAGCGCACTACATGACGGACAAGGTGGACGAAGGTCCGATCGTCGGCGTGGACAGGTTTCCCGTTGCGGCGGACGCGGTGCTGATCGATGTCGTGAAGGAGTCATATCAAAGGCTCGCCAAGCTGGCGCTGGCTCTATTGCCCGCCTTGCTGCGGGTCGATGAAGATATTCCAGCTTCCGGAGACCGTTGGCGGTCACGCAAGACCACCAGGGCGCAATATGACGCGATGCGGAGAATCCCCCGCGACATGTCAGCGGAAGAAATCGTCAAACGGTTCCGATGTTTCGACGGCGTCTATTCGCCTTTGGACGCCGACTACTACGCGGAAGCCTAACCGGCCGCTTCGTCATGCAGACGGCCCGACAGGCGGACGATTAGTCGCCCGTGCCCGCGCCCTCGACGGATGCGAGACGCTCGGTCTCATGATCGATCAATTCCTGCGTCTTGCGCAGAGCATCGTAGTAGCGTTCGCCTGCGACAAGGGTCCGGATTTCCGACAGGATTTCGGCGGCGCTGGGTGCGGCCTGGATGTAATCCTGCTCGAATTGGCGATACAGATCCAGATATTGGGCCCGGTCCGTGTCGAATAGATAGGCGCATTGCAGGGCGTAATAGACGCGACGCGCCGGCGTGCTCGCCTCCGTCTCGCTCATCACTTCCTTGCGGCGCAGAATATCGACACGGTTATGCAGGATGATCGTCGTCGCCTCGCCGCCGTTCTCGATGACCGCACCGTTAATGATGATCTTTTCCTTCGACGGAAGCTTGATACGAAGTGGCATGGCTGGATTGTCCTTCTACGATCCGTGGCATCGCCCCGAAACCGGGGCCGTTCAAGTCGTGCGCCTCGCCCTAGACTAGGGGGCCGATCCCGCCTTGTGCAAGGACCGGGGCGAACATCCAAGCAGGAATGCAGATTCTTTGCCAGATTCCGCCTTTTTTACGACAAAGAACGGAAATATCGGCCAAAAACGACCCGCTGAAACGGAAACGGCGCGGGCTTTTCCGCCCACGCCGCCGCCGCATTGCTCACTTCCAACGGAATTGGGTCACTTCGTTATGATCTCCGGTCCCATCATCGTTGTCGGCAGATATGTCGATATCCAAGGTACATAGGTGACCAGGATCAGGAAGATGAACATGATGCCCACGAAGGGCAGCGCCGCCCTGACGACCTGCATCACGGACATCTGCGCGACCCCCGCCGTCACGAACAGGTTCAATCCCACCGGCGGCGTGATCATCCCGATCTCCATATTGACGACCATGATGATCCCCAGATGGATGGGGTCGATGCCGAGTTCGATGGCGATCGGGAAGACAAGCGGCGCAACGATCACCAACAGGCCTGACGGCTCCATGAACTGCCCGCCGATCAACAGGATCACATTGACGACCACCAGGAACAGGATCGGCCCGAAACCGGCGTTCAACATGGCTTCGGTTATCATCTGCGGAATGCGTTCTTCGGTCAGGACATGCTTCAAAATCAGTGCGTTGGCGATGATGAACATCAGCATGATGGTCAGCTTGCCGGCCTCGAACAGCGCCTTCTTCGTATCCGGGTGCCAGAAGATGGACAGCACCCGCATTGCAAAGGCGCCGCTACGGCGTCCCGTTTCACTGAACGGCCCCATATCGCGATAGACGAAATTGGCGATGATGAACGCATAGACCGCCGAGACCGCCGCCGCTTCCGTCGGCGTGAATATCCCGCCGTAAATACCGCCCAGGATGATGACGATCAGCATCAGCCCCCAGAGCGCGTCCCTGGCAGACGCCAAGACCTCACCCCAGCCGGCCCAATCCTGGGACGGCAGACCCTTCCACTTCGCGACGATGAAGATGCCAACCATCAGCATCAGTCCGGCGATAAGACCCGGCAGAACGCCGGCCAGGAACATGCGGCCGACCGAGACATCCGTCGCCGCCGCATAGACGACCATGACGATGGATGGCGGGATCAGAATGCCCAGCGTACCCGCGTTGCAGATCACGCCGGCGGCGAATTCCTTCGTATAGCCGACCTGTCGCATTCCGGCGATGACGATGCTGCCGACGGCAACGACTGTCGCGGGCGATGAACCCGACAGCGCCGCGAACATCATGCAGGCGAAGACTGACGCGATGGCCAGACCGCCCTGGAAATGCCCCACGACGGAAATCGCGAAACGGATGATGCGCCGAGCCACACCACCGGTCGACATGAAGGTGGACGCCAAGATGAAGAAGGGAATGGCGAGCAGCGTGTAGTGGCCGTGAAAGGCCGAGAAGAGTGTTTGCGCAACCGACGCCAAGGAACCGTCGGAATAGAGGAACAGGAAAATAATGCTCGCCAGACCGAGGCCAATGGCAATCGGCACGCCCAGGAAGAGCAGGCCGATGACGAGCGCGAAGAGCAATAGGACAGACATGGCTCAGCCCTCCTTGCCGGCGGTCGTGGCGGCGGCATCCATGTCGGACTCTTCCACCTCGTGGCTGGCGATGATCAGTTCCTCGCCCCCCCGGGCTATCCGGATGGCGACCTGAATGAAGCGAAACGTCAGCAAGGTCATGCCGAGCGGCAACGCAAAATACGGAATGAAGCGGGGAAGTTTTTCGTAGGCCTCACCCTCGTTCAGCCAACCCGCCAGGAACTGCAGGAAGAAGGGCATCGGCACATCCTCCGTCTCCATGAAGGCGCGGGTCGTGACGAAGGGATACCAGTAGTCCCAACTTCCCTTCAGCAGCGCCAGACTGAAGGCGATGCAAAGCAATGCCGCCAGAAGGGTGACGTAGCGCCGCGTTGGTTGGGGCATCAGGTTGACCAGAACGTCAACGCCCAGATGCAGGTTCTTCTTAACGCAATAGGAAACCCCGATCAGCACGAGCCAGGCGAACAGGAAGACAGTGACTTCCAGAGCCCAAAGAACGTTGCTGTTGAAAATGTAACGGGCAACAACGTTCACGAAGGTGATGACAGTCATCAAGCCAAGGACGGCGGCGATGAATATTTCTTCGATCGCATCTATCCGTTGACCGAGGGTGGTCCGCGGTCGGTCGTTCATGATTTCCTCCCCACTTGGCCTTTTGGGCCTACCCGGATCGGTCCCCGTCTTTGCGGGTATTCGCGGTCGGGCCCGGAAGCCGTCGCCGCAATCCGGCGCACCGGTCAAGGGTGCTGTTCTTTTTCCGCGAACCCGCCGGCCGGGTTTCCCCGGCCGGCGGTGTCACGCATCGGAACCGTTTAGTTTCCGACGTTGGCGGCCTGCGCGGCGGCGATCAGATCGGCGCCGATTTCGTCCTGGAACTTGGCCCAGACGGGTTTCAGGGCTTCGACCCACAGCTGCCGCTGTTCCGAGGTCAAGGTGCGGATAACGCCACCGGCATCCAGGATGCGCTGACGGTTTTCCAGATCGACCTTGTCGGACTCAGCGTTCCGCAGTTCCGTCACTTCCTTGATGATCGTATCAAGTTGGGTACGGACGTCTTCGGGCAGGCCGTCCCACCATTCCGTGGACGTCACGACCAGATAGTCGATGATCCCGTGATTGGTTTCGGTCGTGCCGTCCTGAACTTCGAAGAACTTCTTGCCGTAGATGTTGGACCAGGTGTTTTCCTGGCCGTCGATGACCTTGGTCTGCAAGCCGCCATAGACTTCGCTGAAAGCCATTTTCTGCGGGTTCGCGCCAAGCGCTTCAAACTGTGCAACCAGCACGTCCGAGGTCTGAACGCGGAACTTCAGGCCCGCGGCATCTTCCGGCACGATAAGCGGCTTGGTCGCCGACATCTGCTTCATGCCGTTATGCCAGAAGGCAAGGCCTTTCAGGCCTTTCCGGCGCATGGAGTTCTTCAAATTCTCGCCGTCTTCCGAATTCTGAAAACGGTCAACCGCGGCAATGTTTTCGAACATGAACGGCAGATCGAACAGCCGGAATTTCTTGGTGAACTGCTCGAACTTCGACAGCGACGGCGCGGCCAACTGAACGTCGCCGTTCAGCATCGCTTCAAGAACCTTGTCGTCGTCATACAGCGTGGAGTTGGGGAATATCTCCATGCACGCCTTGCCGTTCATTTCATCGTTCACGCGCTGGGCCAGCAACGAAGCGGCAATACCCTTCGGGTGCTTGTCTTCGTTCGTGACGTGGCTGAACTTGATTTTGATTTCGCCGTCTTCGCAGGAGGCGAGAGCCTGGGTGGAGACGGTGGAGGCCAGAAGGGCGGCACCCACGGCCGCCGCCGTGACGAGTTTACGCATCAGTTTCTCTCCCGAGTAGGATTATTCACCTGCCGGCTCTTTCCGGACCGGTGTTTCGCACCTCCCCAAGCGCAATGCCCGTACCACTTGCGGGGGACGGCTCAAAACAGGCATCAAAGACAAACTAATGATCTGTTTTAATTGAGTTATTCGGCATCAACAAAAGGCGTCGGCGGATCTGAAAACACAGCCGAATGGGTAACTGCCGACACATTCGGCGGCAGGCGTGTGTAATACTTCACCCATTTTTGGGAAGAGCTTGAAATAAAATTACCCGGCGTTCGGGCCGCGATGGACGGTAATGCCGTATTTCCGCATCTTGTCGTAGAGTGTTTTCCGCGAAATCCCGAGAGTCTCGTAGGTATCCTTCAAGCTGTGGCCGCTGGTTTCCAAGGCATTTTCGATCAGCCGTCTTTCCACGGCTTCCATCTGTTCAACCAGCCCCACCGGCACATCGTCCCCGTCGTCGCCATGCCCCAAACTGCGGCCGTCCTTGTCGTCGAGCGCCCCTAGGCCCGCGCCGAGGGCGAAGCGCATCGCGGCGTTCTGCAATTCCCGGACATTGCCGGGCCAATCGTGAAGCAGCAAAGCGGAAACTACCGTTGGCGCGATCGCAACGGTCGGCTTCTGATATTTTTCGCAGGCTTGGCTCACGAAATGCTGGAACAGCAGCGGGATGTCGTCCTTTCTTTCGCGCAATGGCGGTATAGAGACAGACAGAACATCCAATCGATAGAACAAGTCCTCCCGGAATTGCCCTTGATCGGACAGCACGCGCAAATCCTCCTTGGTCGCGGCCAGGACCCTGACATCGACGGGCACCTCGTCGTTTCCGCCCAACGGGACGACGGCGCGGTCCTGCAGCACCCGAAGCAGCTTGATTTGCAGGTCCATCGGCATGCTTTCGATTTCATCCAGGAAAAGTGTGCCGCCATCGGCGTGTTCGATACGCCCCACCCGTTTCTTCGCCGCGCCGGTGAAGGCCCCGGGCTTATGTCCGAACAACTCGCTTTCAATCAGGTTTTCCGGCAATGCGCCGCAGTTGATCGCGACGAATCTATTGGCCCGCCGGGCGCTGCCCTCGTGCAGGCTGCGCGCAACCATCTCTTTACCGGCGCCGGTTTCGCCATGGATAAGAACATCCGCATCCGTGGCGGCATAGTCCGTTATACGCTTTCGCAAACGGGCCATCGCCGGTGTCTTGCCAAGAAGACGCTGCTCCAACGCGGCGCCTTCGCCGATGGCCATTCTCAATTGCCTGTTTTCGAGAACCAGCCTGCGTTTTTCCAAGGCGCGCCGCACGGCATCGACCAGCAAATCCGACGCGAACGGCTTTTCCAGGAAGTCATAGGCGCCATCGCGCATGGCTTGCACAGCCATCGGGACGTCACCGTGCCCGGTGATCAAGACGACAGGCAGATCGGGGTCCACAGCCAGGACCGCCGCCATCAACTCCAAACCGCTCGTGCCCGGCATCTTGATATCGGTGACCAGAACGCCCGGCCAGGACTGACCAATCCGATCGACCACCCCGTCCGCCGACGCAAACGCCTCGACTTCGATACCGGCCAAGTCGAGCGCCTGCATGCAGGCCGTGCGCAAATGTTCTTCATCATCGACAAGCATAACGAGACCGGTCATACGGCAGCCCCGACATCATCGCCGGCCCTGCGCAACCGTATCGTGAAGACAGCGCCACCCCCGGGCGCATTCGCGGCCGCTATCGAACCGCCGAACTGATTGACCAGACCGAACGTTATCGACAGCCCCAGCCCCATTCCCTTCCCCACTTCCTTCGTCGAATAAAACGGATCGAAAACACTGGAGATAGAGGCCGCACTGATACCCGGACCGGTATCCCGGATTCGGATCGTAACCGCCGGCCCTTGTGCATCGACATCGATGAATATGGTTTTTTCCTGCTGTTCTTGCATGGCGTCCAGCGCATTGGAGAACAAATTCAAGAACACTTGCTGAAGCCGCACGGCGCCGGCCAGGACTTCCGGGTCCCGGTCCGGCATTCGAAGTTCGATCGCCACGCCTTCCGCATCAATACGGGACTGCAGCAGTGCAACGCTTTCGGCCATAGCGTCCCGAAGTGATGTCGGGCGAAGGTCCAGCGGTTCCTCCCGCGCATAGGTGCGGAGGTTGCGAATGATGCGGGCCATGCGTTCGGTCAGTTCGGCGATCCCCGCCAGGTTCTGGCTCGCGGTGTCCGGGCGGCCTCGATCGAGAAAGCCGATCGCATTGTCGGCATAGGATCTGATTGCGGCCAGCGGTTGGTTCAGTTCGTGACTCAACCCGGCGGACATTTGGCCCAGTGCCGCTAGTTTGGTTGCTTGGACCAGACCCGCCTGGGCCTTGTGCGCTTCTTCTTGCGCCCTTTCCCGTACACTGATTTCACGCTGAAGTTCGATATTCGCTTCAGTCAGTTCATTTGTCCGCTCACGAACCCGTTGCTCCAGTTCGACGTTCACTTGCTCCTGCAAAGCGATCCGCTCCGACACACGCCGGCGGCGTTGGTAAACGGCCGTCGCCCCCAGAACCACACTGGCAAGGCATACCGCCGCCACAGCGAGCCCAATTCGAACCTGTGTCCGCACATGGTCTGTCCTTGCCAGCAACAGCACCCGCCACCCGGCTTCGGTCATCTCGACTTCCTGCATTAGGAAGTCCTCTCTCACCAAACCTTGGGTGCCCGCCGTCGCGGCGACCGTCACGGGTGTGCCGTTGACCCCCGCCCGGCCTTCTGTCTGCAACCCCAAGGGAAGCAGATCTTGCCCGACATATCGCCGGACGTTCTTCAACGTGATACGCGCTTCCTGCGAAAGAGGAGCGAGAGTCGTGAAACGCCAATACGCATTGCTGCTTAGAAAGATGACCCCTTGGTCGTCGGCGACGACAATTTCATGGTCGCGCGTCCGCCAGCCCAATTCATGGCGCCCGATGTCGAGCTTAACGACGAGCACCCCGGGAATCTTTTCACCGTCCCTGATGGGAAAAGCGAAATAATAACCGCGTTCGCCGGATGTCGTGCCAAGCGCGAAGTAGCGGCCCAAACTGCCATGCATGGCGGTTTTGAAATACGGACGGTAGGAGAAGTTGTTGCCCACGAACGGCTTGTCGGATGACCAATTGCTTGCCGCGATCGTGAGCCCCGTATTGTCCATCAGGTACGTATCAAGCGCGCCCGATATCGCATTGATCCGCTCGAGCTCCAGATTGACGGGCGCAATTTCCTCAGGCGTGCGGGGGCCCGCCAGAACCGACCGAAAGAGCGGGTTCGCCGCCAGCACCTGCGGCAGATAGCGGTATTTGTCGAGATCGCCGCGCAGATTTTCAACGATGAGGTTCAGGGTATTTCGGCTTTGTTCCCCAACCTGGTTGAGGCTGAAATGCCGAACCCAATAGGCCGTCTGCCACAAAACAAGTGCGGCTATTCCGGCAAGAAACAGCAGAAGCGCCACCGTAATCTTTTTTGGCTGCGATGCGCCATTCGCGATTCCAGCGGAGGATGTCCGGCCAAGCCCAACCGCCATGCATGTACCCCTGAACGCCCTGCATCGGGCGACATTTCATGATTTTCCAGGCAGGAGAATACCCTGATACACGCGCCAGGCAATCAACGGGCCTGCTCAAACAAGGGCCGGTGAATAAAAAGTTACAGGAACACGGATGCGTCGGTGCGCGGACGGGTCACTCGGCGGACGGGTCGATGCCTTCGCCGAACTCGCCGTTGCGAATTTTCTCCGGTAGGCGTTCAACCAACAACGCCGCGCCGTCACGCCCGAGCAGCCCGACGAAAACGCTGATCGACAACGCCAGAAGGGATTCATGCACCACTCGGCTCGGAACGCCCTGTTTTTCGCTTGTCTGTATCGCTTCCATGAGCCGGACAATCGTGTCGCGCCGCCCCTGGGCCAAATCAGCGTCTGAGCCGCCGCCTGCTTCCGCGGGACCTGTGCCAGTGGCCGTATCTTGATTGTCGTTCATCTGCGGTGCTCCATTGTCAGTCCCGTCCTGGGCATGGAGCGAATTCTCATTTGCCGGCGTATCCGCCATAACGATCCTTAAAGGTTCCATACCATCACTGCGTAGCCTTTACTGTCCGGCCACCGGTCAACGCTAACGCAGACGGCCAAGCTTGGCCAGAATGAACGAAACGGCAAAGTTACCAAAAGAATCCTCAGCTCTTCATGAATCCTTGAATTTCCGCGTTTTATGAGCTATTTTCACAATAGAGGTGGTGAGTTTTCCAGGTAGAATACCATCCGGCTGTCTCGTTACAGCTTGGTTTATACGGAAAATACCATCTGTAGGGGCAGCGGCGCCGGGCGCCGGTTTAGCCTCGTATCACGGAGTATGGCAGAAGCTTTCCGGAGGTAGAAATGGAAGTTTCCCTTAACACAACACCTGTTCCGTTGCCGCAGCAGCAGCAATCGAACGCCCCGCAGACACCGGCAGCAGATGCCGGTGCCGTACCGACCCTGCAATCGACGCCGGACAATGTCGTGACAGCGGCCGTGGCGCCGTCTGAAACGAACGTTCGTGACGACGACGCATTGCGGCGCCAAGGTGGCGGTGGCCGCGATGGCGGCGTCGCATCCTTGCAGGATCTTCAGATCAACGGCCTGCGGACGCGCGTCGGTTTCGATCCAGAGAACGAAACGGTGTTCCTCGAAATCCTGCAGCCCCAAACTGAAGAAGTGATCCAGCGGATTCCTTCCGAAGGCTTGGTGCAGTTTCTGAACGAGCAATTCGATCAGTTGATTACGAACGGCTCCTCGGACTCGACCGCGGTAGACACCTCGGCGTAACGGCTATCGCAAAAGCGGCACTTATGCGCACCGGCCGAACGATTTTGCCGGTCGTGTTTTTGCGCGCCCCTTTTGGCTTCTGCCGTTCATTTTCCAGCCCCAAAGCGCCCAAGTAAGAACCATCGAAATCATGCGCCGGTGAAATGCCGGGGCAGTTTTTTCCTTACCCGGCACAAAACGGCAGGAATGAGCCTCCCTTTCCTGCCGACGCCCCCGGCGGCGCGTTCATCACCGCGACTGCCTACGGACAATTCATTGATTTAATGAAGTTTTTTCCTGACCGACAAACTGGCCCGCCATTTGCTGATATGGCGTCGGAATAAACCGTCAGGAGTTTGTTATGAGCACTGGGGCTGTAGATCGGGTCAATGAAGCCGCCGCAACCGCGCAGCAGCAGAAGACCAAGAAACAGGGCCAATCTTCCGGCAAGTCGGACTTGTTCGCGACGCTGGTGAAGGGTCAGGTTCCCAGCAACATCGTCTTCACGCGCGTGGACAAGCATTTGGACGTCCCGCAGACAGCGAAGACGAACGACGACTCCGTCCCGGTCACGCCGGCGCGCGACGAACGCGTTGCCGACGACGCCGATCCGGTTGAGACCTATGAAACCAGCGCCGCCCATGAAACGACCGAACCCGTAAGGGACAACGCCACGCCCAAGAAGGCGCAGGGCGGAAACGATGCAAGTCAACCGGAAGCGCAGGCCAGCGACGCCCCTGCCGCGCCGGAAGCCGCAGAGAAGGCGGCCAGCGCTCAGAATGCCGCGCCCGACGCGTCTAAGGCCGCCGCAGCGCAGAATGGCCAGGTAGCGAGCGACGGGACCGATACCGTCGCGAAAGCAGTCGTTGCCGACGCCTCGGTTGTGAAGCAACAGGCCACCAACACGAACGCAGCAAACAAACCGCAAGACGCCGCAGCGAATGTGAAGGGGCAGAGTGACCTTGCCGGCCAGGATACGGATCTGGCGCAAAAAGCCGCCAATGCGGCCAAGGGCAAAGTCAGCAAGACCGAGCAGGCCGTCGCCAAGCCGAGCACCGCCCTTGCATCCGAAACGACGGTTACAGCACAGTCCGCCGCGACGGCCCAATCCGCCAAACCGGTTCAGGCCGGCGCGGGCCGCCCGACGGCGACGCAATTGGCCAACGCGGCCAGCGACGCGGAAACCCCTGCGCCGGCTGCGAACGGGTTGGCCCGGGCTAACGCCAATGGCGCGGCTACGAAGGGTGCTGAGAAGTCTGGCGCCAACAACCAAGCCGGAACCAATCAGAACGCCAATGCCGCCGCCTCACAGAACCCAGCCGCCGCGGCGTTCGATCAGATGGTTGCAAAGGCAGCCATGCAAACGCCCACCGGCTCGCAAGCGACCAACGCAACCGTCCAGAATGTCGGCGCCACCGCATCAGACTCTGTGACCGGTTCAGGCACCATACAGAACGCCCAGACCAATTCGGCCGCCCGCGCCGCTGCCCAAACGGCGGCCGCGGCAAAACCGAACGTGCCACCGCAAGTCGTCACCGATCAGGTTGCCGTCAACATCAACCGCGCCGCCGGCCAGGGATTGGATCGCATTTCCATCCAGATGCGCCCGTCCGAACTGGGCAAGGTCGACGTGAAGATGGAGTTCGCCCATGACGGTCGGGTCACGGCAGTCATCACGGTCGAACGGCAGGAAACCTTCGACATGCTGCGCGGCGACTCCCGGGCCCTCACCCAGGCATTACAGGATGCCGGGCTGCAGGCCGACCAGAACAGCTTGAGTTTCAATCTCCAGGGGCAGGGCAGCGGCAATACGCAAGGCGGTTCGAATTCGTCGGGCGCCGGCGATACAGGCGATGCATTGGCCCAGGGCGATGAAGCCGGCGACGACATGCTGGCTATGGGCGAAACCGCCCAGGCCGACGCAGAAGGACATTACGACGTACGCGTCTAACCGGACCGGTTTGGTTTCGGGGACAGTGTTAACGGAAAGTATTTATTATGTCAGATCTTGAAGCAGTCACATCGCTCAGCACGGATAAGACGACATCCGCACAATCGCGCTCAAGCATTAGCGCGGACTTCAACAACTTTCTGCTTATCCTGACGACGCAGTTGCAGAACCAAGACCCGCTATCCCCGACGGACACCCACGAATTCACCAACCAGTTGGTTCTGTTCGCCGGTGTCGAGCAGGAAATCCAGCAGAACGGCAATCTGGAAGAATTGATCGGTCTACAATCGGCCAACCAGGCGATCGGCGCATTGAGCTATATCGGTCAGGAAGTGGAAGCCGAAGGACAGATCTTCAACATCCAAGAGGGCCAATCCACGACCCTTGGGTTCGAGTTGGCGGACACGCCTGACTCCGCATCCATCACCGTGACGGATATCGCGGGCAACATCGCGTTCATCGCGTCGTTGGAAGATGTGGATTTCGGCTACAACACGTTCGAGTGGGACGGCAAGGACATTACCGGCCAGCAAGTGCCCGCCGGCATCTATTCCTTCCAGATCAACGCCGTCAACGAAGACGACCAGCCGATCGATGTCGAACATTCGACCTCGTCCGTCGTCGATGGGGTCGAATCCGATGAGGAAGGCACCTTTGTCACCAGCGGGCCCTTGAGCATCGCGCTGGACAAGATTTTTGCAGTTCGGCCGGCCCCCGTGGTCACGCCGGATGACGGGGCATGACCCTGACCAATACAGCCTGGGGAGAACCTCGGCGTCATTTCAGCAGAAGCCATTTCGTTTACCCGAAGCTTACTTGCGAAGGTTCGCACCAAGAAACACGAGCACCGGTGCACGCCTTTGAACGCCGCTTAGACGGAGGACAATTAAAATGAGTATTTTCGGCGCATTGCGATCGGGTGTTTCCGGTCTATTCGCACAGAGCCAGTCTCTCGCCACGACTGCCGACAACATCGCGAACGTCAACACGACGGGATACAAGGTCAATCGTGTTCAGTTCAACACGCTGGTCACGAACTCCTCTTCGCAGACGCTGTTTTCTTCCGGCGGTGTGCAAAGCCGGGTTGCGCGCGACAACGATATCCAGGGCCTGCTGGCAGCCTCCGCCAGTGCGACGGATCTCGCCGTCGTCGGACAGGGTTTCTTTACCGTGACCGACGAGGTGACGTTCAACGAAACCAGCGGACGCTTCGAGCCTACCGGCAACATCTTCTTTACCCGCGCCGGGGAGTTTCGGTCGGACAAGGACGGCAACCTGGTTAACGCCGGAGGGTTCTTCCTGACAGGTTGGCCGAAGAATGCGGCCGGCACCGGTTTCGAGGTCACCACGGTTCCAAACGCCTTCTCGGCTGTGAACACGTCTGCCGCATCCGCGGTGGCGACCCCGACGACCGAGGTTGAGATCGGTGCGAACCTGCCGGCGGCCTCGGCGACCGGCGACTCCTTCGACGTCGCTCTTCAGGTCTTCAACCGGCAAGGCGGGCAACGTACCCTCACCGTCACCTTCACGAAGAATTCTACCGTCGATGTGTGGGACGTTTCCGCGGAACTGGTCGGCGGCGGTCGCTTCGTCGATATCGACGTGAACGACGACGGCACGACCCAATCCGGCCTGTTCGACACCACCGGCGACGGTGTCCTGGATGACGACGAACGCGCCGCTGTTCCGGATGTCGGGGCGGCTGGATCCAACGCGTCTTATGCGGCGGCCGATATCGACCTTCAAGCTCTTGTCGGCACGCGGTCGATCGCCACGCTTGGCCAGGTGACGTTCAACGCGGACGGCTCCATCGCGACCACCACGTTCGACAGCACGGCGGGAAATGTCGGCTTCGGAAATGCCACGACGTCGGATATGAATTTCCTGATCGACTTCGACGCCAACTCAGCCACGGACGACGATCTCACGCCCATCACGTTGAACCTGGGCACACTTAACGGTACCGACGGTTTGACGCAGTTCGACGGCGCCAATGTGATCAACAACCTCGACCAGAACGGTCGGCAGTTCGGCTCTCTGACCGGCGTGACGGTTTCGGATGACGGCATCGTCACCGCGCTGTTCGACAACGGCGTGACCCGTGAAATTTTCCAGGTTCCGATCACGACATTCAACAACCCGAACGCTCTTACGCCGCTGTCCGGCAACGTTTTCGTCCAGACCGATGCAAGCGGACAGCCTGTCCCACGTGTGGCCGGCACCGGCGGTTCGGGGGCAATTTCCCCGTCGTCGCTCGAACAGTCCACCGTGGACATCGCGGACGAGTTCACGAAATTGATCATCACGCAGCGGGCGTTCTCCGCGAACACGCGCACGATTACGACAGCGGATGAGCTGCTCGACGAATTGATCAGAACGATCCGATAAGTTTCGAAGGTTATCGCCCGCACGGTCCGGAATGGCTGTGCGGCGGACGCAAGAACCGGCCCTGCGAAGGGCCGGTTTTCTTTTTGTACCTCTCGTCCGGACGATACCGCCAAGAAGGTTAACGAAACGGTCCCGCTCCGCCGAGGATATCATTTCCCATTCTCGTCTTATCCTGCTACCTTGTTTGTAATATGTTGTATTTACTATATTTTTGAGGATCTCTGAGCAGTCAGATAGAATTTAGATAAAATTTTAGATAATTTATACTTTGTTAACCATTGCGCCCTATCATCATCACTGTCAGGCAAGAGTAAGCCAGCGACGATGAGAGACTGAGAGAACAAATCACGGACCAGGAGGGCTGATATGACCAGCCATTTCAGAATGGACCGCGATGAAGAAGAAGCCCAAACAAAGGCAGACACATCCGTCGTTCAATTTCCCGGCGCGGGGAGCGCCGACAGAAACCACTCCCAGAGCCAAGTCAGGACCCAAGGTCCCGGCCTGCCTCCGCCTAACCTGAGACGCTGGACGTCGCAGTACAAGCAAGCCGTCGTGCTTGCCGTACATGGCGGCTTCCTGACCCGGGCAGAAGCCTGCAAAAGGTATCGATTGTCTTCCGAGGAATTTCAGGACTGGCAGGATGCGTTGACACGGCATGGAGCGGCTGGGCTCAAGGTCACCCGCCTCAGCGGTCTGCGGCGCGTGGACCGGCAAAAGGCAAGTTGATCGGCCTGACACCCCCGATTTCCGAACAATCCTGTGTGCATTCCGTCCGCATAGCCGGGCTGCACTCTTCGATTCACCGTCACGCGACACCCATGTAGAGGCGCGGAAACATGACTGGTACTGCTTTTTACTTATTTGAACACTCCACGCCCACTACCTCCCAAAAACTCGGGAAGTATTCAAAAGTAAAACTAGGCTATTTTTGCCTATTTTCTACTTTGATCCCTTTCGCAAATCACTTATCGTTATTTTGGGAGATCGTACAGGAGAGGCGAATCGGCACCGGTTTGGGGGCCTTCGCGGATAATTTCATCAAAGCCTTGGGCAGCCAGGGTTGGGGTGATGTGGTCGCGCGGGCAGTCATTGCCGATTCAGCGAACGCGGCAAGCGTTCAGGGAGAGGTATCGTGAACGGTTTAGTGCAGGTTTTTCAGAATTTAGGCCCGACGCGGGTTGCCGCGATCGGCGGTGTCGCCGTTTTGCTGATGGCGTTTTTCATATTCATGATGACGCGCCTCACCTCTCCGGACATGCGGATGCTGTATGGCGACTTGGATCAGACCGACGCCAACCAGATCATCACCCAACTGACGGCGCAGAGCGTGCCCTTCGAACTCCGCAATCAGGGATCGGAAATCCTGGTGCCGGCCGATCAAGTCGCCCCGCTGCGCCTGAGTATGGCGGAAATGGGTTTCGGCGGCCGCGTCCTCGGCAACGAGTTGTTTGATCGCGAGCAAAGCTTCGGAACATCCAGCTACATGCAGCAGATCACCAGCCAACGCGCCTTGGAAGGCGAGTTGGCCCGCACCATTTCCTCCTTCACCACGGTGAAGTCGGCGCGTGTACATTTGGTGCTTCCGCAGCGGGAACTGTTCACCCGCGAGGTCCGGGAGCCCAGCGCATCGGTCATCCTGCGCATGCGTGGCGGTCAACGCCTCGACAAACAGCAGGTTCTCTCCATCCAGCATCTGGTCGCGACCGCCGTGGATCGCCTGAAGCCCAACAACATTACTATCGCCGACGACCGCGGCACCCTGCTCGCGCGCGGCGGCGACGAAGAAGGGCTGGCCTCGGCCCAAGCCGACGAATTGCGCAGCAGCTATGAAAACCGCCTCGCCCGCCGGATCGAAGAATTGGTCGAGCGTACGGTCGGCCTCGGCAAAGTCCGCGTTCAGGTTCAGGCCGAAATGGATATGAGCCAGGTCGTCCAGAACATCGAAACCTACGATCCGGAAGGCCAAGTCTTGCGGTCGACCGAATCCATCGAAGAAGCCAACAATCTTTCGGAAGCCGGAGAAGACGCCGTTTCCGTCGGCAACAACCTGCCGGACGCGGGCGGGGAATTCGGAGCCGGTGGCGGTGTATCCGAAAACTCGAGCCGAACGGAAGAGCGGTCAAACTTCGAAATCTCCAAATCCATCACCAATACCGTCCGCGCCCCAGGTGAGGTCGAGCGCGTGTCCGTCGCCGTGTTGATCGACGGCACCTATGACGTGACGGCGACCGAAGGCGGTGACGGGGAACCGACCCGCGCCTATGTCGCGCGCACCGAAGCAGAGATGCAGCAGATCGAAGTTCTAGTCAAAACCGCTATCGGGTTCGAAGACGGTGTGGATTCCGTCGAGATCGTGAACATGCCTTTCGCCGACCCGATCGACTTGGATATCGGCGCCGACGAAACCTTCTTCGGCCTGACCGGTCCGGATATCCAGCGGATCATCGAGGTCATCGTCCTGGGCGGCGTCGGCCTGCTGATCGCCCTTCTGGTGATCCGCCCGCTGGTATCGAAGATTTTCGAAACCTCGGCCGTTTCCATCACCATGGATGACGACGAGCCGGCGCCGGCGCTGATTACCGATCAATCAGGGGCGCTGATACCCGCCCCGGCGGGCATGGGTGGCGCAATGGTGCCGGGCGGCGGTGACGAAGACGACCCGGAAACGATGATCGACATCGCCCATATCGAAGGCCGTGTGAAGGCTTCGTCGATGAAGAAAATTGGGGAAATTATAGACAAACACCCCGAAGAGGCCGTGGCGATCCTTCGCAACTGGATGTATCAGGAAAGCAGCTGAGCGCTTTCCGCCAACGGGCTGGGGCCGGAATAAACGCGGATGAGAGGCGGAACGAGGCGAATGAGGTGCGACACCCCCTTTCCAATCGACAGAGAGTCGGGGACTGTGGCGGTTGCGTCGTGTTCCCGGTCCGCGCGTTTTCAGCTTTTCGGGCGATCTGAACCACAGGGGACCCTCTTCAGGTATCTGACATGCGGGTAAGAGAAGACTATCGGGGTCTGTCGGGGCCGGAAAAGGCCGCCATCATGATGTTGGCGATCGGGGAGGACTATGCCGCACGCCTGTTCGGCATCATGGACGACGAGGAAATCCGCGAAATTTCCTCATCGATGGCCAACCTCGGTACCGTCAGCTCGAACGTCGTCGAACGCCTGTTCGTGGAGTTCGCCGAACAAATCTCGTCGACCGGTAGCCTTGTCGGTTCCTACGAGAGCACCGAGCGCCTGCTCGGCAAGGTGCTGGATGCCGACCGCGTCACGGCCATCATGGAGGAAATCCGCGGCCCCGCCGGTCGGACCATGTGGGACAAGCTGGCGAATGTGAACGAAGTCGTTCTGGCCAACTACCTCAAGAACGAATACCCGCAAACTGTCGCGGTGGTTCTATCGAAGATCAAAGCGGATCACGGATCACGGGTGCTGGCCGCCCTGCCCGAAAGTTTCGCGATGGAAGTCATCATGCGCATGTTGCGGATGGAAGCCGTTCAGAAAGAAGTGCTGGACGACGTGGAACGCACCTTGCGCAACGAATTCATGACCAACCTGGCCCGAACCGCACGCCGCGACAGTCATGAAATGATGGCGGAAATATTCAACAGCCTGGACCGGAACACCGAAAACCGGTTCATGACACTGCTGGAAGAGCGCAATCGCGACAGCGCCGAGCGGATCAAGGCGCTTATGTTCACGTTCGAGGATCTACAGAAACTGGATCCGTCGGGTGTTCAGACGCTGCTTCGGAACGTCGACAAGGACAAGCTGGGCATCGCGCTCAAAGGCTCTTCCGACCAGATCAAGGAACTGTTCTTCGGCAACATGTCGGAACGCGCGGCGAAAATCCTGCGCGAAGACATGGCGGCTCTCGGCCCGGTGCGGCTGCGCGACGTGGACGACGCACAGATGGAGATGGTCAATCTGGCCAAGGACCTTGCAGCACGCGGCGAAATCGTCATCTCCGAAGGCAGCGCCGAGGACGAGTTGATTTACTAAGAAACCGCGATCCCGGCCGACAGGCAGGGATCGATTTGAGGCAAAATGAAACCCGCGACGGCGAAACCTTTTCTGTTCGAGCAGTCCTTCGACGAGGAAGCGATGCAGCGCGCCCGCGAGCGGAAGAAGCGCGATGCAGCGGAAGCGAAGCTGGCTGCCGAACAGGCGGAACTGAACAAGACCCCGCCCCCACCGACATTTTCGGAAGAGGAACTGCAGGCCGCCCAAGCCACCGCTTGGCAGGAAGGTCATCAGACCGGCCTGGCGGATGCCCAGCAGCAAAATGAAGCACAAGTTCTCGCCCTGCTGGAAACCCTTGGCGCCCAGATCAGCGGCATGCACGTGCATCAGGATCTTGCCAACGAACGCATTGCCGCGGAATTGACCGGTTTCGCGTTGGAAATCTGCCGTCGCATCCTGCCGGAATTCATCGACAGCCACGGCGGCGAAGAAGTCCGGGCCCTGCTTGGCGACTGTCTGGAAAAGATCACGCCGGCCAGTCGCATTCTGATCACGGTTTCACCCGGCACGGCGGAACTCTTGGAGCCGCAAATGGATGCCCTGGCCGCGCGAAGCGGTTTCGAAGGGCGCATGAAGTTGATCACGGACCCGACGATGGGCCCTTCCGATATTGTCGCGGCATGGGATGGCGGCAATCTGGAGCGGTTCGAAAAAGACCTTTGGCAGAGCATAGAGGCGGTGGTTGACCGCACGCGCGCAGCCGCCCCGCCGGCGCCCGATCTGCCGCAAACCACAGCACAGGCTGAGCAGGCTGAACAGGCGGGCCAGCCGGCAATGCAGGAAACGCCATCGCCGGAATTGATGGACGATACACCCGCTTCCGAACCGGAAGCACAGGAAGTCGACGCATTGGCGGACGACACAGCGGAAACCGTCGTTTCCGAGGAGGACCAAAATGTCTAACGAGTCACAAGAGTTCAACCTCAACGAGTTGGAGGAAGGCGAACAGAGCGGTGATCCGCTCGACCCACGCGCCGCCGAACTCGTCGCCCCGACCGGCGCCCGGGACCTGGAAGCCGTTTATGAAATCCCGGTCCAGGTTTCCGCCGTTCTCGGCAAGGCGCATATGCAGGTCAGCCAGTTGCTGAAATTGGGTCGTGGCGCTGTGGTCGAACTGGACCGCAAGGTCGGCGAAGCCATCGACATTTACGTCAATAACCGCCTCGTCGCCCGCGGCGAAGTCGTCGTGGTCGATGACAAGTTGGGCGTCACGATGACGGAAATCATCAAGTCCGATAAGACGGGCGGATAATGGCGACCGACCTCGAGCGCAGCGCGGAACGTGGATTGAGCCAGCCGACGGCAGGGCGAAGCGCGGTCGATCTAGCGACCGTGCTGGGCATCCTCGCGGCCGTCGCCCTGGTTGCGGCCGCCATCGTGCTCGGTGGATCGCCAAGCGCCTTCGCGGACGGACCATCCGTCTTGATCGTTTTCGGGGGAACCTTCGGCGTCACGACGGCCTGCTTCTCCGTCTCCGACATGATCAGCGCCATGAAGGATGTGACGAGGACCGTATTCCGGACCCATCACGACGTTCGCGCCGTCGCCATTCAAATGCTTCAGGTCGCACAAGTGGCGCGCTACCGCGGCGTCCTCGCGGTGCAATCCTATCTTCCGATATTGGAAGGGCAGCCGATGCTCGTGCAGGGCCTGAGCATGGTTATCGACGGAACCGCGGGCGACGAAGTCGAACGCATCATGCTGCGCGAAGTGCAGGCGCGGTCGCAGCGCAACGCGCGCTCCGTCAGCATTCTCCGCAAGGCAGCCGAACTGTCCCCGGCGATGGGGTTGATCGGCACGCTGGTCGGATTGGTGCAGATGCTGAGCAATCTGGAAGACCCAGCAACGATCGGCCCCAGCATGGCCGTCGCGCTGCTGACGACCTTCTACGGCGCGTGTCTCGCCAACATGGTCTTCAATCCGCTTGCCTCCAAGCTGGAACGCAACGCGGCGGAAGACATGCTGACCAATCACCTTTGCGTCACCGCGGCCTCGTCGATCGGCAGGCAGGAAAACCCGCGCCGGTTGGAGATGCTGTTCAACACGATGCTGCCGCCGTCGCAGCGCGTGGATTATTTCGGATGACCACGATGATCGAAACCACCGAAAGGATGAAACCGGTTTCAGGGTTCATCGAATACGTAAACGGGATTGCCTCATGAAGTTGCTGATAATCGGGAACCTGGGCGGGCATTTGAGCACCGCCAGTCAGATCGCGATGAAGCGCGGGGCGAAAGTCACATCCGTCAACAATATCGACGAAGCCCTGAGCACTCTGCGATCGGGCTATGGCGCCGAGTTGATCATGATGGACGCACGCATGAATATTGCCGATCTCTCCAAAGCCATGGAGGCCGAGCGTATTTCCGTCGCTATCATCGCCTGTGGCATCGAAGGGACGTCGGCCGAAATCGCGGTCGCCTCGATAAAGGCCGGCGCGAAGGAATTCCTGCCCCTGCCCCCGGACCCGGAATTGATCGCCGCGGTCTTCGAGGCGGTCGCGGAAGAAAATCACGCCATCATTCATCGCGACCCGGCCATGCGCCAAGTGTTGAAGTTGGCCGATCAGATCGCCCCCAGCGACGCCTCCGTCCTGATCACGGGCGAGTCCGGCACCGGTAAGGAAGTCATGGCGCGTTATGTCCATGCCAAGAGCAAACGGTCGACCGGGGAGTTTGTCGCCCTGAACTGCGCCGCCATTCCGGAGAACCTGCTGGAGTCGGAACTCTTCGGGCATGAGAAAGGCGCATTCTCCGGCGCGGTAGCGCGCCGGATCGGCAAATTCGAACAAGCCAATGGCGGCACGCTGCTGCTCGACGAAATCAGCGAGATGGACCCGCGCCTGCAGGCCAAGTTGCTGCGCGCGATTCAGGAGCGCGAGATCGACCGGGTCGGCGGCGCGAAGCCCGTATCCGTCGACGTCCGTCTGTTGGCGACATCGAACCGGAACCTCGACGAAGAAGTCTCCAACGGAAATTTCCGAGAAGACCTCTATTTCCGTCTGAACGTCGTGAACCTGCAGCTTCCCTCGTTGCGCGAAAAGCCCCAGGACATCCCGGCCCTGGCGGAGCATTTCGCCGCCAAATACGCGGAAGCGAACGGATTGCCGTCCCGCCCGATTTCAGCCCCGGCGATGCAGCTTCTGAAAACCCATCATTGGCCCGGCAATGTCCGAGAGCTGGAAAATGCGATGCACCGCGCGGTCCTGCTGGCCCAGGGTAATGAAATCGGCGACGAAGCCATCCTGTTGAGCGGCGGTCCGACGCACAAACGGCCTAAGGTTGCCGCCACACCCGTTTCCGAGGAGCCCGCGGCGGATTCCGGCGCAGTGGCAGCACCCACGGCCCAGACGACGGCCGGAGCACGGGAAGAGGCCGCGTCGCCGGCCCATTCCGCGGGCATGGTCGGCAAGACCGTGGCGGAGGTCGAACGGGACCTGATCATCGACACGCTGCAGCATTGCCTGGGCAACCGGACCCATGCCGCGAATATCCTGGGCATCTCCATTCGAACTCTCCGAAACAAGCTGAAGCAGTATTCCGAGGAAGGCTTGGCCGTACCGGCGCCGGGGGATGGGCCCGCATAAAATGAATGCATTCCACCGGTCCTCACCGAACCGCAACGGGCCGCCTTTTCCAATAGGCGGCCCTTGCCGCTTCCATAGCCGATAGCCAGTGAGCGGTTAGGGGAGTCGAATGGCCGATACAGAATCCACGCGCGAACCACCAACACCCTCGGCGCCACCGCCGCCGGGCATGAGCGTCGGCGACCGCCTGCGCAGCATGAACATTACCCGGGAAATTTTCCTTCCCATCGGCATTCTGGCCATCTTGATCCTGCTGCTGGTCCCACTTCCGACCCCGCTTCTCGATTTCGCCCTTTCGATCTCGATCACCTTTTCGGTCGTCATCCTGCTGACCGTCGTTTTCATCAAATCGCCGCTGGAGCTGACATCCTTCCCGACGATCCTGCTCATCGCGACAATGCTTCGACTCGGCCTCAATGTCGCCTCGACGCGCCTGATCCTGTCCGAAGGCCATACGGGCACGGCGGCCGCGGGCCGGGTGATCGAGGCGTTCGGGTCCTTCGTCGCCGGAGGCAACTACGTCATCGGGATCATCGTTTTCGCGATCCTGGTGATCATCAACTTCATCGTCATCACCAAGGGCGCCGGGCGTATCGCGGAAGTCGCGGCGCGCTTCACCTTGGACGCCATGCCCGGCAAACAGATGGCCATCGACGCGGATCTGTCCTCCGGCCTGATCAACGAAGACTCAGCCCGGAAGCGCCGAAAGGAACTGGAGACGGAAAGTTCCTTCTACGGCGCGATGGACGGTGCGTCCAAATTCGTGCGCGGCGACGCGGTCGCCGGCATCCTGATCACCTTCATCAACGTCATCGGCGGCATCATCATCGGTGTTGTCCAACAGGGCATGACGATGGCGACGGCGGCCGAAAATTACACCCTGCTGACGATCGGCGACGGGTTGGTCAGTCAGATACCCGCCCTCGTCGTTTCGACCGGCGCCGGTATGCTGGTTACCAAGGCAGGTGTATCCGGCGCCACGGACGTTGCCGTCTTCGGCCAATTGACCAACTACCGGATGACGTTGTGGATCGCTGCCGGGCTGCTGCTGCTCTTGTGTTTCATCCCGGGCCTGCCCGCCTGGCCGTTCGCCCTTCTCGCGGTGGCCTGCGGCACCGCCGGGTACCTGCTGCAACGGCAGGACCGGCAGGAGGAAGTCGCGGCGCGGATCGCGGAGATGGAAGAAGACGTCCCGGTTGCCCCCCGCGAGGAACCCATTTCCACCGCGCTGCAGATCGACCTCATCCGCTTGGAACTCGGCTACGGGCTGCTGCCGCTGATCAACGCGAATGACGAACACCGCTTGACCGATCAGATCAAGGCCCTGCGCCGGCAGATCGCGGGGGAGATGGGGTTCGTCATGCCGGCGGTGCGTATCCAGGACAACCTGCAACTGCCCGCCAATTCCTATGTCATCCGGATCAAGGAAATCGAAACGGGACGCGGCGACCTGCGTCCGACCATGCATCTGATCATTGATCCCAGGGGGGAAAAGATATCCCTGCCCGGGGAATCGACCATCGAGCCGACCTTCGGCCTGCCCGCCATGTGGGTGGCGGACAACCAGCGCGAGGAAGCGATGTTCCGCGGCTATACGGTGGTCGATCCCTCGACCGTCGTCGTGACGCATCTGACGGAAATCGTCAAAGACAACATGTCGGAACTGCTGTCCTATGCGGAAACCCAAAAACTGATCGACGAACTGCCGGACAGCCAGCGGAAACTCGTCGACGATCTGATCCCGACCCAGATCAATCTGGGCGGCGTACAGCGGGTTCTGCAAAACCTGCTGAACGAGCGGGTTTCGATTCGCGACCTTCCGACCATTCTGGAAGGCGTATCGGAAGCCGTCGGTTATACCCGAAACGTGACCCAGATTACCGAACATGTGCGCGCCCGCCTGGCGCGGCAGCTTTCGGATGCGAACGCGAACGAGGACGGTGTCGTGCCGCTGATCACGCTGACGCCGGAATGGGAAGAGACATTCATGCAAAGCGTCGTCGGCCAGGGCGACGAACAGCACCTGGCAATGGCGCCCAGCAAGTTGCAGGAATTCATCAGCGGCGTCCGAAGCGCCTTCGAACGCGCCGCGATGAATGGACAGACCCCCGCCCTTTTGGTCAGCCCGCAAATCCGCCCCTTCGTCCGCTCGGTCATCGAACGCTTCCGCCCGGTCACCGTGGTCTTGTCGCAGAACGAGATCCATCCGAAGGCGAAGATCAAAACGGTGGCGCAGATATGACGGGCGCTCGCGCATTCCAAACGTATTTGACCGCGCACATCGACCCGCGCACAGTTTCGGCGCTTGATCCAAGATGGATAGACCGCCATGCGCCTTAAGACATTCCATGCGAAATCGCTGCAGGACGCGATGGCCCTGGTGCGGGAGCAACTGGGAGACGATGCGATCATCGTCGCCACCCATGAATCCGGCGGACCGCAGGGCGCGCGGGTTACCGCCGCCGTTGAGCGCGAGGAAGACCCGTTCGACAACATGGGCAACGGCATAGACGTCATCGAAGCGATAACCGATGCCCTGCAGCGTCATGGCACGCCGCCCGAACTGACCGACCGGCTGGTCGACGAAGCCTCGATGGTGGAGGAGACCGATCCTGTCAAAGCGCTGACCCACGCGTTGGGCGAAGTTTTCCGCTTCGATCCGCTGCCTGAAGAACCGGTAGGCCGCCCATTGATCCTAATCGGCCCGCCGGGCGTGGGCAAGACCGTCGGCTGCGTGAAACTGGCCGCCCGCGCCGCCCTCAAAGATCCGCACATGGAAGACCTGATCCAGGACGAAACGGACGGCCGCAAAGCTACGAACAGTTTGCCGGTGCATATGATCGGGGCGGACAAGCTGAAGATCGGCGCGATGGAGCAACTGGCGCTGTATGCGGACAAGCTTGGCGCGAACATGGTCGTGGTCAGCGACGGCAAGGCCCTCACGAAGGCGCTGGCGAAATTGCCGCCCGGCGAATTGATCGTGATCGACACGCCGGGCACGAACCCGTTCAACCTGGAGGAACTGGCCCATATCGTCGAGCTGGCCGAAGCGGGTGAGTTGGAACCCATTCTGGTCCTGACTGCCGGCCGCGACGCGGAGGAAGCCGCCGACCTGGCGAAGGCCTTCCGGCCCGCCGGTGCGACCCGCCTGCTGATTACCGGTTACGACATCGCGCGGCGACTTGGGTCCATGCTGGCGGCGGCGGTGGCGAGCGACCTCGCCCTGTCGGATATCGGCCGCTCGCCCCGGATCGGGGACGGGTTCGAGCCGCTGGACCCGGCGACATTGGCCCGGATGTTGCTGCCCAAGGCGAAGAAGGCCCATGGAAAGCAGGCCACGCCATGACCGATTTACATATTCATAAGAACCGCATTAAGCGGAGAGGGTTTCATCATGAGTGACGCCAGCCAAAAGGCCGCGCTCGCCGCCATCGACGGCAGCCGGATGATCGCCGTCGGCAGCGGCAAGGGCGGCGTCGGCAAGACCTGGTTCTCCATCACGCTCAGCCATTGCCTTGCGCATCTCGGCAAGAAGACGCTGCTGTTCGACGGCGATCTTGGCTTGGCCAATGTGGATATCCAGTTGGGCCTGATGCCGAAGCACGATATCGGCGAGGTCGCTGCCGGCAAGGCATCGCTGAAGAGTGTGACCACCCATTACGACGCCGGCGGGTTCGATATCCTGGCCGGACGGTCGGGGGGCGGCGCGCTGGCGACCCTGGCGCCGCCGCGCCTATTGCGCATACGGCAGGAACTATCGGACTACTCGAAGAATTTTGATGCCGTGGTGCTGGATCTCGGCGCCGGTGTCGACCGCACGGTCCAGATCCTGGCCGCCCCCGCGCATATCTGCTTGCTGGTCGTCAATGACGAACCAACCAGCCTGACGGATGCCTACGCCTTCATAAAACTCGCCCATCAGGCCGGGACGCACGCGAATATCCAGATCGTCGTCAATATGGCCGACAACCCTGCTGCCGGTAAGAAGACATACGAGACCTTGTCCAAAGCGTGCACGAACTTCCTGAAATTCACGCCCCCATTGGCCGGGGTCATCCGCCAAGACAACAAGGTGCGGGAGAGCATCCGCGCGCAATTGCCGCTGATGACGCGCTCTCCCAACAGTGCAGCGGCCTCGGACGTGGAAGCGATTGCCGCCAGGATCGAGTTGTAAGACCGCCGTTTTTCGCCATCGGCAAAAGCGGATAGGGTAACCGGACCATGAATACGTCCATCGACCTACCGCCCAGCGGACCGGGAAAGCCGTCCCAGCCGGCATCTTCCGGCCAATCCCAAACGCCTGCGTCCGTCGTGCGTGCCGATGCCGGCGTTACCCAAGCCCTTGCCCGGGGCGCGGCAATTCAGGGGACGGTCACCGGGTCTCCGGCGTCCGGCCAGATCACCGTCCAAACCCCCGCCGGAACGGTGACCGTGCAGACCGCAACGGAAGTGCCGGTCACCAGCCAGGTCGCTCTCCAGCCCGGCACGGGCGATGGGCAAATCCGCCTCTCCCTCACGACACTGGCAAGGCCGGAACAAACCCCGTCGCCGGACCGCCCACCGGCCGTCGTCACGACCTTGACCCAGGGCGCCCGGGTGACAGCGACCGCGGTCAATCCCCCTGCCGCGCAGCCGCAGCCTGCCTCTTCAACCGCCACGGCACCGCCGCCCTCGCCGCAACCAACGACGCAATCACCACCGCAGCAAACGGCCCCGCCGACAGCGCAACCTTC
>CAYGKA010000007.1:120433-120953 GCA_964350445.1 uncultured Flavobacteriaceae bacterium
CCTGTCCCACAAGCAATGTCGCAGCAGGCCTCATCACCACCTGTGCCCCAGCCCGCACCTTCACCGTCGCCGCCGGCGCAACAGCCGGCAGCATCTCCGCCTGCTGCACCAACCCAACAGGCCGCGCCTACGCCTCCAACCGCATCTTCTCCGTCGCCGCCGGCGCAACAGTCCACACCACCTGCACCCGCCGCACCACCGCAACAGGCTGCGCCTCCGCCTGCGCCCCAAACGGCATCCTCTTCGCCACCGCCGGCTGTTGCGCCGGCGGTGGCGAAGAGGATGCCGTTTGGGGCGCAGGCGGAGGCGCAGACTGTTGCGGTGGTGCGGCGGGTGCAGGTGGTGTGGACTGCTGCGCCGGCAGCGACGGGGAAGATCCGGTTGGAGGCGTAGGCGCGGCCTGTTGGGTTGGTGCAGCGGGCGGAGATGCTGCCGGCTGTTGCGCCGGTGGTGGCGGTGAAGGTGCGGGCTGGGGCACAGGTGGTGATGAGGCCTGCTGCGACGTTGCTTGTGGGACAGG
>CAYGKA010000008.1:0-2744 GCA_964350445.1 uncultured Flavobacteriaceae bacterium
AATGGTGCCGATGTTGCAGTGCGGCTTATTGCGCTCAAATTTCTCTTTCGCCATCTCTACACGTCCCTGGGTTTACCAGTTAATCCCTTAAGTTCGTGTACCGCGCACGGCACACCGCTTCCGACTTGTCCAGACCGCGGCCCCTGCCCTTTTCTGCCGAGGCCTTTTCGGCCCCGAGGGACAACCAGTACGCCGGACCATGCCGGAGGACTGGAGCGGGCAGCGGGAATCGAACCCGCACCAAGAGCTTGGAAGGCTCATGTGATACCATTTCACCATGCCCGCACGATAACGACGGCATAACGGCCGATACGGCTTCGTTCCGTACCAGCCCTTGCACCGTCGGTCCCATGCAAACCCGCAGGCGCACCGCATGGTGGAGGGAGTTGGATTCGAACCAACGTAGGCTAAGCCAACGGGTTTACAGCCCGTCCCCTTTAACCACTCGGGCATCCCTCCAAAATGCGTGCCCAAACCGAACCTGGAACTCCTGTCGGCGGCGTGCGGTGTATGACTTGGCAAAGAGGATGTCAACTCCATTACCGTCCGCGATCACCCCATCGCGCCCCTGCTGCAAGGCACGACTTGCGGCAGCCCCTTTCCGGACCTACAGCTATCGTCCCGAAGGGAAGGAAGACATGACAAAACGCGATCCTCGAAAAACCGGGTCCAGTAAATCCAGGGGACCCCGGCCCGACAGACACTCGGCGCAGCCCAGGCAGCGGGATTCAGACCGCGGCGACCAAGCGCCTTCTTCCGGTGAGGGAAAGGCAAAGGGGCCCCGGCCTGAAACCGTGGCCGCCAAAGGGCCTGTATCAAACCGTTTCGGACCAAATAAGTCCGTTACCAAGCGGCCAGATGTAAAAAGGCCGGATGCACATAAGCCCGATGCAAAAAAGCCGGATGAGAAACGTTCCGGCAAACGCGGCAAGACTCCGCGCGACAAGCGTGTCTGGTTGTTCGGTCAGCATCCGGTCGCCGCGGCGCTCGCCAACCCGAACCGATGGATCCATCGTTTGGTGGCCACACAGCAGGGACGGGACCGGCTTGCGGAAGCGAATGTCCAATCCGACACGGCGATAGAGGATGCCGACGGAAAGACCCTAGAGGGCTTGTTGCCGGAAGGCGCTGTCCATCAGGGTTTGGCGGCGCTTTGCGACCCGCTGGACGCTGTCTTCGTCGAGGACATCATTGCCGACCAGGCCGATTCGAAACCGATCCTGATCCTGGATCAGGTCACCGATCCCCACAATGTCGGTGCTATCCTGCGGTCGGCCGCCGTCTTCGGCGCCGCAGGCGTGATCATTCAAGACCGCAACGCCCCGCCGGAAAGCGGAACGCTGGCGAAATCGTCGAGCGGCGCCCTTGAGGTCGTTCCCTTGGTGCGTACCGGCAATCTCAGCCAAGCGATCGGCGTCTTGCAGAATGCGGGATACTGGGTGGTCGGCCTGGCGGGCGACGCCGACGACACGTTGCAGAAGACACAATTGAACAGGAAGACCGCTATCGTTCTCGGCGCGGAGGGCGCGGGATTGCGCCGGTTGACGGCGGAACGGTGTGACCAACTCGTCCGTATTCCCATGGCGCCGAATCGTATCGGCAGCCTGAATGTGTCCAACGCGGCCGCAGTTGCGCTTTATGAATTGTGGCGGTCGGTTTCGGCCGCGGAGGTTTGACCTGAGAGCCTATCCGCCCAGCACAGAGGGCGCGCCGTGGACGGGCGGCAGGACGGAGTACAAAAGAACCGGTTCCTGCAGCAGGTAGAACTCGCTCCGCGGCGTCATGTCCGTGATGACGAAGCGAAATTGAGCGGCCGCGCCGGCATTGACGTGACCGTTCTTGAACCGAACGCGGTCATGCGGTTCGGAAATCCGCTCCCCTTCCAGAAACCGGTCCGACTGGAACCTGTCGGTGCCGACCGCCACGGTCTGGTCGAAAGACAACCCGTCCCAATAGTCGCTCGGGCGGCGCAGCACTTCCTGAAGTTCCACGTCGAACCCGACCCAAACACCGGTGGCGGCATTCCGGACCCGGGTGACGACCCAGAGCCTGAGAATCGGCGCGATTGCTCCCACCCCGGCCATCCGCGGATTGCGAATCGTGATGACGAAAGGACCGGGCCCGGAAAAATCCTGGTCGATCACGATGGGATCGTCGATCGTTCCTGAGCCACTGACGGACAGAATGCGGAACCCACCGAGCCGATCGCTGAATTCAAGCCCGCCTGCCCGATGCCAGACGGGGTCTGCCGCAATAGCGGAGGACGGCACAAGGACCGCAGTCACGGCAAATATCACCAAAGCGCCGAGCGCTTTCCTGACGGCCGGATCGGCGGCCTTGCGCCATGTTCGTCGGATGCACAGCGTCAGACGTGCCTTCATGGCCTTGAAGGATACACCAATTCCCGCAAGCCAGCTATCGGTGTCCACAGCACGGTATCGCCGATGCCGTCCGAATCTCGCCGCTTGGGCTTTTTCCAGGTCCCAGGCGGGCCGAACCGCAGTATTCTGCGCTCTGTCCTTCCCAGTTGCCTCCCATCGCGCAAAGCGCTAGAGAATGCGCGATAAGCCTAGGCTGGCCTGGATAGCCCTGGCGCGCCCCTATAGCTCAGTTGGTAGAGCATCTGATTTGTAATCAGAGGGTCGGGAGTTCGAGTCTCTCTGGGGGCACCAGCTTTCTTCGACGCATTCCGGATGAAAGGCGGCCCGGATGAACGGCGGCCCACATGTCAGGCGGCCCGAAGA
>CAYGKA010000008.1:2844-98232 GCA_964350445.1 uncultured Flavobacteriaceae bacterium
CCGGATGAAAGGCGGCCCGGATGAACGGCGGCCCACATGTCAGGCGGCCCGAAGATTTGCGAGGCGAACGATGAACAGCCCTGTCCAGGAAAACCAAGACGCGGCCTTCGACTGCTTGAATGCGCTCGCCGCCGAGGGCGCCGCCGCGCCTAAGCGGGTCGATACCCACGCCAACGTCATCTTCATCGGCGACAAGCACGTCTACAAGATCAAGCGCGCCGTCCACTATCCCTTTCTGGACTATTCGACCGTCGCACTGCGGTACCGCTATTGTGCGGCGGAAGTCGTCCTTAACCGCCGAACGGCACCGGACCTGTATGTCGGTATTGTTCCATTGCTTCGCGATGCGGAGGGCGGCCTGTCCGCGGGACGGACGATCGGCACTCCGGATCCCGAAAACCTGCCGGCAGGGTTCGAGGACGCGGTCGATTGGGCCGTCTTGATGCGGCGCTTCGATGAGAGTTTCCTGTTCGACCGATTGGCGGAGCAGGGAAACCTGACGACCGAAAATCTGCTGGATCTGGGCGGAAGCATCGCGGCTTTCCACGCCAAGGCAAAGGAGTTGAAGACCCGCTGGCGCCGCATCACGCAAGACGTGATGACCGACAATTTGGCTGAGATCGCGGCAGCGTCCTGGCTTCCCGCAAAAACAGTCGAGGCGCACCGGCAAACGTGTGAAACACTCTTCGACGGGCTTGCCCACCATCTGGCGGATAGAGCGGCGGACGGCTTTGTCCGGCAATGTCACGGCGATATCCATTTGCGGAATGTCGTGCTGATCGACCGTCGCGCGACTTTGTTCGACTGCATCGAATTCAGCGATGACTTCTCGCAGATCGACTGCCTCTACGATCTAGCCTTCCTTCTCATGGACCTTGAACATCGAGCAATGCCCGGCGCCGCGTGCCGGGTGCTGAACCGGTACCTGGAGGAAACCGACGACTACAGCGGCGTCGGCCTATTGCCCTTCTACACGTCTCTGCGCGCCCAGGTCCGCGCCAAGATCGAGATAGCGACCGTCGGTTTCGCCGGCAACCGGGACGAAGCGGACGCCCACCGGCGCGAAGCGGAAGCGTATTTCGACCTGGCGTGCCGGGCGGCCACGCGCCCCCCTGCCCGCCTGATCGCCGTCGGCGGCCCCTCCGGGTCCGGAAAATCGACGCTGGCCACGGCGATCGCAGAGCGCATGGCGCGCATCCATGGACCGACAGTCATTGTACTGCGCAGTGACGCGATTCGAAAATCCCTGTGGGGCGTGCCCGAAACCACGCAGCTCCCGCCGGAGGCCTATAGATCCGATGTCAGTCAACAGGTCTACAAGCAGATGCACGAGACAGCGGCAATCGCGCTGAAACAGGGAATCCCGGTCTTGCTGGACGCGACCCACACCCATCCCGCATCCCGGCGCGCCGCGGTTGATCTGGGCAGACGCCTCAACATTCCGTTTCAGGGTATTTGGGCCACCGCGCCGAAAGATGTGTTGATAAACAGGGTCTCGGCGAGGACGAATGACGCATCCGATGCCGATGCCGCCGTGGTCCGGCTGCAGTTCAAACAGGATTGGGGGACCATCGATTGGGCAGAGGTCGACACATCCAAAAGGACGGTCGAGACCGACGCGTTCGCCACGTCCGAACAAACCGCCGCCCGTATTCTCGGCCTCTCCTGAGCATCGCCGCGTTTCCGAAGCGGTCAGCTCGACTTGCTTGACCAAAGGGGGGCGGGTTTGCCCTCGGCTACGCCCGTTTTCAGCCATTCGTCCCAATCGGCCTCGATCCTGGCATAAACACCGTTCGCGCGAATGCGGGTGAGCCCGGCATCCAGGGCGGCGGCCAGCCAGACCGAACGCTCAAAATCGGTTTTCGAAAAGGAAACAAACAGGTCGAAGTCGACCAGATTGAAGACCGGGACGGGTGCCGGCGAAATCCGATCCGCGTTGTTCCCGATCTGGAATTGCGCGACCTTCTCGTAGACCACGGCGAAATCGGCCCGGCCGCGTGAAACCAGAGCCAGAGTCTGAAAGTCCGTTTCAACCTCGATCTTCCGAATGTCCGGGTTGGTATCGAAATCATCGGTGTAGGTATATCCGCGCACGACGGAGAAAGTGGATTGCCCAAACGCCTCCTCGGTGAACCGGCTTTTGAACGTCGGTGGGCCATAGACCTGTATCCGGCCGCGAAATAACGGTTCCTTGTGAAAGATGTATTTCTGCCGATTTTCATCAGAGTTCGTTGTATTGAAACAACCGGTTTGGCGTCCCGCCTGCACCTCGCGAATACATCGGTTGTAAGGCATTTGGACCAATTCAAGCGAGCACCCGACCGACTGAAAAGCCGCCGCAACGATGTCGAGCGAGAAACCACGCAACTCGCCCTTATAGGCGCCTGTATACGGGAAAAAGCCGTCTTCGGCCGCCAAAACGACTTTTTCGTTTCGGTGGCATTGGGGAGGCATCTCGTCTGCCGCAAAGGCAGACGTGCACGTTGTGAACAAAAAGAAAAAGACCGCCAGCCTGACCAAATCTGGGACCCAATCCGTGTGCTGATTCCCCTAAGTACCCCATTCTACATAGAATCAATAAAAAATCACTGTCGTCACTGCATATAATATTGATTGGTATTACATTCCCGAAAGAAGATGCTGGAATGTTCGAAGTATACTGACCAAAGAGAGATAAGGTTATTGTTCGCCGAATCCAAATTGATCCGGTATTTGTACTGTGACTCCTCCTTCTTCGACAACGACACAACAAATAGCGACAGTGGAGTGTATGGCGCGCTCATCCTCGACAATTCCATTTCGACGCCGCCTGTCTGTCCGGCAGGCGCAGATCGCCGTCGTCATCGCGGTCGCCATCGGCACGGTGTTCGCATTGGCGCAAATCCTCGCCGACGCTTCGGACGAACGGGAAAGACTGAAACAGCACGCCGCTTTCGTATTGGACTATGCCAGTCTTCCTGCGGCCCGTGCCGCTTACCGTCTGGACGGGGTCGGCGCCCAGGAATTGGCTGAAAGCCTGTTGAGCGATCCTGCGGTGATACGCGCGACAATCCAGGACGATTTTAGAGAACCACTGGCCAAGGCCAAGCAGGACGTATCCGTCCGCCATTCCGTGGTAACGGACTTTCTGTTGGGATCGGATCCGGTCAGTTTCGAGCGCAAGCTGTACATAAATTCGGACACATTCGTCGGGAACCTCAGGATCGAGGTCGATCCAGTGGCAGCGGCGCCGGGTTTCGAACAACGGACCATCAACGCCATCCTGTCAGGCTTGGTGAAAAGCATGTTGCTGGCGATCATGCTGCTGATCATTTACCAGTTCATGGTCACGAAACGTGTTGCGCGACTGGCATCCCAGGTGGCTCTGACTGGCAGCACCGTGGACGGAAAAGACACCAGTGGCGACGAACTAGACCAACTTGAGCAACGGTTTCGCGAATGGTCTGAAACCTTGCAGAGCACCGCCCGAAAGGCGGAACAGGCCAACAACGCCAAGACCGTATTTCTCGCGAGCATGAGTCACGAAATGCGAACACCGCTGAACGCGGTGGTCGGCTATGCGGAAATGATGGAAATGGGCATTGGTATCGATGACCCAAAAACACGCAGCGGATACCTCAAGAGCATCGTCTATGCCGGGCGCCAACTCAGCAAGTTGCTGGGCGATATCCTGGACTTCTCGAAAATCGAGGCCGGCGCGCTGGATTTTCACCTTGAGGAGGTTTCTCCGTCCGCGGTGATCCAGGAAAACGCGGCCCTCATCAAGGACATGGTTGGGGAAAGGGGCCTGAAGCTTGAATTTGACCTTGGCGAATGCGCGCCAGTGATCGCCGACCGTTCCCGGTTGCGTCAGGTTATCCTCAATCTCGTCTCCAACGCCGTGAAGTACAATTCACCCGGGGGACTTGTCCGCATCGGATGCACCTGCACATCCCCGAGAACCGTGCGCTTGTTCATCGCCGATAGCGGGATCGGCATTCCGCACGATCAATTGGAGTCACTCTTCTCGGACTTCGTCAGGGGCCGTCATCATCAGCCTGACATCCCCGGCGCCGGGCTTGGACTGGCGATATCGAAACTTCTGACCGAAGGAATGGGCGGGGTCATAGGCTGTGACAGCGAACTGGGGCAGGGATCGACCTTTTGGATCGACCTGCCGACCATATCCGACGCGGCCCTGGCGGCCCCGGCATGACCGACCTGGAGACAACCATGGTGGTCTGCTTCGAACCGCTTTCCATCCACCTAGGCCCCGTCCTGTTGAACCAACGTATTATCCATAGGGTTGATTGATCGTGGCGGCGGGTCTAACGGTCCTACTTGGTTTTGACCGTCGCCGAGGTCCGTCGACCACGCCTTTTGCCGGTCGTGCGGACCCTGCCGGGTCAACCGAGTTCAAGTTTGGGGGGACTTGTTCTGTGAGAATCTCACCTGCCATGCGCTTGATCGCATCCCTGACAATCGCGCTGGCCGTCTTGCTTGCGCTGGCCGCGCCCGTGCCTGTTGTAGCCGCCGATCCGCCAAAGCGCGTCCTCTTCGTCAATCCGGGTTTCGCCGACAAGGGCTTCTGGAAAGCCGTCAGCGATACGATGACGGCAGCCGCATCGGTCTTGGGATTCGAGCTGACGATCGTTAGCGGCGACCGGAAGTGGCCATTGATGGTCTCACGCGGATTACAGGCGATCGAAGAGGTGAAGCCGGACTACGCCATCCTGGTCAACGAACATCAGCAAGCCCCGCAATTGATGGAGGCGGCGGAGGCCCGCGGCATCAAAACCATTCTGTTGCTGAACGGCTTAACGGCGGAACAGGAAACAGGCATGCTCGGCCCGCGCGAAAAACTATCGAACTGGCTTGGCAGTCTGACGCCTGACAATGCGATTGCGGGCTATGAGATGGCGCAGTCACTTCTGAAATCCGGCGAAGCGCTGGGACTCGACAAAAACGGCTTGTCCGTCCTCACCCTTGCCGGAGACTTCAAAACACCCGCATCCATCAATCGGCTGGAAGGGCTGGACCGCGCTTTACGGGAATATAAGACGCTGTCGGAAGCCCGCAGGATAACCGTGAATTGGTCAGGCGCGGAAGCCTACGACCGAACGTCGATATTTCTGAAGTCAGCCGCAATCGACGCGATCTGGGCGGCAAACGACCCTATTGCCATCGGTGCGATCCGTGCGCTGCGCGACGCCGGGAAAGAGCCTGGACGCGATGTCGTCGTCACCGGCTTGAATTGGTCGCCCGAAGCCATCGACCTTGTGCGGACGGGAAAGATGACATTGACGCATGGCGGACATTTCCTCGCTGGGGCCTGGGTGATGGTCCTGCTTTATGACTATGAGAACGGTGAGGATTTCGCCACGATCTCGCCGCATCTTTCCTTTCCGATGAGCGCAATCCATTCGGGCAATGCCGATGCCTATGTCGACGCTTTCGGGGACGGGGACTGGTCGAAAATCGACTACAAACGATTTAGCCGGCTGGAAAACCCGACCCGTCGAGACTACCCGTTCGACCTTACAACCCTTCTCGCTTCCCGCCGCAGGAACTGATCGATGGCAGTCATGGCACGGGGGTTCCGGCAAGACGTTCAAGGACACCCGAAACGGATTCCCTTCCGGAAACGGTTGGCCGTAAGGCAAGCGGCGTTTGTCGTTTCCGTTGTCTGCTTGCTGGGGGTGCTTGGCAGCATCGTTCAGATTTACCTGGACTACGGCAATCAGGTCCAAGACCGGGAACGGGATATCGATCACTACATCGCATCCGTCTACCAACCCGCCGCAAATGCGCTGTGGGAACTGAACGACAATATGGCCGACGCCATCATCGACGGTTTACTTGGATACGACCTGTTCATCGAGGCGTCTTTGACGACCGGCAACAAAGTTCCGCTGGCGCATAAGAAGCGCGCCGTCTTCGTCGGCCAAGCCGTCACGCTGTCCGAGTGGTTGTTCGGCGACCGGAAGGAGCACGCGGTCGAAATAAACTACGATGACGCCGGTCAATCATACCGGGTCGGCACGCTGACCGTCATTTCCCATCCCTACAAAATGGGCAGCCAGTTTTTTCAGCGGGCCGCAGTTACCCTGGCGGGCGGCTTTCTGAAAAGTCTCATCCTCGCAGGCGTCTTGCTGGTGGCTTTTTATCTCACGCTGACCAAGCCTCTCGAATCCCTGTCGCGGCAAGTTGACGGTTTGGATCCGACCGGCATCGAACAGAAAAAAGTAGCCGTTGACGGCATCGTCAAGGACGACGAATTGGACAGGATCGTTCAAGCGATCAACAATCAGGTGCAATTGATCCAGAGCCACCTTCGTGAGCTCGATGGAGCGCATCAGGCGCTGGAACAGGTCAACAAGGGCCTGGAAACGGCAGTCGCAGACCGCACGAAGGAACTGACTGACGAAATAGAGGCGAAGTCCGAGGTCGAACGCCAGTTGCGCATCGCCGCCGCCAAAGCCGAGGAAAGCGCAACGGTGCGCACGCAGTTCCTTGCCAATATGAGCCATGAATTGCGGACGCCGCTGAACGCCATCATCGGATACAGTGAATTCGCGAAGATGAACCCGGATCAAGTTCAACCCGGCAAGATGCAGGAGTATCTCGGCCATATACACAGCGCCGGTGCACATTTGTTGGACTTGGTGAATTCGATCCTTGATTTGTCCCGGCTGCATGCCGGGCGCATGCCGGTCGACTATGACGAGGTCGACGTCAACATGCTGATTTCCGACATCGCCAACGGCTTGGATTCAGCAGGTAGAAACAATGGAACCGTGATTGAGTTGGACCTGGACCGCGAAGCGCCGGCAATCGTCACCGACCCCGTCAAAATGAAACAAGTGCTGTTCAACCTGCTCGGCAACGCCGTCAAATTCACGTCGAATGGAACGGTCGCCGTCAAGACGCGGCTCTACCAACCCGAGCGCGGTATGCTGACGGTACAGGTGGTGGACACAGGCATCGGAATCGACCCGCAGGCACTGCCGACCATTTTCGAGAACTTTACCCAAGCGGAACCACATTTGAGCCGTCGGTTCGGAGGATCCGGACTAGGTTTGGCGATCGTCCGCGAGACATGCCAATTGCTTGGCTGGGACATAACCGTCGAAAGCACGGTCGGCGAAGGAAGCGCCTTCACGCTGGTTTTGCCGATTCATCCGATAGAGAGTCAGGCCTCCGCCCCGCCGGGCAGCGCATCTTAGTCCGAATACAGAGACCTTCGGCAAGGCCAGCAAAAACAGCGCAAATAGCGCATATCGCATGTGCTGTTTCAGCGACGGCAACTACACCACAAAAGGGCGCTGGATTACCTCTATCGCGCCAGAAGTACATCCTTCAGGATATCGACGACAACGCGGGTTCCCTCTTCGATGATGGTAACGTCATCCCCGACGATGATCCGCTGCAGTCCTTCCCGCAGTTTGGGCAGACGTCCTTCCAAATCAGATGGGAGACCCCGCTTCGCGATTCCTGGCGGAAGCGGTTTGCCGCGTTGGACATTCTTCGCAATCCCCGGCGGCAGGGATTTAGTGCCTATCCCTTTCTCCCGAACATATTGCTCGATGACAGTCTTATCGTTTTCGCCGAAGATTCCGTCCAGGACCTCGTCGATGACTTCATCCTCAAGCCGTTGCTGTTGTTGCTGGGAATTTTTCTGAATCTGCGACTTTCCCTGCCCATTGTCCTTGGATTTGTCGTTTTTGGCTAAGCCTTCCGCTGAGGATGCTACCGTGAGCACGCCCGCCAACAAAGCCACGAGTACAAACGAACCGACTGCCTTGAACATGGAAACTCCTTTGCCGAGGCCGCTTCCGATAAACCGGACCTCCAAACGAGGATACCCCCGGTACTATATTAGGTAAGGTCGAATTACCGCGCTTGCAATTAACATCAGGGAAAATTGTATTGATTGAGCGAGAGAGACTTTCTGAGAAAATCCATTATTGTAGGTGCACGAATAATTAACTTTTCGTGCCTAAATTCCTTGTTTCTGATGCAGAATTGCCGTTTGGCGGGCGTCGTCCGCATCTCTGCGACGTATTCGGAATAGAGTGCCGGAGAAATTTGGGTGCCGTCGTTGACTCCTTCAAACAATTCGTCCTTTCACCCGGTACGGCGCTGGTTCTATTGGCAGCCGGTGGTGTTCTGCTTTCTTTTCTATCTGGTCTCGGCAGGCGCCATTGTCTTCTTCCTCAACGATCTGGCCGAGCGCGCGAACCGCGACGCCGCACAGACAAGCAAACTGCTGGTGACGACGGCCATAGGGGTCCTTGAAGATGATCTGTCGGGCCGTATGGTGGACTACGCATGGTGGAACGACATGTACGACCAGGTCACCGGGGAGCTCGACCCCGACTGGGCGGATGACAACATCGGTTCCTACCTGCAGGACTCGTTCTCTTATGCAGGCACCTACGTGCTTTCCGCGGAAGGCGCGGTTGTTTTCGAAAGCAGGGGCAATCAAAGCCTTCCGGCTACGCCCTCGATGCTTCTAGGCGATGCCACGGACGCATTCCTGGCAAGCGTTCAAAGCACTCCCATGGATGACTCCGTGCCCCAGACGACGGTTGTCGTTTACAACGGCTTGGTTTTCTTGCTGGCCGCTGCGCCGATAACGCCGGAGGATCCGACCGAAGAGCAACTTGAGGCGCATAGCAAACCGGTCCTGATGTTCCTGCGTGAATTGACCGCAGATGTCATGAACCACATTGGGGAGAGCTACGGCGTCCTCAACCCAAGGCTCGAGTTCGGGGCATATGATGACGGCTTTCCCCTTGTCACCGCGTCCGGGGCCGTGGGAGCAACGGTGGTCTGGGACGCGGTTCGGCCCGGCGACGCCATTCTTGTCGACCTTCTTCCCAAGCTGGCGGTCGTGTCGGTTCTTCTTCTGATCGCCGCTTCGGCCATTTATTTCTTCTGGATCAAAGCCGCCCTGTCGGCCAGCGAGGCAAAGTCGCAGTTGCTGGCGAAAATGAGCCACGAGCTGCGAACCCCTCTGAACCCGATCCTGGGCTTCTCGCAAATGATGATCGGCGAGACCGTTGGGCCGATCGCTCCCATCTACAGGGGATACGCGGAAGACATCCACAAGAGTGCGTCGCATCTGCGAAACGTCATCGAAGGTTTGCTTGATTTCTCAAAAATCGAGGCCGGCAAAGTCGTTTTGCGAGAAGATCCGTTGGACCTTGGCAGCTTGATAGACAGTGTAATCCAAATCGTCAGTCCGGCAGGCCGCACTGATGCGGCCGGGGTGGCGATTGCCGCGCCATCCGTCCAAAAAGAAGTTGCCGAGGATGTGCCCAAGATTCGAGGCGACGAACTTAGGATCCGTCAGGTGCTGATCAACGTTCTTTCGAACGCGGTCAAATTTTCCGACGGCAAACCTGTACATATCCGCGCATTCAAACAAGGCGCCAGCGTCAAGATCGCCGTCGAAGACAATGGCATCGGTATATCCACCGAGGATCTGCGGAGACTCTTTGAGCCTTTCGTACAAGCCAAGCCCAGAAGTGACAGCGCACCGACACCGGGCACAGGGTTGGGCTTGGTGATTTCACGGGAATTGATGCGCCTGCATGGCGGCTCACTGGATCTGAAAAGCACAGTGGGTGAGGGCACCACCGTCACCTTGGTCTTCCCACCGGGGCGAACACTGAACGCCTGACGCCCAAGACCGTTCGACTCGGGCGGAAGCTCAGTTCTCGCCGTAGCGCACGATTTCCCCATGTTTCGAACAAGCCGGTTCCGAAAGCCGCACGAAGAGTTCCGCGACCTGGGCAGGTTGGGTAATCGTTTCAGGTTTCTCGCCCGGAAAGGCTTGTGCCCGCATCCCCGTGGCGACCGGCCCCGGACTGATCAGATTGACCCGGAGGTTGGTCTTTCGGGTTTCCTCCGCATAGGTCTTCACCATAGCATCCAGCGCCGCCTTGGAGGCACCGTACGCAGCCCAAAAGGGCTTCAGCCCCTGTGCCGCCCCCGATGTCACGAATACCGCTCTGCCCGCATCGCTCTGCCTCAGGACGGCGTCACAAGCGCGGATCAGACGCTGGTTCGCATGGACGTTGAGGGTGAAAACGCGCTGCCATTCCTTGGGGTCGGCATGGGCCATCGGCGTCAGCTTGCCGAGCATTCCGGCATTACCAATCAGGATGTCCAGCTTCTTGAAACGTTGATAGACCGACGCGCAAAGAACATCGACCTGGTCAAGTTGCATCAGGTCGACCGGCGCCAGGGTGATGGCATTGCCGTCGGCCTGCACCGCATCGTCCAATTCCTCCAGACCGCCGACTGTCCGCGCGGTCGCGATCACATGAGCACCTTCGGCAGCGAAGCGCCGAGCAACAGCAAAGCCGATGCCGCGGCTGGCGCCGGTTACCAAGGCAACCCGTCCGGCCAGACGCCCGCCGCCCGCGGCGGAAGTTCCCGCCGCGTCGTTCTTCGATGGATCAGTCATTAACTTGCGTCCCGCAACAGCGACAATTGTCTTTGGACGCCCGATACGTCCTCGTGATCCTTGAGGCGGATCGGATACTCGCCGGAGAAACAGGCATCGCAATATTGCGGCATGTCGTTATTGCGCCCTTCCTGCCCCATCGCCCGGTAAAGACCGTCCATGGTAAGGAAGTCCAGGCTGTCGCAACCGATCAAGTGCCGCATTTCCTCAATCGTGTGCTGCGCAGCCAGCAGCTTGGATCGTTCCGGCGTGTCGACGCCATAGAAGCAGGAATGCGTTGTCGGCGGACTGGCGATACGCATATGCACTTCGGTCGCCCCGGCCGCGCGCACCATCTCCACGATCTTGCGCGACGTGGTTCCGCGAACAATCGAATCGTCCACCAGCACGACACGCTTCCCTTCCAGCATGGCACGGTTCGCGTTGTGCTTCAGTTTGACGCCCAAATGCCGGATTTCATCCGTCGGCTCAATGAACGTCCGGCCGACGTAGTGGTTGCGGATAATTCCGTATTCGAACGGGAATCCCGATGCTTCCGCATAGCCGATTGCGCTGGGCACGCCGGAATCCGGGATCGGCACGACCAAATCGACATCCACCGGGTTTTCGCGTGCCAGTTCCACGCCGATGCGCTTCCGCGCTTCGTAGACCGACGTACCTTCGATCACACTGTCCGGCCGGGAAAAATAGATAAACTCGAAGATACACAGTTTCGACGGAGCAGCGTCGAAGGGAAAATAGGAATGTAGCCCCTGCTCGTCGATGACGATCACTTCGCCGGGCGATACGTCGCGCACCTTGTCCGCGCCGATAATGTCCAGGCCGACCGTCTCGGAAGCCAGAATATAGGATGAACCGAGTTTCCCAAGCACGAGCGGCCGCACGCCCATCGGATCGCGGACGCCGATCAGCTTTTTCCGTGTCAGGCAGACCAGCGAATAGGCCCCTTCTACCTGGCGCAGGGTCGCGATCAGGCGATCGACGACCGAGCCCCTCATCGTCGCCATCAGATGCAGGATGACTTCCGTATCCGTGGTCGATTGAAATATCGACCCGCGGCGTACCAAGTCATCGCGCACGGCGATCGCATTTGTGAGGTTGCCGTTATGGGCGACCGCAAGACCGCCGAATTCCAGATCGCCGAACAGCGGCTGGACATTGCGGCGCATCGTGTCGCCTGACGTCGAATACCGGTTATGTCCAATGCCTGAGTCACCGACCAGTTGTGCCATCACCGACGGGTCGCCGAAGACGTCCCCGACATGGCCATTGTCCCGATGCGCATGGAACTGATCGTCCCGCTCATCGTACGTGACGATACCGGTCCCTTCCTGGCCGCGGTGCTGCAAGGCATGCAAGCCCAGTGCAAGGTGCGCGGCGGCATCCGGCGTACCGTAAATGCCGAAAATGGCGCATTCCTCGCGCAGCTTGTCGTCATCGAAAGGGTTGGTCGTGGTGCGCATTCGGCGTCACTCCCTATTTCCGCGACGGTCCCGGCCGGGTTCCGTGCATCGATCCAACATATACCACAGGGGCCCGGCTAACGGGCCCGTTCATTCCGCCTCTTTTATCAGAGAGTCAAGCTGCTGGCGTTCCTTATCCCCATAGGCGGGTTGCTGGGTACCGCTGTTCTCACCGGCGCCCAACGGTTTCGGATTGCTCAGTTTGTCGTACAGCTCCAACTTCTCTCTGATTTCCTCTTCGGTCTGCCGTGCTTCGCGTTCCGCAAGGTTCGCTTTGCGGCGAATTTCCTCCGGCAGCGCCTTCATGACCATCTCCGCGCCGATTTTCGCCACCGGCAAGGACCGGCTTTCCAGGACCGCGCCCGGAAGGTCCTCTTCCTTGATGAACCATTGCGTGGTCACGAGGTAGATGAGGCTCAATATCAGGCATCCGCGCGCAAGACCGAACAGGAACCCAAGGGCCTTGTCGACCGACCCGGCGTGGCTGTCCTGCACCATCCCGGAAACCATGCTGGCCCCGACACTGAGCGCAACCAGGGTAACGACCCCAATGCCCACGCCGGCCACCACGTTGGCGATGGCTTCCTCTAATATGTAATCCGCAAGATAAGGTGCAACCAGGCCATATCCATAGAACCCGGCGCCAACCGCACCGACCCATGCGACAATGGACAGTAGTTCCCGTATGAAACCGCGGAAATAGGCCAGCAGGCCGGACATGACCACCAAACCGATCACGACTATATCGACACCACCGATCGGCAGGTTTTCCATTCAGGTCCGACCCTTGTCCGACTAGATCTCAGCAACGCGCGGCGGGTTGGCCGCGCCCTTGCCAAACACTGTTTCCAAACCCTGAAGGTCCGAAATCTCAATCACCCTGAGGGCACCGGCATCCGTACGGCTTCGCCGCTTCGGCGTCAACGCGGCGGAAAAGCCGAGCTTCGCGGCTTCTTTCAGTCGGCCCTCCGATTGGCTGACCGCGCGGACTTCGCCACTCAACCCGATCTCTCCGAACACCACCATATCGGCGGGAATCGGCTCCCCCGTGAGGGAGGAAACCAGCGCCGCCGCTACGGCAAGGTCCGCTGCCGGTTCAGATATGCGCATGCCGCCCGCAACATTCAAATAAACGTCGTTGCCGCTCAATCGATAACCGGCGCGTCCCTCAAGGACGGCAAGGACCATGGCGAGACGGCTGGAATCCCATCCGACCACCGCGCGCCGGGGCGTTCCCAGCGGCGACGGCGCGACAAGCGCCTGGATTTCGACCAACATCGGCCGCGTCCCTTCGATCCCGGCAAAAACCGCGGCACCGGCGACATCCCGCTGCCGGTCGCTGAGAAACAGTTCGGACGGGTTGCCCACTTCCATCAGGCCTTCGCCGGTCATGTCGAACACACCGATTTCATCGGTCGGGCCGAACCGGTTCTTCACCCCGCGAAGGATCCGGAAGGGATGGCCGCGTTCCCCTTCAAAATAGAGGACGGTATCGACCATATGTTCCAACACCCGGGGGCCGGCTATGGCCCCGTCCTTGGTGACATGGCCAACGATCAACAGGGCCGTGCCGCGCCGTTTGGCGACGCGGATCAACTCTTGCGCGGAAGCCCGCACCTGCCCCACCGTGCCAGGTGCGGAATCGAGCGCATCGACATACATGGTCTGAATAGAGTCGACGACGATAACCTGCGGGCCGTCGGCAGCGTCCATAGCAGCGGCGATATCCCGTACATTGGATGCCGCGGCCAGTTCCACCGGCGCATCGGCGACACCCAGTCGCTCTGCCCGCATGCGGATCTGGTCGACCGCTTCCTCGCCGGACACATAGGCGCATTTCGCATGTCGCGAAAGTGCCGCGACGGCCTGGAGCAGCAGGGTCGACTTTCCAATACCGGGATCACCGCCGATCAAGGTAGCGGACCCTTCCACGAGCCCTCCTCCCAACACGCGGTCGAATTCACCGATTTTGGTGGCCAGTCTGGGCGCCCGTTCGCTGGATCCCGTCAACGGTACGAAGGCGATCCGCCCTGCGCGGCCTTTGGAGTTTCCCGCCTTGCCTGACGCTTTTCCGCCCACCGGCGGGGCATCGGCAATCTCTTCCACCACGGTGTTCCATTCACCGCAGCCCTCGCATTGGCCGGCCCATCTGACGTGGACCGTCCCGCAGGACTGGCAGACAAAGGTGGATTTGGATCGCGCCATGATCAGTCCGGTTATAGAATCATTCAGACTTGAAGCTTGTCATAGGCGACATACGCCCTGAGTTCAAACGAGCGCGCGCCGCCTGGGACAAGCGCGGCCAAGGTTTCCCGATTCCGGGTCCGGCGCAAATCCGCGATGGATATATTGCCGTCCGGTCGTCCGGGACCCGAAAAATCGGCGCCAAGCGTGCCATAAGTATCGCGTAGAAAATGATTGTTTCCAAACGTCGCCAAAGCGCCCCTGGATAACCCAGCCTGGGGACACAATCTAGCAATCTACAATAACGCTTGAGGATCGGTGGAATGCATATCGCCAAATTGGTTCCCGGAATGGAAACGTCGGACGGCGCGGGCGTCCGCCTCACCAGAATGATCGGAACGCCGCAGGTCGACATGATCGACCCGTTTCTGATGCTCGACCGGTTCGACAACGAAGATCCGGGTGCCTATATCGGTGGATTTCCCGAACATCCGCATCGCGGTTTCGAGACCGTCACCATCATGCTGGACGGTAAGATGCGGCACCGGGATTCGACCGGGGGCGAAGGCGTCATCGGACCGGGAGACGTGCAATGGATGACGGCCGGACGGGGCATCATCCATTCCGAAATGCCGGAACAGATCGAAGGCCGGATGCGGGGCTTCCAGCTATGGGTGAACCTGCCCGCTACCGACAAGATGAACGCGCCCGGTTACCAGGACATCACCGTCGGTTCGATCCCTGTCGTAGAGGCGGAAGGCGTGCGTGTTCACATCGTCGCTGGGGTCTATGGGGAGACCCAAGGCCCGGCCAAATCGCGAACGCCGATCCGCTTGCTGCGGGTCGAGATGACGCCCGGCGCCGTTTGGACGATTACGCCGGAGGAAAACCGCAACGCCTTCTTCTGCCTTTACGAAGGCACCGTGTCGGCGCCCGACTTGGCGGGCGGTAAAACGGATGCGGCGGCCCCGTCGCTGGCGGTCCTGTCCGGAGAGGGAGCGACGACGCTGACGGCCGGCCCTGACGGAGCGGCCTTGTTCTTCGCCGAAGGCGCGCCGATTTCGGAGCCTGTCGCGCGTCACGGGCCGTTTGTCATGAACACCCGGGCTGAAATCATCCAGGCCTTCGAGGATTTTCATAACGGCCGTTTCGGAAACTAATCCGATGTTCTGCGACGTCGGTACCGTCACCCCGGTATTGCCGCCGCGCCGGCCTTCGTGAAAACTGTCTGAATGAGTGCAGAAAAATCCTTGCTTGCCGTCATCCACGCGCCGTCCCCGAATACGGAACGGCTACGGGATGCGGTGGTGGCCGGCGCTAGCCATCCCGATGTTTCGGGCGTGGCGTTGACCTGCCTGTCCCCATTCGAGACCACACCCGATCACGTCATGGCGGCCGATGCCATCATCCTGGGGACGACCGAGAACCTTGGATATATGTCGGGCGCGCTGAAGGACTTCTTCGACCGCTGCTACTATCCGGTGCTGGAGGCGAAACAAGGCACGCCCTATTGCCTTTTCATTCGCGCCGGCCATGACGGGACAGGCACGCGCAAGGGTGTGGAAACGATCGTAACCGGGTTGCGCTGGAAAGCCGTGATGGACCCGTTGATCTGCCGCGGCGAATGGGACGACTGTTTCGTTCCACAGTGCGAGGAATTAGGCCTGACGATGGCTGCCGGTTTGGAAGCCGGCATTTTCTAGCCAATCGTCAGGCATTCGGCCCAGGAAAAAATCACGCAATGCATGAATTGCGAACGCGGCGGGATTAAGACCCGGCTTTGTCGGCAATCGCCTTTGCGAGTAGATCGCGTTCCTTGCAGCCCGACGGGCACAGGGCATCGAGCTTGGCCAGTTGTTCCTTCGCCAAATCGATCTGGCCTTGCTGCAGATAGAGTTCGCCGAGATATTCGTTGGCGTCGATATGGTTCGGATCCAGCGTGAGCGCGCGCTCATAGGCATCCCAGGCAAGGTCGAATTTTTCAGCGCCCTGCTGGCGGTAGCTGAATCCCAGCATGTTCCATATGTCGGGGTTGTTCCGGTCCAGCTTTATCGCATCCTTCAACTGATAAACGGCGTAGCGATAATTCTCTTTCTTGATGGCCGACATGGCGCGGCGCATGAAGTCTTCCGGTTTGTCCGGGGCATCCGCCCAACTTTGGGCCGAAACCAAGACACCAAGGGAAATGATCGACGCGGCAACAATTCGAAAAAGAGACATTGATTCGTCCTCCGACGTGAATGTTCCCGGCCCGGTTCCCTAGGCCCGGCAGGGACCTTTGATCGATACACCCCCAATACAGGTAGCATCGTACCAAGGCCGACTGACCTCGATCAAAGTATTTTCCCGAGAATGCCGGACAATAATCGCCTTTCCGGCTGATCCTCCGTTGGATAGGGTTTCAGCCAATCAGAGGAACGCTCACATAACGACTGGAAAACAGACGATGTCGATAAGTTTGGATAGCTTCGCTGCATCCTGCAAAAAAGCCCTGACCGAGAAGCCGGGAAAACCGGGTAGGGAGGCGGTGTGCGCCCTGGTCACGGACGCCCTGGCGGACAAGGAATTCGTCTCAACCTATATCCTATCCTCATCCGCGAAGCGGAAGATCGCCTATGAAGACCCGGATCTGGGCTTCTGCGTCTGCATCCACACCTATGATTCCGCCGCAAAGGGCGCCCCGCACGATCACGGTCCCACATGGGCGATCTATGGCCAGGCGGAAGGCGAAACGGAGATGACGGATTGGGAGATGGTCACCCCGCCTTCAGGCGACAAACCCGGCAAAGTGCGGAAGACGAAGAGCTATGTCATGAAGCCGGGCGACGCCCATCTTTATGAGCCGGGCGATATACACGCCCCCTTGCGCGAACACCCGACACGCCTGCTGCGCATCGAAGGCACGAACACGGACAAGATCGACCGCACGCCGATTGAACCCGAATAAGCTCAAAGCAGACATGAAAACGCCGCGGCCAAGACCGCGGCGTTTTCTTGCATTCGGCGGACGACCCTAGCCGCGGCCCATGAACGGCATCAAGTTCGCCATGATGGTCATCGTCTGTATCGAGGAGTCCAACGGCAGAGAGGCCATGTGAACAACAGCGTCGCCGACATGGGCGACGTCCATCCTGGGTTCCACTTTCATCGAACCGTCCGGCTGCGGCACGCCACCGGTCATGCGCTCGGTCATCGGCGTCGCCGCGTTGCCGATATCAATCTGATTGCAGCAAATATTGTAGCGCCGGCCATCGAGTGCGGTCGTTTTCGTGATCCCCGAAACGCCATGCTTCGTCGCCGTGTAGGCGATTGAGAACGGGCGCGGCACATGGGCCGAAATAGACCCGTTGTTGATGATCCGGCCGCCCTGCGGGGTTTGGTTCTTCATGATACGGAAGGCTTCACGCGTGCACAGGAAGACGCCGGTCAGATTGACATCGACGACCGCTTTCCATTGATCGACGCTCAACTCGTCCATATCGATTGCGGGTGCGCCCATACCCGCGTTGTTGAAGGTGACGTCGAGCCGCCCGAAGGTCTCCACCGTCTTTTCGAAAAGCGCATGCACCGCGTCCGCGTCGGCAACGTCGGTCGGCACCACCAAAGCGCGGTCCGCGGCACCAGACATCGTTTTTGTTTCTTCCAAGACATCGACCCGCCGACCTGCCAGCGCGACCGAATAACCGGCCTTCAACAGCGCCAGGGCAGCCGCCCGTCCGACCCCAGTCCCCGCACCGGTGACCACCGCAACCTTGCCATTTCCAGACATGCCAAAACCCTCCCTGATTTCCGCTGCGTGGTACCGCGGTTGGCCCCCGACAGGTCGGGAACGGTACCGTTCGGATTAGAATTGAATGACGTTTCGCAGGACTTCGCCCCGCTTTGTCGAGGCAAGCGCCTCGTTTATATCCTCTAGGGGATACCGGTTCGTGATCAACTCGTCCAGCTTCAACCGGCCCTGGCGATAGAGCGAAATAAGGTTGGGAATATCGACGCCGATCCGGCTCGTCCCCATTTTGGACCCCAGTATCCGCTGGTTTGCCGCGGCGATCGTCCCCGGGTCGATTTCAGCCATCACGCCGGTCGGCGGCATGCCGACCAATACGACCGCCCCCGCCCGCGCCGCCATCGGAAAAGCCTGCTGGAACGCGGGCTTCGCCCCAACCGTTACGAAGACGTAATCCGCGCCGCGCCCATCGGTCAGCGCCCGCACCTTCTCGATCGCGTCGCCACCGGCGGCCTGCACCGCATGGGTGGCGCCGAAGCGCAGCGCCGTTTCCAATTTGGAATCGCTGATGTCGAGCGCGATGATCGTCCGTGCCCCGGCGATCACCGCCCCCTGCACGGCGTTGAGCCCAACGCCGCCGGCACCGATCACCGCAACGGTAGAACCCGGCGCGACCTTGGCCGTGTTCACGACCGCACCGACCCCGGTAATGACGCCGCAAGCTAGTAGCGAGGCCGCATCAAACCCCATATCCGTCGGCATGCCCACGACCTGCGATGCATGAACGGTCACCGCTTCGGCGAACGCGCCGGTTTCCATGCCCTGCACCACCCGCTCACCGCCCGTGGCGGTCAGCACGGGCGCGCTGTCCAACGGGACCGCCCCTTCGCACGCGACCGGTATGCCGTCCATGCAGGAAATACAGTGCCCGCAGGACCGGATCAGGGTCACGACGACCGGCTGTCCCGGCTTCACCGTCGTGACACCCGCGCCGACGGACCGGACGACGCCGGCAGCTTCGTGCCCATACACGGCGGGAAGGTTCCCACCCCAGGAACCGTCAATGAAGAAGATGTCGCTATGGCAGATCGCACAGGCCTTGATGTCGACCGTGACCTCGCCCGGACCTGCCGGAAGAAGATCGATATCCTCAATCACGAGGGGCTTTCCGAATTCGCGGCAAACGGCTGCCTTCATGCTCAGGAACTCCACGGTTCGCACTTTCAGCGCAGGGTTGAAATTCGCGAATATCCTAGTTCCGGTGCGACTGCACGAATTTTGTTGCGGTAACAGGTGAAGTTTCATCCCATGCGGCAAATAAGACACAAGTCCACGCCGGAATGCGGGAGAGCACCATGAAGATCGCGGACGCCAAGACATTCGTCGTCGGAAATCCACCGCCCCATTTCGGCGGCCGTTATTTCCTGTTCGTCAAACTTGTCACCGACACCGGCATCGTCGGGTATGGAGAGATCTACTGCGCGACCTTCGGGCCGCATACGGTCGCCCAGATGGCGAAGGACGTTATCGATCGCCATTTCATCGGCGCCGACCCGTTCAAGATCGAAACGCTTTGGCGGCGTACCTATGGCAGCGGCTATACCCTGCGGCCCGATGCCAGCCTGATCGGAGTCTTGAGCGGCATCGAAACCGCGTGCTGGGACATCATCGGAAAGGCGGTCGACAAGCCGGTCTACGAATTGCTGGGCGGCAAGGTGCATGAGCGGATCCGGTCCTATACCTATATCTACCCGAAGGACGGCGATGCGGCCCATGTCTACACCGATCCGGACGCGGCGGCGCAGCGGGCGGCGGAGTATGTCGCCCAGGGGTTCACGGCGGTGAAATTCGACCCGGCCGGCCCCTATACGGTCTTCGACCCGCGTCAACCGTCGCTGGAGGCATTGGAGCGTTCGGAAACCTTCGTGAAGAAAATTCGCGAAGCAGTCGGCACAAAGGCGGACATGCTTTTCGGAACCCATGGACAGTTCACGGCCGCTGGCGCCATTCGGCTCGCCCGCCGCCTGGAGCCCTACGACCCGCTGTGGTTCGAGGAGCCCACCCCGCCGGAAATGCCGGAGGAAATGGCGCGAGTCGCCCGCCAGACCACGATCCCCATCGCGACCGGGGAACGGCTGACGACCAAATATGAATTCGCACGCGTCCTGCAACACCAGGCGGCGTCTATCCTGCAGATGGCCTTGGGCCGCGTCGGCGGGTTGTTGGAAGCGAAAAAGATCGCGGGCATGGCCGAGGCGCATTACGCCCAAATCGCCCCGCACCTTTATTGCGGGCCGATCGAAGGCGCAGCCAATGCGCAACTGGCCGCCTGCACGCCCAATTTCCTGATCCTCGAAGGCATCCAGACCTGGGGCGGCTTCCATGCCGAGATCCTAAAAAAGCCGGTGCAGTGGGAGGACGGATACGTCATCCCCTCCACCGAACCCGGCATCGGCGTCGAATTGAACGAAGAGGTCGCGGACGCCCATCCCTACACGGACACGGCGTTGCATCTGGAAATGGGCCCCAATCCGGTCAATCCGGGCGAGGACATTTAGCGAATAAGCATGTAAAACGGCAGGGTCGGGCGCCACGGAGCCGCCCACTTCCCCAAACCCCCAACGGTGGAGACCCCCATGATCCGTTTCATCGCCCCCGTCCTAATCGGGATGACAGTCTTGGCGGCGCCCGCCACGGCGCAAACCAGCCTTTTCGACAAGGCGAAGAACCTGCTTCAGTCCGGCACCGGTGGCAGCGGCGGCACGACGAGCGCGCTTCTGAGTTCGGCGGAAGTCTCTGACGGGTTGAAAGAAGCGCTGCGTGTCGGCGCCGAGCATGTGACCGCCGATCTCGGCACCACAGACGGGTTCTTCAAGGACCCGGTCGCCTTCATCCCCCTGCCCGACAGCCTGAAGAAAGCGCGCGACCTGATGAAGCCGCTGGGGCTGTCATCCCTTGGCGATGAGGTTGAGCTGCGGATGAACCGGGGCGCGGAAGCCGCGATGCCGGCAGCCAAGGAAGTCCTGGTCAACGCGATTTCAAACATGACCCTGGACGACGCCAAGGGCATCCTTAACGGCCCGAAAGACGCGGCGACCCAATATCTGAAGCGTGTCGGTGGCACCGATATCGAAAGCCGGCTGCGCCCGATCATCGACAGTGCATTGAAGGATGTAGGCGCAATCCAAGCGATGGATGCGATGCTGGGCAAATATAAGAACATCCCATTCGCGCCGAATGTCACGGCATCCTTGACCGACCATGCGACGGAAGCGGCGATGGGCGGTCTGTTCCACTACATTGCTCAGGAAGAAGCGGCGATCCGGGAGAACCCGGCCAAGCGGACTACGGACCTGCTGCAAAAGGTGTTTGCGCAATAGCGCTGTTGGTCGCGGCGGAAGACCGTCCTAAACTTGCCGCAAAAGCAGATACCGGAGGGAATCCATGTCCATTCAAGCCGTCGCGGACGTCAAACGTCCGGCACAATATTCCGAAGCCGAGTGGGATGCGCGGGTGCAACTCGCATGCTGTTACCGGCTGATTGACCATTTCGGCCTGACCGATCTGGTCTACAACCACATTACGGTCCGGCTGCCGGACGACTCGCATGATTTCGGGAAGGAAATTTTCCTGATCAACGGGTTCGGTCTGCACTATTCGGAAATCACCGCATCGAACCTGATTCGCGTCGATATGGACGGCGCAGCCCAGGACGCATCGGACTATCCGGTGAACGGTCCCGGCTATGTGATCCATTCGGCCATTCACGGGGCACGGCATGATGTGGTCTGCATCATCCACACCCACAGCCTGGCCGGCTGCGCGGTTTCCTCAATGAAGCAGGGGCTGATCCCCTTGGACCAGCAGTCGATGATGTTCCACAACCGGATCACCTATCACGAGTTGGAAGGCATCGCGACGAACCTGGACGAACAATCGCGCCTCATCGAAGACCTCGGCGACAAGAACGTCATGATCCTTCGGAATCATGGGCTGCTGACAGTTGGGCGGTCGGTCGGCGAGGCTTTCCGACGGCTCTACTATTTGGAACGCGCCTGCAAACTTCAGGTCCAGGCGATGCAATCCGGGGCCGAACTGATGATCCCACCGGACAAGATCGCTGAGCACACCGCCCAGCAATGGGACAAGGGCAGCGCCCAGCAGGGGACGATCAACCCGATCGAATGGCCGGCCCTGATGCGGCTGATGCAGCGCAAGGATCCGAGCTTCATGTCCTGATGTCTTGGGGAAACGGAAGGGCTGTTACTTGATCATGTAGGTCTTGCGCACCGTCTCGTGGACGGTGCAGACGCCCTTCCAACCTTGTGGAAAAAAGGCGGCGGTGTCCGGGGTAATCTCAATGACATCACCGTTTTCATGGACGTAGGTGCAGCGTCCGGCCAGGAAGTGACAAAATTCGTCCTTCGTCACATGGCATTCCCACTTGCCCGGTGTGCAGACCCAAACGCCGCATTCCCATTCTCCGTTCGGCCCCTTGGAAATAAGCCTGCCATAGGTGTGGGACTTACCCTGGATCATGGTTTCGATCGGCCCCCAATCAAGGAGGTCGTCGAGAGAGGACGGTGCGTGGAGATGCGGCGCGGTCGCGGTCAGCACGGACATGGTCATGCCCCCGCCAATTCGGTCAGATGATCGGCCGCCTTCTCGGTCCCGATGCGGGCTTGCATATGCGCCGATGTCGCCTTTAGGCGCGCCTGCATTTCAGGGTCGGTGAGGCAGGTTTCTATCTTTTGCAGCAAGTCTTCATCGCTCCAGTCATAGCGCGGCGAGCGGAAACCGTGTCCGGTTTCCTGAACCCGCATCGCATTATCGTGCCCGTCCCAGACATACGGCATGATGATCGCCGGCTTGCCGAAATAAAGGCATTCGGTGAAGGAGTTGTTCCCGCCATGATGGATGACCGCATCGACCTGCGGGATGACCGAGGGCTGCGGGAACCACGACGCGATATGGACGTTCGGCGGAAGCTCTGCGTAGGCACCGGCATAATCGCCGACATTCACAAGGGCCCGGTAGCGGGACCGGCCGATGACCTCGATAATCCGTTTCAGCAGATCCGTGTCGCCCGCGCCCAGAGACCCGAAGGATATATAGAGCAGCGGACCGTCCTGGTTGGCGGCGAAATCGGGCACCTTGTAAGGTTCCTCTTTCCGCACGCAGCCTTCCAGATACCGGAAGCGGGATGGGTCCAGCGGAACAGTACGGTCGAACTTCACCGGTTCCGGATACAGCATCAGGTTCAGGAAGGGTGACGCTTCGAAAAACTGACCCAACGGATATGCCGTTTCCCCGCAGGTCGCGAGAAACTCGTTGAAGTCATCATGGATCGGTTTGATGACCGTGTTGAACCGGTCACGGAACGCCTTGTGGCATTCTGTGTCTTGGGCGGCACAGCCCGACAGATGTGGTGGGATGCCCTCATCCTCTATTTCGTTTTCAGAGCACGAAATGATCCGCACCCAGGGCTTGCCGAACTGTTTTATCGCGGGGAACAGAATGACGTTGTCGACGCAGATGATATCGGGCCGGATCTTGGCGAGCACGCCGGGGAGATCTTTCTGCGCCCATTTGGCGCTGTCTACGATCGCTTCCCAACATTCCTTTACGTAGTTGTCTATCTGATCGATCGGCGCCTTGCGGAAGTTCGGAATGTGCCCGTTTATGAAGTCTTCCCAGAACTTCGCCATCAGTTCCGGCGGCATCGGTTCGGACAGGTTCACGGGGTGCGCCTCGAAACCATAGCCTTGATACACTTCCACGAAACCGGGGTCGGACAGGAACACGGCTTTATGTCCGCGCGCCTCCACGGCTTGCGCGATACCGACCGAATTCAAGGCGGGCCCGAAGGCTGCCTCCGGAAAAAAGGCGAAAGTCTTCATCGGATAAAAGCCCCTCCGTCCAACATCGATTGTTCATGCTGCGCCCTTAAAAGGCGGGTCGCCTCCAAACAGCCGGAAATCCCGCTCACTAGCCGCTTGCGGCGGACGCGAGCGCGACATTCGGCATGATCGTCCTTTCAGCGGGGAAAGCGACGCGAACCGTGGTTCCGGCGCCGGGCTTGCTTTTCACAACGACATCGCCGTCATGGAGCAAGGTCAGCTTTCTGACGAGAGAAAGGCCTAGGCCGGTTCCTTCATACTCACGCGTCAGCGAATCTTCTCCACGGCTGAACGGCTCGAACAGACGCGGCAAAATTTTCTCGTCGATGCCGACGCCGGTATCGATGACTTCCAGAACGACACGGTCGCCGTCCAATACCCACTGCACGGTGATCGACCCGCCGCCCGGCGTGAACTTTACCGAGTTGGAGAGCAGGTTGATAAGGACCTGCTTCACGCGGCGGCCATCGGCATACAGACGCAAGCCGGCGGGATCGACCCGCGTTTCGATCGTCAAGTTCGCCTTTGTCGCGCGGCCGCCCACCAGCTTCAGGCAGGTCGCATTGATGCCTTTCAGGTCGAGCTCATATTCCTCAAGCTCCATTGAGCCGGCTTCGATCCTGGCGACATCGAGAATATCGTTGATCAGATCCAGCAGATGCTGGCCTGAGGCACAGATGTCCTCGGCATATTCCTGGTAACGGGAATCGCTATGGGCGCCGTACACCTCCTGCGACAGGAGTGACCCGAAGCCGATCACCGCGTTGAGCGGTGTCCTCAACTCGTGGCTCATGTTCGCCAGAAATTCGGATTTGGCGCGGTTTGCGTATTCCGCCTCTTCCTTCGCGCGGCGAAGGCTTTCTTCGGCTTGCTTCAGCTTCGTGACATCGACCGTCGACCCCTTGACGCAGACCACGTCACCGAGGGCGTTCAACTCCGGTTCGGCATGTTGGTGCAGCCACCGCCTGCCGCCGTCGGGCGTTTCGAAGCGGTGGACCAGATCGAACGCCAACCCCCGGCGCAGACAATGGTCCAGCGCGATTTCGACGCTGATCCGGTCCTCTTCATGGACCCGGTCCAGGAACTGCCCGACCGTAATTTCTTGCCCGTCCAAGTCGCCGAACAGGGTAACGGCGGATTCCTGCCACTCCATGATCGACGTGCCAGGATAGGCGATCCAACTGCCGACGCCCGCCATACGGTGTGCTTCGGAAAGACGCCGCTTGTTCTCACGCAATTGAACTTCCGCGCGCTTGCGATCTTCAATTTCGGTCAGGATCCCGGCAAACCTTGTCGGCTTGCCGTCATCGCCGACCATGCTCTGCCCCCTGGCATGGAACCAACGATGTCCATGCCGGGCGGTCAGCAGTCGAAGTTCGGCGTTGTAAGGCTGCGTCGGCGACTCGAAATGAGCCTTCAGTCCGCCCTGATATTCGTCGCGTTGTTCCTCATGCACCAGATGGAGCAAGAAACGCCGCGCGAGCTTGTCGAAATTCGGCCGATCGAAGCCCAACATCTCGCTGAACCGCGGCGAAAAATAAACAGTGTCGTTGACGAGGTCCCAGTCCCAAACGCCAGCCTGACTGACCGCAAGGTCGTAGCGGCGCTGATTGATCTGCAGCCGCTGTTGAGCGCGCATGCGGACATATTCCGCACCGACACGCTGACTGACCAAGCGGAAGAAGGCCGCGTCATCTGGCGAGTCCTGCGCCGTGCTGCTGCTCCAAGCAAACACATGCCCCAGGGGTTTGGCGTTTTCATCAAAAAACACCTCGCCGCGGAAACTGCACGCGCCCGCCTCATGCACCATCTCGCAATCCGGATAGGTTTCGGCCAAACCGTCGGGAACAAACCCGTAGGAATCGTCAGGGGAGCGCCGATAAAGGTCCGCGCAGGGCGTTCCGGCCAATGCATATGATTTCGGAAGTTCGCGGCCGCTCGCACTGAACTGGGCCAACAGGACAATGTCGGACCCGTCCTTGCTCAAGAGCCCAATACCGACAAGCTCGCAATCGAATCCGATACACACGGCTTGAGCCGCTGTCGTAAAGAAATCGGTTCCCGAATGGGAACCGGCCAATAGGGCCAGTGCTTGTTCCCTATTACCCATACGTCAAACTGCCCCAACAGTCAGAGACTGTTCCCCAATATACCGACAAACGCCTAACGAAGCTTTCTTGCATGCTTTCTTCTAAGAGACGCTTGCATCGGCCACCCGATCCAACTTGGATACGGGAACTGTGCCAAGAGCGTCATTCGGAACATAGCCCCCCGTATCGCCATTCCGAACGCACGACACGATACACTAAACTTCGGCCGGAACGATAGGGCCGTATGCGCAAAACACCAAGATAATAATGACCAAATAACAGTCGGATCTGATCACAATGGCTCCCAAAGCAGACAAGTCGCACACTGGTATACCGCCTTTGAACGCCCTGTTATGCCCAGTAACAAGATTCCAGCAGAACTGTACTTTACTTTGGTGCACGAAGACCAAACGCGCTGCGTTCGTCGATCCGGGCGGCGAGGTCGATCGATTATTGGCCCTTGTCGAAGAACAGGGAGTCACGTTGGAGAAGATATTGATCACCCATGGCCATATCGACCATGCGGGCGGGGCGGCCGAATTGTCCGAGCGGGCCGGCATACCGATCGAGGGGCCGCATCCAGATGACGCTTTCTGGATCGATGCGATCGAAAAAGACGGGCCGCAATGGGGCCTGCCTGATGCACGGTGCTTTGCCCCCGAACGCTGGCTTGCGGACGGAGACACCGTCACCGTCGGCGAACTGACTTTCGATGTCTATCACTGCCCTGGCCACACCCCCGGTCACGTGGTGTTCCACAATGCGGCGGTTTCGCTCGCCTCTGTCGGCGATGTCCTGTTTCAGGGATCCATCGGTCGCACGGACTTTCCGCGCGGCGACCATGCCACCCTGATCAAATCGATCACAACAAAACTCTGGCCATTGGGAAATGACGTCACATTCATTCCCGGGCACGGCCCAGCCGGTACCTTCGGGCAGGAACGGCAAAGCAATCCGTTCGTCGGCGACAGCGTCCTGGCACGGTGACCGAAAGGAAACCGGGCGCCCTCAAGGGCACCCGGCGTCTCACCCCCTACCGACAGTCCGGCGTGGTGATTACTGAACGGTTTTGAGGTAGGCGATCACATCGGCGCGCTGTTCAGGTTTTCGTAGCCCCGGGAACGCCATTTTCGTGCCTTTGACCAGGTCCTTCGGCTTCTCCAGGAAGGTATCCAAGGTTGCCTCGTCCCAGGTCTTGCCGGCGCCGAATTCCTGCATCCCCTTGGAATACTTTGTATAGCCGTCCGCAGTGGCGACCGCGCGCCCGACGATACCGTGCAAGGACGGCCCGACACCGTGTTTGCCGGCTTCCATCTTGTGGCAGGCCCGGCATTTCGCGAAGACCTTCTTCCCGGCCGCCGCATCTCCATCCGCCATAGCGGGGGCGCCAGCGCCGAGAACCATCAGCGCGCCGAGACCGGCAAAAACCGCATTCCTTACTTTCATGATACCTTCCTTATTGTTTCCTACCCGGTTCATAAAACTTCCGACGCGAATTTAGCGCGCTGACATCCTGATTAACAGGCCTGTGCCTGCGACCAAATACCTACCTTAGTGCACTTGGGCCGTGGCACCGGGTGTTCCTCTGAAGGGACGGACGTCGGGTTCAGCCAAGCAACCGTGTCCCGGAAGTCAATTCGGAAACGCCCTATACCAAGAGCGTCACCGAGTTCCGGGTTCTGTTGTTTGGGAAGGCCGCTTTCCTGCTCGACTTGATCCGTACATCGATATCTCGGCTGGCCAGCACGGGTCGCTTGGAAACCGCAAATCATATCAAATCAAGAGGCCGTCAGGAGTTCGTTGCATGCCGAAATACAAGGTACCTACGAGGTGCCTATTTTTGGTCCAACATCCAGACACCGTCCCAATCCGCAGGCGGCGGATTTTCGTGGAGGTGCCGCACTCTCTCCAAGAACATCATCGACACGCCGTCATCCGGCCATATCGAGAGGCAGCGCTGAAATGCAGACTCCGCCGACCCGAAGTCTCGGTCCCGATATGATGAAAGCCCCTGTTCGAATACATCGACGACCGACAGCATTTTCGACCGCTTTTCCGGCTGGGTCTCCAGCAAGGCAAGTGTCGTCAAAGGCTGAAAAATTCGGACCGGTGTTTTCCGGCCCTTCACCCGCAGCGAGTCGATTTCACGGAACAGGACGCCTTCCGTTCGGCGCCAGGTTTCTTCGTCGACCAGGAAGTGCAAGTCATAGGTCTTGCAGGCACCCTCAAGGCGGGAGGCCAGATTCACGATATCGCCCATCACCGTGTAGTTGCTGTGCGCGCGGGAGCCGACCGTGCCCACTACCGCCGGACCTGTGGCGATACCGATCCGCATTTCAATTTCCAGAGTGTCCAGCCGCACGCCGAGTATTTCGGGAACCTTCTCCCGGAACTCATGGATCAGTCTGCGCTGCATCAGACCGGCTTGAACCGCATTCGTCGCCTGAACAGGTTCCGCCACGAAGGGCGCGCCCCAATAGGCCATGATCGCATCGCCGATGAACTTGTCGATGACGCCTTCTCCCTGGCGGATCGGCTCGGACATGGTTGAGAAGTACTCGTTGAGCAACCGCACCAGCACGTCCGGCGTCAGCATTTCCGACAAGCTGGTGAACCCCGCGATATCGGAGAAGAAGACGGTCATGATCCGGCGATCGCCACCCGGCCGGGTCATCGCGGGATTGCCGATCAACCCCTGAACGACCCGGGCATCGACATATTTGCCGAAAGTTTCAGTGATCCGGTTCTTGGCCCGCAACCCTGCGACCATTTCATTGAAACCGGTGACCAGCCAAGCCAACTCGTCCCGCGTGCTGGCCTTCACCTCAATGTCCAGATTTCCTGTTTGCACGTCGTGCATGCCGTCCACCAGTTCGTGAACGGGCCGAACGATGTGACGGGAAATGACCCAAGCCAACAACAGGCCGAGTGCCGCCGCCGCGGTGGTGAGAATTCCGATCAACCAATTCAGGACGTATTGAAGCCTGAGCACCTTTTGCAGCGACTCGGTCACATAGGTTTGAATTTCGGCACGAATAAGTTCCAGCGTGTAGTATATTTCCCGCTCTTCACGAACGAGAATATCGTTGTAGACCCGCGCCAGTTTCATATCGCCCTGACGCAAGCTCTCCGTCATCTTGTCCAGGGCATCATGATAAGCCTCATGATTGCGGCCGACGGCGTCCAATCGTGCGGAAATGCCGGACACGACAACTCTGGACGCGCTGTCCAGAACGTTCTCCACATGATCGTCCAGCAGCGAACGGACATGGACGATTTCATCCACTATTTCAGCATGCAGGGCCACCGTCTCGCGCGCCACGGTCTCGGCCATTCCTGGGTCTACGCTGTTTTCTATGATGTCCAGGCGAAGACGCTCGACCAGGATTTCCGCTTCCAACACAGCCGTTTCGATGTCGGCGATGTCATTGGCCAAGGGCTGGAAAACAAGCGCTTCGACCTGCAACTCGTGCCGCACCTGCCCGATCATCACGATGGAGGCCGCGGATACCAAAATCATCAAAACAACAAGAACCAACGATCCACCGAAAATCTTCAAACCCAACGAGATACCGGGAACGCGTGTCGGCCGCGTCCACGGCTTTTCGGCTTCAGTCGGTATGCTCTGTAATTCGGCCACGCTGCCCCGATCCCCTTCGGCAAATGCTGGAAGGGCCAAACATCCGCCCCGTTATGTTAGCTAACCTCAAACGGTCCACCCATGGCGGTCAGTGCAGCCGGGGCGACTTCAGGAAATCGTTCCGGTCGGCCGACGGGACGTTGATCTGGACGCGTTGACCGTCGCGAACAAGGGTCAACGGCACCGTTACCCCCGCATCGCCCAGCGACCAAATCGTGCGGAACATATCCGCCAGATCCCCGACGGGAGAGCCTGCAACTTCCAAAACGACGTCTCCGGTTTCAACGCCCGCTTTTTCCGCGGGCCCGTTCGGCGCCACGCCCGCGACGATCAGATGGTTTTCGGCTTCGGCCGTGTAGAAACCCAGCCAGGGTCGCGACTGAATGCCGATCCGGCCATGGTTCGCAATTTCCTCCAGCAAGGGTTTGGCCAAATCGATTGGCACGACCATGTTCCCTTCGGACGGCATGCCATGCCCGCGCGCATCGCCGACATAGAGGGACCCAATGCCGACAAGTTCCCCCGCGGTGTTCAATAGAGCGGCACCGCCCCAGAAGGGATGCGCCGGCGTCGTGAACATCGCTTCGTCCAGAACATATTCCCAATAGCCGGCGAATTCCCGCTTTGAGACGACCTGCGCCGCCAAGGCGTGCTCGACGCCGCCGGCGCTGGCAAGAACGACCCGGTCGCCGACATGGACCGACGACGAATTTCCGACCGGCAAGGGAACATAGGGCAAGTGACCGAGCGCCTGGACAAGGCCAAATCCGGTGGTGAAATCATAGGCAATGGCATGCCCTTCAACCGCGGCACCGTCCCGTCCGATGATCCACAGGGTCTGTGCCTCGGCAACAAGATAACCGATCGTCAGCAACAGTCCCTTGGCGTTGATCAGTACGGCCGTTCCGGCCCGCTCTGTTCCCAACGCGTGCGCCGTGAACCCATCTTCCGGCACTTCCGAGCGCAGGGTGAACAGGGACGTCAACGCCGCATTCAAATCATAGTCCAAGTTTTCCGGACGGGGTTGGTTATCCTCTGCGATCGCCCATTCTTGCTCTTCAGCCATACTTACGTGCCTTTCCCGGACCTCGCGGGTCCGATTCAATCGTCATTCTGGCACGACCGACGCCCAAAGCGCCATGGCAGAAAGGTCAAATGCGTCACTGCATCGGCGCGCCGCCCTCTTCCGTGCGTTTGGCCACGAAGGCGCTCAATTCCTCAGCCACTGCTTGGTCCATCGGCGGCGGCTGGAAGTCAGCCAGAACCCTCTTGTAGATCTGGTGTGCGCGGGTCGTCGCATCAAGCGAGCCGGCATCCCGCCAATTCTCGTAGTTGCGCCAATCGGACAGGATTGGGTCGTAAAACGCATCCTCGTACCGTTCCAACGTGTGCTGGGCGCCAAAGAAGTGACCACCAGGGCCGACTTCCCGTATCGCGTCGAGCCCCAGCGTCGCGTCGTCGATGACCAGCGGCTCCATGAACTTGGCCATCATCTGCATGATCTCGACGTCGATGATGAATTTCTCGAAAGAGGCGCTGAGCCCCCCTTCCAACCACCCGAGACCGTGCATGACGATATTGGTGTGCCCCATGACAACCGCCCAGGCGGAGTTCACAGACTCATAGGTCGCCTGGACGTCGGGCGCGTTGGACGCATTCACGTTGGAGGCCCGGAAGGGGAATTTGTAGCGGCGCGCCAATTGGGCGCCGAGCAGGGTTGCCTTCGCGTATTCCGGCGTTCCGAAGGCGGGAGACCCGGTCTTCATGTCCACATTGGAGGTAAACCCGCCATAGACAGCAGGCGCACCCGGATTGACGATCTGCAGGAAGGCGATCCCGGCCAACGCTTCCGCGTTCTGCTGCACCACCGCACCTGGGACGGTTACCGGCGCCATTGCGCCCGCCAAAGTGAACGGCGTGACGCAAACGGGCTGGTTGCGCTTGGCCATTTCGATCATCCCCCACAGCATCGGCATGTCCAGCTGCAGCGGCGAATTGGTGTTGACGATGGTCCAGATGCTCGGTTCCCGCAGCAACTGCTCTTCGCTGATGCCACGGGCGATACGGGCCATTTCGATCACATCGATGATGCGGTCCCGGCCAAGGGAATAGCCGAAAACCACCTTGTCGGTCAGCTCAAGCATCAACTGCATGGCGTCCAGATGGCGGGTCGGAACGGGCATATCCGTCGGTTCCACCGGATAACCGCCGGACATGTGGCAGATGTTGAAATACTGGCTCAAACGCAAAAAATTCGCGAAATCCGTGCTGTTTCCTTGTCGCCGGCCACCTTCCATATCGATCGCGTTCGGGGGGCTTGCGATGCAGGTAACGTTGACGGAATTGCCGCCGATTTCCCGGGCGCGGTCCGGATTGCGCGAATGTAACGTGAAGGATGGTGGGACGGTCTTGATCACCTCTTCAATCAATCCGCGGTCGAACCGGACGCGGTTGCTGTTTGGATCGACATCGGCGCCGGCGCTTTTTAGGATTTCCTTCGCTTCCGGCAGAAGGAAATTCATGCCGATTTCCTCGAGCACCTGAAGCGAGGCCAGATGGACGGCTTCCAATTGGTCCGCGGACACGACCTCGATCGGCGCGTAGGGGTTCCGATAGGTGGCAAACGGCAGTTGCTTCAAACTGCCGGCGGGCGATGTTCGTTCCCGTGCTCTCGCCTTCCCTTCCGCCCGTGGCCGCCGTGCCATATGCGCTCTCCCTTTGTCGGATTGTTTGACCGGTCGAATTCGAATTTAGGGATTGCCGGGACCCTCGCGCATATGAAATCCGCATCAGCCCGGTCGCTTCACCGAAGCACGCATTTCCCACGCCCGGCAATTCGAAATTAGATGCACCAGGGGTGAATTTTCTTTGGCCGGAAAGCGACGAAAACTATCACGCCTGCTCAGGAAACAGGCCCTTCAACCCTTCCCTTGTTGCGGGCGCGACTCCGCGTTCGGTGATCAAGCCGCTAACCAGTCGGGCCGGTGTTACATCGAAAGCGAAATTTACCGCTTGGGTCGATATTGGCGGAACGGTCACGGTCTGAACGGTTCCATCCGCGGCCAAGCCGCGCACTTGTGTGACTTCCTCGCCGGCGCGCTCTTCAATCGGAATTTCAGCCACCCCGTCCTCGACCGTCCAATCAATCGTCGTGGACGGAAGGGCGACATAGAAGGGCACGCCGTTGTCGTGCGCCGCCAAGGCCTTCAAGTAGGTGCCGATCTTGTTGCAGACGTCGCCCGTCGCCGTGGTCCTGTCCGTCCCCACGATGCAGAGATCAACCATCCCGTGCTGCATCAAATGCCCACCCGTATTGTCGGCGACCAGCGAGTGGTCAATGCCGGAGCGGCCCAATTCCCAAGCCGTCAGTGCCGCCCCTTGATTCCGTGGGCGGGTCTCATCGACCCAGACATGAACCGGAATTTGGTCGATCTTGGCGAGATAGACGGGCGCCGTCGCCGTCCCCAAACCGCATGTGGCAAGTGCGCCCGCGTTGCAGTGTGTCAGAATATTGACCGGCCCCTGACCGCCTTTTTTCAGATAAATCTCCCGGATCAGTTTCAGCCCGTGCTCGCCGATCCCAAAGCAAATGGCGGCGTCATCAAGAACCACGCCGGCGGCCCTGGCATAGGCCGTTTCTTCTCGGTCAGCCTCAGCACATTGCTTCAGCACGGCCATCATATCGTCCAAAGCCCAGCGCAGATTGATCGCGGTCGGCCGCGTTTCCAAAAGCCGGTCATATGCTTCCTTCAGATTGCCCGAACTCGGATCCTGGCGCATCGCCAGCGCCATGCCATAGGCCGCAGTGGCGCCGATCAAGGGCGCCCCCCTGACCAGCATATCGCGGATCGCGGTCGCGGCTTCCGCCATGGAGGTCAGGCGCACGGTCTTGAATTCATGGGGCAGCAGCGTTTGATCCAGAATGTCGACGGACCGACCGTCCTGCGACAGCTGGATCGTCGAAAACCCCATATCCGACTGGTTCGGCGCACCGATCATCTCTATCCCCTAAATTCCTGGCTGACGTCTGCCCGGCGCCGGGTCCACACCGCTGGTGCGCTGATCTGTTGTGCACACAACGGCCTTGCCTCTTCCGCCCATTTCCGCCAAAGCCTATATCCGTTTCGGGCCGTATTCCATAGGAGCCGTTCGACTTGCCCAGGCCAACCCAATATCGCGATTTCCGGTACGAGGACTTCATCCCCGCCAAGATCCAGTCCCTCTCTACAGCAATAACGCAGCTGGTGAGTAAGGAATTGGAATCCGCCCACGCCCTGTCGGTCAACGAATGGCGGATCCTGGCGCACATCGCGGCCGTCGAAGGCGCGACGGCGCAATCAGTCGCGGATGCAAGCGGTGTCGACAAGGGCTGGGTCAGCCGGTCGCTCAACACCCTTTTGGAACGCGGTCTGGTGACGCGCAGCACCGACCGCGACGATAGGCGAAAGCGCCCCCTGGAATTGACTGAAGCCGGGATCGCAACCTTCGAAAAGGCAGCAGGCGACATCCGCACCCTGCAAAACCGCTTGTTGGACGCCTTCTCAGCCGAAGATCACGAGGCCTTCATCCGTCTGATGACGCGCCTGCAACGCGCCGCAGAGACGATGCGCACGGAACCCTAGTCGGTCGGCGCGAAACAGGCGCAGACAACTCGATCAGCCCTTCATCACCGATCGCTCGCAACAGCTTCAATTCAGATGCCGCCCGCGCGTGCCTGAGTGTGTTTCCTGTTTGTTCCCTCAAAGATCCAACAAAGGGCATTTTTCAGCTCTGAACAGGAACAAATCATGATCAAAGAAACGGGCTGAAAGCCGCAGAATTCCCCGACTTTTACAGTGCTTTCCATTGACGGGATATAAATTCCCATGATATCCCATGAATACCCAAATCACCCCACGCTGGGGGCAGGTGTGACCGGTTTGGGCACGGCGCGGCGGCGCCGGCCGCATTTGCCGAGAGCAAATCGACCTTTGTCGTCAGCCGGCGGACGCGGAGTTTCATCGAAACCGGGCCAATGGCCGGCCAAAGGAAAATCCGCCGTTCTTCGTTCTTTTGGCTTTCTTGGACTCGGGGGTGATGCGGAACATGCCGCTGTTCACAGGCACATACGAGAACAAGGTCGACGGCAAGGGGAGAGTCTCTTTGCCGGCGCCGTTCCGTGACCGCCTGTCCTTGGCCTCCAACGGGGCCGGTCCAGATCGCTCCTTCTATATATTCCCGTCCCCGAACTCCCCCGGCCTGGAAGCCGCGGACGAGAGTTTCATGGACATGGTTGCCGAGAGTATCGAAGCCCAAGCCGAACTGTTCTCCGAGGAAGAGGAAGCGCTGAGCCAGATCGTCGCCGATGCCTTGCCTGTTTCCTATGACAGTACCGGCCGCTTCATCCTGCCGCCCCGCTTCCAGTCCCATGCCGCCATCGGCGGCAAGGCGCTGTTTGTTGGGAAGTCCAAACGCTTTCAAATCTGGGACCCCTCAACGTATGAAAGCTATGCACAAAAAGCGCGCGAACGCGCCAAGGGACTTACCCTGAAACTGCGTCCGGGAAATGGGGGCGGGGCATGAGCAACCTCCACATCCCCGTCCTGCTTGACGAGATGATCGACGCACTCGCCCCGCGTGACGGCGGTGTCTACCTGGATGGCACGTTCGGCCGCGGCGGTTACAGCCGTGCGATTCTGCAAGCAGCCGACTGCCAGGTCTGGGCCATCGACCGCGACCCGGCGGCGATAGAGCGCGCCCGCGACGTCGAAGCCGAGTTCCCCGGCCGCTTCACCATCCTGTGCGGCAAGTTCGGCGATATGGAAGACCTGCTAACCGGCGCGGGCGTCGACCGGCTGGACGGCGTCGTCTTGGATATCGGCGTCTCCTCGCCCCAGATCGACTCTGCCGAGCGCGGATTTTCATTCCGCTTACCGGGGCCGCTCGACATGCGGATGGGCAATGAAGGGCCGACCGCCGCGGATATCGTGAATACATGGGACGAGGACGCCCTGGCGATCCTGATCCGCGACTTCGGCGAAGAGCATCGCTCCCGCCAGGTTGCCCGCGCCATCGTTCATGCCCGTGAAATCGAACCGATCACCACGACGACGCAACTGGCAGACATCGTGCGCTCCGTCGTTCGCAAGGCCAAGGACGGACTGGACCCCGCAACGCGGACCTTTCAGGCGCTGCGAATTCAAGTGAATGACGAGCTTGGCGAATTGGACCGCGCGCTGGCCGCCGCGGAGCGGGTCTTGCTGCCGGAAGGCCGCTTGGTCGTCGTCGCCTTCCACAGCTTGGAAGACAAACGCGTGAAGGCATTCATGAGCGCCCGGTCGGGCGGCACGGGCTTTTCTAGACATATGCCCGGGCCCGCCCCTGATGCACTCAGCCCGACCTTTGCCTTGGCCAAACGCGGGACGATCAAGCCGGGCGAAGCGGAAATGCGCGCCAATCCGCGCTGCCGGTCATCGCGCCTTCGTGCCGCGGTGCGAACGGAGGCGCCTGCTTGGCCTGCGCCCCGGACGGCAACAGCCCGACAACGGGCGGGTTCGACATCTGCGCGCCGGGGGAGGCGGTCTTGAAGATCACAGCCGCCTTGGTTTGGATATCCCTCTGCGTCGCCAGCGGATTCGCGCTGTTCAGTATCGCTTTTGCCGTTGAGGACCTGGAATCCGAATTGGCCGCCATCAACAGCGATATCGAACGCGAACGGGAATCCCTACACGTCCTCAACGCCGAGTGGACATATCTCAACAGGCCCGACCGGATCGAGGATCTCGCCCGTCAGCTTCTGCCGGAATTCGCGCCGCCCGGCATCGAACAGTTGGTGGCGATGGAAGAGATTCCCTATCCGTCGGAGATTCCGCCGTCCGCCGCCCTGCAGACGCCCCAAACCGAAACGACCGGCTTGACCGCCACCGGCGCAGAAGCGCCGACCATCGTCGCCCCGCGCCGGAGCAACTTGAGCGCCGGCACCTTGAGCTTGGGAGGACAAGAATGATCCTTCGTGCCATCAGAAGCGGCGAACCAGCCGCGAAAGACAGCCCGACTCGCACGCCTGCCCCTGTTTCAGGAGCGGGCGACAAACGTGTCGAACCCTGCCTGCGGAAGGATGCGCGCGCCGAAGCCGCCGCACCGCAGATCGAAAAGCATCGGAAGAAGCTGGTCATCGAGCCGCGTGAACAAATCGAACCCGCCCCGGCGTCGACGCATCAGCGCACCGAGCGCAAAAAAGGGTTCTCCGTCAGGGCCAAGATCGCGCCGGCCCGCGCGAAAACGCCCGGACCGGAACGCAAGACACCCGTCACCGCGGATATCCGCCGTCCATCCTTCGGCAAGGAAGGCGCGCAGCGCGAGGGCGTCTTCCGGCAAGCGATGGAAACCGGCCGTACACGCCTGTTGATTACCGGCACCGTCATCACCCTGGCCTTTGCGGTGATCGGGGCGCGCCTGGTGGACGTCACCGCCATGCGCGCCCCGACGGAACCGGTCGCCAAAGTGGCCGCCACAGCGCCCGCACCCAACAACGAACGGGCGGGCATCATTGATCGCAACGGCGTTCTTCTCGCCACGAACCTTTCCACGGTCTCCCTGATCGCCGACCCAAAATACGTGCAGAACCCGCGGGAGACGGCCTACAAGCTGGCCGCTGTTCTGCCAACGCTGGACCCGAAGTCGACGGAAGAAAAGCTGCGCAAGAACGCCCGTTTCGTACCGTTGATGCGGACGTTGACGCCGCAGCAGCAATACGACGTCAACGCCTTGGGCCTTCCGGGGATCGATTTCGATCGCAAACAGACGCGTATCTATCCGCACGGTCCCTTGTTCGGCCATATCCTGGGCCAAACGGATACGGACAATAACGGCATCGCCGGGCTGGAACTCCGTTTCGACAAGGACCTGCAGGAAGGCACGGATTCCCTGCAACTTTCGCTCGATGTACGCGTACAACATATGCTGCGCGAGGAATTGGGTTCGGCGATTGCGGAGTTCAGCGCCATCGGTGGGGCCGCCATCGTCATGGACGTCCACAACGGTGAAGTTCTCGGCATGGTTTCCCTGCCCGATTTCGATCCGAACGAGCCGATTTCCCTGAACGACGAAGCCCTGTTCAACCGGGCGACCAAGGGGGTCTACGAACTGGGCTCCACTTTCAAGATATTCAACACCGCCCTCAGCCTCGAATCCGGCTCCGTCTCGCTGAGCAGCAGCTACGATGCGACCCAGCCGATCAAGATTGGCCGGTTCAGCATTACGGACTATCACGCGAAGAATCGTTGGCTGTCGGTGCCGGAGATTTTCATCTACTCCTCAAACATCGGGTCGGCGAAAATGGCGCTTGATGTCGGTGGACCGGAGCAGAAGCGCTTCTTCGACAAGCTGGGCTTTCTGAAGCCGTTGGGTGTTGAAGTCCCGGAAGTCGGCTTCCCGCAGAGTCCCTCCGTCTGGCGCCCGGTCAACACGATGACGATCGCATTCGGCCACGGCTTGGCCGTCAGCCCGTTGCATCTGACGACCGGTGTTTCCGCCATGATCAACGGCGGCACACTGTATCGCCCGACCGTATTGAAATCGGCGGAAGCGCCGCATGGCACGCGCGTCATCTCAGAAAAGACCAGTAACGCCATCCGCGCCCTGATGCATCTGAACGGCCTGGCGGGTTCGGGCAAGAACGCACAAGTCGAGGGTTATGTCGTCGGCGGCAAGACCGGGACGGCTGAAAAGGTGTCGGGTGCAGGGTATCGGCGTAAATCGTTGATCTCCAGCTTTGTCGGCGCCTTCCCTATGCACGCGCCGCGCTACACCGTCTATGTCGTTCTTGACGAACCGCAGGGCACGAAGGCGACCTTCGGCTTTGCCACCGGCGGCTGGGTCGCCGCCCCCGTGGTCGGCAAGATCGTGCGCCGCCTTGCCCCCATGATGGGCATCAAGCCGTCCAATGCGGACGCGCCCGAAGTTCGCCAGCATTTCGCCATTCTGCCGCCACAAATGGGTGCCACCTTGGCCTCCCTCAGACAATAGAGCGGAGCGAGAAATGAACGGCGAAGGCGTGCTGCCCAATGTTCCAATCACCGGCCTGACAGCGGATAGCCGCAAGGTCGAACCAGGTTTTCTGTTCGCGGCCATTCCAGGCCTAGCCCTGGACGGCCGCAACTTCATTCCAGACGCTATCCGGAAAGGCGCCGCCGCCATTCTGACAACGCCGGACGTGTCTGCCGACAGCGGCTTGTTGGGCGAGTCCGGCAAGGCGGCGGTGACACTGGTTCACGACGCCAACCCGCGGCGGCGTTTGGCCAAAATGGCGGCTGCCTACTACGCGCCCCAACCTGAAATCATGGTTGCGGTCACCGGCACGAACGGAAAAACCTCCGTCGCGAATTTCACCCGCCAACTGTGGATGGCCATCGGCAACAAGGCCGGCGCGATCGGCACCTTAGGCGTGAAGGCCGAGGGTTTCGACACCGATCACGGCCTGACGACGCCGGACCCGGTCGATCTCCACGCCCTGCTGGGTGCGATGAAACATGCCGGAATCGATCATGTCGCGATGGAAGCCTCCAGCCACGGACTGGACCAGTACCGGCTTGACGGGGCGCGGTTCTCCGCCGCCGCGTTCACAAACCTTTCCCGCGATCACCTGGACTATCACCACAACATGGACGCCTACCGGGCCTCCAAGATGCGCCTTTTCGAGGAGCTCTTGACGCCGGGCGGCGTTGCCGTCGTCAATTCCGCGTCGGCAGAGCACGACCGGATCGCCAACATCGCTGGCGAACGCAAGCTGCGCCTTTATTCCTATGGGCTCAGGAACGGGCAAATCCGCTGCGTGAAGATGGATCCGCGCGCAAACGGTTTCGATTTGGAATTGGACGTCTTCGGCGAGCGGCTATCGGTGGACTTCCCGCTTCCCGGTGCGTTCCAAGTGGAGAACGCCCTCGCCGCCTTGGGCCTTGTGCTCGCCACCGGGTCGGACCTGCGCCATGCGGGACCGAACCTGGCGCGCCTGACGGGCGTGCGCGGTCGGATGGAACGCGCGGCGGTCCTGCCGAACGGGGCGGCGGTCTATGTCGACTATTCGCACACGCCGGATTCCATCGCCACCGTATTGAAGGCGCTCCGCAGCCATGTCGGAAACCGGCTGCACATCGTGTTCGGCTGCGGCGGCGACCGCGACCCAGGCAAACGCATCCTGATGGGCCAGGCAGCGGCGCAATTCGCCGATCAGGTCACCGTGACCGACGACAATCCGCGCAGCGAGGACCCAGCCGAAATTCGAAAGCAGGCGATGGAAGGCTGCCCGGGCGCCGCAAATATCGGGGACCGCCGCGAGGCGATCTTTGCCGCCATGCGGGCCCTGGAACCGGGTGACGTGCTATGCGTTGCGGGCAAGGGCCACGAACAAGGCCAGACGATAGCGGGCCGCACCATTCCCTTCGACGACGCCAGCGTCGTGCGCGATTGCGCGGAAGAATTGACCGGGAGCGTGCAGACGGGATGACGGCGCTTTGGACAGAAAAATCGGTTGAGGCAGCGACGAACGGACGTTCGAACGCGCCTTTTTCCGTGTCCGGCGTTCAGATCGATAGCCGTTTCGTGCAGCCCGGCGATCTTTTCATCGCCATCCGGGGCGCTAATCAGGACGGGCATGCCTATGTCGACGACGCCGCGGAAGCCGGCGCCGGCGCCGCGATCGTCGCCAAGGATTGGGCCGATCAGCATGCGGAAGACGGGATTCCCCTACCGCTCCACATCGTCGAGGATACTTTCGAGGCCTTGTACGGTTTGGCCCGCGCGGCACGCGCACGGACGAACGCGAAAATCGCCGCCGTCACCGGCAGCATGGGGAAGACCGGCACCAAGGATGGCCTTGCGGCGGCGCTGGCCGTCCATGGCCCCGTGCATGCGACCGCCGGCAACCAGAACAACGTGTACGGCCTGCCGCTGACCCTGGCCCGCCTGCCGCAGGAAGCGGCTTTCGGCGTCTTCGAAATCGGCATGGACCATGCCGGTGAAATCGAACCATTGAGCGCATTGCTGCGACCGCACCTTGCCGTCATCACGACCGTCGCCCCGGTTCATCTGGAATTCTTCGATTCCGTCGAAGAAATCGCGGATGCAAAAGCCGAGATTTTCGCAGGCCTGCTCGCGGACGGAATCGCGGTGCTGCCGCGCGACAATGAACACTTCGCCCGCTTGGCGGCGCAGGCCGTCCGGCACGGCGTCAAGAACATCCTGACCTTCGGCACGCATCAAGATGCTGATTTCCGATTGATCGACGCCGTGACCTTGGCGACCGGGACCGAGATCTCGGCATCCATTCTTGGTGCGCCATTCGCCTACCGCCACGCTATTCCAGGCATGCAATGGGCAACGAACAGCCTGGCCATCCTGGCGGCCGTTCACGGATTGGGCGGCGACCTGGCGCGCGCGAGCGACACCTTCACGAACCTGCAGGCCGGGGCCGGTCGCGGAAAACAGACGGCGATTGCCCTTCCCGGCGGCGGCACCGCCACGCTGATCGACGAAAGCTACAACGCCAATCCAGACGCAGTCCGCGCCGCGTTGACCGTGCTCGACATGACAGCGGGCGCGACGGGCGGCAGACGCATCGCAGTCCTTGGCGACATGCGCGAATTGGGGCCGAAAGCGCCGGAGATGCACGCGGGCCTGGCCGACGCCGTCCTCGCCCATAAAGTCGACCGTCTGCTTTGCTGCGGTCCACATATGCAACACCTGGCCGATGCCTTGGATGCCCGGGTCGACACGCTGCACAAAGCGGAGAGCACAGGCCTGATCGACACGCTGCTTGGCGATATCTCCGCCGGCGACGTGGTGATGGTGAAAGGGTCGCTGGGCACGAACATGAAACCGATTGTCGAGGCGCTGTTGGACCTCGACGCCTCGGCTCAAGAATAAACGGGAGCGCACGGAATGCTGTATGCCCTACTCGCGCCCCTGGCGGACGAATATCAGGTTTTCAACCTGTTCCGATACCTAACGTTTAGGACCGGCGGCGCCATGATGACCGCCCTGGCGATAAGCTTCCTCTTGGGCCCGACCGTTATCAATTGGCTGAAAAAACAGCAGCGGGGCGCAAGCAATATCCGCGAGGACGTTCCGGAACAGCACCTCGCCAAGGCCGGCACTCCTACCATGGGCGGCTTCCTAATCCTGATCGCCCTGATGTTCAGCACGCTGCTGTGGATGGACTTGCAGAATGCCTTCGTCTGGATCGTTCTGCTGGTGACGGCCGGTTTCGGGATGATCGGCTTCGTCGATGATTTTCTCAAACTGACCAAGCGAAATTCCAAAGGGCTTCCCGGCAAATTAAAACTGATCGGGCAGGTCGCGTTCAGTTTGACCGCGGCGGTATGGTACACGCACATCTCGCCGGATGCGCTCTCCTCCAGCCTGGCCTTTCCTTTCCTGAAGGACGTGCTGTTGAACCTGGGCTGGTTCTTCCTGCCGTTTACCGTCTTCGTCATCGTCGGCGCGTCCAACGCGGTCAACCTGACCGACGGGTTGGACGGCCTCGCCATCGTTCCCGTGATGATTGCGGCGGGATGTTTCGGCTTCATTTCCTATCTGGTCGGGAACGCAATCTATTCAGACTATTTGCAGCTTCACTTCGTGCAAGGGTCGGGCGAGTTGGCTGTGATATGCGGCGCCATGGTGGGTGCCGCCCTGGGATTTCTGTGGTTCAACGCGCCGCCCGCCATGGTGTTCATGGGCGATACGGGATCGCTGTCGCTCGGCGGCGCACTGGGCGCGATCAGCACCGTGACCAAACATGAAATCGTGCTGGCGATCATCGGTGGGCTGTTCGTGCTCGAAACCGTATCGGTGATCGTGCAGGTGGCCAGTTTCAAGCTTACGGGCAAGCGCGTTTTCGCGATGGCCCCTCTGCACCATCATTTTGAAAAGAAGGGTTGGGCCGAGCCCACCATCGTTATCCGCTTTTGGATCATCGCGATGATCCTGGCGATGATCGGCCTGTCGACGCTGAAGCTTCGCTAAGGCAGTCGCATTGAGGATTTAGAAAAGTGAGTGTCGTGGTGACCATGTACAAGGACAACACCGTCGCGGTCGTCGGGCTCGGAAAATCGGGCTTGTCCGCCGCGCGTGCGCTGAAGCAAGGCGGCGCGGATGTCCTGGTCTGGGACGACCGGCCCGCGACGCGCGACGATGCCGAAAAAGCCGGCTATCGGTTGGGCGCGCCCGAAAGCTACGACTGGACCGGCGGCGCACCCGCGGCCCTTGTCTTGAGCCCCGGCATTCCGCTGACCCACCCCGTTCCGCATCCCGCGGCAACAGCCGCGAACGCGCATGGCATTCCGATCCTGGGTGATGTCGAACTGCTCTATCGCACCTGTCCGCAGGCCCGGTATATCGGCATCACCGGCACCAATGGAAAGTCGACCACGACCGCGTTGATCGGCCATTTTCTGTCCCGGACGAAGCCGCATATCGAAGTCGGCGGCAATCTGGGCACACCGGCGCTGGACCTGGCCCCGCTTGGCTCCGACGGCGTCTACGTCCTTGAGATGTCTTCCTATCAGCTGGACCTGACGCATTCGGTCGCTTTCGACAGCGCGGTCCTGTTGAACGTCACCGCCGACCATCTGGACCGGCACGGCGGCATGGACGGGTATATCGCCGCCAAGAAGCGGATATTCCGTAATCAAGGCAGTGATGCCGCGGCGATCATCGGCGTGGACGACACGCATTGCGCCGCCGTAGCCGACGCCCTGGAAGCGGACAGGCACAACGTGATCCGCATTTCCGTCAAGGAACCGGTGAAGAACGGTGTCTATGTCGAAGAAGGCCGCCTGATCGACGCCCTGGCGGGCGAGCCGACCGCGGTCATGGATCTCAGCGAGGCGCCGGCGCTGCCGGGCCTGCACAATGCCCAGAATATCGCCGCCGCCTATGCCACAGCGCGCCGTGAAGGACTGACGCGGGAAGAGATCCGAGACGGAGTCCTTTCCTTCCCCGGCCTGGCCCATCGGCTTGAAACCGTCGCGGTCGAGGACGGCATACGCTTCGTCAACGACAGCAAGGCGACCAACGCCGAAGCGACCGCGCGGGCGCTTGCCAGTTTCGAGCGAATCTACTGGATTGCCGGCGGTCGGGAGAAAGAGGGCGGATATGACGTCCTAAGTCCTTATCTGCCGGCTGTCCGGAAGGTATTCCTGATCGGCGAAGCGGCCGAGAACATGGCCGCGGCGCTTTCAAAGTCATTAGAGGTAGAGATTTGCGGCACGCTGCAGCGCGCCGTGGAACAGGCTTCAGCCCTGGCAATGGCGGAAGGGGTGCGCGGGTCGGCGGTATTGCTGTCGCCGGCTTGCGCCTCCTTCGACCAATTTCCCAACTTCGAGGTTAGAGGCACCGCGTTCACCGAAGCGGTTGCCGCCGCTCTTCGTCACCGAAGGGAGCATCGGTCATGATGCATTTCGCCCGCAACGACACATCCATTCTTGGAAACTGGTGGTGGACCGTGGACCGCTGGCTGTTGGGCGCGGTCATTTTGCTGGGCGCGCTGGGCCTGCTGCTGACGACGACGGCAAGCCCGCCCGTCGCCGAGCGGATCAATGTAGAGTCCTTCCACTTCGTCAAGAAACAGGCGCTGATGCTGGGCCCGGCGGTACTGACCATCATCGGCGTCTCGCTGATGAACCTGAAGCAGATCCGCCGGCTGTCCCTCATCGCATTCATTTGCGCCATCGTGCTGATGGTGGCCACCATCCTGTTCGGCGCGGAAATCAAGGGCGCGACGCGCTGGATCTCCATCGCTGGCCTGACCGTGCAGCCGTCCGAATTCGCCAAGCCGGCCTTCGCCGTATTGGCAGGATGGATCCTAGCCGCCCGCCGCATGGGCGAAGACGTGCCCGGTTATGCGATTTCCGCTGCGCTGTGCGTTCTGGTCGTCGGTCTATTGGCCCTGCAGCCCGATATCGGTCAGGCCTTTGTCGTCTGCTCGATCTGGTTCACCCAGCTTTTCATCGCCGGCCTGTCGATGAGTTTCGTTATCTTCGCGGTCCTGGGCGGCCTTGCGGCGCTCGTCGCCGCCTATTACGTCTTTCCGCATGTGGCGACCCGAATCGACCGCTTTCTGGACCCGCAGGCGCATGACAGCTACCAGATCGACAAGGCTCTGGAAGCCTTCCAGTCCGGCGGGATCATGGGGCGCGGCCCGGGCGAAGGCATCGTGAAACAGAGCTTGCCGGACGGCCATGCGGATTTCATCTTCGCCGTTGCCGGCGAGGAATTCGGGCTTTTCGCCTGTCTGATCATCGTCGCGCTCTTCGTGTTTGTGGTGGTTCGCGGATTCGCCCGGCTGCTGCAGGACAACGACATGTTCGTGGTCCTGGCGGCGTCCGGCCTCATCGTCCAGTTCGCGCTGCAGGCTCTGGTCAACATGGCCTCGACCTTGAGCCTCATCCCCACCAAGGGAATGACCCTGCCGTTCATTTCCTATGGCGGGTCCAGCCTGCTCGCCCTCGCGCTCGGCATGGGCATGCTGCTGGCCTTGACCCGCCGCAGACCGGGAATTGCGTCATGGCGGGATTAGACACACAGCAAAACGCCAGCGGTCTGATCGCGTTGGCGACAGGCGGAACGGGCGGGCACGTCTTCCCGGCGGAAGCGCTGGCGCGGGAGTTGGAATCCCGTGGCTACCGCCTTGCCTTGATCACCGATCGGCGCGGCGATGCATTCGGCGGCACGCTGGACCGCATCGACCGGCACACGATTTCGGCCGCCGCGGTCAGCGGCCGCGGCATCGTCGGCAAGGCCGGCGCGGTATTCAGCCTCGCCCTTGGCTATTTGCAGGCCGGCGGACTGTTGCGTCGTCTGCGCCCCTTGGCAGTCGTCGGCTTCGGCGGATACCCATCCGTCCCGACCATGCTGGCCGCAAGCCGCATCCGGCGGATCAAAACTGCGATCCACGAACAGAACGCCGTCCTGGGTCGGGCCAACCGGCTGCTGGCCCCGCGTATGGATAGGATCGCGACCGCCTTCGCCGAGACCAGCGGCCTTCGGCAAACGGATCGAAACAAGGCGGTATGGACGGGCAATCCCGTCCGGCCGGACATCATGCAAATGGCGGGCAGTCCTTATGCCCCACCGGGACCGGACGCGCCTTTTCATTTGCTGATTGTCGGCGGCAGCCAGGGAGCGCGGATTTTCGGGGATGTCATTCCCGCCGCGATCGCCCTGTTGCGCGACGATCAGCGCAAGCGTTTGCGCATCGTCCAACAGGCGCGGGAACCGCAGGTCCAGGATGTCACGCAACACTATGGGCGCATGGGAGTCGATGCGGAAGTGCGCAGCTTCTTCGGTGACATGCCGACGCAACTGACCAAGGCCCATCTGGTGATCAGCCGCGCCGGCGCATCGACGATCGCCGAATTGACGACAACGGGCCGCCCCTCGGTCCTGGTGCCGTACCGATACGCCATAGACGATCATCAGACCGAGAACGCAGCCCGGATATGCGACTCCGCCGGCGCCTGGATGATGCCCGAAGCCGACATGACCGCCGAAGCGCTGGCCCAGCGCCTGAGCGATTTAATGGACCAGCCGCATACCCTGGCAACCGCCGCAGCCGCGGCACGGCGCATCGGTACACCGGAAGCGACACGGAAACTTGCAGATATCGTCGTCGACTTGGTCGGCGGCGCCATGACCTCGCCCCAGACAAACAACGAAAAAGAAGCCCGGGAGGCCGTCGCCTGATGCAAGTACCCCTTTCCATCGGCCCGCTGCATTTTGTCGGTATCGGCGGTATCGGCATGTCCGGCATCGCCGAAGTCATGAAGAACCTGGGCTATACGGTCGGCGGGTCGGACATAGCGGAAACAGCGAATGTAAAGCGCCTGCGCGAATTGGGCATTCCGGTAACGGTCGGCCATGCAGCTGAGAATATTCAGGATGCCGCCGTCGTCGTCGTCAGTTCCGCAATCCGCCCGAGCAACCCCGAACTGTTGGCGGCGCGTGAAAGACTGATCCCGGTCGTCCGCCGGGCGGAGATGCTGGCGGAATTGATGCGCCTGAAATGGTCCATTGCTGTCGGCGGCACCCACGGCAAGACGACCACGACCTCAATGATCGCAGCCCTGCTTGACGGGGGCGCCTTGGATCCGACCGTCATCAACGGCGGCATCATCAACGCGTACGGCACCAATGCACGTCTTGGACAGGGCGATTGGATGGTGGTGGAGGCCGATGAATCCGACGGCTCCTTCACCAAGCTGCCGGCGACTATCGCCGTGGTCACGAATATCGACCCGGAACATATGGAGCATTACGGCTCCTTCGAAAAACTGCGGGAGGCGTTCCGGATCTTCGTCCAGAACATCCCCTTCTACGGATTCGCCGTGATGTGCATCGACCATCCCGAGGTTCAGGCCATGATCGGGAAAATCGAAGACCGCCGCGTCATAACCTATGGCTTCAATCCCCAAGCGGAAGTCCGTGCAACGAACGCCGCCCCGTCGCCGGACGGATACACCTTCGACGTCACCATAGACCCACGCGGCGAAGACGCCTGGACCATCGAAGGACTGCACCTGCCGATGTTCGGCAAACACAACGTCCAAAACGCTCTGTCCGCCATCGCCGTGGCTTTGGAGATGGGGATCGACGTGGACGACATCCGCAACGCGCTGAGCCGGTTCGCGGGGGTCAAACGGCGTTTCACCAAAACCGGCGAAGCGGGTGGCGTAACCGTAATCGACGATTACGGACATCACCCGGTCGAGATCGCCGCCGTCCTAAAAGCGGCGCGGGACGCGACCCGGCGGAACGTGATCGCCGTGGTGCAGCCGCACCGCTACACGCGCCTGCGCGATCTGTTCGAGGAATTCTGCGCCTGCTTCAACGATGCGGACAAGGTCATCATCGCGCCGGTCTACGCCGCCGGGGAGGAACCGATCGAAGGCGTCGACCGCGATGCCCTGGCCCAGGGTCTTCGCACGCGCGGCCATCGCGGTGTCGTCACCATCGACGGCCCGGACGATCTTGCCGACGCCGTCGCGGATGTCGCCCGCGACGGCGATCTGGTGATCTGCCTTGGCGCCGGAACGATCACGAACTGGGCCCAGGCCCTTCCGGGCGAGATGAAACAACGTTTCGGGGGGAGCCGCGCCGGTACAAAGCCATGATGAGCAAGACCGCAACCCCGACCGCACCGTCATTTGACCTGCCGCCCGTCCGCGGCCGGGTGACCTTCGACGCGCCGCTGTCGAAAGTGACCTGGTTTCGCGTCGGCGGACCGGCGGATGTCGTGTTCCGACCGGAAGACCTGGACGACCTCAGCGCCTGCCTGGCGGCGCTGCCGGAAGACGTGCCAGTCCTGGTGATCGGTGTCGGGTCCAATCTGCTTGTCCGCGACGGCGGGGTTCGCGGCCTGGTGATCCGCCTGCTGGGGCCATTCGCGGGGATCGACGTCGACGGTGAGACCCTGCGCGCCGGTGCCGGGGCCTTGGACCAGAACGTTGCCAAAGTCGCCGCAAAGCATGGGCTGACGGGTCTTGAGTTTCTAAGCGGCATCCCCGGATCGATCGGCGGCGCCTTGCGGATGAACGCCGGTGCCTACGGCGCGGAGACCAAAGACGTCTTGATCGGCGCCACCGCGGTCGATCGGCAGGGCCGGGTGCACACCTTGACGCCCGAGGACATGGGCTTCGGTTACCGCAAATCCTCGGTTCCGGCGGATTGGATATTCACCGAAGCGGTCTTTCGCGCGGTGCTCGGGAACCGGGACGAGATCGAGGCGCGAATGGCCGAAATCGCCGAAAAAAGGTCGCAAAGCCAACCGATCAGAAGCCGTACCGGCGGATCCACCTTCAAGAATCCGGCCGGTCTGGACCCCAACGGACCGAAGGCCTGGAAGCTCATTGACTCGGTCGGTGGACGTGGATTGACGATTGGCGGCGCGCAAGTAAGCAATCAGCACTGTAACTTCTTAATAAATACTGGCGAAGCAACCGCAGAAGATTTAGAAAGACTAGGGGAAGAGTTACGTGCCAAAGTTAAAGACAAAACTGGTATAATTCTTGAGTGGGAAATAAAACGCGTAGGCGAGACAAAAGATGAGTAAGGAAAACAACTCCCAGCGCCGTAAAAAGCGGGTGGCCGTCCTCTTGGGCGGCTGGTCGGCTGAGCGCGAGGTTTCCTTGTCGTCCGGGTCCCCCTGCGCGGACGCATTGGAGGAAGCCGGATACGAGGTCAAACGCATCGACGTCACCCGCGATCTTAAAGCCTTGATCGATGCGCTGACGCCCCCGCCCGACGCCGTTTTCAACGCCCTGCATGGTCGCGGCGGCGAAGACGGGACGATTCAGGCAGTCCTCGACATACTCGGCATCCCCTATACGCATTCCAGCATGCGCAGCTCCGCCATCGCCATGGACAAGCCGACCGCGATCGCGGCTTTCCGCGCCGCCGGTCTTCCCTGCCCGAAGGGCGTCGTCGTGCCCGAAGAGGAATTGGGGAAAGACGATCCCCTGCCCCGACCTTATGTCGTGAAACCCACGCATGAAGGCTCCAGCGTCGGCGTCTATATCGTCCAACCCGGCGATAACGGTCCCGACTTTTCCGGTTGGACCTACGGCGACGCCTTGGTCGAGGAATATGTAGCCGGCCGCGAATTGACCGTGACGGTGATGGGCGACAAGGCGCTTTGCGTGACCGAGCTTCGCCCTCATGAAGGTTTCTACAACTACGAAGCCAAATACACTGACGGGAAGACCGTCCATATCTGCCCGGCGGATATCCCCGAAGACATCGCAGAACAGTGCAAGGACTACGCCCTGCGCGCCCACAAGGCGCTCGGCTGCCGGGGGGTTACCCGATCCGATTTCCGTTGGGACGACAGTTCCCACAACGGTTCGCGTCTATTCCTACTGGAAGTGAATACCCAACCCGGCATGACGCCGTTGAGCCTGGTTCCGGAACAGGCCGCGCATATGGGCATTCCCTTCCCCGAATTGGTCAGCTGGATGGTGGAGGAGGCGCAATGCGACTGAGCCTTCCCTTCCTGAATAGAGACACGAAGAAAAAACCTGCCGTAAAGGGCACGGCAAAGAAGAACCGCATCGCCGCGGAAGGCCGCCGGGCGGCACGCCGCCGCGCCCGCGCGCGGTGGATGAAGCCTGCCTTGAAAATCGGGGCGCCCGTCGCGCTGGTCGGTGCGTTGTCGGCAGGCGGCATCGTTCTATGGGCGGACGGCACGATTCAGCGCGCTTACGACGATGCGGTTGCAACGGTAATGAAAACCAGCGCGGAGACCGGACTTGCCGTAAGGCATGTCAGCGTTTCCGGCCGGCGCGAAACGAACAAGGACCGTTTGCTGCAAGCGGTCGGTGTAAAACTCGGTGACCCTATCCTGGCGGTGGATATCGACGACGTGCTGGAGCGGGTGAACTCCATCGGCTGGGTCGAGGATGCCGTGGTCGAACGCCGTCTTCCTGATCGTCTGCACATCCATATCAATGAACGGAAAGCCGCGGCGATCTGGCAAAAGGATCACGAATTCGTCCTGGTCGATATCGACGGCAAGGTCATCGGCACGGAAGGCATGGAACGCTATCGGCATTTGAAGGTGGTCGTCGGCGACGGCGCCCCGGAAAAGACAGCGGAACTAGTGGCGCTTCTGGGACGCGAGCCGATGTTGGACAGCCGCATTGTCGCCGCCGTTTGGGTCGCGGGACGGCGCTGGAACCTGCGCCTGGACAACGGCATCGACATTCGCCTGCCGGAGGAAGATCCCGGCGCGGCGCTGCAACGCCTGGGGCAGTTGGAGCGCGATCACCGGTTGCTCGCCCGCGACATCGCCGCCATCGACCTGCGCCAGTCCGACAGACTGATCGTGCGGATGACCGAAGAAGCCGCGGAACGAAAACGTGCCCACAAGGATGAAACCTAGGAGCGACCGGAAACCTGAGATCCGAACCGCAACGACCGATAGATAGAGTGAACGAAACGAAGAATGTCCAGTCCCCGTACCATAGCCGCCCTTGACGTCGGATCCTTCAAGATCTGCTGCTTCATCGCCGAAGCACGCGGCGCCGGAAAGGTGCGCGTTACGGGCATGAGCCATCAGGCGAGCGCCGGCATCCGCCAAGGCATGGTGGTCGACATGGACGCCGCGCAGCAGGCGATTTCCTCTGCCGTACACAGTGCGGAGCAGATGGCCGGCTCGCAGGTTCACGAAGTGGTTGTCAGCCTGACCGGCGGTCATCCCCGCAGCCAGGTCCTTCGGCGGGAAATGACCATCGGCGGCGGTGCGATCAAGGATATGGATGTCCGCCGTCTGCTGCAGGATTGCCGTGGTTCGGCGACACTGACCGACAGCATGCTGATCCATGCCGTTCCGGTGGGCTATTCTATCGACGGCTCCCCATTGACGCCGGATCCGCGCGGCATGCACGGGCAAACGCTCGGCGTCCGCATGACGGTGGTCAGCGCCGCCGAAAGTGCTGTCCGCAATCTGCTGACCTGCATCGCCCGCAGCCATCTGGAAGTCCGCGACTTGGTCGTTTCCCCTTATGCAGCCGGTCTGGCCGCGTTGGTTGAGGACGAACGCGACCTTGGCACCACCATCGTGGAAATGGGCGCGGGCACGACATCGCTGGCGGTGTTCTACGAAGGGGCGGCGATCCACACCGACGTCATTCCGATCGGCGGACGGCATGTAACCAACGATATCAGCCAGGGTCTGCATACCCGTATCGACCATGCGGAGCGGTTGAAGACACTTTATGGAAACGCCATCCGGTCCTCGAACGAGGATCGCGAGATGATCGATGTGGTGCAAATCGGCGAGGATCCCGATGCGACGCCGCAGCAAGTCCCGCGCAGCCACTTGAACGGCATCATCGCGCCGCGGATCGAAGAGACCATGGAACTGGTGCGGCAGCGCCTCGACAAATCCGGCGTATCGGGATTGGCGGGTCAGCGCGTCGTCCTGACCGGCGGCGCGGCGCAACTGCCGGGCCTGCGGGAACTGGCGGGCCAGATCCTGGACAAACAAGTACGCATCGGCCGGCCCCTGCGCATTTCGGGACTGGCCGAGGCAACCGGCGGACCGGCATTCGCGACATGCGCCGGCCTGTTGATGTTCGCCGTCGATGACCGGGGAGAGGCAAGGTCCGCCCAAGCCCACAAACCCCCGGCCAACGGCACCTTGTTCGGAAGACTAGGAGGGTGGTTTCGTGAAAACTTCTAACAGTTACTTCGCCACAACCGCGGGCGCGGCCGGTTTTTGCGGCTGTCCGGAGACCCACGGCGGGACAAGAAACGTGGAGCACCACACTTCTCAACAAGAAAGCGGCAAGGCACCGGTGCAAGAGTGGAAGCCGCATCCGAAAAGTACCGCAAAACCCGATTTCTCGAGCTGGCCCGCGCTGCGGACCGGCACATCGGGATAACTGTCTGACCAAAACACGCACGTACGGAGGCGTACCATGACCATTAAATTCACGCCCCCCGGACCTGATCCGGAAATGAAGCCGAGGATTGTTGTCGTCGGCGTCGGCGGTGCCGGGGGCAATGCCGTCAACAACATGATTTCCTCCAACCTGGAGGGGGTGGAGTTTGTCGTCGCCAATACAGACGCACAAGCATTGACCCAATCCAGCGCGGAGCGGACCATCCAGCTCGGTTCCGGGATCACCAAAGGTTTGGGCGCAGGCGCACAGCCTGAAGTCGGCCGCGCCGCGGCTGAAGAAGCCCTGCCCGAGTTGATGGAGCATCTGGCCGGCGCCAACATGCTGTTCATCACCGCCGGCATGGGCGGCGGCACCGGCACAGGCGCCGCGCCGGTCATCGCCGAGGCGGCCCGCGAACAGGGCATGCTGACGGTCGGCGTCATCACCAAGCCGTTCCATTTCGAAGGCCGGCACCGCATGAAGCTTGCGGAGCAGGGCATCGAGGAACTGCAAGGCCTTGTCGATACGCTGATCATCATTCCGAACCAGAACCTTTTCCGTGTCGCGAATGAAAAAACGACATTCGCCGATGCGTTCAAACTGGCCGATGACGTGCTGTATTCCGGCGTCCGCGGCGTCACCGATCTGATGGTGATGCCAGGCCTGATCAACCTCGACTTCGCCGATATCCGTACGGTGATGAGCGAGATGGGCAAGGCCATGATGGGCACCGGCGAAGCCGAAGGCGAAGACCGCGCCCGTTTGGCCGCCGAAGCGGCAATTTCGAACCCGCTGCTGGAAGACGTGACGATGAAGGGCGCGCTCGGCGTTTTGATCAACATCACCGGCGGGCCGGACATGACGTTGTTCGAAGTCGACGAAGCGGCGAACCGCATCCGCGAGGAAGTGGACGAAAACGCCAATATCATCTTCGGGTCCACCTTCGAGGAAGCGTTGGAAGGTAAAATGCGTGTTTCCGTCGTGGCGACAGGCATAGAAGCCGAAGCGCAGACGCAATCGCGCCCGGTGCCGTCCCGCTCGATCAGCCTGACGCGCCCGAAGCGCCCCGCGGTTCCAGCCGAACCGGAAGAGAAGGCTGAAGCCGAGGAAACGGCCCCTTTGGCCGCTGAGGAAACTGCCGCACCCATGGTGGGTGGTTTCGACGTGGACGCCATTGGCGAAGAAGGCCCGACCGAAACCATGGACGGGCAGCAAGGCCCCGGCGAAGCCACGGATTTGCAGGCCACCCGGCCCGACCTCGCCGCTATGGAATACCAGCCCGGCGGCGGCGTTCAGCCCATGCCGGCAATGGCCCAAACCACGGCGGTCGGCGAGTCCACGGAGTTGACGGACCATGAACCGGTTCAGGAGCCGCGACTGTTCGACGAATTGGATGAGCCTGAAGAGCATGAACCGGAGGCCCCGGCCGCGCGTCCCGCACCGGAAGCCGCAGCACCTACGCCGCGACGGCCGGACGTAACCGCGCCCCGCGATGCTTTCATCCCGCCACCGCCGATCAAGGTGACGCGGGCAAAGGAAAGCCATGGCGATATGGGCGGAGATCCCTTCGCCGAAGCGGACCTGGCCAATGGCCGCAGCGACGCCCCCAAAAAGCGGACGAACCTGTTCCGCCGGGTAACGAACGTCCTGGGCACGAAGCCCAGCCGTTCCGAAGAGGAGGCTGCTTCTGTTGAGCAGCACCCTGCGACGCGCACGGCGGGCGAACCGATCCGCCGTCCAGCGGCACGGCCTGCTCAAGGTGCCGCGCCGGCGCAAAGCAGCCTCGACACCCAAGCGCCGGATGAGCGGATGGAACCTGCTTCGCCGGCCGATTCGGAACTGCTGGAAATCCCTGCATTCCTGCGCCGCCAGGCAAACTAGTAACCGCCTATATGCGTGTTTGAGTCAGACAAACCCCTGCCGGCATGATCTTCTTGAAACAAAGAACGATCATGCCGGTTTCTTTTTGCTCTTTTCCAAGAAATTGATTCTTTATTAACTTGTTGAAGTTAATTGTTTTTTTGATGTGCTGACTTTCCCTTCTCTTATGGTGCCTGCGGGGAGATCCAAGTAACAATTCGAAACAATGTTTGATTTGAGAGTGCATAGGTCAATTGGTACACAGAAGCTGAAAGAACTACACAATCCAAATTGTTTGGGTCAGTTCTTGGAAATTTACTCGGGGAAACCTGATTTTAGTTCGTTTGTCTTGGAACTACTTTGAGAGATACTTCCAGTGCGGGGCGATATGCTTGACGGAATTAGTGAGAATGTCGGTACGGTCGGAAAGTCATCAGGGCATTCCGGTGTCGGCACGTCGTTCCAGCAAACGATCAAATCATCGATCTCCTGCCGGGGCGTAGGCCTTCATTCAGGTGCGCCGGTTTCGATGGTCCTGCATCCCGCACCGACCGGTCATGGCGTAATATTCCGCCGGACCGACCTGGAAGACGGCAGTAACGAAATTGCCGCACGCTACGATGCGGTCACCAGCACCACACTGTGCAGCACGATCGCGAATGACGCGGGCGCCTCAGTCGCGACGATTGAGCATCTCATGTCCGCCATTGCCGGTTTGGGCGTCGATAACTTGCTGGTCGAATTGGACGGGCCCGAAGTCCCCGTGATGGATGGCAGCGCCGAGCCCTTCGCCTTCTTGCTGGAATGCGCCGGTGTTGTTGAACAAGACACGCCGCGCAAGGCTCTCCGCGTCTTGCGCGATGTGACGGTCAGCCACGGCGGCAGCACGGTCACTATTTCCCCGGCCGACGAATTCATCGTCGAAATGGTCATCGACTTCAGTTCCGCGGCGATCGGCCGCCAAAATCTCGCGGTTCAGGTTTCGCCGGAATTGTTCCGCAGCGATATCGCCAAAGCCCGTACCTTCGGTTTCCTGCATGAAGTGGAAGCGATGCGGAAAGCCGGACTCGGCCGCGGCGGCAGCTTGGAAAACGCAGTCGTGATCGATGGCGACAAGGTCATGAACGACGAAGGTTTGCGGTATACGGACGAATTCGTCCGCCACAAGATCCTGGATTGCATTGGCGATCTGGCCCTGGCCGGATACCCGGTCCTCGGCCATGTGATCGCGGAAAAGGCGGGCCACGCCATCAACAACAAGCTGCTGCACGCGGTTTTCGCCGACCCGGCGAATTGGGAAATCATCGATGTCGACACATTGCCGGTCGGCAACGCCTTCCTGACCGCGGCGGAGTAAACCTCCCCTAATCCATCCGCTTGGATTCGGCCCCGTTTCCGCATATACCATTGGCCACGTAACGCGTGCGCGCCCGTGACTATTGACGACAAGCCCGCGACCGTATCTATCTTTTCAGATGCAGATTTGCCGCATGAAACTTTCCGCACGTATTGCCAAGATCGCAGCCGCAGGCCTGTTGTCCTTGGGCATTTTGAGCGGCTGTTCGGACGACGATTCCATCCCGTATGTGGAGCGTCCGCCGGAAGAGCTATACAATACGGCGCTGGATGCCTTGGCTGCGGAAGACTTTGAAGTCGCAACGCAAAATTTTGAGGAAGTCGACAGGCAGCATCCCTATTCGATCTGGGCGACCAAAGCGCAGCTGATGGCGGCTTACGTCTATTACCTGGATGACGAATACGACGAAGCCGTGATCGCGCTGGAGCGCTTCATCGACCTTCATCCCGGTAGTCCCGACGCGGCCTACGCCTACTATCTCCGTGCGATCAGCTACTACGAGCAAATCGTCGATGTCGGGCGCGACCAAAAGATCACGCGCCTCGCCCTCGATTCGCTGCAGGAAGTCGCCCGTCGTTTTCCCGGTACGGCCTATGCGCGCGACGCCGATTTGAAAATCGACCTGACGCTGGATCATCTGGCCGGCAAGGAAATGGAAATCGGGCGGTTTTATCAGAACAAGGGTGAACTTCTGGCCGCGATCAACCGCTACAAGGTGGTGATAGAACAGTTCCAGACCACGACCCATGTCCCGGAAGCGCTGCACAGGGTGGTCGAATGCTATCTCATGCTCGGCATCACAGACGAAGCGCAGACGACGGGCGCTGTTCTCGGCTACAACTATCCGGGCAGCGAATGGTACGCGGACAGCTATTCTCTGTTGGAAGGGCGCGAACTCGCCCAGACCAACGAAGGCTGGTTTTCCTCCCTATGGTCCTGGGCATTCTGACCGCTCATCCGAACCCATGCTGACGGACCTCTCCATCCGTGACGTAGTGTTGATCGAACGACTGGATCTTTCGTTTTCCCGCGGGCTTGCCGTATTGACGGGGGAAACCGGCGCCGGAAAATCCATCCTGCTCGACGCCTTGGGCCTGGCGATCGGCGCCAGGGCGGAGGCGCGACTTGTGCGCCACGGCAGCCAGCAAGCGGTTGTCACCGCCGTTTTCGAAAATACCAACCCTGCCGCCTTGGCTCCCCTGTTCGAAGAGCATGGCATTGAACCGGCCGACCAGATCATCCTGCGCCGCATTTTGGGCGCCGATGGACGCAGCCGTGCTTATCTGAATGACGAGCCGGTCAGCGTCGGCCTGATGCGCCAGGTCGGCGCCACCCTTGTCGAAATCCAGGGACAGTTCGACCAGCAGGGTTTGATGGACGGGGCATCCCACCGCGCGGTGCTGGACGACTACGCCAGTTTCGGCGGCGAGCCGCCCTGTGCCGCAGAATTCGGCGCTTGGCGCGATGCGGAAAAGGCCGTCGCCGCTGCGCGGGAGACGGCCCGCAAGAGCCGGGAGAACGAAGCTTTCCTGCGTTTCTCGCTTGAGGAGTTGGAAACGCTGGCGCCGGAAACAGGCGAAGAAGACACCCTGTCGGACGAGCGTGCGCTTCTGCGCAATGCCGAACAGATCATCGCTGCCGCCAATGCCGCCGACGATCTTCTGAACGGAACCGAAGGCGCGGATACCCAACTAAGGCACGCGGCAAGAGTATTGGAGGCCGTGGCGGAACAGGTCGGCGGACACCTCGTCGATGCGCTCTCGGCCATCGACAGGGCATCTATCGAATTACAGGAAGCATCGGGCGCCTTGGCCAGAGCGGTCGCCGGGATCGACGCGTCCGAAGGGCGTTTGGAAACGGTGGAAGAAAGACTGTTCAGCCTTAGGGAGACGGCCCGCAAGCATGGGATCGACCCCGACGGATTGCCCGTCCTGATGGGCCGTCTTCGTGACCAGCTGGCGATGATCGACGGCGGCGACGAACGCTTGGCCGACCTGGAAAAAGCGGCTGCCGCCCGGAAACAGGACTTTGTCGATGCCGCAAAGGCCTTGTCTTCGAAACGCCACGGAGCGGCGGACAAGCTCGACCAAGGGGTCAACGGCGAATTGCCGCCATTGAAACTTGAAAAGGCGGCTTTCAAGACGGAGATCGCCGATCTGCCGGAAGCGGATTGGGGCGCACACGGCATGGACCGGGTTCAATTTCTGGTCTCGACCAATCCCGGCACGCCGCCGGGACCGATCGGGAAGATCGCCTCGGGCGGCGAACTAAGCCGCTTCCTGCTGGCGCTGAAAGTGACGCTTGCCGAACGCGGCGGCGCCCCGACGATGATCTTTGACGAAGTCGACAGCGGCGTAGGCGGCGCGACAGCGGCAGCGGTCGGCGAGCGGTTGGGGCAGTTGGCAAAGTCGCGCCAAGTGCTGGTGGTGACGCATTCGCCCCAGGTGGCAGCGCTCGGCGGATCCCATTGGCGCGTCGCCAAGGGCGACTCCGCCGGGGCAACGATCACTGCGGTCAGCGCCTTGGACGACGCGGAGCGGTTGGAGGAAATCGCCCGGATGCTGTCGGGTGCGAATGTGACGGAGGAAGCCCGCGCCGCCGCCCGCCGTCTTCTGCAGGGGAGTGACGCCGCATGAGCGATGCCGGCATGACGGGTCCGAAGCCCGTCGCGGAATTGACCGAAGACGAGGCTCGCCGGGAACTGGCTAGGCTGGCGATGGATATTGCCTATCACGACGCGCGCTACCACAAGGATGATGCGCCCGAGATCACGGACGCGGACTATGACGCGATGCGCCGTCGAAACGAGGAGATCGAGGCCTGCTTTCCCGAACTCACTCGCAAGGATAGTCCGACATTTAGGGTCGGTGGCGGGCTGAAGTCCGGCTTTGGTAAAATTCGCCATTCCCGGCCGATGCTGTCGCTTGGCAATGCTTTTTCCGATGGAGACGTCGCGGAATTTCTTGCCCGGGTTCGCCGGTTCCTGGGGCTCGGTGAGGAGAAATTGGAGGTCCTCGCGGAGCCCAAGATCGACGGCCTGTCGGCGTCGCTGCGCTATGAAGACGGCCGTCTGATCTATGCCGCCACCCGTGGCGACGGGACGGAGGGCGAAGACATCACCGCCAATATGAAGACGTTGAAGGATGTCCCCCACGTGCTGGAAGGGGCACCGGCGGTGCTGGAGGTCCGGGGTGAAGTCTATATGCGCAAGGACGACTTCCTGGCCCTGAACCAACGGCAGGAAGCCGCCAGCGCCAAGGTCTTCGCCAATCCGCGCAACGCAGCGGCCGGGTCTCTCCGACAGCTCGATCCCGCCATCACGGCGTCCCGTCCCTTGCATTTCTTTGGGTATGCCTGGGGCGAAACATCGGAGCCCCTTGGTGCTACTCAGGTGGAGGCGCGCAGCTTTCTGGCAAAGCTCGGCTTCTCACTCAACGAACCGGCCGCGCTCTGCGCCGGAGTGGAAGACGTGCTGGACTACTATCGCATGGTGGATCGCGAACGGGCCGGCCTGCCCTTCGACATCGACGGGGTCGTCTACAAGGTGAACCGCCTGGACTTGCAAGAGCGCCTTGGCCAGGTCAGCCGCGCACCGCGCTGGGCCATCGCCCACAAGTTCGCAGCGGAAAAAGCGGAAACCGTCATTGAAGCCATTACCGTACAAGTCGGACGCACCGGCAAACTAACTCCGGTGGCGAACCTGACACCGGTTACCGTGGGGGGCGTTACCGTTTCCCGCGCGACCCTGCACAACGAAGACGAAATTGCCCGCCTGGGCGTCAAACAAGGCGACACGGTCCGCATTCAACGCGCAGGCGACGTCATTCCGCAGGTTTTGGCGGTCGTGACGGATGGCGGCGGACCACCTTACACCTTCCCGACGACATGCCCCGAATGCGGCAGCGATGTGGAGCGGGCGGACGGTGAAGTCGATTGGCGTTGTATCGGCGGGTTGATCTGCAGCGCACAGGCGGTCGAGCGCCTCAAGCATTTCGTCAGCCGCGACGCCTTCGATATCGAAGGGTTGGGCACGAAAAGCATCGAAGAGTTTTGGAGTGACGGTCTTATCCGGCAGCCCGCGGACATTTTCGCACTAAATGAAGAGAACCTGATGGGTCGAGAAGGATGGAAGGAGAAATCCGTCTCCAACCTTTTGTCGGCCATAAAGGCACGCCGGGAAATTCCGCTCGATCGATTCATCTATGCGCTCGGAATCCGCCATATAGGGCAAACAACGGCCAAGCTGCTGGCCCGCCGTTTCGGGACCTACAAAGTGTGGGAAAACGCAATGCATGCGGTCGCCGCGGAACGGAAATCGATCCCCGACGAACACAAGAAGCCGGAACTGATCGGGCCCTACTATGCGGAGCTGGTCGATATCGACACGGTCGGCATGACAGCCGCAGACAGCCTGGCGGCATTCTTCGGGGAACAGCATAACCTTGATGTTCTGGCCTCTCTCGCCGCCGAACTGACTGTTACCGATGTAGCGGCGCCAAGTGCTGACGGATCTCCCGTTGCCGGCAAGACCGTCGTCTTCACCGGCACCTTGGAGAAGATGTCCCGTGGCGAAGCTAAAGCGAGGGCTGAATCCTTGGGGGCAAAAGTGTCGGGCTCCGTCTCGAAAAAAACAGACTATGTCGTTGTCGGCGCGGATGCCGGATCCAAGGCGAAGAAAGCCGCGGAATTGGGCGTCACCATGTTGAGCGAAGACGATTGGATAAGCCTGATCCAACCCGCGTAAACTGCAATTGCTTAACCCTTGGTTAACCAAAACCGAGGCAAACTCCCATATAGGTGCTTAAAAATAAATTAATTGTGCCCGCGTACGTTGTCGAGTTCGTGGGCTTTGGTGCTTGAGACCTTTGGGAGGGGGACATGACCGACAGGAGCAATAGCCGATCCGCGTTGTTTGTCGCTCTGGCAATCGCTTTCACTGTCACAATCTCATCCTTTCATACCGTCTCGGCGCAAGAAACTCTTGGCGATGCACCCAGCCCTTCGTGGCGCATCCTTAAACGGGATGCGCAGGGGCGGCCAATCGTGCTGGACAAAGGCACCGGGCGGGAACTCGAGGTTGAGGAAACCGAAACGCCGGACGCGACCTCGCCGGATGAAGATCAGATCAAGAGGATCAGCCCCGGCAATGTCATGCGGGGTCAACTCCTGCTGGTGAACCCGCCTAGTAACACTAGTAACATCCGTGCCCAATTGGAAAAGGATGGGTTCAGTATTCTCGAAGAAATCCGTCTTCACACCATGGGGGCGGAGGTGTGGCGCGTCAGCATCCCACCGACCATGAGTGAGAAAGGGGCTTTGCGGAAACTGAAAAAGGACTTCCCCGACCTGCTCGTCGATACCAATCAGACATTCGATTTGTCCGCCGGTAATGTCGGCGCGGATTTCTCCCGCGGCTTTGTCGGATGGGGTCCTGTATCGCCCAGTTGCGGTGCAGGTATGCGGATCGGCATGATCGACGGTGCGGTGGACAAGAAAACGCCAACGCTTCGCAAACAGCGCCTGAATTACGAGGGTTTCAACGCAAAGGATCGCAAACCCGCGGGGGAAGCGCACGGCACGGCCGTTGCGGCAATGCTCGTTGGAAGGCCGGAAGGCGACGAGAAGAATATCGGTGGATTGCTGCCCGGTGCAACACTTTACGCCGCCGGCATTTTTGAGATGCGCGGCGGCAAAGAAGTCGGCAATCTGGGCAATATGATGAAGGCTGCTGACTGGCTGCTCAAGAACCGTATCAGCGTCATCAACATGTCGATTGCCGGGGGTGGCAACGGCGTGATGACTTTCGTGTTGAACAAGTTGCTTGAAGACGGCGTTGTCGTGGTTGCGGCCGCAGGCAACAACGGACCTAGCGCGGAACCCGCCTGGCCTGCCGCGCATCCCAAGGTCATCGCGGTGACCGCCATCGACAATCAATTGAAAATCTACGAACAGGCCAACCGCGGCAACTATGTGGACTTCGCCGCCCCAGGAGTGAATCTGGTAACCCAGATTCCCACCGGCCTGAAACTGCAAAGCGGCACATCCTTCGCGTCGCCGTTCATTACGGCAATGGTCGCAATTCACTTGGATGCCGGTTTCCCGGGCGATCCGGATCAGCTTCGAGGGAGCTTGAGGCGCTATACGAAAGATCTGGGCCAAGAAGGCAAGGACGACGCCTTCGGCTGGGGACTTGTGCGCCTCAAGCCATCCTGCCGCTGAACTACATACAGCACTAAGGGGTCAGATTGCGCGGGTGGCGTGCGCCAACCAGGCCGACGCTTCACCATCGTCGGTAAGTTGAGGGGCGACCTTTCGCCGGACCTCGGCGTGATAGGCATTCAGCCAATCCTTTTCGCTTTCAGTCAGAAGCGAGGCATCCACCAGATTGAGATCAATCGGCGCGAAGGTGATCGTCTCGAAACCCAGAAGCGGTTTGCCGCCTTGTCCCTGCCCTTGCAACTCGGTTACCACGACAAGATTCTCGATCCTTATGCCGAATTCGCCGGTCTTATAGAACCCAGGCTCATTGGACAGGATCATACCCGGCTTCAGGGCGACGCCGCCCGCGCCCTTTGAAATGCGCTGCGGTCCTTCATGGACATTCAGGTAACTGCCGACGCCATGGCCTGTCCCATGATCGAAATCGAGGCCGATGGACCACAAGAACTGCCGAGCGAAACTGTCCAATTGGCCGCCATTGACCCCCGCCGGGAACCGCGCAGTCGCAATCGCAACATGCCCTTTTAGCACGCGCGTGAAACGGTCTTTCATTTCCGCCGTCGGTTCGCCTATGGCGATCGTCCGTGTAATGTCCGTCGTTCCGTCCAGATATTGGCCGCCTGAATCGACAAGATATAGCTCGCCAGGGCGCAGTGAACGATCGGTCTCCTCCGTCACCCGGTAATGCACGATCGCGCCGTCCGAACCGGCGCCGGAAATCGTGTCGAAGCTGAGGTCCCGGATAAGTGGATCGCGGAACCGAAAGGCCTGCAATTGATCCGCCGCAGAAAGTTCGGTCACACCACCGCTTTCCACCGCCGACGGCAACCAGGCAAGGAAGCGCGTGATGGCCGCGCCGTCGCGCATATGCGCCGCACGCGTTCCAGCCAGTTCCACATCGTTTTTGCACGCCTTGGGAAGCAGGCACGGATCGCTGTCCTCGACGATCTTTGCACCACCTTCAGAGAGCTTGTCGAAAACGACGGAGGCAGCGGTCGCCGGATCGGCCTGCACGGAGGCGCCGCCGGCACCCAAACCAACCAGGGCATTCGGAAAATCCTCGAACGGGTGGATTGCCACGCCGTTGCCCAGATGATCGGAAAGACCGGGCAGCAATTTCCTGCGATCGATGAACCAATCGACGGTGGAATCGTCGTGCAGCACTGCGAATGACAGCGGCAGCGGACAACGGCTGACATCGCCACCACGAACGTTCAGCAGCCAAGCGATGGAATCGCTTGCCGTAATGACCGCGGCTGTCCGACCATCCTTCTTCAATTCCTCGGAAAGGCGGGCGCGCTTGCTTGCCGAGCTTTCCCCCGCATAGATCATGTCATGCGGACGAACAGGCGTCAGCGGTGCGGCCGGCTGGCCATGCCATACCGCATCGATCGGATTGTCGCTTACCGGAACCAGAGTGAACCCGGCCTTGGCGGCGGCACGCTGCAAAATCAAGACGCCGTGGCGCGTGTGCAACCATGGATCGAACCCGACTTTCTGGCCGGTTTTAAACGCTTGCTCCAAGTACTCGCCCACCGGTTCCGTCACCAAATGACGAACTGTGAACCTGTCGGTGTCCACTTGGTCCTGAACCTGAAGAGTGTAGCGGCCATCCACGAAGATCGCGGCTTCGGATGTGCCGACCACGGCCGCCCCAGCCGACCCGTTGAAGCCGGTCAGCCATTCCAGGCGGTCGGCGCGGGCCGGAATATATTCCCCTTGGAACTCGTCGGTCCGCGGGATCACGAGCCCGTCCAAGCGTCGGCGCACCAGTTCAGCGCGCAGGGCATCCAAACGCGCGCCCGGCACAGGCCCCGGGCCCAGACCCGTTTCCAATGATTCCGCCATTTCGGAACGGCACCGGTCCAAAGCCCGGCGTGCGGCCGGCGGCAATGGACTGCCCAACAAATCCATCCAAGCATCGTCCAACTGCGCCGGTCCGGCGACGACGCCCTTTAAAAATCCTGTCAGCGCCGCTTCCTCGATCTCAACGCCCGCCTCATGCAACAAGGTCATGGCTTCACTGACTGTCATGGCATCCGCTCCAATCGCATAACGCACCCTATTTAGGTCGCCCTGAAAGCTATGGAAGTACCCGCTTTGAGGCAAGCCGCCCCCAGCCAACGGGCCTAAACGATCGCTACCTTGGTAGGACGCAAGGTGTGATCTATGTCACTCATCGGTGATGCCATGCTGAAAACGCATTGCTGAACTGCGAACTAAGCCCTGGTCAATGCGCTCGCATCCCTCCATATCACCGTCATTGAAATCGCTGGCGCATAAAGCGCTGACAATTGAACACAATAGAAATTGAGGTAGATCATGGCTCAGGTCATTACTGCCGGTAGAGCGCCGGCGAAACAGACAAATGTTTTTTCCGCATTTTTCCGGAAAGTTGTTGAAGCGTATCAGGAACGCAAAGCGTTTGCGGCCCTTGAATCGCTCGACGACCGCCTGCTGGAAGATGTCGGGCTCAGCCGCGGCGATTTGATCGAATGGCAGTCGTCCGGCAAGGTTCCGACCCGCTAAACCGATCGATAATAGTCCCTATGCGGTGACTTTGTCACACGCCCCGTAGCCCACCGCTTCCTCCCGCGGTATGGCGGCGGGGCGTTTGCTTTTCCAGCATGGTGCTTCAATTCTTCCGCCGCATCAGCAAGGTCGACCAACCGTCGATGCGCAGCCGACTGCCAAGGTACAAGCCTTGCCGGCGATAGGCTGCCAGCACTGCGATTTCCTGGCTTACCAGCAATCCCGACAAGATCACGGAACCGCCGGGTGCGACAATCCTTGCTATGCCCGGGGCCAGTCGCTGAAGGGGTCCGGCCAGAATATTCGCGATCACAAGATCGAACGCAGCCGGCCTGTTCAACCCGCGCCGATCCAATCCATCGCTTACGACAGGGCGAATACGGTCCTGCACCCCGTTGATCCGGCAATTTTCCCGCGAGACGAAAACCGCGTCCGGGTCGATATCGCTGGCCATCACCGTCGTCGAGCGCGACGCCAGCGCCGTTGCGATGGCCAGGATCCCCGTCCCGCAGCCAAGATCCAGCGCGGCATTGACCTTGCGGCGCTTCAGCACCGCTTCAATCATCAGCAGGCATCCCTTGGTGGTTCCGTGCTCTCCGGTTCCAAAGGCCATGCCGGCATCCATGCAGATGGGCAAACCGCTTGCCGGAACAATTCCCTCAAAATGGGAAGGATAGACGAAGAAGCGGCCTGCCCGGATCGGCGTGAAGCTCTTCTGGTTCTCCGAAACCCAATCGACTTGCGGCAGAGGGCCGGCCGTGAATTCGGGCTTCGCGATTCCAGCGATGCGGGCGCCATCGGCGATTGCCTTTGCGACCGCGTCATGAGGCGGCAATTCGGTGCAATAAGCTTCCAGCCGCCACGTGGCGCCCCCTGGCGTTTCGAAACAGGTAACTGCCACCGAGAAGGGCTCCATCACCAGTTCCATCGGTCCGGCGGACTCGGCCGTCGGGAGAAGGAATTCAATTTTGTAGAGGTCGGTCACGTGCGCTCCACGAACCCGGCGACCACACGTTTTGTCCCGGCCTTGTCGAATTCGATTGTAAGGTTGTCACCGTCGATCTTGGTGATCGTTCCGGGGCCGAATTTCTGGTGGAAGCAGCGCTCGCCTTCGCCGAAATCATGGTTCTCGATAATCCTGCTTTCGGCCCGGCCTTCGATTACCGGCGGCTTTGTGCCGCCGACCCCGCGTTGCCGTAGCCTCTGCCAGCCGGGTCCACCGCCGGTGCTGCGATAGGCGTGCGGGTCGGGGGTTTCGGTCTGCACCGCGATATCGGCACCATAGCTCCGTTCCGCGCCGTAGCTTCGCCCATGGCCGCCATACATGAAATCGGCCCGGTCTTCCGCCGTGCCGCCGCCGATGCCGGCATAAACACCGCGATCGCTTTCGATCTCGACAAAGTCCCTCGGCAGTTCATCGATGAACCGGGACGGAATGGCGCTCGTCCATTGGCCGTGAATGCGGCGGTTGGCCGCGAAGGAGACGAAGGCGCGTTTCCGTGCCCTGGTCAGGCCGACATAGGCCAGCCGACGTTCTTCCTCCAAGCCGGTCATGCCGCTTTCATCCATCGTCCGCTGGCTGGGAAACAGACCTTCTTCCCATCCAGGCAAGAAGATGACATCGAATTCCAGGCCCTTGGCCGCATGCAGGGTCATCAGGCTGACCTGTTCCTCATCGCCGCGGTCTTCGTTGTCCATGACAAGGCTGACATGCTCCAGAAACTCACCAAGCGACGCGAAATCTTCCATCGCGACGGTCAATTCCTTCAGATTCTCCAATTTTCCCGGGGCTTCCGGCTTCTTGGATTGCTGCCACATCAATGTATAGCCGGACTCGTCCAGGACGGTTTCCGTCAATTCCACATGGCCGATCCCATCGACCATCGCCCGCCACCGGTCGAAGTCGTCCAGAATGCTTGTCAGCGCATTGCGCGCCTGCGGTTTCAATTCATCGGTCTGAACCAACTGGCGCGCCGCGAAGTACATGGGATCGCCGGTTCGGCGTTGCAGGTGATGGATTGCCTGTTCCGTCGCCTTGCCGATCTTCCGGGCGGGCTTGTTGATGATCCGCTCCAATGCCAAATCGTCCGCCGGTTGGGCAATGACACGCAGATAGGCGATGGCGTCGCGAATTTCCTCGCGTTCATAGAACCGGGCGCCGCCGATTACCTTGTAGGGGATGTTCAGTGTGATCAGGCGTTCTTCGAATTCGCGGGTCTGGAAACCGGCCCGCACCAATATCGCCATCTCATCCAAACTGACCCGTTTGCCATGCTGGGTCTCGATCTCGTCGCAGACCTGGCGGGCCTCTTCCTCCCCGTCCCACACACCGCGGACGCGGACCGGTTCGCCGTCCTGCTCCTCGGTCCACAGGGTCTTGCCCAGGCGCCCCTCGTTCTTGGCGATCAGGCCCGACGCCGCGCCAAGGATATGCGGCGTCGACCGGTAGTTGCGTTCAAGACGCACGACCGCCGCCCCCGGGAAATCCTTTTCGAAACGCAGGATGTTGCCAACCTCGGCCCCGCGCCAGCCATAGATCGACTGATCGTCATCCCCGACACAGCAGATGTTCTTGTTTTTCTGTGCCAGCAAGCGAAGCCACAGATACTGGGCGACATTGGTGTCCTGATACTCATCGACAAGGCAGTAGCGGAAGGTCCGTTGATACTGTTCCAGGACATCGGGATGTTTCGTGAACAGCGTCAGGTTATGCAGCAGCAGGTCTCCGAAATCCGCCGCGTTCAACGTGGTCAATCGTTCCTGATATTGCCGGAAGATTTCCACGGCCCGGCCGTTCGCAAGATCGCCCGCTTCGCCGGCGCCGACGCGGTCGGGCGTCAGCCCCTTGTCCTTCCAACGCTGTATGACATGGATCAGCATCCTGGCCGGCCAACGCTTTTCGTCGATCTGTTCAGCCTGCAAGATCTGTTTCAGCAAGCGAATCTGGTCGTCGGTATCCAGAATTGTAAAGCTGGGCTTCAGGCCGACCAATTCGGCATGCCGGCGCAGAATCCGGGCGGCAAGGGCATGGAAGGTGCCCAGCCACATTCCTTCCGTCGATCCGCCGACCAATTCGGCGACACGGTCACGCATTTCCCGCGCGGCCTTGTTGGTGAACGTCACGCACAGGATTTGATAGGGTTTGGCGCGGCCTTGGTGAATCAAATGCGCAAGGCGGGTCGTCAGCACACGGGTCTTGCCCGTCCCCGCCCCCGCCAGGACCAGCAGAGGACCGTCCAACGTGTCCACGGCCTTCCGCTGCGCCTCATTCAACCGCTCCAGCCACGGCGGCGTGCCGGCCCGCGGATGCGCGGGCGCGGGCCCCTGCGGCACGCCGGGCACCGTCAGGTCTTCATAAGCCAAGGGATCGTCAGAAAAGCTGTCGGACATGTCCGTTTCTATATAGCGAGTCGAACCGGATGCATCCAGCCGGAGAGGCCAAACTTTGCAATCGACGGAGCCTGTGGAAACGCCCCGGAGTCACCCGGTCACGTCCGGGTTTCCTGTACTGCCCGGTGATAGGCGCTGAGCACGTCACGTTCGTGCAGTACGCCCAAAAGCTTCTTGGTACCGGCTTCCTGCACCACGGCGACATGCTCCTCCCCACATTTTTCCAAAAGATCCATCGCCCGGCCCAGATCATCGCCGATCTTTACATAGGGTGCGCCACGCCGGGCGATGTCGGCCGCGGTCATGACGCCGTCATTGCTGCTGTCGAAAGCATACTCCTTCAAGTCCCGAAGCATTACCGTACCGACCAATCCGCCCTCCTTGTCGATAATGAAGAGCTCGCCATAGGGCACCGCTCCCAACTTTCTCCGAACTTCCGCCAGCGAAGCACTGTCCAAAATGGCGTGATGGTCTTTCCGCATGATATTGGCGACCCGGTAGGACCGCATGACCAGGGCTTCTCGACCGCCAAGAAGGTTCACGCCGCGTTGGGCCAACTGCCAGGTGAAGAAGGAGTACCCGTAGGCTACTTGAGTGACCTGGGATGAAATGACGGTGGCGATCATCACGCCGATCGTCAGTTCGTAGTCACCCGTCAATTCAAAGACCATCAAGATCGTGCTCATCGGGGCGCCCAGCACCGCGCCGGCGACCGCCCCCATGCCGACAAGCGTGTAGGCGCCATGGCCCGAGGAATGATGCGGAAAGACCTCCGTCGCAATGAGGCCAAAAGCGCCACCCACCATCGCACCGATAAAGAGCGAGGGGGAGAACACGCCACCGCCGGCGCCGCTGCCGATGGTGAGCGCCGTCGCTGCGGTCTTCAGGATCGCAAGGATGATCAGCATCTGCAGGGGCAGGACTTGGTTCAGCGCCTCGTCCGTCGCCTCATATCCAACGCCGAGGACTTGCGGAAAGAAAATCGCGATCAACCCAACGGCAAACATGCCGACCGCCGGGCGCGCCCATTGCGGGATTGTCGACGACGTTCCCACCTTGCGCACAACGCCGATCGACCAAATGAAACTTATCGCGGCAAACGCGCTTACCAAACCCAGCAAGGCGAATGCTGGGAATTCCCAGAACGACACGATTTCATGCGACGGTATGATGAAAGCGGGAAAGTCGCCGAAATAGATGCGGCTGATGATGGTACCCGTCACCGACGCGATGACAACCGGCGCGAAAGCAGCCAGTGCGTAATTCCCCATCACGACTTCCAGCGCGAAGAAGACACCGGCGATCGGGGCGTTGAACGACGCCGCGACACCAGCTGCCACGCCGCATCCCAGTAATGTCTGCCGGTGGGTTCGGTTCAAGTTCAGAACATTGGAAAAAAGGGCGCTCAAGCAGGCGGCGAAATGGACCACCGGTCCTTCACGGCCAGCCGATCCGCCGCTGCCGACCGTGATCGCACTGACCAGCGCTGCGGTGAAACCGGTCCTGTAGTGCAATTTCCCACCGTTGAGGGCTTCCGCCTCAATGACATCCGCGACGCCTTGGGTCTGGCGGTTTGGCAGGAACCAAAAAACGATAAGACCGACCGCAAGACCGCCGGCCGTCGTGGCGGCAAGGATATGCCACCATGCCATACCGGAAACGTGGCTGTGAACCAGTTCCGAGGAAAACCCATAGAACAAATACTGGAAGACCCCGATTGCCTCACGGAAGGCGATCGCGGCAACGCCGCCGATTACGCCGACCACCACCGCCAAGCCGGACAAGAGCAATTGCTCGTGGCGGCCAACCCGCCCGAGCCTCTCGAGTACCTCCCCCGGGCGCAATAGCGTCACCGGTCACCTCCGCCAGAGCCGCACGGCACCATGTACCGTCCGCCGCATGAACCTGGCACGATCAAGAACGTGCAGAGCTTAGCCCGCGCAGAATGCCCGAGCATTCCCAGACTACAGCATAGGGAGGAAGGGGCCGCAAACCCTGTATTCGTTGGGCGGCAACAACCACCGACACGGGGTCACCCCCGCCGGCTGGTCACGCACCGGCCGCGAGAGCGCCTTCGATGGCTTCCACCGCCTTCGCCGCCGCTGCGCCATCGGGCCCACCGGCTTGCGCCATATCCGAGCGCCCACCGCCGCCCTTGCCGCCGATCGCCTGCGATCCCACGCGTACAAGTTCGACCGCATCGAAGCGTTCAGTCAGATCTCCGGTGACGGCGACAACCAGGGAGGCCTTACCGTCATTGACCGCGATGACCGTGACAACCCCGGAACCGAGTTGGCTTTTCAACTGATCGGCCAGCGGCTTCAATTCTTTCGGGTTCACACCGTCCAGAATGCGACTGGCGAACTTTATGCCGGCGATTTCGCTGGTCTCGGACGCACTGCCCGAGCCGCCTGCGGCCAACTTGCGCGTCAGATCGGAGACTTCACGTTCCAGCTTCTTGCGCTGATCGAGCAACGCTTCCGCCTGTGCCGCGACTTCCATCGGCGGCACTCTCAAACGCGCAGCGGCGTCTCGGAGCGCCCGTTCCTGGGCGGCGAGATAATCGAATGCCGCCTGCCCGGTCAGGCATTCGATGCGCCGAACGCCCGACGCCACCGCGTTTTCGCTGACGATGTGGAACAGGCCGATATCGCCCGTCCGCCGAACATGGGTGCCGCCGCACAATTCAGTCGAATAGATATGGCCGGCCTTATCTGCTTCGTATCCCCCCATGGAAACGACTCGGACCTCGTCACCGTATTTCTCCCCGAAAAGGGCCAAGGCACCCGCCTCAATCGCTTCATCGGGCGTCATCAGACGTGTGGTAACACCCTCATTCTGGCGAATCTGAGCATTCACGATGCGCTCGACCTGTTCTATCTCCTCAAGGCTCATGGCTTTCGGATGGGCAAAATCAAAGCGCATGCTGTCCGCGCCAACCTGGGAACCCTTCTGCGTCACATGATCGCCTAGAACGCGCCGCAAAGCCTCGTGCGCCAAGTGGGTGACGGAATGGTTTGAGCGCAGCTTGTTCCGGCGCTCGCCGTCGACAAGCATTTCCAACGCGTCGCCGACCCGGAGCGTCCCCTCCGTCAATGTGCCGACATGTAAATGCATGTCGCCCAGCTTCTTCTGCGTATCGGTGACGGTGAAGGCGGCGCCGTCGACGCTGTTGAGAACGCCCTGATCCCCCATCTGACCGCCGCTTTCACCGTAGAACGGGGTCTGGTTGGCGATCACGATCGCATCGTCGCCTTTCGCAATGCTGTCCACCGTCTTACCGTCCTTGACGAGAGCGGTGACAACGCCTTCGGCCTTTTCGGTCTCATAACCGAAGAACTCCGTCGCGCCGACCTTCTCCTTCAATTCGAACCAAACGCTTTCGGTCGCGGCTTCGCCGGAGCCTGCCCAGGCCTTGCGCGCCTTGGCCTTCTGTTCGTCCATGGCCTCGTCATAGCCGGACTCGTCAACGGTCCGGCCCTGCCCGCGCAGGATATCCTTGGTCAGATCGAGCGGAAAACCGAAAGTGTCGTAAAGCGTGAACGCGACGCGCCCGGGCAGCGTTCCCCCCTCGGGCATGTCGGCCACTTCGTCGTCCAGCAGCTTCAGGCCGCGGTCCAGCGTCGTCTTGAAGCGCGATTCCTCCAGCTTCAGGGTTTCCGTGATCAAAGCCTCGGCCCGGCGCAGTTCCTCGAAATGACCGCCCATCTGCCCGACCAGGAAAGGCACAAGGCGATGCATCAGCGGGTCATTCGCGCCCAACATATGGGCGTGGCGCATGGCCCGTCGCATGATGCGCCGTAGGACATAGCCACGGCCTTCATTCGACGGCAGCACACCGTCGGCAATCAGAAACGACGACGCGCGCAGATGATCGGTGATGACCTTGTGGCTTGCCGATTGAGGCCCATCCGGGTCGACGCCGGTCAGGTCGGCGACCGCTTCGATGATCACCCGCATCAGGTCGATGTCATAGTTGTTGTGTTTGCCCTGGAGCACGGCGGCGATGCGCTCGAGTCCCATGCCGGTATCGATCGACGGCTTCGGCAGGTTCATCCGCTTGCCGGGTTCGATCTGCTCGAACTGCATGAAGACGAGATTCCAAATTTCGATGAAACGGTCGCCATCCTCATCCGGTGATCCGGGGGGCCCGCCCGGGATCGACGGGCCATGATCGTAAAATATTTCGGAACACGGGCCGCAAGGGCCGGTATCGCCCATCTGCCAGAAATTGTCCGAGGTCGGGATCCGGATGATCTTGTCGTCGGACAGTCCCGCTATCTTCTTCCAAAGCGTGGCGGCTTCTTCGTCTTCGGAGTAGACCGTGACCAGAAGGCGGTTCTTGTCCAAGCCGAATTCCTGCGTGACCAGGTTCCAGGCCAGTTCGATGGCCCGATCCTTGAAGTAGTCGCCGAAGGAAAAATTCCCAAGCATTTCGAAGAAGGTATGGTGCCGCGCCGTATAACCGACATTTTCCAGGTCATTGTGTTTCCCACCGGCCCGGACACATTTTTGCGACGTCGCCGCGCGGTCGTAGTCACGGTGTTCCTGACCCGTGAAGACGTTCTTGAACTGCACCATACCGGCATTGGTGAACATCAGGGTCGGATCGTTCCGGGGAACCAGCGGTGAGGACGACACGACCTCGTGGCCATGCTTCTCAAAGTACCGCAAAAACTCCGAGCGAATGTCGTTCGCGCTGATCATGATCCGTACCCTACGAAATCCAATGTTTCCCGCCCGATGTATCCGAATACCCATTCGGTCCCGGCGGGGCCGCATTTACTAGCTTGCGGTCGCCACCGTGTCCAGAAAGTCAGGGTCGGAAACGTCCGATGAGGGGCGTTTCAGTCCCATAGAAACCTTTTGTTTAGGATTTTGTGATTTAACAACACCATATACTAGAGTCCAAATACGCATTCGAATTTCTGGAAAATTGATATGACCGTTTCGCTTACTGCTCTTAACGACCAGCCCTTTACGGTGCTTAACGACTTCGCGAAAATCACGGATCACGAACTCATCGATCCCAGCATAATCGTCCGGGACGGAGCCCGGAAATTATATAATTGGTGGTCCGGCTACGTCACCCGCCATGGGACGCTTCCGACCCGCCAAGCGTTCGATATTCTGACCATGCTGCCCCATGCCGCCGATATGTTTCTTGCCGCCCGAACCGGGGAGGGAAATTGGACCTATCAGTTGCAGGGCGAGGAATTTAAACGGCTTTTTAATGGCGGGTTTCAGAAGGACGTGGAAATCAACTGTTCGTTCGCGGCTTTTCCCCATACCGTGACCGAGTATTTGACCTCTGTGGCTAGCGGTCGCGTTTGCCGTCGTAGTCACGGCACGTTGAACGGTTCCATCAAGAACAGAAATACCTTCGAGTCCATCGACTGCCCGCTGATCGATCCGAAGGGCCGGGTCAGCCATATCATCGGGATCGCAGAACTTTACCGGAACCGCGAGACCTGAGCCCGTAGGGCGTCTGTTTCGGCCCCCTGTACCGCAAGTATGAGAACGGCCCGCGCGATGAATGTTCGCGCGGGCCGCCTTCTTTGGGGATCAATTTTTTATCGTAGCTGCCCATGCCGGCCGCTACAGCAGGCAAATCAAGTCTGCGGATCGTCATCCGGTGTCAGGGCGGCTTCGGCCGCTTCTTCGGCAGCCGGTCCTTCCAGCATCGCACTGTCGAGCACGCCGGCATTCTCCCGGATCTTCCGTTCGATGTCGGCAGCCACATCCTTGTTCTCGAGCAGGAAGCGTTTCGCATTCTCACGGCCCTGGCCGATGCGCTGACCCGAGTAAGAGAACCAGGCACCCGACTTCTCGACAATATTCGCGTTGACGCCGAGGTCCAGAATTTCACCCGTTTTCGAGATTCCTTCACCATACATGATGTCGAATTCGACCTGACGGAACGGCGGCGCCACCTTGTTCTTCACGACCTTGACACGCGTCTGGTTCCCGACCACTTCATCGCGGTCCTTGATTTGGCCGATACGGCGTATATCCAGTCGAACACTGGCGTAGAACTTCAAGGCGTTCCCGCCGGTTGTCGTCTCCGGACTGCCGAACATCACACCGATCTTCATCCGAATCTGGTTGATGAAGATGACCATGCAATGCGTGCGGTTGATCGAACCGGTGAGTTTGCGGAGCGCCTGGCTCATCAAACGCGCCTGAAGACCGACATGCGTATCGCCCATCTCGCCTTCAAGTTCGGCCCGCGGCACCAGGGCGGCAACCGAATCGATAACCAGAACATCGACCGCGCCCGACCGCACGAGCGTGTCGGCGATTTCAAGCGCCTGTTCACCGGCATCAGGCTGGGAAATCAGCAATTCGTCGATATCAACGCCCAACTTCTTCGCATAAGCGGGGTCAAGCGCGTGTTCCGCATCCACGAAGGCGCAGGTTCCGCCGCGCTTTTGTGCTTCCGCCACGACATGCAGCGCCAACGTTGTTTTACCTGAGCTTTCCGGCCCGTAAATTTCGACGATCCGGCCCTTCGGCAATCCACCGATGCCGAGCGCGATATCGAGCCCGATGGAACCGGACGAAATCGACTCGATGTCCAGCGCCTTCTGTTGGCCGAGCTTCATGATAGAGCCCTTGCCGAAAGAGCGCTCAATTTGCCCCAGGGCAGCTTCCAAAGCCTTGTTCTTATCCATCTCGTCCTTGCCTACCAGGCGCAATGCCGACTGATTCATCTGATTGTCCCCGTTTCTGTCATAGGCGCTAACCCTGCGCAACGGCGACACTGTACACTTTTTGTTCTCATTCTCAAGTTCTTTTTTTGTTCTTATAACTGAGACTACAATATCATTTGTTTTCGCGATGTTCTCAATAGTCGGGCTGACCTCCAGGGATGTTCCATTTGGCGGAACATCGGGTGCCGCGAATCGGGCCGCGATGACGGACGTATGGGATCAGCCCTGGCCTTCCGGCTGGAGCGCGGTTTTCACCTTCGCAGCCAGTTGTTTCAGGCTGAAGGGCTTGGGCAGGAAATAGACTTTGGGAAGTGCTGTAATTTCCTTTGCGACGGCCTCTTGCGTATAGCCGGATATGCACACGACGGGCAGGTCCGGCATATCCTGGCGCGCCGTCTTGATCAGGGTCGCGCCATCGACTTCCGGCATCATCATATCGGTGATCAATAGGTCGAAGGAGTTCTCGGCCAGAATCTCCAAGGCCGCCGCGCCGGTCCTGGCTTCCGTTACGACATACCCCTTGCTGCGCAGCGCCCGTGCGCTGAACAGGCGGACCGGGTCCTCGTCCTCCACCAACAGGATCTCCCCGCCGCCCGTAATATCGTTTTCCGGCCCGGCCGCGGCGAGGTCGTCTTGGATTTCCGTTCCATGCGGTGCGGCTTCCGGAATGTAGAGGCGGAAGGTCGTGCCGGTTTCCCCCTTCGTTCTGCTATCCACGGTAATGAAACCGCCCATCTGCTGAAGGCTTCCATAGACCATGGATAGCCCGAGGCCCGTTCCCTCGCCGATCCCCTTGGTGGTGAAAAACGGGTCGAATATCCGGCCCCTGATACTGTCGGAAATACCCGCGCCCGTGTCCGTGACCGCAATAACGAGATAGCGCCCCGGCGGCGCCGTTTCACCGCTCAACGGTGTCGGTGCGGTGAATTCCACCATGCTCGTTTCAATATCGAGCGCGCCGAAACCGTCAATCGCGTCCCGGGCGTTGACCGCCAGATTGATGACGACCTGCTCCAACTGGCTATGATCGGCCTTGATCAGCCCCAGGTCCCGGCCGTGAGTCATCTTCAAGGTAACGCGTTCGCCGAGAACCCGCCGCAACAAGGACGAGATTTCAGCCAGGATATCAGTGACATTGGTCAGCCGTGGCTGCAGCGGTTGCTGCCGCGAGAACGCCAGCAACTGCCGAACAAGACGCGCGGCCCGCTTTGCGTTCTGGGTGATCTGCATGACATCGGCGAATGTTTGCTCGCCCTGATGGTGGCGCTGCAGAACCAGATCGCAGAAACCGATGATCGCGGTCAGCATATTGTTGAAGTCATGGGCGACACCGCCGGCCAGTTGCCCCAATGCCTGCATTTTCTGGGATTGCGCGAATTGCATCTCGAGCCGTTTGCGTTCGGTCGCGTCGAGAACGTAAACCAGCATGCCCCCGTTGCCGCCGCGTGTTTCGGCCGAACGGGAGACATGAAGCGTAAGCGTCACCTCCTGCCCGGTATCGGGGGAAACATCTAACGGTCCCGCCGCCCGTTGGGTCGCCAAGTCGTCCAGCATTGCGGCAATGGCCGGTCTGTCCTCTGCCTTGAACAGATCCAGGAAGGACGCGCCATTCAGGGCGTCTCGTCCGATAAGTTGGCGGAAATTGGCGTTGGCCTCGCGGACCTGCCGGTCCTTGTCCAGCAGCAACAATCCAAAGGGCGCGTTCTCAAGCGCCCGCGACAGGATCGCCAAGCGGTCCCGCGCCCGGTCTTCCGACCGCCGCGCATCGGTAACGTTGCGGACACGCCAGACTCGCAATCCCTCACCCACCGGAACGACTTGTATCTGATAGCGCGTGGCTTCGTTCCTGGGGCCAGGACCACTGACTTCCAGAACGCGGGTCGTCTCACCATGGGCGGCAGCCGCGGCTGCCTCGATGCTTCCAGGAACGGATTCACCGTCCGGCGCATTCGTCAGGCCGGCATCCGAGAACGCTTTCGACAAGAGCGACGGGATCGCATCAGGCGGATTGTCATCGGCCGCTATCCCGCACAGCTGCATGAAAGCGGGGTCCAGATAAACCGGTGTGCCCGCCACGCCAAACTCTGGGATTTCTTCGATCGCGACCGCTTCGTCCAACCGTTCCAACGCCTGACGCAAGGCAGCGGCATTGGCGGCCGAACGGCCGGCGCGGGAGCCGACGCCAACGGCCCCACCTGTAAACAATACGAAAAGGCCCATCCCGGCCATGACGGCAAGCGTCACCACGACCGCGGTTACATCGGCGCCCGACCCTAAAAGAACCCCGCCAACAGCGATCATTCCCGTAGCCCAGAGCGCGATAAGGATTGCGTTGCGCCGCACTTTGCTCCCCGACCCACCCACCGGCTATTGACCGGACCCGTTTATTTATTGGCACCCGCCATCTTGCCTTTGAGGCGCCAGACAAAGCTTATCACCTCCGCGACCGCCTTGTAATGCTCTTCCGGGATTTGCTGATCGAGATCGCAGCTCGCATGCAGCGCCCGGGCCAAAGGTGGGTTCTCGATGATCGGAATGTCCAGTTCTTCCGCCAGGTCGCGGATGCGTTTCGCCACCAGGTCCTGCCCTTTCGCGATCAGGATCGGCGCGTCCATTTCATCGGGTTTGTAGGACAGCGCACAGGCAAAGTGCGTCGGGTTGGTCACCACGACATCCGCATCGGGCACCGCCTGCATCATCCGGGTGCGAGCCCTTTCCATCCGGATTTGCCGCAGCCTGTTCTTGATCTGCGGATCCCCTTCCTGGTTCTTGAACTCTTCCTTCACCTCCTGCTTCGTCATGCGCAGTTGTTTGCGATGCTGCATGCGCTGGAAGAAGATATCGAACACCATGATGGCGAAAAGGATCATCAAGACACCCGCAAGTATCCTGAGAATCAGGATCAATATCTCCTGGAGGTGGTCCTCGGAGGTCAGACTGGGCAGGATGTCTAGCCGGTTGAACTCCGGCATCACCAGGACGATGCCGACGGCGCCTACGATGACGAGCTTCAGAAGGTTCTTCAGAAACTCCACATAGGTTTTCATCTGAATATATTTTTTGGCCCCTGAGAGGGGATTGATCTTGCTCAGCTTCGGCTTGATCGGTTCGGTCGTGATAAGCCAACCGTTCTGCAGCACGTAGCCGGAGGCCGCCAGAATCGCGAACATGAGCAGCGGCCAAGCCATGACGCCCAGCACATCCATCAACATATTTCTGAGCGCCGCTCCCAGTTCCGCCGGACCGAAAAGGTAGGTGTGCGGACGGGCAATGAAGGAGACCAGAATCTCCTTCAATCGACCGGCGACGAACGGCGCCAAAAGCGCCAGCATGATCGCCGTTCCAAACAGCATCACCCATGTCGGCACTTCACGGCTGGTCGGCAGTTGCCCTTTCCTGCGGGCATCCACCAACCGTTTACCGGTCGGTTCTTCTGTTTTTGAGTCGGGATCGTCGTCGCTGGACATAGGCCCACCCGTCCTCTACACCGCCGCCCGCCCGCCACCGCTTTTGTCCGGTCGAGCGCTCAACCCGATGCCCCTTCCGGACGGGCATCGAGGCCGGCGGCTGTCAATTGAAACTGATGAACCTGGCCAATCCGTCCGAAAAATCGGCCAGGAAGGTCATCATGATAGCTTGAATAGTTAACAACAGCACTAACAGACCCAGCATGATCTGCATCGGCATGGCCAGGAAAAAGACCTGCAACTGCGGCATCAACCGAGCCAGCAACCCCAACAATGCATAGAAAACGGTTCCGATGACGATGAACGGGGAAGCCAGTTTCATTGCCAGAATGAAACTGTCGGCGGCTCCGCGCGCGATCATCTGAGAGAAATCGCCGACCGGCGGCATGACGCCCGGCTGGAACACCTGATAGCTTTCCACCAGTCCTGCCAGCATCACGTGGTGCAATTCGGTCGCGTAGATAAGCAAAGTGCCGAGCATGGTTAGCAGCACCGACTGCAATGACCCCTGATCGTCGAGCCCCGGATTGAACAGAAGCGCGTTGGCAAAGCCGGTGATCACGGAAATGACCATGCCGGCGGTGGCCAGTGCCGCGACCATGATTCGCACAATCGCCCCCAGGAAAACACCCACCAATATTTCGGCTGAGATAAGCAAGATGATCGCCAGAATGCCCGACGTCGGTATCGCCGGCACCTTGTCCTGCACGATCGGCGTTACGATGATGCTGAAGGTCAGGGCCAATAACAGACGAACTTGCGGAGAAATATAGGCTTCGCCGATCGTCGGCAGAATCATGAAGGTCGCGCCGATGCGTACGAAGACCATCATCAACGCGAAGACTTGGATGACGAGTAGGTCGGCCAACATGCGGCGTACACGCCTTTCCGGTCAGCCGAGCGATATGGCCTTGTCCATGACGAACCGCATCAGATCGGTCAGAACGCTCAGCATGTAGGGCAGAAGAAACAGAAGAGACGCAAACACGACCAGGATGCGGGGAACGAAGGTCAGTGTCGCTTCCTGAATCTGTGTCAGGGCCTGGAAAACCGCAATGATCAAGCCGATGACAAGACCGACGACCATGATCGGCGACGCGACGAGCAAGGTCGCGCGGATGGCTTGAAAAGCAATATCGAGGGCTGTCGCTTCATCCATGATCGCAACGCGTTTCGGCTATTCTCCAGGACCCAATCGGACGCAATCTATCCCGATTCAGCTTCCGTCCAACAACACGCAACGCGGATTCATTTTTGTTGCCGCCGGCCACGCGGATCAAATCGGCATACGAAGAATCTGCTGGTATGCGCTGATCATCCGGTCCCGAACACGAACGACCGTGTTCAAGGTGGCTTCCGCATGCGAAATGGCGGTGACGACTTCGGTCAAATCGGCGCGCCCGGCTATAGCGTCTATGGAAAGCCGTTCCGCGCTGCGGTTGGCGACGACAGCTTCCTGCACACCATTCTTGACCAGATCCAGAAAAGACCCGCCCGCCGGTGTATCGCCTTTCGGCGCGGCGGCCGGACCGGGAACCGGTGTGGCGTTGGCGCGATAGGCCGCTGCTGCATCTGCTGGGTTGATTGCCATTTATCTAAAATCCAATCTATTTCCCAAACTACCCGTCTAACCCTTAACCAAGCGTTAATAAGACTGTTCGCCGTATTTAGCCAGCCGAGGACCGAACCAGGCCGGCATCAGCAATCAGCGCAACAGATCCAAAGTCGTGGTCACCATACGCTTGGTGTTTTCGATCACACTCACATTGGCCTGGTAGGTCCGCTGCGCCTCGAGCATATCCATGGTCTCGATCAGGCCGGTGACGTTCGGTAACTTATAGTATCCGTTTTCGTCGGAGGCCGGGTGGCTGGGATCGAAGCGAAGCGCAAAGGCGGAAGGATCTTCCGTAACCTTCCTGACCCGCACGGTGTCCACATCCAACTGCCGGTCGAGGGCGTTCTGAAAAGTGACGACCTTGCGGCGGTAGGGATCCCCGCCCGGCGTGTCCGCCGTGGAGTTCTGGTTGGCGATGTTTTCGGCAATCACCCGGATGCGCGTCCCCTGGGCCCGCATGCCGGATCCCGCTACGAAAAGGGCGCTTTGCAAACTGTCGGTCATTATCTTTCCTTTCCCGATCGGTCCGGGTTACTGGCCGCTGGTTCCGAGCGCGGCTTTGTAAAGGTCCGTGTACTTGCGGAAGATTTTGGTCGCCAACTGATAGTCGCTCTGCGTCTTGTTCAGTTTCATGACCTGTTCCTCCATGATCACCTGGTTGTCGTCCGGCGTCACTTCATAGGGGGACCTGTTTTTCTGGACCTTGTACGCGTCGGTGGCCGAACTGGCCGAGAAACTGGCGCCTTGCGCATTCGACAGCCGCAAATTCGACTGTGTTTCGCGCAGTGCGTCCCGGAAATCCAAGGCACGGAGGTCCTTGGCCCGATAGCCCGGCGTATTGGCATTGGCGATGTTTTGGGCGAGGACGCGCTGGCGTTGGGTCAACCAGCGCATCCGATCTCCTGTCATCAGGAAAAGGGCCGTATCCTTCAACGGCATGTCTTCTCTCCTCAACTCAACTCACTTGGGCCTCTCCAAACCCAAGGATACACAAGCAAGCACCGTGCCAGAAAATTCTGCCGCCCGGTCTACGCCAACCGGACCGAGATGCCGCCGTCGGCCAAAACCCGGCTGCCGGTCATGAAACTTGCCCTGTCCGACAATAGGAACATGGCCGCTTGGGCGACCTCCTTCGGAGCGGCCATCCGTTTCATCGGATGGAGGTTCTCGACAAAGGCGTGCCCTTCCGGGTCGTCGCCGGCCATCGGGGTCATCGTGCCACCGGGCAGCAAAGCGTTGACCCGGATTCCCTCCGCGGCATGTTGCGAGGCCAGGGATTGGGTCAGCCCGGCGAGCCCGGCCTTGGAGGCGGCATAAGCGGCCATGCCTGGCAAGCCACCATTAGAAATACCGACAAATGAGCCGGTGAAAACCACGCTACCGCCCCCGTTTCGCCGCAAGGCGGGAATCTGCGCCCGAGCGGAAAGGAAGCATGCCGTCAGATTCGTTTCGATGACGTGCCGCCAATTTTCCTCAGCCATGTCCTCCACCGGGACTAAATCGCCAACCGTACCGGCGTTGTTGAACGCCGCATCCAGTTTACCGAATTCTGATTGGGCCAGCGCCACCAACGCCTGCGCATAGGCACGATCGGTTACATCCCCCGCCAAATAGGCAGCCTGCCCCCCCGCCTGCAGAATCCGATCCGCTATTCCGCTCAGTTCCGGTTCGCGTCGCGCACCCAGAACCACTTGGGCGCCTTCATCCGCAAAGAGAAAGGCCGCAGCCTCACCGATACCGCTGCTCGCGCCGGTCACGATAATCGTCTTGTTGCCCAGTTCCACAATCGTACCTTTCTGCTGGTTTGTTGGGCTCTGGATAGATTGTTCCTCTATCCCGAACCAACCCGGTTCTTGCGGCGGTGGAAATGAGCGCGAAAATTGCGCTAGAGTCAGACGATGCAAATCGAAACCGGAGGCAGTTGGCCCTGCAATGTCTGAAGAACGGGAACAGGGACCAGTCATCGACCACAGACCCGGCGATTCGGGCAACAAGGCGGTCGCCCTTTCGCGTGGGGGGGAAGAAAGTGGCAAGGGCCCGACGCTTTTAGCGTCCGGCACAGGTTTCCTGGCCGACCGAATCGTTGAAGAAGCATTCAAATCCGGTGTCGCGGTGCGGACCGACGCGGATCTCGTGGAAATCCTCTCGGCGACCGAGGTGGGTGAAGAAATTCCGATCGAGGCCTTCATCGCCGTGGCGGAGATCCTGCGTTACGTCTATGAACGCAACCAGCGGAACACGCGGGCTGAGACGGCCGCGCGAGATGAAGACGTCGCGGCCATAATCGGCCATTCAGAAATGTGAGGGAGCCATGAACAAGGACAAAGTCGAACTCGAACTGAGGCTCCTTATCGAAGAAGTGTCAGCGGGGCACGAGCAACTTCTGGCCGGTGAGGATTTTGGACTGCACGGGATCAGCCGGCGGATCGAGGCTGCCTGTCAGGCCGCCTTGGCGCTGCCGAACGAGGACGTCGTCGAAATGCATCCCTTGATGCAGGATTTGCGGAACCGCCTTCAGGATTTCTCTGCCCTAATGAACGAAGCGATGGACCGGGCGGGTATTTCCGAGTCCGAAGCCCCATCGGGCCAAGTGGAAAAAGACGATGGCGAAGGCTCCGGCAACGGCTGACTTGCGACGAATCGGATAGATTGATCCGTTCAAGGTCACCGGCCCGCCGAACGGCGCGGTGATTTCTGCGGTGTGGGCCGGGCTATCCCCTTATTTTCCCCTGGCCCCGTGCCGTATATCGCCTTCGATCGGGGTCTACGCCAATGGGCGACGTAATCGATTTCGCAAGTTACCTGCGGTTCGTCGCAGCGTTGGTCTTTGTGCTTTGTCTCATCCTGGCCGCGGCACATGTCGCGAAGAAGGTGATTGCGGGCAAAACCGTCATTCGGCCACGCAGTCAGGGGCGCCGTCTTGGCGTCGTCGAAGTCCTTCCAATCGATGCCCGGCACAGGGCTTTCCTCATCCGCCGCGACGGCAAGGAACACCTGATAATGACCGGGCCCAACGGCGATACCCTCATTGAAAGCGGCATAGAAGAGGATCAACCCGCGGTGCAGCAAGGGGACGCCCAGGTAATGCCGCTGCATACCGGGTCCACCGTGCCGTTGGAACGGCAGACACCGTTGCAGAAAATGGTCCGCCTTTTCGGAGAACGCCGCGCATGACGCCGCTGAAAAACCGGGTGCTCGCATTCAGCGGCTTCGGCCCGGGCACGCGCCGGGCCATGCTGTGGACCGCCGCCCTTGCAACCATGGTTACCGCCGGCCTTTGGGCCGTGCCTTCCCTCGCCCAATCCCTGAGCATCGACATCGGTGAGGGGGGATCGGTAACAGGGCGTTTAATCCAACTCGTCGTCGTGATGACGGTGATCTCGCTGGCCCCGTCGGCGCTGGTGATGGTGACGTCCTTCACCCGCCTCGTCATTGTGCTCTCACTGCTGAGAACGGCGCTCGGAACGCAGCAGAGTCCGCCGAACACGGTGATGATCAGCCTCGCGCTTTTCCTCACCTTCTTCATCATGCAGCCGGCCTTCGACCAAGCCTACACGACCGGCATAGAGCCCTTGATTGCGGAAGAAATATCCGAGGAAGTCGCTTTCGAAAGGACGATGGAGCCTTTCCACGCTTTCATGATGCGACATGTCCGCGAGAAAGATTTGGCCTTGATGATGGATATCGGCCAGATTTCAGCCGTCGAATCGCCCGAGGACACCCCGTTGCGGGCCCTGATCCCGGCTTTCATGATCTCCGAATTACGACGCGCTTTCGAGATCGGATTCCTCGTATTCGTCCCGTTCCTTGTCATCGACATGGTCGTCGCATCGGTCCTCATGTCCATGGGCATGATGATGCTGCCGCCCGTGATGATCGCCCTGCCCTTCAAGCTGATCTTTTTCGTGCTGGTTGATGGTTGGTATCTGGTCGTGGGCAGTCTGGTACAGAGCTTTCAGCCCGTTTAGCGGCGTCTGGAACAAATGCGCCACCCCCGCTAACCGGTCGACTAGTGGTCGCTATGCGCGACGAAATTCTCCGACAAACCGGTGTCATAAGCCAATCCCTCGGCCGTGATCGCAACCGGCGGGCCGCCACGGGCAAGGCCCTTGCGGGCAAGGGCCGCCCAAACACTCTTGTTCGAAAACCCGCTGATATCGCGGGCGGAAACGACGTAGGGACCAAGGTGCACATGATCCCCATGCGGCGCGGGCAATGACGGCAATATGACGTCGCCGGTATCCGGATCGCGCATCCCTTGCCCGGCCTCGTTGATAAGAACTTGAACGAGGGCGAGCGTCCGGAGCTGGAGCTTGTTCAGTTTCAGGGGATTATTGCGCAGCGCCATGGCGAAGGACCGATCCGATGTTCTTGGCAGATGCCGACATCGCTAGCGTAGATCGGCCGGTTCGGCAAATCCCTGACCATGCCCGTTTGCCACAACAGGTCTTTTTCAGCCGACTTTGGCGGAAAAAGTTCCGGCTCGACACGCAATATCGGCGTAGCCGTTCAGGATCAGCAGCGTATCGACTGTCCGCCCGTCAATCGCAAGGGGAAAGTAAACCCGTTCGCTATCGACGAAACTTCGATCCGGATGGGGCATTGGGAAACGGTCGTAGACAGGCAATCCTGTCTCGACGCAGGTCATCATGTTCGTGCGGATACGGTCGATGAATTCGGGAATAACCGCGTCTTCGATATACCGTCCGGCGATAAAACGGCCGGCCCGACGGTCCTGCTCGCCGCCGACCAGGCGGAATCTGAACCGGATTGTGTCTTCACGAAGAACGTCAACCAGGTTGATGAGCGACATTTGCTCTGGGAAATCGGGCGGGTCCACGTCTTTCTTTGAGGCCAACCCGTTAGGATTGCGAGACGTTAGGTAATCCCGCATCCAAATGTATTTTGGGTCCAAAGTCGTCAGAACGGAGTCGTCGGCTATGGTAGGCGTATGTTTCATTGGTCCTGAAACTCCCTGCCAGGGCGCCTGTCACCATGGCGCTTATCAGTCCGGAATACGCACTCAACCCCATCCCACCCAATTATGTTAGCTATGTCTAATTTTTAGTTCAAGAAAAGCAAACCATCCAAGGCATGAAAAGAAGAACGCCCCCCGGAAACCGGAGGGCGCCCTTCAACGGATCTACGCCAGCGAGAGGAGAGACGAGAGAGAGAGGAGAGTGCGGGCGTAAATCCAAACCGGATTCTTATTCCCTAGCGCTGCGGCCACGTTCTCGAGCCATAAGCGTTCTACCTTTCGACCTCTCCTCCGGAAGCGCGCATCGCCGGATGCGCCTCGTCCCTCCTGATCATGTCGCCGAAAGGCTGGATTGGTTATATCTTCGTAGCTGTATTTCCTTCAGTAATGTCCGCGGTCCGGTTAAACCCGTGCCGTCCTAGAACGGCAGGATAATGTCGACGATCTGCGCGCCATAACGGGGCTGCTGCACTTCGGTGATGTGGCCGCGGCCGCCATAAGCCAACCTGGCTTCCGCAATCTGGTCATAGTTGACGGTATTGTTATTGGTGACGTCCTGCGGCCGGATGACGCCGGCAATCTGCAACTCGCGCACTTCGTAGTTGACCCGTGTTTCCTGACGCCCGTGAATCACGAGGTTCCCGTTCGGCAGAATCTGGGTCACTACCGCGGCGATCCGAAGTTCGATGATTTCCTCGCGGTCGATCGATCCCGTACCCTGGTTGCTGCTGTTGCTGTCCGTGGCCAGGATATCCGCCGGGTTCACGGCTTCAGGCAAAATCGTGTTCAGCGCATTTTCGTAACCGAGCAAAGAGTCGATATCGAGGTTTTCGTTATTCGTGCGCGACCGTGTCGTCGTATTCTCAAGCTCGGCGTTATCATTGATATCGATCAGGATAGTCACGATATCGCCGACCTGATTGGCGCGAAGATCCTTGAAAAAGGCCCGCGATCCTGGGCGCCACAGGGAATTCGGGCGCGGCGTGGCGACGGTCGGCTGCGGCATCGGCATGCTGATCGGTTGATAATCCGGCGTATGCGTCGGGTTCTTAATTTCCGACAACCGAGGTTCGTCACCCACCTGGGCCAGCCTGCTCAGGGCGTTACACCCCGCCAGCATGGATCCGGCCAACAGCAACGCGCAAAGCCGCATTCCGTATGCCTTGGACCGTTTCCTATCGACCTGTATCGTCATGGTCTCTCTCCTGGGAGCCTTCTGCTCCACAATTCCTCTTTCCCAATTCGTCCGCTTGCAGGGCCTACTGCAGGGCGACCTGGCTCGGCAGCGACACAGACGCCTCGCCGGCCCCGGTAACGACCGCTTCAAACACCCGGTTGCTCTGCAAGTTCTGAATACGGATCACATCGTCCAACCCGCCCGACTCAACGGCCTTACCACGGGCGGTGAGAACCATGTTCGGTGCCTCGAGCGTGACGGTAACCAGACCGCCTTTCTTTACGAGGACCGGCGGTTGGACCGCATTCGCGCCGACCGCACGCCCTTTGGCGAGGGTCTGCTTCGCGCTCAATCCAATAAGATCAGCAGGATCGATGACCGTATTGGCCGCGAGCGCACTGCGCCGCACTTCGATCATTTCAACATCGCGCGCACCTATCGTGTCGCCGCGCAGAATGCGCCGTGCAGGAACAGGCACCTCAACCATGCGGTGGACTTGTCCGGTCACCGCAATCCGCACCGCATACGGCGCGTTTGCAGGCGACACCACGAAGGCGGAAAACCGGTCGGTGCGCGGATCCAACTGCAATTCCCGAATGCCAACCGTCGCCGGCTTGTCCTTCGGTACGTTCATGGTGAGAATCCGGTTGTCCAATTGCAGGTCCAGCCGTTCGTCCATCAAATCCTGGTTCCGGACGATCAGTGCGTTCAGCAGTTCGGAGCGGATCATCTCCCCTGAAATCACATGCGACAGGCGCGTGACGGAGGCGGAGTCGTACCGGGACGTCGGGCGCCAATCCAACCCAAAGGCCCTTGCGACGCGGCCGAGCCAACGCGCCTCCAATGTCATCGATTGACCTGGCGAGGGTGCGCGGGCAATGACGCGGTCCGCATACTGGCCGGCATTCTCGAAAACGTCGCCAAGCGTGATGCCATCCGCCTCGATCTGAATATCGGTGATGAGCCGTGACGGTTCGGCGATCGTCGCTTCACCGCTGGCGGCATCCGCGTCCCAAGCCGTGGCGGCGACGGCCAGCGAAAACGCCGCCAGACCGAAAACCGCTGCGCGCAGGGTCGCGTGCCAGGCCGGCTTCAACCGGGATGCATATTCCGTTCTGGTCAGTATCGACATCACTGTCACCATTTCTTTCGTGCTCAATTCAAACCGACTAGCGGATATTGGACACCGTCTGCAGCATTTGGTCCGACGTCTCGATCACCTTCGAGTTCATCTCGTAGGCGCGCTGCGCGGAAATCAGGTTGGTGATTTCCTCCACCACGTTGACGTTGGACGTTTCCAGGAACCCTTGTTGCAAGGTTCCGAACCCTGTCGACCCCGGTGTGCCGGAAACAGGTGTTCCCGAAGCGGGTGTTTCAAGGAAGAGGTTGTCGCCGACGGCGATCAGACCCGCCTCGTTGGGGAATGTCGCCAATTGGAACTGCCCGACATTCTGAGGCGCGGTCTGCCCATCCAGGCTGACAAGCACCTCGCCGCTGGCGTTGATCGAAATATCGATCGCGTTCTGGGGCACGGTAAGACCGGGATCGACGGTGAAGCCGTCCACCGTGACGATCTGCCCGTCCGCGTCCAATTGCATCGAACCGGCGCGGGTATAGGCCGTGTCGCCATTCGGCAGCGTGATCTGGAAGTAACCATTACCGTTGATCGCGACATCCAGCGGGTTTTCCGTCAGCGTCAGGTTGCCCTGCTCGGTGATCCGGTAAACCGCCGCCGTCCTGACGCCGAGACCGACCTGAACACCGGCGGGAACGATGGTTCCGGCATCCGATGAATTCGACCCGACACGCCGCAGGTTCTGGTACAGCAAGTCTTGAAACTCCGGCCGCCGTCGCTGGTAGGCGGTCGTGTTCAAGTTGGCGATGTTGTGGGAGATCACTTCGACATTGAGCTGCTGTGCCAGCATCCCCGTCGCGCCGATTGATAGTGCTCTCATTGTTCCAACTCCTACTTAAGAATTTCTTCAGCAGCGCCCATGCCTGCCCGGTGCCTAGCCCCTATCCTGGGGTGGAGCCGGCTCGTCAGGCCGTCGCCCGTGTCAACTTGTCGACCATGTCCCGCATCCGGCGGTCTTCCTGATCGAGAAACTTCTTCACCCGCTGATGATCCCGCGAGATCCGCATCATGTTCGTCAGTTCGACCACCGCCTCGACATTCGAGTCTTCAATACTGCCTTGAATGATCCTAGGGTCGGCGACATCGATGGGCGCTTCCTGGGACGTGAACATCCCGTTCGCTCCCCGGCGCAACTCTTGCGGATTCTCGAAGCGCACGATGCGCAACTGGCCCAGTTCGCCGCTCCTGCCCGAAATCACGCCGTCGACCGAAATACTAAGGTCCGTTTCGCCGGGCGGGATAACGATAGGACCCGCTGTCCCGATGACGGGTTCTCCCGTTCCGGAAACAAGCCCGCCATTCGCGTCGAGCTGGAAACGACCGTGGCGCGAATAGCGCTCGCCCAATTCCGTCTCCACGACGAAGTAACCGTCACCGCTGATCGCAACGTCCAAAGGGTTCCCGGTTTGGCGTATCGGCCCTTCATCCAGCACGCGGTACTGGCCAAGGTCCTGTACATAGGACAGACCGGGCGCGCGTCGTTGCGTATCGACCAGGAATTCCCGGAACACCAAACGTTCGGCCTTGTAGGAAGGAGTATTCACGTTGGCGAGGTTGTTCGCCGTGATATCCAAATTCCGTTCCAAGGTCGCCTGACGCGACATTGCGATGTAGACGGAGTTCTCCATAACTCTATCCTCTCCTTACAGCCCCCATACCGCGATGCGGTACTCTCATTGGGGGATGGCACTCTGCACTTCTCTCTCGCCGCCATAGGGAGCAAGGGGCGTGCCAGAAGGCCGAAACCCTGGACTTTCTCGGCTTTTCTATCGGGGCTGGCTGCGTAAATAGGAGCATCTGGGCGGTTTCCGCCGGCCATTTGGGCCTCGAAACACGGAACCGGGCATATATTGCCCTTGCCGGTGCGCGGAGAAACGCGGTTTTGCATGTGTTTTAAGGTGCAACAGATAATCGCGCGGGTCCGGCCAACGGTATTACAGGGTGACCTCTTCAACTGACCTTGCGATTATTTGCTTTGTTTGTAGATTTCAGCGATTTCCTCTAGTCTTACTGGGAAATTCGGGATAGGGCGGAATTTGCCGGGCGGCCGGAAACCGGACGATGGGAAAGGCCGATCCTGCCATGGGCAAATACCCACCGACATATTTTGCCGCGGTCATGAGTGCCGACATGATCCGAACCGGCGTGCAGGCACAGGCAACTAGCAGGCGGACATCATCAGGCCATGAGTGACGAAGACGAAGGCGAAGAAGGTGGAAAAAAGAAGGTCGGCGGCAAGAAGCTGGTCCTTTTCATCGTCCTGCCGATCCTGATTCTGGCGGGTGCCGGCGTCGGCGTATACATGAGCGGGCTTTTGGACCCAATCCTCGGCGGCGAAGAAGCACACGAGGGTGAGGGCGAGATGCAAGGCGGAGAAAGTGATGGGGGACCGGCGATCGCGACACCGGGATTCTACCTGGAAGTCCCGGAAATGCTTGTCTCGCTGCGCTCGTCAGGACGCAAACAGCAAATCCTGAAGCTCCGGATAAGCCTTGAACTGGCCGGCCCTGAAGACCAGCCTGCGATCGATGCCTTCATGCCGAAGATCGTGGACAATTTCCAAGTCTTCCTGCGTGAGTTGCGGGTCGAGGAGCTGGAAGGCAGCCAGGGTCTCTATAGAGTGAAAGAAGAGATGCTGGCACGGGTCAACCAGGCCGCACATCCCGTAAAGGTGAAAGACGTGCTGATCGGCGACATGCTGATTCAATAGGGTGGAATTACCCGAATACGGTCTAAATTCCCCGAACTGGCCCATTTGTTGCGGGGAATCGGGCATATGGACCGTAGAGATTTGAACCGAGTGGTTTAAAGATGAGTGACGAAGACGATATCGCCCGCGAAATGGAGGCCATGGCCGACGACGGCGCGGAAGGCGAAGACGACGCGCTTGCCGAAGAATGGGCGGCGATGGCCGACGACGACGAGGATATCGGCGGCGGTGGTTCGGCGCGTGTTCTGAACCAGGACGAAATCGACAGCCTGCTGGGTTTCCAGGAAGGCGACGACGATGGCAGCCAGTCAGGTATCGAAGCCATCATCGACAGCGGCATGGTGTCATACGAACGCCTGCCGATGCTGGAAATCGTCTACGACCGTTTGGTCCGGATGATGTCCACCAGCCTGCGCAACTTTACCTCCGACAACGTCGAAGTCAGCCTGGACAACATCACCTCCATCCGGTTCGGGGATTATTTGAACTCCATCCCCCTTCCCGCCATGTTGACCGTTTTCAAGGCCGAAGAATGGGACAACTACGGCCTGATCACCGTCGACAGTTCGTTGATCTATTCCATCGTCGACGTGCTGCTTGGCGGACGCCGGGGGACGGCGGCGATGCGGATCGAAGGCCGCCCTTACACGACAATTGAACGGAATCTCGTCGAACGGATGATCAACGTCGTCCTGGCGGACCTTTCCGCCGCGTTCGACCCGCTTTCCTCTGTTACCATGCGTTTCGACCGCCTTGAGACGAACCCTCGTTTTGCGACGATCGCCCGGCCGGCCAACGCGGCAATTCTCGCCCGCTTGCGCATCGACATGGAAGACCGCGGCGGCAGGCTCGAATTGATGCTGCCCTATGCCACGCTGGAACCGGTTCGCGAGTTGCTGCTGCAGATGTTCATGGGCGAAAAATTCGGCCGCGATTCCATCTGGGAAAACCATTTGGCGACGGAACTCTGGTTCACGGATGTTCCGATCGAGGTGGTATTGGACGAAATGCAGTCCACGCTTGGGCATGTTCTGGATTGGGAAAAGGGCACTTTCCTGCCGCTTTCGGCGACTCCGCGCTCAGAAGTGACCCTGCGATGCGGCACGATCCCAATGTTCACCGGGCATATGGGGCAGAAATCGGGTAATATAGCGGTCAAGATCGAAGGCAAGGCGGAGGCCGATTCATGATCCTACCCGAACTGTCGCTGGTCCTGGACATCCTGATTGCGTGTCTTCTGGTGGCGGTAATTGTTTATGCCCTGCGCTTGAACAAGAACCTGTCCGTACTGCAGCAAAGCAAGAGCGAGTTGGAAAAGATGCTCGCCGGCTTCACGGAGTCCACGGAAAAAGCGGAAATGGCCATCCAGAAGGTCAAGGACGCATCGACGCAGAACCGTGACTCGCTGAACAAACTGTTGGGCGAAGCGGAGGCCTTGCGCGAGGACCTCGCCTATATGATAGAACGCGGCAATAGCCTGGCCGACAAACTGGACGGCGGCATCGCGCAGAACAGGGGCGGGGCCGAGAAAAGTGCTGCGCCAAAGGGCCGCGATGACGATATCGAAACCGCCATGCGGGCCGCCCGCCATGCCGCGGGCACGGGAGAACGGAAATCCCTGGCCGTGAAGCCGGAAGACCGTGATTCCGCCACCGGTGCCGGGCCGAATTTGCCGGCGACGACCGGCACACCGAAAACCCAAGGCGAGAGCGGCGCGGATAACGGATCGGACGGTTCAGGCAAGGCAAAGTCAAAATCCGCATTGCTGCGCGCGTTGCAAGGGATGCGGTAGCGACCCTAAATATAAAAGGGATCGCAACGCTCAGAGTAAGAGATAATGAGATCAGGCTTCAGAATCCTGCCCATCACCATTTTCGCAGCGGCCATCATGCTGACCGTGAAAGTCGGTACGATTTGGCAGGCCGTCAGTGAAGGAAAACCGCTTGCCGGCGCGCCGGTAGAGGCGCAGCGGGCGCTTGCCCAAAACAATAGCTCAGCGCCGCCTATCGAAGGGAGCGGCGGGGGCTTCGAAACATTTAATGACGAGTTGCCTGAAGGTTCCGTCGCCGCCGAAACGACGGAGGAAGACGACAAGCTGTCGGATGTCGCCAATCTTTCGCCGGGCGAAATCCGCTTGCTGTACGATCTGTCCAGCCGGCGCGACGATATCGAGATAAAAGAACGGGAACTTTCCGAACGCGAAGCTCTGCTGCGGGCTGCGGAAGAGCAATTGCTCGTCAGACAGCAACAGTTGGACCGCATCCGGGAGGAAATTCGCAGTCTCGTCCAGGAATATGACAAGGAACAGGACGCCGATCAGGAACGCCTGCGGAACATCTACTCCGCCATGAAGCCGAAATCGGCGGCTGCGATCTTCGACGAGTTGGAGTTGGAAACGCTTGTCGGCGTCCTCAGAGGCATGAGCGCACGGAAGGTTGCGCCCATCATTGCGGCAATGTCCCCGGAACGTGCGCGAATCCTTACGCGCGAACTGGCTGAGAGAACGGACCTGCCGCAACTGCCGAATTGACAAAAATTGCCGCCAAATCCGATTATAGTGGAAATAGTTAGGGCAAATGGGCCAATCAGGAATTGACCCACCATTTAGAGAGTCTTAACTAAATCCTGCGATTGTCCGGAGAAGAACACGGGGCTGGGCTCGCAATTTGTTTGAAATATAGGGATCCCGGCGCAGTTGAGCCTGGGAAAGTCGTTTTTTTTTCCGCTGAGCGGATCGGCTTTTCCGACACGGCTTTTGGATAAACGGGACACGAACGGACGGAGTGGTTGCATGGCTGTAGATCTGAACATGCAGGTCTTGATTGTCGATGATTACAAGACGATGCTGAGGATTATTCGAAACCTGCTCAAACAGCTCGGCTTCAACAACGTCGATGAAGCTATGGACGGTAGTGAAGCTTTGCAGAAATTGCGGGCGAAAGACTATGGCTTGGTCATTTCCGATTGGAACATGGAGCCGATGACAGGCATCCAGTTGCTACGCGAAGTGCGGGCGGATAAACGGATGCAAAACCTGCCGTTCATCATGATTACAGCCGAGAGCAAGACGGAAAACGTTATTGCCGCCAAGCAAGCCGGGGTTAGCAATTACATCGTGAAGCCGTTCAACGCGGCGACGTTGAAGCAAAAACTGACCAGCGTGCTGGGTCCGTTCTAAGCTTCAATTGGACGCGCGAGCGCCCCTGCAACGTATCTTTCGACCCGTGGCACCCTGTAGCCCTTGCGTCGGCATGCCTCATTGGAATTGTCTATTTGACAGTTTACATGTGTCAGGCATGCGGATGGGCGGTGCATTGGCCGTATCCGCTGTGGATTTTGGTGCGGAATCAACGCTAGAATCAGGCTCTTAGTCGACGTTTGACCGCTTGACGGGAACGGCGTCGAAATAGTCCGTGCCGGATGAGCTTGTTCGACAACGCTCCGGCGGCGGCATTTTTGCATTGCCCGACCAGTTATATGTGATGACGGTTCGGAACGGGGCGTAACGCGTGGCACAGCAGGACCAGTACATAGATCAGCAGCGACCGGTACCCGATACCGGGCCGTTGATGTTTCTGAGTCTGTTTCTTCTGTTGCTGGCGTTCTTCATCCTTTTGACGGCTATTTCCACACGCGAAGAAACCAAGTCCCGCCGTGTCTTGAGTTCGGTCGCCGCAACCTTCAAAACCGAGGTGATCCCTGATAATACAGCGCAGATCCTGATTTCCACCATCGGCCCGGTCCCGGAACCCGAAGAAGTCATCGACGATATCGAGCGGCTTTGGGTGACGGCAATACCGATCGCGCGGGTTGAAGCGCTGACCAAGGGAAGAACACTGCAATTGACCATACCGGCGACGGAAATCTTCGTTGGCGGGGAAGCGGCGCTGCGGGCCGACCGGAAAGCCCTGCTGCGTGCCACCGGATACGCCCTCGCGGCGCGGTTGGAAGGGTTCAAGGCGCAATTGCGCTTCACCATACCTGTCGACGAACTGGATGCCGTCATACCGGCAACAACGGCGGCCATCGGCCGATTGGATCAAGAACAGGACGCCGCGGTCATTCTGAACCCCGACGATACGTCGGAGCCGACTGCCGAACCGGAGACGGACGCGACATCGCCGGACAGGGACATGCTTCCCTTCGCCCGAGCGACCGCTTTTGCCCGCGCGCTGGTCGATGCCGGGGCGCCGCCGGACGGCATCGCCGTCGGTGTCGCAGAACGGCGCAGCCCCCGCATCCGGCTTCGCTTCGATATTCTGGAGCAAGAGCGCGCCAATATCACATTCGAGAACGACGGCAATTCAACAGAGCCTGCCAGCCGGTTGGCCCCGCCGGCTGATATCGAGCTGATCGAGCCGGCCGACGAAGTCCCCGGCAGCATCCCCGGGGGCGATGCGGTGGAACAGTCCGCCGAAGACGGGCAGTCGCCGGAAGCGATCCTGCGAGACGCCCTGGAAGGTGCCCCGGTCCTTTTGGAAAGGACAGGCCAGTGATCGACCCCGGCTTCAAGAGCGAACACGACGAAAAAGTCGAGAAATCGCCGGCCTGGCTGGTAAGCATGGGCGACGTTACCGCTCTGATGCTGACTTTCTTTGTGATGCTGTACTCCATGTCCTACGTGAAATCGGAACGGTGGGACGAAATCATCAGTCTGTTGAACCGTCGCATGCAGCCCTCGGAAATCAACAAGCCGATCCCGACCAGCGAGCGCGCCATTCCAACGATTCAGATCCTGCCGGGGCTACCGACCGACTACTTACACAGAATTCTTCAAGAAAAACTGGTCCGCGACCCAATCCTGGCGAGCGCTCGGCTGACGCCCCTAGAAGACCAGGTCGTCATCTCATTGCCCAGCGATGCCTTGTTCACATCGGGCTCGGACATTTTGAGTGAAGAAGCCAAACTGGCGGTGCGCGAACTGGCGGGCGTGCTGGCGCAGGTTGGAAACCAAATTGAGATCGTCGGCCATACCGACCCATTGCCGGTGCCGGAAGGGACATATCCGTCAAATTGGGATTTGTCCTTGGCGCGGGCCTTGCGCGTGGCGACCGGGCTGACCGACGCAGGGTATAAGGGACGGTTTTCCGCTATTGGCATGGGGGATTCGCGATTTCGGCACCTCGATGCGAAATTGCCGGAAGACCGGCGGTATGAATTGGCACGACGGGTTGATATCGTGCTGCGGTCGGAAGCCGGAGGACAATAAGTGAGCGACCGTCCCTCCCATCGCACGGCCTGGCCGGTTCAACCGGGAAAAAAGCGACGGTTTTCCCGCGCTCTTTTCTTGTCCAGTGCGTTCGCGGCGGCGCTCTTGGTGGCACCCGCGCCATCCTTGGCGCAGGAAACAATCGGAACCCGTGCCGGCGTCCATCCCGATTTCGGGCGGATCGTCTTCGACTGGCCCCGCGAGGTGGGGTTTGAGACGGCGCTGGAAGGCAATGACCTCGTCATCCGCTTCGACACTGCCTTACAAACTGATTTCGCCAACATCCTCTCCAGTCTGGGCGAGTATGTGCAGGGCGCCTCGATCGAACAGGATGGGCGGACGGTCCGCTTCACCTTGGCGCGGCCAGTGACCATCAATGGCTTCCGCAGCGGCACGGCAATCGCCATCGACATGCGGCCCACAGCGGAAGCCGGGGCAGCTGAGCAAACAGCCACGGCGCCAAGCTTGTCCGTCCGCGTCGGCCAGCATCCGACGTATACACGCATCGTCTTCGATTGGACCGACCCGACAGAGTATGCGGTTTCCAACGACAATGGGGCGATTACCGTTCGCTTCCAGCGACCCGCCCGGATCGACACCGCCGCCCTGGCGAGCCGGCTGCCGCAAGGCTTCGGGCAACCCCGCAGCGGGACACGCGGTGGAGAAACCGTTTTCATTCTGCCGATGCCGCAAGGCACGTCCGTCCGCGATCTCGTCTCTGACACGAAGGTTGTGATCGACCTGACACCGGGGGACGGCCCATTGCCGACCGACGTGGCGCAGGTGAACGATCTGTTGCCCTCAGCGCAAACGGAAGCACCGGCCGCGCAGCCCCAATCATCGACGGAAACCATACAAGAACCAGCGACCGCCGCTCAGCCTTCCGCCGAGACAGCCGGCGAGCCGCCGGCGGCCGCAGCGGCAGCCGAACAGCCGGCTGACGCAACCACGGCGCCCCCCCCCTCCAGCGATGCCGCAACGGCCACGGCAGTCCCTGCCGAGGCGGAAGTGGCTGCCGCGCAGCAGCGCACGGAATCAGCTGAGGGGGTACAAGCTGGAGCCCCCGCCGGACCGGTCAGTCTGGCGCCGCCGGCCGACAATGCCGAGGCAAATGCGGAAGAAGAAGCCCGTAGAATTCTAGAAGCGGA
>CAYGKA010000008.1:98332-117957 GCA_964350445.1 uncultured Flavobacteriaceae bacterium
GCCGCCGAGAAGGCCGCACAAATCGCGGAGGAAACGCAGACCACCTCAACGGAAGCACCGGTCCAGGGAGAGGCGGCGCCGGAGCTGGAAACCAGGGTCAGAACGCCGGAACCGGAACAGCAGGGCCCCCAAACAGCAGAACAGTTGGCGACCGAGCAGGCGTTGCAGGACGGCACCATACAATATCTTCGGGGCGGAGAGGGTCGGCAGGTGACCCCGGATGGGCCGGCGCCCGTCAGTTTTTCCTTCGATTGGCCAGACGAAGTCGGTGCTGCCGTTTATCGCCGTGGGGAAAACATTTGGGTGGTCTTCGACCGGCACGCGCAACTGGACCTGATCCCGCTTCGTGAGCAGGGCGCCCCGCTACTCGACCGAGTCGAGCAACTGCCGATATCGGGCGCGACGGTCTTGCGCATGCGGGCGGATGCGAGTGTCGCCCCTGTGGTGAAACTCGAAGGCTTTACATGGGTTGTGGATTTTCGGCTTCAACAATTCCCTCCCCGCGTTCAGGCAGAAATCCGCGCCGAGGCGGATCCGGACATCGGCCCCAAACTACTTTTCCCGACCGCCAATCCCGGAAACCTAGTGACCGTCCCGGACCCGGATGTGGGCGATACGCTTCTGGTTGCAACATATAGAGACCCCGGCATAGGCGTGGCCGGAACCCGAACCTATCCGGAATTCCGGGTTTTGGCATCGGCGCAGGGCGTTGTGGTTGAACCACAGGGCGACGACGTGTTGTTCGAACGCAGTTTCGACGGCTTCACCGTATCGGGCACCGACGGATTGCATATTTCCGCCGTATCCCCTGAAGCGCCCGTCAGCACTGCGCAAAACTTCTCAGCCCGCCGATTGTTCAATTTCGAAGAATGGATTCGCGGCGGCCCGGGTGACTATCTCGCCGGCGAGTACGCTTTGCTGGCGTCGGTTACGGAAGTACCGGAAGAAAAACGAAACGACGCGCGGCTGGATCTGGTCAGGTTCTATGCCGCCCGCGACCGGGGAGCCGAGGCAACAGGTGTCCTGGACGTCGTCGAGTCGGAACAGGAATCCTATTTCAAGAAAGCCGATGCGCGCGCGCTTCGTGGGGTTGTCCGTGCCCTGAACAACGACCTGGAAGATGCCCGGCAGGATTTGAGCGACCCGCGACTTGACGGTTTCGCGGAGGCGGCCTTGTGGCGCGGCGCGGTCCTGGCAAGACTTGGCGATTGGAAGCAGGCTGCCGATCAGTTCAAGGTCGCGGACTCCATTCTGCGTGATTATCCGTACCCGTTGAAAGCCAAGCTCGGATTATTGCGCGTCGAGACGGCTCTTTCGACGAGAGATTTGCGTACCGCGAGCAGTTGGCTCGACGAGTTGGATGGCGCCGTCGATCAGTTGACCCGGGGCCAATACGCGGAACTACGCTATCACCAAGGCCGAGTGGCCCATGCTGGGAAGGACCTGGACCTGGCCAAGGACTTCTGGGCCGAACTGATCGATGGAGGCGACCTGAAATACGCCGCCCGCGCTGAATATCTGACAATCAATTCGGAACGCAGGCAGGGGGATATCACCGACGACGAGGTGATCGACCGTCTGGAGCGGCTGCGGTTCAAATGGCGCGGCGACGAGTTTGAATTCAACGTGCTGCGCAGGTTGGGTCAGGTCTATGTCGACAAAGGGGACTATTTCAACGGATTGAGTACTTGGCGGTTGGCCGTGACCTATTTCGCCGAAGATGCCGCGGCCAAGGAATTGGCACACGACATGACGGATTTGTTCCGGCGCCTGTATATCGATGGGGAGGCCGACAAGATGCCGCCCCTGCGGGCATTGTCGCTGTACGACGAATTCCGGGAACTGACACCCTCCGGAAGCGAAGGGGATCTTCTGATCGAGCTGTTGGCCGCACGACTCGTCGATGTCGATCTACTGGAACGGGCGGCAAATCTTCTGGAACAACAGGTCGAATTCCGACTCCAGGGCGAGGAACGCGCCCGGGTCGGTGCTAAACTCGCCTTTATCAAGATACTCGACAACGACCCGCTTGGGGCGGTCGAAGCCCTGAACAAGACCGAATTCCCGCAAATCGCAAGAGAGTTGGAAGACGATCGCCGCCGCCTGCAGGCAAAGGCCAACTACGAGCTCGATCGCGACGACGAAGCCATCAAGCTCCTCGCCGGGGATACAAGCGACGAAGCCGATATTCTTCGCCAGGACATTTACCGAAAGGCTGAGAATTGGACGGAGGCGGCGAAGGTTCTGCAACGCCTTTCCGGCGATCCGCCCGAAGAGGGAGATGAGATTCCCGAGCCCAACGCGCGGCATGTGGTCAATTGGGCCGTCGCACTGAAACTGGACAAGGACGATGCTGGCCTGGCCCAGATCAGGGAACTCTATGGGCCAGCCATGAATATTTCGCCCTTCCGCGATGTCTTCAACTATATCGTCGCGCCGAACGACCAGGGCGGCGCCAGTTTGCAGGCCAGCCTGCAACAATTGGCGGGTGGCGACGGATTCAACGCCTTCATGGAGAACTATCGCGACAGGTTGCTGACACCTGCCCTCAATTCAGAGGAGCGTGCGCCCGTCACAAGCGGCAAGAACAATCTGAACCCGGCGTAAGGCACGACCGTCAGGCCGAAAGTACCCATACCTTAGCGTCGTCTTGGGGAAATTCGTCAGCAACCCTGCGCGCCACACGCAGAGTTCCGCGCTCTGGATCGAGCGTATTGTAGAATAGTATGGTCGGGCGTCCCAACGCGTCCGGTTCGGCGGGAAGGTATATCCGGCCTCGAAAAATATAGTACCCGGACGGCAGACAGTTGTTCTCCCATACGCAGACCGGTGCCTTATGCCGCACCACCGCGTTGTAGATGCTGGTCAAATAATCCGCATAGGCCGGGTTCTTCGCTTCCTGAACGCTTTTACCTTTGAGGCTTTCCTCGAAGAACGCCTGTATGTCCGACCCGACCAAACGATACCGGAACTCCGGCTCCAGCGTATCGTCCTCGGGATAGGAAACCTCTATCAGGCCAAGGCTTCCAAGCGTGGCGAAAACCTGCATGGGATCGAAGTCACCGCGCGCCGGAAAGGACGAACCGTTGCGCAACGCCACCCAATACTCAAACAGATCCAACTGTTCTTGAAATGAAATCGACGCATGGAATTGATCCCGGTCAACTTGCGAGGGGATTACTCCAGCTACGAGCGAGCCGCCCCGTATACCGCCGGAATACTGTCCGCTCAGGGACGCGCCGTTGTCCTGGAATCCCGAAAATACCGCCACGGTTCCGCGTCCTCATGGTCAAGTTCAAGTACCGATATAACCGTCCATAACACAATGATGCGGAATGAAGCAAAGCGACTAAAATGCGGCACGCATCCCCGTTCTAGGCGCGCAGCAGCTTCAGCGTCGCCGCCGCCATCACTTTCATCGACGTCACCATCGCGTCAACCTCGATATACTCATCCGGCTGATGGGCCAGGTCCAGAATGCCCGGGCCATAAGCAATACAGTCCTTCAACTGCCCAATCCTGAAAATGTGCTTCTGATCGTATGTGCCGGGCGAGCATATCGCTTCCGCCGGACGACCGAATTGGCGTTCGATCTCCTCCGCGATCGCGCGCACGACCGGCGCATCGCTATCGGTTAGGGTCGGTTCAAATTCCATGATGTCCCGGACATCGTATCTGAATCCGGGCCGGTTGGCGGACAGACGATCAAGGATAGCGATGACCTCACCCTTCACCTGTTCCAGTGGTTCTTCGATCAGGAAACGCCTATCCAGGATCATGGAGCAGAGATCCGGCACCAGCGAACTCGGCAGACCGTTGAATCCGTCCGGCAGGCCGCCATGGATGGACGCGATGTTCAAGCTGGATTGCCTGGCCCCTTCCGGAACGACGGGCATGTCGGTCCGGCGCGACGCCAGAGCCGGATAGAGATCTTTTTCCAACGCCTCTAGGAATGCGCCCATATGCCGGACAGCGCAGTCGCCCAGGAAGGGCATCGATCCATGGGCGATATGACCGTGGGTCTTCACTTCCGCCCACCAAACACCGCGATGGCCGATACAGACACGGTCGACATTGAGCGGTTCGGGAATAATGACATGATCGACACGCGGACGGCTGAAGAAGCCTTTTTCCGCCAGATAGGCGACGCCACCGAAGCCGCCGGTCTCCTCATCGACGGTACCCGAAATCTCGATTGCTCCCGGAAAGTTCAGACCTTCCTGAAGGATCGCTTCCGCCGCGACGATCGCCGAGGCCAACCCACCCTTCATGTCGCAGGTGCCGCGGCCATATATCTTTCCGTCTTCGAGTTCCGCGCCATAGGGATCCCTCGTCCACCCTTCGCCCGGCTCCACAACGTCGATATGACCGTTGAAATGGATGCAGGGGCCCGGCCGGCTTCCTTGGATGCGGGCGACGATATTCGTGCGGGGATGTTTCTCGGAATCGCCCGGCGTTCCTACGCCACGTTCGTAAACGACGTCGAACCCTGATTTGCGCAGGCGGTCACCTATCAGTTCCGCGCAGGGCGTGTAGGCGTCCCCCGGCGGATTGACGGTCGGTATCCGAACCAATTCCTGCGTCAACGATACGACATCGTCGCGCAAATCATCTATGCGGTTGAACAGGCTTTCCAAAACGAACCCCTTGCTATTCCCTTATCCATGGTCGCGATAACTGCGTGGGCTGGCAAGCCTGCCAAACCGGATTTCGATCATGAAACAGCAAGAGCTCCTATCCTCACTCATCCCCGAAAGCGCCCCGGAACCCGCGACACGCATCGCCATCGGCATCAATTGGACGCTGGTCGACAGTTCCATCGGCACCGGTGTTGTCCATACGCCCGTAAAATCCCTGCAGGGCTGCGCACCGATCGCAGAGGCCGGAACGCTGAAAGGCCGTTCGCTGCGGGAATTGATGGACCTGACGTCGGACCCCAACCCTCTGGCACGGGCCGTCGGCTTCGCCGCCGTGAACGCTTATTGGAACCGCCGCGACGTGACCGGCGACCCGGTCAACGGATTGGATCTGGTGGAGGACCGCGGGCACAGGACAGTCATTATCGGCCGCTTTCCCAGATTGGACAAAAGAGCACCCGGCGCGGCCGTCATCGAACGCAATCCAGGCCCCGGTGACTTCCCTGAGGAAGCCGCGGCAACGTTGATCCCCCGCGCGGAAATCCTGGTCATCACCGCGTCCGCTTTGTCGAACGGGTCGCTGACAGGCTTGCTGAACTTGCGCCAAGGCGCCCATACAATCCTCGTCGGTCCAGGAACACCGCTTTGCCCGGCCCTTTTCACGCACGGTATCGACGTTCTGGCCGGTCTTCGCGTGGACACGCCGGAAAAGGCCGAACAGGCGGTCATGGAAGGCGGCGCAGAAAAAGCCATGCGAGCGGCCGGAACCATGGTTACCCTGGTGCGTCCGTGACATCCATAATTCGACATACATCGAAACGTTTACGCATTTTGTTCAGGCAATCATACGGTCCAGACCCCGATGACGGAGCGTTTTCGGTATGATGTCTTTTTTCGGTTGGCGCGTCGTCGCCGCCGCCTCAACAATCGCCATGTTCGGTTGGGGCCTCGGCCTCTACGGACCGCCGATCTACCTTCAAACGGTCGTCGATCGCACCGGTTGGCCCGTCGCCTTGGTGTCGGCGGCGGTCACGGTTCATTTCCTGGTCGGTGCGGCAACAGTAGCCAGCATGCCGGCCCTCTATGGGCGGTTCGGTCCCGTTCGCACGACCGCGTTCGGCGTTGTCGCGCTGGCGGCAGGCGTCATGGGTTGGGCGCTTTGTGATCGCCCTGCGCTCCTGTTCCTGTCCGCTGCCATAACCGGGTCCGGATGGGCAACCATGGGCGCAGTCGCACTGAACGGTTTCGTTTCCCCTTGGTTCGTAAGGCGCCGCCCCTTCGCTCTGTCCCTGGCCTATAACGGGGCAACTTTGGGCGGCGTGATCATGACGCCGGTCTGGGTCCTGTCGATCGATGCTCTGGATTTCAGCGGGGCGGCGCTTGTCATCGGCAGCGTCATGATCGCCGTCGTCTTTACCCTGCTTGCGGCCGTCCTGTCGAAACGCCCGCGGGATGTGGGTCAATACCCAGATGGCGGCGGCGTCGAAAGCGACCCGGCCCGACAGACCAACGCCCCGGCAATCCCCATGTTGCGCCGGAACCGAACCTTCCTGACGCTCGCAGCCGCGATGTCGATCGGGCTGTTCGCTCAAGTCGGCCTGCTTGCCCACCTCTATTCTCTGCTCGGCCCCATCCTGGGCGACATCAATGCCGGATATCTATTGAGCGGCGCTACGGCCTGCGCGGTGCTGGGCCGCAGCCTGTTCGGCTGGTTGATGCCACCAGAAGCCAACCGCCGCAGTGTCGCCGCGCTGAGCTATGGCGTTCAGATCATCGGCTGTCTGTGCCTCATCCCAGGCCTTTCCGGCACGGACTGGCTGGCGGTCGCCGGGGTCTTGCTGTTCGGATTTGGGATCGGGAACGCGACATCCCTACCACCACTGATCGTTCAGGCGGAGTTCCCGGAAGTGCAAGTTCAGAAAGTCGTGTCCCTGATCATATCCGCGTCCCAGGGAACTTTCGCATTCGCGCCCGCCATCTTTGGATTGTTGCGTGACACCGGAAAAACCCTGTCCTTCGCAGAAGGCCCGGCCTTGGCGATCCTCACCGCCACTGTCTTCGCCCTTGCGATATGCTGCTTCCTGCTGGGCGGCGGGAAAAAACAGGTGGTCTAGAGCAGGACGGTCGCGGCAAGGCCGAGGAAGGCGAAGAACCCGACCACGTCGGTTACGGTCGTCAGCACGACGGTCGAGGCAACCGCCGGGTCGATCTTCAACCGGTCCAACGCCAAGGGGATCATCGTGCCGGCAAAACCGGCGATCAACAGGTTCACGAGCATCGCGACCGCAATGACCATCCCAATCATCGGATCGTCGAACCAGAACCAGACAAGTCCACCCATGATAAGCGCGAAGACGATGCCGTTGACGCCGCCGACGAGAATTTCCTTCAACACGATGCGCATGGCATTGGCGGGCGTCAGTTCGTTAACCGCCAGCGCGCGCACCGCAACGGTCAATGTCTGCGTCCCTGCATTGCCGCCCATGGAGGCGACGATGGGCATGAGAACCGCAAGAGCGACGATCTGCGCGATCGTTGCCTCGAAGACCGATATCACCAAGCTTGCGAGGATCGCGGTCAACAGGTTCACGAAGAGCCAGGAGAACCGTAGGCGCGTCGTCTCCGCCACGTCTGAATAGAAGTCATCCTCCCGCACCCCGCCGAGTTTCAGGATGTCATCCTCATGCTCCTCGTCCAAAACGTCGACGACGTCGTCGATGGTGATGGAGCCGAGCAACCGTCCGCTATCGTCCACGACAGGCGCTTCCGTCAACGCGTATTGGCGGAAGAAAAAGGCCACGTCTTCCTGGTCCATGTTCACCGGGATCAGTTTCGGATCCGGATTCATGATTTCGTTGAGCGCCACCGGCCGCCGGGTGCTCAGCAGTTTTGAAAGCTGCAGCGTGCCGACGGGTTTCCGGCTGGGGTCAATTACGATCAGATTGTAGAAATCATCGGGCAACTCGCTCTCGTCGGAGCGCATGTAGTCGATGGTTTGGCCGACGCTCCAGAATTCCGGGACCGTCACGGCCTCGTGCCGCATCAACCTGCCGGCGCTGTCTTCCGGGTAGGAAAGGCCTTGCTGGTAGATCAGCCTGTCATCGGCCGGCAGGGCATCCAGCAGTTCCTGCTGGTCCGCCTCGTCCAAGTCTTCCAGCAGATCGATCGCGTCGTCGGTCTCCATATCGGTGACCAGACTGGCGAGGTGATCCGTATCCAGATAATCGACAATGTCCTCGCGGACCGAATAATCCATATAGGCGAGGATTTCCGGATCCATCTCCTTGCCGAGGGCATCGACAATGGTTTCCCGCTCACCGCTGGTGAGCCGTTCCATGAGATCCGCGATATCGGCTGCGTGGAGCGGTTCCAGGAGATCCCGGATCCGCCCCTGGTCGTTCGCGGACAAGGCCTCATCGACCGCGTCCGCGACTTCCTCGGTCAGGCCGTAGAGGTCGTCGAACGCGTCGTCCGCTTCTGTACCGGTCGGCTTCTCGCCGACCGGCTTTTCCTCCACATCAGCCATAAATGACCGCCTTCCATCGGTTCAGCTCCGCAAGCTATGCCGACCGACCCAATGATCAGCCTGCCGCTTGGTGTTGCTGCGCATCGACCACTGCCAACGCCGTCATATTGACGATGCCGCGCGCCGTGACCGAGTTCGTGAGCACATGAGCGGGCAAAGAAGACCCAATCAGCATGGGCCCAACCGTCAATCCGTTCGCCAACTTCTTCAAGAGATTGTAGGCGATGTTCGCGGCGTCAATAGACGGCATGATCAGGATATTCGCTTCGCCGTCCAATTTGCTGTTGGGCAGCAGATATTCCCGCAGTGTGGGGTCGAGCGCGGTATCGCCGTGCATTTCCCCATCGGCCATCAGGTCCGGGTAATCGCGATGTAGAATGGCGACCGCATCGCGGACACGCTTCGCGCTATCCTGATCGGACGATCCGAAATTCGAATGCGACAGCAACGCGATCCGCGGTTCCACGCCGAAGCGTTTGGCTTCCTCTGACGCGAGGACCGCCATTTCAGCCAGTTCCGCGGCCGAGGGTTCCGGCGTGATATGGGTGTCGGCCAGGAAATAGACGCCCTTTTCCAGGATCATCATCGTCAATGCCGACATATCCAAGACACCGTCGCGCATGCCGATGATATCGCGCACATTCTTCACATGCGCACGATGCCGGCCAGTGACGCCGCAGAGCATCGCATCGGCCTCACCGCGTTTCAGCATCAAGGCACCGATGACCGTCGTATCCGTCCGTACGATGGTGCCGGCATTTCCCGTTGAAACGCCCTTTCGGCCCATCATGTCGTGATACATGGCGCGATAGTCATGGAAGCGGGGATCGTTCTCGGGATCGCACAATTCGAAGTCGCGGTCGACTTTCAAACGCAGGCCGAGTTTTTCGATCCGTCGGATCAAGACTTCACGACGCGCAACCAGGATCGGCCGTGCGATGCCGTCATCCACGACGATTTGAACCGCACGCAACACGCGGTCGTCTTCCGCCTCGCAATAGACGACCCTTTTCGGATCCTCGATCGCTTGGTCGAAGACGGGCTTCATCACCGTCCCGGACCGGAACACGAACTCGCTCAACTGCTGACGGTATACGTCGAAATCTTCGATCGGCCGTGTCGCGACGCCACTGTCCATGGCCGCTTTCGCGATCGCCGGCGCAATCTCCAGCATCAACCGCGGATCGAAGGGCTTCGGGATCACCGAATCCCGCCCGAACCCGCCGGCCCCTTCACCATAGGCCTTGGCGACAACTTCAGACACTTCCTTGCGGGCAAGGGCCGCGATCGCCTTCACGCAGGCGATCTTCATCTCCTCGTTGATCGTCGTCGCACCGACATCGAGCGCACCGCGGAAGATGAACGGGAAGCAGAGCACGTTGTTGACCTGGTTTGGGAAATCGGAACGGCCGGTGCAGATGATCGCATCCGGCCGGGCTTCCTTGGCCAGCGCCGGGTCGATTTCCGGCGTCGGATTGGCGAGCGCCAGGATGACCGGCGACTCGCCCATTTTCTTCACCATTTCAGGCTTCAGCACCCCGGGACCGGACAAACCCAGGAACACGTCGGCCCCTTCGATGACCTGATCGAGTGTCCGAAGATCGGTCTTCTGGGCAAACGCGCCCTTGTACTTGTCCATTTCCTCGTTGCGGTCCAGATGGACAACACCGTTGCGGTCGCAAACGAAAATGTTTTCCCGCTGCGCGCCCATGGAGAGCATCATGTTCAGGCAAGCCAACGCGGCCGCGCCGGCGCCGCTGCAGACGATCTTGATGTCCTTGAAAGACTTCCCGACGAGTTCCAGCGCATTGTAGACCGCCGCCGCCGCGATGATCGCCGTGCCATGCTGGTCGTCGTGGAAGACGGGGATGTTCATCCGCTCGCGCAGGCGGCGCTCAATCTCGAAACATTCGGGCGCCTTGATGTCTTCCAGGTTGATGCCCCCGAAGGTCGGCTCCAGCGCTGCGACGATGTCGCAGAATTTGTCGATTTCGTATTCGTCGACTTCGATGTCGAAAACATCGACATTCGCGAATTTCTTGAACAGGACGGCCTTGCCTTCCATGACCGGCTTGGAGGCCAGCGGGCCGATATTGCCGAGGCCGAGCACCGCGGTTCCGTTGCTGATCACGCCCACCAGGTTCCCGCGCGCCGTAACGGTCGCCGCTTCCCGCGGGTCGTCAACGATCACCATGCAGGCCGCCGCCACGCCCGGAGAATAAGCCAAGCTTAAGTCGCGTTGGTTTGCCATCGGCTTGGTCGCGACGATGGCCAATTTACCGGCCGGCGCCATGCGATGGTAAATCAAGGCATGTTGGTCAAGATCTTCCATGGTATTTCCCCCTGTGAGACCCCTTGTCGCGGTCCAGGTTTCCGATGTTCGTTTCGAACGTTTCCGCGATCCGAGGTACCGAACCACGTTTATCTTTTGCCGGTCTTCCGTCCAGCCATAAGATTTTGACTGTAAATCAGAAAAAACAAAAGAGCGGTATACGGTTATTAACGGTTCAATGAGTCCAAAAGCCAGAAAACCCTAGTAAAACCGCAGTCCGGATTTTCCATTGGTTAATATTTTTACAGGCGTTTTAGACAACCTTTTTGCAACAATTCTTCCGTAGAATTCGCATTCATAGCATTACTCTGCCGCGGCTTCGGTCGCAGTGAAATTTGCGGGTGGGGCAGTCGGTGGACACGCCGAAGAGTTTTACAGGCCTCGCAGAACGGTTTCGGGCAGGATCAATTTAGCAGCATCATGACACATCAATCGAACCAATCCGGCCGCATCGGCAACCTGAAGCGCGCTATGGCAAGGGTCAAAGGCGCATTCATCATTGTCGCCCTGGTCAGCGCGGGCATCAACCTCTCCATGCTGGCCGCGCCAGTCTATATGACACAGGTTTACGATCGCGTCCTTTCCACACGGAACATGGACACGCTGGTCCTGCTGACCCTGATCGTCGGCAGCGCCGTTCTGGTGATGGCCATCCTGGAAGCCTTGCGCAAATTCATGCTGGCCCGCGTCGGATCCTGGCTCGACCGTGAAATGACGGCAGATGCCCTCGCCAGCGGTGTAACCGCCGCGCTTCAGGGCAAGGGCGCCAGCATCCAGCCGCTGCGCGACCTGGCATCGGTCCGTGGGTATCTGAGCGGCAGCGGCGTCACGCCGCTTTTCGACATACCTTTCACGCCGGTCTTCATGGTTCTCGTTTTCTTCATCCACCCGATGCTCGGAATTACCGCGATGATCGGCGGCGGCATCCTGCTGCTGATCGGCATCCTGAATGAGGCAGGCACCCGCCGACTGACACAGGAAGCAAACGCGCAGCAAATCCAAACCATGGGATTGGCCGATGCCGCCGTTCGCAACGCCGATGTGGTCGCGGCCATGGGAATGGGCGCCGTCGTCTCGAACCGTCTCTGCGGCGCCTTCAGCGACGCGACTCAGTTGAACGAGCAAAGTTCAGACCGCGGCGGCATCTTTTCCGCCGCCGCCAAAGGTATCCGTATGGGACTGCAGATCGCCATGCTCGCCGTCGGCGCTGTCCTGGTCCTGGGTCAGGAAATCTCCCCCGGCGTCATGATCGCCTCCTCCGTCCTGATGTCCCGTGCATTGGCCCCGATCGAACAATCGGTGCAGGGATGGAAATCACTGGTCGGGGTGCGCGGCGCTTATGCCCGCCTGAAAGAGGCTCTGGCCAACGCCGCGCCCGCAATGCCGGGGATGACCCTGCCGCGCCCGGAAGGCCGCCTCGACGTTGAAGGTGTCACCTTCCAGCCGGAAAGCGCGCATGCGCCGATCCTGAACGATGTGAGTTTCGCGCTGGAGCCCGGCGAAGCAGTCGCGCTGATCGGCCCGACCGGGTCCGGCAAGTCGACCCTCGCCCGTTTGCTGGTCGGCAGCGCCCAACCCAACAAGGGCAGCGTCCGCCTCGATGCCGCGGATGTCGCCGATTGGGACCCGAACGACAGAGGCCGCCATTTCGGTTATTTGCCGCAGGATATCGAGCTTTTCCCCGGCACGGTGAAGGAAAACATCGCCCGCATGCAGGAGGCGACGGATGTGGAAATCATCGAAGCCGCTCAGCTGGCCGATGTCCATGAGATGATCCTGCGCCTGCCGAACGGCTACGACACGATGGTGGGCCCGGGCGGTCTGGCCTTGTCGGGCGGGCAACGTCAGCGCATCGCACTTGCCCGCGCCGTCTTCCGAAACCCGCGCTTCCTTGTCCTGGACGAACCGAATTCGAACCTCGACCAGCGCGGCGACCAAGCGCTCAGCAATGCGATCGCGAAGCTTAAGGAAGCAGGCTCAACCGTCGTTCTGATCGCACATCGGATGAACATCCTGTCCGAAATGGACAAGATACTGGTTCTGAAAGACGGCGCCGTGCAGAAATTCGGCCCGCGCGGCGAAGTGCTGGCCGCCCTGCGCGCGCCGGCGGCCAATCCCGCCACCGCGCAGGACAGCCGCAAACCGACCGTCACCCGCACGATTCGCCCGCAGATCGCCGCCAATTCGGCCAATGCTGCAGGGGTAGCCGCAACTAACGGCGCTCCGTCCACCGCTGCGGGGCCGCGCCCGGTCCGCCGTGCCAACCTAATCGCCAAGCGCCGCGCCCAGCTGGCCGCCGCGGAGTAACCGATATGAGCAGACAGAGCGTCTTGACCAGCCAGACCGAAGCACCGAGCAATGCGGCGCGCCGAACCACCGGCGCCGCCGCCCCCCTCAATTCGATGCGGCTAGGTCCCTATATCTTTCTCAGCCTTTTGGTCGTGGGCGCGTTTTTCGGCGGGTTGGCCGCCTGGTCGGTCCTCGCCCCGCTGCAAAGCGCCACGATCGCGACGGGATCCATCACCGTCGACGGCAACCGCAAGAGCGTTCAGCATCTGGAAGGCGGCATTATCAAACAGATCGCCGTCCGCGACGGCAGCATCGTCAAGGCGGGCGATACGCTTATCGCCTTGGACGACACCCGCACCCGCGCAGAGCGCGACGCGGTCCGCGGCCAATTGGCCGCGCTTGTCGCGGAATCCGCCCGCCTTCTGGCGGAGCGTGATGGCGGCGATGCCATCGCCGTCCCCGCGGAGCTGGCCGGCTTCGTCGCGAACGACGCCGAAATGATCCTGCTGATGGAAAGCCAAAGACGGATTTTCGAAACGCGAACGCGTCTTCTGACGACGCAGGAACAGATCACCGCGGAAAAGACCAACCAGCTGGAAGCGGAGATCGGCGGCCTCTATGGCGAAATCAAGGCACAGGACGACCAGTTGAAGCTGATCCGCGAAGAGGCCAAGGACGTCCAGATTCTTTTGGAAAAGGGTTATGCACGGAAGCCGCGGTTGCTTTCCCTGCAACGGGAAGCCGCCAATATCGATGGGCGCCGCGCCCAGAACCTTTCCAAGGTCGCCAGCCTGAAGAAAGCGATCAGCGAAGCGGAATACAATCTGGTCGACACCCGCACGCGGATGTTGAATGAAGTCGTCAGCCGCATTCAGGAAACGGATACACAGACCGCCAAATTGCGGGAAAGCCTGCGCGAGGCCGAGGACAAATTGGCGCGCAGCGTGGTCCGCGCACCTGTCGGCGGCATCGTGGTCGACCTGGCCGTCTTCACCGATGGCGGCGTCATCTCCGCCGGCGACACGCTGATGGACATCGTTCCGGCCGGCGAGAAACTGGTCGTCGACGCCCGCGTTCCGGTCAACGACGTCGAAAACGTGAAGCCGGGCCTGAAAGCGGAAATCCGGCTCTCCGGCTTCCGGCAGGATGAAGTGCCGGTGATCTACGGCACGGTCGAGACGGTTTCCGCTGACAGCAAGCAGGATGAACGCACAGGCGAATCCTACTATTCGGCCCGCGTCTCCTTCGGTTCCCTGGCGGCCCTCCCGGCCGACAAGCAGTTGCAGCCCGGCATGCCGGCGGAAGCGCTGATCCTGACCGGCGAGCGCAGTGTAATTTCCTATCTGATCGAGCCGCTGACCCGCAGCTTCTCCCGCGCCATGCGGGAAGGCTGATTGCGGGAAGGATCAATCAGGCCAAACAGGCATATGTGTCCCGGCCGGAACGGCCGGCAGGTCCCAGCGGGGCGGCGTCACCGACAGGTGCGCTGCATGGGTCACGTGAGTGAGCTTCCCGAAACCTGAGTCCGACACCGTCAAGAAGGGGTGGATATGCTCCGATGCGGGTTCCGGGCAGGCGAGCCCGTCCTGTAGACGGCCGAGGTCCCGCAGCCATTGGCCGGTGCGCGCCAGCGACACTTTCACATGCCAACTGCCGCCTTCCCGGGCGCGGCGCATCAGTGCCGCCATCGCGCCGAAGGCAATGAAGTATCCTGAGGCATGATCCAAAGCCTGGCAGGGCAAAGCCTTCGGCTGGTCCGATCCGGCCGCCTCCGCTTCCGCCGCATTGATCCCCGTGGCCGTTTGCACCAAGGAATCGAAACCGCGTTTGCCGCCCCAGGGCCCTTCATCGCCATAGGCGGAGAGGGAGACGTGGACAATGCCGGGACGTTGGCGTGCGGTCTGTTCCGGCCCGAATCCGCGCGCAGAAAGACCACCCGGCCGGTATCCCTCAATGAAGACATCCGCCCCGTCCAGCAGACGTTCCAGGCCCGCCTTGCCGGCGGTCGTGTCCAGATCCAGATGCGCCGACAATTTGCCACGTCCGGTTTCCATCACCAGGATCGGCACGACCGGCAGATTGGGGGAGCCGATCCGCATCACCGTCGCGCCATGAGCGGCAAGCGCCCGTCCGCCTGTAGGGCCGGCGATGATCCGCGTCAGGTCCAAGACTTTCAGGCCCGATAGCGGCCTGTCGCCGGCGGCGGCCGACGGCAGGGGTATCGGGTCGGCCTCGCCGATCTTCTCGATTGAGATCACCGGCTGGCGCGCCAGGACGGCCGCATGCGGATGGGCGGCCCATTCCGCAGGAGTGCGCATCATGGCGACCACCATGCTGTCGGCCGTCGCCTCGGTCTCGAAGTCTTCCGCCTTCCACAGCTTCAGGGCGGCGGCCACCGCGTCGCGGTCGTTCGCGCAACCCAGAATTTTCAGAACGCCGTCCCGGTGATGCGCAAAATTCGTATGGATCCGCACCCAGCGCCCGTCGCCGCATTGATAGACGCCCGCGATCGGGTCCCAAAGTTCCGGCGCGTCACCGCCGTCAATTCGCAGCAGACGCTCGCTTCGAAACTCCAAGGCAGCGTGCAGCATATCGACCGAGACGGCCTGTTCCCGGCCGCTCCGCAACCGGTCGATCTCGCTCACCGCCAGGCCGGTCAGCGCAATCGCACTCTGCGCCGCCGTACCGACGCGAAAGGACGACGGCAAGACCGGTTCCTCACCGGTCAGTCGCACCCGGTCCAACGCTCCGGAAGGCAGCCCCGCTGCCTGCCATAGCGCCTGCATGGTTTCAGTCGTGTTCATGAAAAAGATTTTGCACGCCGAACGGAGGCATTCAAGCTATGCGAGTATCGAGGTACGGCGATGGAAAAATCGCCTAATCTGCTGCGGAAACGAAAATTTCGTACGGGCGCACCACACGGAAACCAACGCTGGCACTTTGTGTCCAGAACCGATGAGTACCCCTTTCCGATGTCCTCAACAGTTGAGCAGGATAGTTCCATGCCCCTCCACGGTGTGAACGACGGGTACACAGAGCCTTTTCGTCACTCTCTATAACTGTGGCCGGGTTGTAAGGATCATTCTTTACATAGCAATCGGTCGTCCATTCTGAGACATTGCCGATCATGTCGTAGAGTCCGAAAAGGTTAGGCGGAAAACTGCCGACAGGTGCAGGATACTCATACCCATCGAAACACACTGTCGGCGGATCGTTCTTGCCGGGCCGAAATCCTGGCGGACCGACATTACCGTACTTGCAAAGCAAGGAATAGTCGGGGTCATCGCCATACCAGAAACGCGTGTCGGTGCCGGATCGGGCGGCGAACTCCCATTCGATTTCAGTAGGCAGACGGTATGGCTGATTGGTTTTTTCCCGAAGCCACGTCAAATACGCGACGACATCCGACCAAGTCAGGCAAACCACTGGCTGGCGGGCTTCCGTCGGGTAACCTGGCGAACCCCACCAGCGCCCTACCCGATACGTGCGGGTCCCGTGTTCCTCTGTGCGGCACTTTCTTGGAGTCTGGTGATTGGCTGCAAACACAAAGGCGGCATATTCCGCATTGGTCACCTCGAACATACCAACAGCAAGCGGTGTCGATACTTTCCGGATATAGGCGGGGCCCTCGTCAATATAGGCGTCCGGATCGCCTTCCGTGGCACCTATGCGCACGCTGCCGATCGGCAGCACGATCATTTTGGGGCACACATCGCAATCCTTGAAGATGGTGCCCGGTTCCGCGGCAGCCTGCGCCCAAGGCAGAAAGATAACGAAGATTGTCAGACAAAGGAGCCTGAGCACAGCCGGCATAGCGCCGCAATGCGTTCGAGAAACGCCCTGCCGCCGCATCAATCCAGCACCGACACGAAGACTTCGTATGGACGAACCACACGGAAGCCGACATCCGCGTTCTGCGTAAAGAAGCGGTGCGTGCCTCGGTTCGCAGTGCGCGCATAAGGCCCGGTGTAATACCATGAAGCACCACGCAGGGTCCTACGCGTGCACGGCGCCGCTTCATCCCGCTCAACTATCGTTTTCGGATTGTAGGGATCGTCTTTGATGTAACAGTCTGTCGTCCATTCGGTGACATTGCCATCCATGTCGTGCAGTCCAAAGGGATTCGGCGGAAATTGGCCGACCGGGGCTGTTTCATCAAACCCGTCGAAACACGCCGCTGCCGACCCATTTTGGCTGGAGCGCGGCTGGCTCGCGTGCGTGTTGCCGAACTTGCACAAAAGGGAATAATCGACGTCATCACCGAACCAGAACCGGGTTTTGCTGCCCGCTCTTGCAGCATACTCCCATTCCACTTCGGTCGGCAGTCGATACGGCTGATTGGTTTTCTCCCGCAGCCAAGTCAAGTAGGCGACGACATCCGCCCAGTCGAGGCAAACCACGGGATGCCGAGGATCCGTCGAGTACCCTGGGGACCCCCACCATCGCCCTTGGCGGAATGCCCATCGACCGTTCTCCATCGTGCGACAAAGACGTTTCGTCTGGTGGTTTGTTTCCAGTACGAACGACGCGTATTCGGCGTTCGTAACTTCATACGTACCAAAGGCAAGCGGGCTGGAAACCTTCCGGACAAAAGCCGGCCCTTCATCCTCCTGAACGTCTTGGTCACCCGGCGTCGCGCCGATGCGCGCACTACCGGTCGGAATCACGGTCATTTCGGGGCAGACGTCACAGTCCTTGAAGGTTTTGCCGGGCTGCGAATATGCCGGGAAAACCGCCAGCAGGAAGAGGACCGCCGACGCGCTGAAAAGTCTGACCATAACCACTGCCACCGAAGAACCGTTTGCCGCACGAATACCACACGACCGTTTACAGCCTGAAATTGCCAAGGGCCAGACCAAACAAGGTCTTGAACGCGCAGGATGTCGCGACAACAAGCGGGACGGACAAGCGGCAATGCGCGCTTTCAGGCGTCTCAAATCCGGACGCACGCGCGAGGCTACAACCAACGCCCGACATTCACCGAGCAATGGTTTTCAATATTTTTTGGGATATGAAAAGAAATGGTGCGGTCGAGAAGACTCGAACTTCCACTCCGGTTAAGGAACAGCGACCTCAACGCTGCGCGTCTACCAATTCCGCCACGACCGCACGGGGCTTCTTGTATGAGACCCGGCATGTAGCAAAAGCCCCCCCGCCAATCAAGCATAGCTTTCGCGTGCGAGACGGATTCTTTGCGTCTTGGATCAAGGATTTGTGCAGTACCGTTCTCCCGGTTGCGCCGCCAGGGTTTTGGCGGTTTAACAAAGGGCATGAACCTGACGGGCCGCATGATGACGTCTTCCGCCGCGAAAAACCCAGATCCGACCGCCGAAAGCGTGTTTTCCGCGCCCGAATGGCGGCAATCCGCCGATCCCGTGCCGTATCCCCAAGCGGTGGCGGAGATGGAGGCGCGCGCGGCGGCGATCCGCGACGAGGGCGCCCCCGAACTGATCTGGCTGCTGGAGCATCCGCCCCTCTACACCGCGGGCACCAGCGCCAAGGAGGGCGACCTGCTCGGCCCGTCCCAGTTCCCGGTCTACCAGACCGGCCGCGGCGGCCAATACACCTATCACGGTCCGGGACAGCGGATCGGCTATGTCATGCTGGATTTGAAGGCGCGGGGACCGGATGTCCGCAAATTCGTCTGTAACCTGGAGGAATGGGTGATCCGGGCACTGGCCAGTTTCAATGTGAAGGGCGAGCGGCGCGAAGGCCGCGTCGGCATATGGGTCGACCGCGGGGCCGGCAGGGAAGACAAAATCGCCGCCATCGGCGTCCGCGTGCGCAGATGGGTCACGTTTCACGGCATTTCCATCAATGTGGAACCGGACCTCTCACATTTCGGCGGCATCGTCCCCTGCGGCATCGGCGACCCGCAGTTCGGTGTCACGTCGCTGGTGGATCTGGGTCTTCCAATCACGATGGAAGACTTGGACGTCGCGCTGATGAAGTGTTTCGGTGATGTGTTCGGCAGACCATAGTCGAATATGCCATTTTGGGTAACTATGGGTATTTTTTGGCTGTTATTTTTTTACCAGAAGAGATGACGTTGCGATGTTGACGATTTGGGGCAGGGCGAATTCCTTCAATGTTCAGAAGGTGATGTGGCTGATCGGCGAGATGGAGCTGCCGCACTTACACGTCGAAGCGGGCGGTACCCATGGCGGGTTGGACGAGCCGGAATTCCTGGCCATGAACCCGCATGGCAAGATCCCCGTCATCAAGGATGGCGACATCGCGGTTTGGGAATCCCACGCCATTCTGCGTTATCTAGCAGCGTCTTATGAACGCCCACTCTTCTGGCCGGCCGCGCCGGCGGACCGGGCCCGGATCGATGCCTGGATGGATTGGGCCCACACCGCATTGCAGCCCGATTTCCTGAACGGCGTCTTCTGGGGACATTTCCGGACACCGGCTCCAAAACGCGACATGGCGCGCGTTGACGCCGCACTGGCGCGTTGCACCCAACATTTCTCACTTTTGGACGCGATGTTCGACGACGGACGGCATTTCCTGCTGGGCAATCATCCGACCCTCGCCGACATCGTCATCGGCACGCATCTTTATCGCTATTTCGAAATGGGGCTGGAAAGGCCTGCCCTGCCGAAGCTTGAGGACTTTTATCAACGCCTTCGGAACCGGCCGGCCTATCAACACGCGGTGATGATCCCCTTCGACGACCTGTTCGGCCGCCTGGATCACTGAACGCGGCCTTTAGGAACGCCGCCTCTGGGCCGCCAACCGGCGCCACACCGCGCTGCATTCAAGGCTGCGGAATTCTTAAACCCTTCTTGGACCGCGTGTCCTGGAGTCAAGCAGCCGTTCCGAAGGCGACCACAGC
>CAYGKA010000009.1:0-24940 GCA_964350445.1 uncultured Flavobacteriaceae bacterium
GTTCTTCGCGCCGATGTTGCAAAGACTCGCGTCCCACAAAACCCGTATCCCAGGCGATCGCGAAACCGAGGCCGGCGGTCAGTGGATCCGTGTCCGTATCGATATCATGGCCATAGGCGAGGAACCGTTTTTCGATCCGCATGGATGACTGCGCGAGGAAACCAGCGGGCGTGGCGCCGGCATTGCGAAGCTGAGACAACAAGAGGGGGGCGTCTTGTGGAGAGCAGGTCAGGTCCCAGCCCGCTTCGCCGACATAGGACAGTCGCGCCGCCAGGACCGTAATGCCGCCGATTTCCAATGCTCGGTGCCGGAAGTAGGGAAGGGTGGCTAGCGCAGCTGCCCCCAACGTTTGCGCGATGGTTTTGGCTTTTGGCCCGGCGAGCGCAAGGGTCGCGAAATCCGCGGTCCTATCTGTAAGCGTCACGCGTTCCCCAATCGCCAAGCCCCGGCGCAGATGGGCCATCACCCGTTTCACCGCGCCGGTTCCGACAGATAACCGATAAGATTCATTCGCCAGGCGTAGCAGGGTGGCGTCTTCTTCGATCCCGCCGCCCTCGTTCAGCAGCAGGGTATAGGTTACCGATCCCGGGGGACGTCCTGCATCGTTGGTGCATAGTCGGTTCAGGAATACTTCCGCGCCGGGCCCAACTATGTCGATCTTGCCGAGTGTCGATTGGTCGAAGACCGCGGCACGTTCATGGGCTGCCTGGACCTCTCCCGCGACCGTGTCGAACCAGTCCGGCCTTCCGAACGTCGGGGTTGGGGGTTGGCTTGTTCCGAAATAGAGCGGCCTTTCCCAGCCATAGACCTGTCCGAAATAGGCGTCGCATGCCCGCCATGCCTGGTCGAGCGGGGTGCGCCTTAGGTTCCGCGCGCTAGACCACTGCCTCTGCGGATAGGTGATCTCATAGTGTTTGCCGAGCACTTCCGGCGCGCGTTCGGCCAAAGCCCGGGCGTCGTTCCAGCATCCTGGGAAGCGGGCCGGATCGACTTCGTGCATGTCCATCGGCATGCGGCCTTGCACAATGCAATGGGCGAGCGCCATGCCGGCCCCTCCGCCGGTCGCGACGCCAACTGAGTTCATTCCACAGCCCAGATATAGGCCGTCCGTTTCTGCCGCGGGGCCGAGCAGGAAGGTGCCGTCGGGCGTGAAACTCTCCGGCCCGTTCAGCAAGGTTTTCACCTCTGCGGTTTCCAGCGCGGGCAAGCGGTGCAGAGCGTTCATTATCATCGGCTCAAAGTGATCCCAATCTTCCGGCAGAAGCTGGAAGGCGAATTTCTCCCCCAGAACTTCCGGCGCGATCGGCTTGCCCAGGGGTTCGAAACAGCCGACCAGCAATCCACCTGAATCGTCGCGGATATACAGATGCGCGTCATGATCGGACAGGGTCGGCATATTGCCCGTAATCCCCGGCACCGGCTTGGTCAGCAGGTAGAAATGCTCGCAGGGATAAACCGGCACATCGGCACCCGCCATGGCCGCCGCTTTCCGGCTCCACAGCCCGGTGCAGAGCGCGACGGCGTCGGTGTGGATCGCCCCGCGGGTGGTTTCCAAGCCCGTGACGCGGTTGCCATCAAGCGTGATGCCGGTGACGGCGGTTTCCTCGAACACCCGTGCCCCGCGCGCTTTCGCGCCCTTGATCAGGGCGGCGCACAGGTCGGACGGGCTGACCCGGCCGTCATCCGGCGACCAGACCGCGCCGAGCACATCGTCGGCGTTCATCAAGGGCCAGATGTCTTTGGCCCGGTTGCCTGAGATGGTTTCCGAGGGAACGCCGTAAAGCCGCGCCAATGCCGCTTGCCGTTGGATATGGATCATCCGGTCTTGCGTCGTGGCGATTGAGAGGGAGCCCTTGTTAATCCAACCGGTTGCCTGCCCGGTCTCTTCTTCCAGCGCAGAGTAGAGGCCGATGGAATAGCGGATCAGATCCGTCATGTTGCGGCTGGACCGCAGCGCGCGGACCTGGGCGGCGGAATGCCATGTGGTACCCGATGTCAGTTGATTGCGCTCGATCAGGACAGCGTCCGTGACGCCCGCTTTGGCAAGGTGATAGAGCGTGGAGCAACCCATCACACCGCCGCCGATGACGACAACGGAAGTTTGGGACGGGAAAGCTGACTTATCGTTCATCGGGATCCTGCCAATAGTAGCCGCTTTCACGCAGCGAGACTTCGTAAGCGGAAATCGCGCGGACGGCGTCCGGCCCCAAATTCACGGCGATGGCTGCGCTGAGGATTTCCAACGTGGCGTTCAGCGTGATCATCGAGGGGAAGTAATGCGGGCTGCTGGTGTCGATGCAGACGGCCGCTTCGGCGATCAGCGCGATGGGAGAGGATCGCCGGTCCGTCACCGAGGCGACGGGCACGCCGCGCCGATGGGCGAATTCGGCAGCCTCCACGGTCTGTGCCGCATAGGGTGAGGTTGAGATTGCGAGGACAAGGTCCTGCGGCCCTGCCGTCGCCAGGCCGTCGATCGCGCGGATTCCCATATTGTTGGCCAATTCCATTCCGGGCATCGCCATGCGGCAGACATAGTGGAAACTAACTGCCTGACCGAAGGACGCGCCGCTGGCGACCACATAGGTCGTCTCCGCCGACACCGCCATTTTGGCGACGCGTTCGATCTCGTGCCTGAACGCGGATTCGGAAAAGCCCTCGATCCCGTGGATGGCGGCGTCGGCAGTGCGCCCAATCAGGCCCGGTATGCCGTCCTGGCCAGTGCTGCGGCGCAGGCTGTCGGCGCGGTCGCCGTAATTGCCGGTCGAGACGCTGTGCCGGAAGATGTCGCGAAACGCTTCGTAGTTTGGGAAGCCCACCCTTGTGGCCAGGCGCAGCATGGTGGGTGGGGAGACACCGGCTCGGACGGCCATCGCCCGCATGGAATGAACTGCGACGGCGCGCGGATCGTCCAGGATCACCATGGCGGCGCGCTGCATCTGCGGGCTCAGATCTTTGTAGGCAGCGGATATCGCATTGATTACGACAGGCATTTCCGACATGGCGTCACTCGAATTGTAACAAACGTTACAAACAATGTGCCCCTGTTACCCTAATAGATCAAGCGCAGATAGTGGGAAAGCGGTGCTGCGCCGCACAATCAAGTTGACATGGGAAACAAACGTTCCATAAGCTTTGGTCTGGATGTCCGGTCACAAGGCCGGATGCAACGACCGAACAGGGTCGGGAGTGGGTCGGGAAAGACGGTTCTTGGGCTTCAACCGCCATCAAAGAGAGCCGACACAGGACCCGCCGGTTATGAAATTTGGGAGACCAGAGATGAACAAGATTATTTCGGCGATTTCCGTTGCCGCGTTGCTCGCAACGACGACAGCGGCGACGGCCGCGCAATGCACGAACGATACGTGGAACAAGGTCATGACCCGCGGCAAGATGGTCGTCGGCGTGAAGGCGGACTACAAGCCGTGGGGTTTCCGGGACGAGAGCGGCAATCTCGTCGGCATGGAAATCGATATGGCCAAGGCCGCTGCCGATGCGATGGGCGTCGAGTTGGAACTGGTGCCGGTGCAGTCCTCGAACCGCATGCAGTTCCTGGAGCAGGGCAAGATCGACATGATGATCGCCACCATGTCGGACCGTGACGATCGCCGCAAAATCGTCGGTATCGTTCAGCCGAATTACTACACGTCCGGCACCAACGTCATGGCGCCGAAGGCGCTGGGTCTTACCGAATGGGAAGATCTGCGCGGCAAGCCGGTCTGCGGCAAGCAGGGCGCTTTCTACAACAAGATCGTTGCCGAACGGTACGGCGCCGAAATCGTCGCCTTCACCGGCAACGCGGAAGCCAAGCAGGCCCTGCGCGATAAAAAGTGTATCGCCTGGGTCTATGACGACAGCTCCATCGGTTCCGATCTGGCGTCCGGCAGCTGGGATGAATTCGAAATGCCGCTGGCCTCCGAAGACGACAACCCTTGGGGCCTCGCTGTTCCGCTGGAAGAAAAGAACTGCATCTTCGGACATTTCATGTCGGGCCTCAGCTACAACATGCTGGCGGATGGCTCGCTCGTGGAACTTGAGAAAAAGTGGGGTATCAAGCCGACCAAGTTCCTGGCCGACAAGCTTGAAAACTTCGCCGATTGGCTGAAAGAGTAACGGTTCGTGAATGGTCGTCGGGGCGCCCCGGTCCATAGTGGTCGGGACGCCCCGATGGTCTTTTCGGAACGCGCCCATCGATGATTGAATTCATCCGCCAATATTTCCTCGACCTGTATGAAGGCGCGCCGCGCTGGAACTTCATCTTCTTCCACGACCAAACGCAGTGGGAGAGGGTGGTCAGCGGCTTCTGGGTGACGGTCGAGCTGTCTGTCCTCTGCGTGTTCTTCAGCGTCATCATCGGCGTCGTCGGGGCGTGGCTCCAGAATTCGCCGGTGAAGGTTCTGCGGCTTTGCGTGCAGGGATATATCCAATTCTTCCGCAACACGCCGCCCTTCGTGCAATTGCTGTTCTTCTACTTCGCGCTGGGCCAATTCACGCCAACCTATTCGCCGGATGGCTGGCTGGAAGTGCCGGTCATCTCCAATGTCGGCTGGGCGATCATTTCGCTCAGCTTTTTCGCCGGCGCCTTCAATGTGGAAATCTTCCGTTCAGGGATAGAGGCGGTGCCGGAATCGACCCAGGAAGCGGCCGAGGCCCTGGGCTTCAACCGGTTGCAAATCTATACGCGGATCGTCCTGCCGCTTGCCTTCCGGGTCAGCCTGCCGGCGCTGAACAACAACCTCGTCAACCTTGTGAAGACGACGACCCAAGCGCTGGCCATCGCCGTGCCGGAATTGCTTTATGAGATGCTCGGTATTTGGAACGACTATCCCTCCGCGCTCTATCCGGCGCTGACCGTGGTGTTCTTCGTTTACATCGGCCTGGTCGGGATCCTGGTCCTGTCGATGAACAAGTGGGAGCGGGTGATGCGTATCCCCGGATATGGCGGATGATGCCGCGCGTCCCAAGACCTATGGTTTTCAAGACCGCTGCAATTCCTGGCGTGAACGCCGCCGCTGCGACCGACCTTCCGGTGCTGCACGCCTATGATCCGCAGCGGAATACCGGGCCCGACGGGCTGATGGTCAGCCGCTGGCTGGCCAAGCTGCCGCTATGGACGCCGCTCGCGCTGGCGGCATTGATCTGCCTTTGGCCGATGGGTGCATTGGCCCAGAAATTCACCTATGGGGACGCGTTCGATACGCTGCTGCGTTGGATACCCTTCCTGTTGAAAAGCGGGTTTCTGTTCAACGTTCTGATTTCCTTCTTCGCGATGATGATCGGGACCGCGCTCGGGGTTGTCCTCGGCCTCGGCCAGATTTCCGTCCGCGCCCCGATCCGCTTTGTTTCCTGGGCCGTTACGCAGGTTTTCCGAAACTCGCCCTGGCTGGTGCTGCTCTTCATCGTGCTGCTGGCGTTCCCGTTTGAGATTCAGATCGGAACGGTGATCATCCCGATACCGGATTGGATGAAGGCGGTGGTCGGCCTGTCCCTGCCGGTGATGGCGAATATTTCCGAAATCGTACGCGGCGCGATCGTTTCCGTCCCCACGGCCCAGTGGGAAGCATCCGAATCTCTCGCTTTCAGCCGGACGCAGACCCTGTGGCGGATCATCCTGCCGCAGTGTTTCAAGCGGATGATCCCGCCCTGGATGAACTGGTACGCGATCCTCACCATGGCGACGCCGCTCTGCTCCCTGCTGGGGGTGGAGGAGCTTCTCACATTGACGCGGCAGGCGATGGAAGGGGCGGATAACCATCCGGAACTTCTGGTGCCTTTCTACTCCTTCGCGCTGCTCGTCTTCTTCCTCTATTGCTACCCGATCGCCCGCCTGACGGTCCGTCTGGAACGCAGGTTCACGGTGAAATTATGAGGTGCCGTCATGGCTGATCCCGCCGTTCCAACCGGACCCTGGACCCCGGACCAACCGATGATCAGCGCGAAGGATGTGCACAAATCCTTCGGCCAGTTGGAGGTGCTGAAAGGCATCGATATGGATGTCATGAAGGGCGAATGCGTTTGCATCATCGGCCCGTCCGGCTCGGGCAAGTCCACCTTCATCCGCTGCATCAACGGCCTCAACGATATTCAAGCCGGATCCATCAAGGTCGAGGGACAGGAGGTCAACGACCCCCATCTCGACAAGCTGTCGCTGCGCAAGAAGGTCGGAATGGTCTTCCAGCAATACAATCTGTTTCCCCACAAGAACGCGATCGAAAACATCATGATGGCCCCGGTCCTCGTCCTGAAGGAGGACAAGGACGAGGTTGAGGCCCGCGCCCGCGAGTTGATTCGAAAAGTCCGGTTGGGGGGCAAGGAAGAAGCCTATCCGGGCGAGCTTTCCGGCGGCCAGCAGCAGCGCGTCGCCATCGCCCGGTCACTTGCCATGCGGCCCGACGTGATGCTGTTCGATGAAGTGACCGCCGCGCTGGACCCGGAAACGGTGAAGGAAGTTCTGGTCACCATCCGCGAGTTGGCGGAGGAGGGGATGACCTGCATCCTCGTCACCCATGAAATGGGTTTTGCGCGCGAAGTGGCGAACCATATCTATTTCACGGACCGTGGCGTCATCGTCGAACATGGCCCGCCGAAAACCTTTTTCACGGAGGCGAAAGACCCGCGGACAAAGGAGTTCTTAAGCCAGATTTTGTAAGGTAGGGCACCGGTAGTGGAGGGATGCTTTGCTGTTGCGGCAAGATCGTGAGCTTTTAACAGGTACGCGGTGACAGAGTTTGTCGGCGTCATGTTGGAAGCGAAAGGAACGCTGAGGCTCCCCGTAGCAGCGAATTGGATATTCTGGTCCGGCACGCCTTCCATCCAGCATGTGCCAAGCGGATGCATTTGGCCGACACGAACAGGGCTGGTCTATCAGGGATATTCTGAGAATATCTGCAACAGGTTGTCACCAAAAAGAAGTACCGCGTATGGATCCTGGCGGTCCCCTTGCTCCATGCCGGGGGATCCGATCGGCATTCCCGGGACCGTGATGCCGCGTGCCGTCGGTCGCTCCGCCAAAAGCCTCTTCACATCCCGCGCTGGCACGTGCCCCTCGACCACAAAACCGTCGATAAATCCGGTATGGCATGACTGAAGTTGGTCAGTCACTCCGTACCGGTTTTTGATGCCGGCGAGGTCTTCCATCTCGACAACGTCCACGGAAAAACCATGGGCTTCGATATGGTCAACCCAGGCGCCGCAACAGCCACACCAAGGGGTCTTGTAAACGGTCATGTTCCCAAATGCGGACGTTGAGGCGGCAGTTCTTACGGAAGTGTTGACCAAGACCCATGCGGCACCAGTTACCGCTGTGAGAAAGGCCCGGCGATCAAAGCGATACATCGGCACATACCTTTGATTGGAAAATTAGTAAGGTGCGATAGAATTTAGCTTGGCTTTGGAAAGATGGAAGGTTTCGGTTCCAATAGAAATTTCGACCGGCGTTAGGTGGAAGCATGACAGGCTTTATGGCAGATTTCCGACAACCCACTCCCTCAATCGAAAGAGAGCGTATGTACCCGATTCTTTGTGCCCTGTTCGCAATTGTACTCGCCGCCGCGGCGCCGGCTTGGGCCGAAAAGCGAGTGGCATTGGTGATCGGGAATGGCGCTTATAAGACTCAGCCGCTCAGGAACCCCGCGAGTGATGCGGAACTAATGGCGATAACGTTGGGCGATCTCGGTTTCGAGGTCGTCAAGGAAATTGACGCGGACCGGCGTGGCATTGCTCGCGCCGTCCGCAAATTTGGGTCCCTGCTGCAGTTGGCGGGGCAGGACGCTGTGGGTTTCGTATTTTATGCTGGCCACGGGATTCAATCGAGAGGGGAGAACTATATGATCCCCGTCGATGCCCATATCGAAGATGCGTTGGATGTAGAGTTGGAAGGATTTCCGGCCTCGACGCTTCTAAGCAGCCTTGATGCAGCTGGTAATCGTTTAAACATCGTCGTCATGGATGCGTGTCGCAATAACCCATACGAGGCGGCGACCCGGGCAGGGGGAGGTGGGCTGGCGCGCATGGATGCGCCATCAGGAACTTTGATCGCGTATTCAACGGCCCCGGGGAAAGTTGCCGCTGATGGTCGTGGCAAGAACAGCCCTTATACCCAGGCTCTTGCGAGGGCAATCAAGAAGCCCGGCGCTCCGGTAGAAGAAGTCTTCAAGGAGGTTCGAATCCGTGTGATGGATAGGACCGGCTCTCAACAAGTTCCCTGGGAGAGCTCGTCGCTGACCGGTAGTTTCTACTTTGTTGAGGACACACCTGAGGCGAAAACGGCTTCGTCGACCGCCAATGTTACATCGACCGCGGCCACGGAAAGTAGTCCAAGAAGTGCGAGTGGAGCTGATCTAACAGCGCTTGACCTAGCTTTCTGGAATTCCATCAAGGACAGCCAGACCGAAGCAGATTTCACGGCGTACCTTCAACAATTTCCCAATGGCACCTTTGCTGCGTTGGCGAGGAACCGACTGGAGAGTGTCCAGCCAGCTAAGTCCGGGGAGGGTGGGAATGTTTCAAACTGCTCCGGCAAATTCACTACATGGTGGGAGGACACTGAGATTGCGATGCTGCTCGATGTAGCGCCGGATGGATCCGTGAAGGGCAGCTACGATTACGAACAAGGACAGCTTCAGGGCCAGATCACCGACAACGTATTGATTGGAAGATACTTGCAGAATGGAAATGGTCAAAAAGGGGATGTTTCCTTTACGTTCGATGAGCAGTGTAACTGGTTTACGGGAACTTGGCGGAATACCTCCAACCTGTTCACCTTTTCTGGTGAGTGGATTGGTTGCAAGGACCCACTAGGCGACTGCCCTAGAAACTAGGTGTATAACCGATGCCACCTAGGCTCGTTTTTGCCTTCTTGTTCCGGCATGGATAGGCCCATTGGGCAAGAAATACTTTCGAACCTAGGGCTGATAGTCCCGAGTACGGTTTTCGTAGCAATGTATTACGCTGGACTGCGCGAGAACTGAACCTGTCACCATCCGTGAGTTGGCGGAGGAGGGGATGACCTGCATCCTCGTCACCCATGAAATGGGTTTTGCGCGCGAAGTGGCGAACCATATCTATTTCACGGACCGTGGCGTCATCGTCGAACATGGCCCGCCGAAAACCTTCTTCACCGAATCCAGGGATCCCCGCACGAAGGAATTCCTCAGTCAGATTCTGTAGGCCGCATTCCGGGGTTTTATTCGTCAAAAAAGCTGGGGAGAGCAAGGCTCCTGCCTAGAACGGTTTGCACACCGGCTCAGTTCCTGGTGCGCCGGCACCAGGCTTCACCCTTTTCCATACGGGCCAATCCGCCCGCCAATACGATGGCAATCATGCGTGCGGGCTGGGCACAGACACCTTTGCCGGCAGAAATAGGAATGGAGAGATCCCGGGCGGATCTCTCCATTTGTCATGAGCACAGGGCGAGGGACGTTTGCGGTTCTGCCGGTTACACCGATACGTCCGTGGGATGCGGTCCTTGCAAGGGATGGTCGGGGTTGTCGTCGAAACTTTGGTCATTATCGAGCATCATGGGTCGTTCCTGTTCCTTTGCGTTTGTCGTGACGATGGCCCCACTTTTCTGTTGTCCGTGGAACGGACCGCATCTGTTTCAGCCTCGCCTTCCTATACCTGGGACCTTCTTTGAAAGTTAAAACACCGAAAAAAATGAATTTCCGATAGGAATTTCCTATCTATCTGCTTTAGGGTTTCGGACGGGCTTTGGGAAGGATTTTGACGGTGCGTTCCAAGATCACGTTGAAGCAGCTTGAGATGATGATATCGCTCGGGGCTGAATTGAATTTCAGGAAGGCGGCGGAGCGGGTCGGCGTGAGTCAGCCGTCTCTCAGCGCCCAAATCCAAGCGCTGGAGGAAGCGGTCGGCCTCAAATTGGTCGAACGGGCGCGCAGCGGCACCATCCTGACCCCGGCGGGAAGGGAAGTACTTCGCCGTGCGCAGACCGTTATGGGGGAAGTGCGCGGCATGGAGGACTATGCGTCCGACATGCGTCTTGGCCCGGCCGGGACCATTCGACTGGGCACCAAAACGACCCTGGGGCCTTATATTCTGCCGCGTCTGGTTTCCCGCCTGCATCGGGAAAGTCCCGAGCTTCGGCTTTATATCCGCGAGAGCGTGCCGAGAGACCTTGAAGTAGAGCTTTACAACGGCGTGCACGATTTGATCCTGGTGCAATTGCCCGTCGCCGACACGGATTTAGCGTTCACACGCTTGTTCCGGGAGCCGCTATACTTGGCGGTTGCGTCGGATCATCCGCTTGCGTCCCGAAAAGCGATCGAGCCGGAGATGCTCAAGGGGTTGGAGGTTCTGTCGCTCAACCCCAGTTTTCATCTCCACGATCAGGTCCTGTCCCTGTGCCGGGAATTCGGCGCGACGCTGTTGCGCGACTATGAAGGGACTAGCCTCGACGCACTTCGGCAGATGGTGGGCATGGGGATGGGAACGACCTTCCTGCCGGCCCTCTATGTGCAGTCCGAACTGCCCTCCAGGGACGACGTTTCCATAGTGGAGATTGTGGGCAAGCCGACCTATCGTTCCATAGGCCTCGCCTGGCGCAAATCGGCGGGCCGTGTTTCCGCCTTCCACCTCATCGCCGACACGATCAGGAAGGTGGTGAAACAACACTATCCTCAACTGATTTTGGAAAGCTGATCACGCAACATTTGGGCGCGCGGTCCATTGGGATGGAACGTGAACCGGCCTAACTTCATATCATTTTAGGGATTGTATCCGACGACAACGCCTCCTCCCTGACCCCCGCAACAAGGAATTCCTCAGGCAGATTTTGCAGGCTGGCCACGGGGCGATGAGGGGTCGGTTTCCCCCGAATAAGGTTCACGTGCAGGGTGAATCTGCCGTACCGTAGATCCCGGGTACGGAAGGAAACAGATCAGGAATGACCGAACGTCATAACTGGGGTCCGCAACAATGGGCCGACTATATCATCGCAGCACACGGCCGAACCGTCGCGTCGATTGTCGAGACCGGCAAGCGATGGGGTGAGTATAGAGAGGCCGTCCATGCCGATAAGCAAATCGGCTGGGGCGACAAGGTGTTCGACCTGACCGGCTACCAGAAGCGGAGCGCCAACCGGCACATCCTGATCCATGAAAAATTGAGTCCCATTGGGACCCGATTTTCCGAACTGCCGTCTTCCTGGCGCGCCCTGTCGGAACTGGCGCTGTTGGACACCGACAAGATCGAAGCCCTGCTCGACGCAGGCTTGGTTGCACGGTCGTCCACCCGCAAGGACATCGTCGCCGCGGTCAAACTTGCCAAGGACATCCTACCCCAGGACTTCCGCATCAAATTCGGCAAGGCCTATTACGACGACCTGCGGGACGCCATGGCCGAGTTCCTGGCTGTGGCCGATGCCGCCAAGGGCGAAACGGCAAAACCCGTCGCCAACGAAAATTCGGAAGGTGAGGGCCCTAGTCCCGCTGCCGCTGAAGCCGACCCCCGCGTCCGGGCCGTCCGGAACAGGCTGCGCGGGTTCAACACATGGGTCGAGAAGGCCGAGAAACCGTTCGAACACCCGGACGCCAGACGGGAGATGGTCGATTTCATCACGCACTGGGCCGGCCGGTTTGGCCTTTCGGTCACAAAAAACAGCGGATAGGCATTGGTGTCGCAGAGTTCGACCCGCCAGCGTCGTCACTGAGTTGAAAGACCCTCGTACGATGAAGTTCGTCAGCCAGACTGTGTAAGGGCGGATATGCCAACGCCGCCCTGGGGGCGGCGTCGAAGCATCGTTTCAAGAAACCTTGCGTGTTTATTTCATGACGGACATCGCCGTTGGCACGATCCGCTCGACCTTGATGGTTTCACGGTTGATGCATTGGCCGACACGCGCACTCAGGTTGTTCTTCCATTCGTCGCTTTCATAGACCGCGGCATAAAGCGCCTTGCGGTGCTCCTCGTCCTCGAACCGGCGGATCCAGATGTAAAGCCCGTCATTATCTTCGACGCGAAAACTGCCGGCGATGACCATGCCGCGCGCGACCTGCATCGGCAGTATCTCCTTCTCCATCAGCTCGATCCATTCGTCGATCTTACCGGGGCGGATCTCGTAGGTGCGCAACTCGTAGAATGCCATTCGTTCCCTCCATCACATGGGATTGTTTTCATTGCCGTGAGCATTCCACAGGGATGCGGCAAGTGCCAGCGCATTGGCGGTGCAATTTGTGACGCCGTGTAAACTCTTAGAGTGTGTCCTGGAATTGGACCTGCTCGCCCAGGGGCGAGCCGATGAGTTCATCTTCCCGCATAACCGTGTTGCCGCGGATGACCGTCGCCTTGGGCCAGGCGGTGACGCGTTTGCCGTCGTATGGCGTCCAGGCCGATTTGCTCTTGATCCAGCCGTCGGTGATTTCCCGGTCGGCCTTCATGTCCACCACCGTGAAGTCGGCGTCATAGCCAAGGGCGACGCGGCCCTTGCCGGCGATCCTGAACACGCGGGCGGGCCCGGCGCTCGTCATGTCGACGAAACGTTCCAGCGTCAGGCGTCCTTCGTTCACATGGTTCAACATGATAGGCACCAGGGTCTGGACGCCGGTCATCCCGCTCGGGCTTTGCGGATAGGGCTTCGCCTTTTCCTCCAATGTGTGCGGGGCGTGGTCCGACCCGATGATGTCGACGACCCCGTCGGCGACCGCACGCCACAGCGCCGCGCGCTGTTCCGCATCCCGGATCGGCGGGTTCATCTGGGCGCGTGACCCGATCCGCTCGTAGTCGTCCGGCGCGCAAAGGGTCAGGTGCTGCGGCGTCGTCTCGACACTGGCGATATGCTTGTGCCGGGCCAGCAGCGCCATTTCTTCGCCGGTGGTGATATGCAGAACATGGACGCGCCGGCGGGTTTCCTCCGCCAGCTTCAGGACGCGCTGCGTCGCCTTCAAGCAGACCTCAACATCCCGCCAGACCGGATGCATGGTGACGGGCGCGCCGTCCGCGACCAGATGGGCGCGTTCCTGCAACCGGTCGTTATCTTCCGCATGAACGGCGACGACCCGCTTGCCGGCGCCCAATATGCCGCGGATCGTTTCGTCATCGGGCGAAAGCAGGTCGCCTGTCGAAGCGCCCATGAAGATCTTGACGCCGCAGATGCCCTTCTTGAATTCCAATTCCGGCAGCGTCGCGATATTCGCCGCCGCGCCGCCAACATAGAAGGCATAGTCTGTCCAGGACCGGCCCGCCGCGCGGTTCAGCTTGTCGTCGATTGCTTCCGCCGTGATGGTCAGCGGCGAGGTGTTCGGCATCTCGAAAAAAGCGGTCACGCCACCCGCCGCAGCCCCGGCAGAGCCGCAGGCCAGGTCTTCCTTGTGGGTCGGGCCCGGTTCGCGGAAATGGACCTGGCTATCGATCACCCCCGGCAGGACATGCAGGCCGCTGCAATCCAGGGTCTCCGCAGCGTCCGCCGCCGACAAACTGCCGATCGCGGTTACCTTGCCGTCGCTGACGCCGATATCGACCTCCTGGCGGCCGGACGGGGTGAGGACGATACCTCCCTTGAGGACCAGATCGAAACGAAGGGCGGCCATGACGGTTCCTTTCTGTTGGCGGGTCTGCAAGCGGGTAGGCTTTGGGACTGCGAGACTCTAAGCATGCCAGGCCCGGTGCTGCAACGCGTGCCGGGGTTGGATTGTACCCGAAACCGGTTACCCTTGCGCGGGGTGCGGCAGCAGGGAGACGGTAATGATTGAGACACGGGAACACCCGAAGAAATTCGTCTCGGTGAAAGGCAAACGGATGGCCTATGTGGAGATGGGCGAGGGCGATCCGATCGTCTTTCTTCACGGCAATCCGACATCGTCCTATCTTTGGCGGAACATCATGCCGGACCTCGCCGGTCTGGGGCGCTGCATCGCGCCCGACCTGATTGGCATGGGCGACAGCGACAAGCTGGAGGAGTCCGGCCCCGATCGGTACCGCTTCGTCGAACACCGAGAGTACCTGGACGGCTTCCTTGAGGCGGCTGGTGTGTCAGGAAAGGTGATCCTGGTCGTGCATGACTGGGGGTCGGCGCTTGGGTTCGATTGGGCCAATCGACATCGCGACCGGGTACAGGGGATCGCCTATATGGAAGGGATCGTCCGTCCTTTAACCTGGGACGAGTTCAACCAGGATGCGCGTCCCGTGTTCGAAGGATTCCGGTCGGAAAAGGGCGAGACGATGGTGCTGGAAAAGAACGTCTTCATCGAAAGGGTGTTGCCGGGTTCGGTCCTGCGCGACCTGACGGAACAGGAAATGGCTGTCTACCGCCGCCCGTTCTCTGAGCCGGGCGAGGGACGACGCCCCACATTGACCTGGCCGCGCCAGATACCTCTGGATGGAGAGCCCAGGGATGTCACGGCCATCGTTGCCGATTACGCGGTCTGGATGGCCGGGAACGATGTGCCGAAACTCTTCGTCGACGCCGAACCGGGTGCGATCCTGATCGGCGCCCAGCGGGACTTCTGCCGGGAATGGCGGAACCAGGCCACGGTGACCGTGAAAGGCAGCCATTTCATCCAGGAAGATTCCCCCGGGGAGATTGCCTCAGCCCTGAAAGATTGGGTAACTGACATTCGCGGATGACCCGCAAGGGCCGGGGGGCGTGAATGCTGGACATCTTGAACTTTTTTGTCGATGAGGTCGGCCTGACCGGCCTCCTCCTGATCGCGGCGATCCTATCGCTGATTGTCGGTGGCGGACCGAAACGCAGGGCGCTGGGGGTGGTGCTGCTCCTGATGTCGATGCCCGTCACATCCAGGATCGCGGCGGTCCCGCTGGACGCGTCGACGGTGGAATTCGACGACGCCAATGCAGGGCGGGACGCGGACGCTGTTGCAGTCTTCGGGGCGGGTGTTTTCGCCGACAAGGCCGGCGGCATGTGGCCCAGCGCGCGGTCGTTGGCGCGGGCGTCGGTCGGTCTGACCCTGTCGGAGCGGCTGGACCGGCCCTTGGTGGTAAGCGGCGGCATCGTGCGGCCGGATTTGGCCGCGGAGGCGGTCGTCCTCTCCAATGTCATGCGGCTGCCGGCGGATACGGTGATTGAAGCCAAAGCCCGGAACACGGCCGAGAACGCCGAATTCGTGGCCGCTATCGCCGCCGAACGGGGCTGGCGTTCGGTTGTTCTGGTGACCAGCCGGGAGCATACGCGGCGGGCTCTGGCCGCGTCGCGCAGTGTGGGCCTCAATATCGCAGATGTGGTGGATGCTTCCCTCCGCCGGCCGATCGGGGCGGTGGAATTCCTGCCCGGGCCGAAAGGGTTGTCGCGGTGGTCGCCGGTCGCCCACGAATATGTCGGCATTCTCTGGTATGTCCTGACAGGCCGGATCGATCCTTGGAGCCTTTTCGACTGACGCCGTCGCCCGTTTCGGCGGAATGACATTGATCGTGGCCTGTCCGGCTGATTGAGTAGGCCGGTAGTGCAGTGGCGGACGGATCGCGGCCGACCGACTGCGTGTAAAATTCACGGGAGGGAAGAACAATGACCGATTGGCGTCCGGATTTCACACTGAACGGCAAGACGATCTTGGTGACCGGCGCGTCCCGCGGACTGGGTCTGGCGATGGCGCAAGCCATGGCGGCAAGTGGGGCGACCGTTGTGCTCAACGGCCGTAGCGAGGAGAGCCTGAAGGAAGCTTGCGACGCATTCGCCAAAGCGGGACTCAGCGCCGATATCGCGCCCTTCGATGTCTTGGACATGGATGCCGCAGAAGATGCGTTTGCGGAAATCAAGAAACGCCACGGTGGGCTGTATGGTTTGATCAACAATGCGGGCCACCAGCACCGCAGTCCCTTGGAGGATTTCTCCGACGATGCCTTCCAGGAAATCATCGCCGTCCATCTGACCAGTGCGTTCCAACTTTCGAAACGGGCTGCGAAACTGATGCTCGAGGCGGAAATCCTGGATGAATCGAAGCCGATCGACCGGGGACGGATCATCAATATCTGTTCGGTTCTGTCCAGCCACGGACGGCCGACGGTTCCCGCCTATGCCGCGGCAAAAACAGGGCTGGTCGGCCTCGTACGCGGCATGGCCGCCGATGTCGGTCCCCGCGGCGTAAACGTCAATGGCATTGCGCCCGGCTATTTCATGACGGAGATCAACAAGCCCCTGCTGGCGGATACGGAATTCACGGCCTGGGTCGAACGCCGCACGCCGATCGGGCGCTGGGCGGACCCGCGCGAACTTGGTGGAGCGGCTGTATACCTGATGTCGCCCGCGGCGTCCTTCGTGAATGGCCATATCCTGACCGTCGACGGCGGCATGACGGCGGTCCTTTAGAGTTTGGAGGGGGTTTGAAGGCTTGCTGGGCATAAAAAAACGGGGCGTCAAAAAGACGCCCCGTTTGAAACCTGAGAACGACTAAATGTTAAGCAGCCAACGAGGAATCGTTCCACGCGCTGGTTTGCTTGCAATTCGAGCAGATCCGCTCGCCCGGCCAGGAACTATTAAACTCGTTCCGGCACATGAGGCATTTCCGGGGCTTCGTCTCATACTGACGATCGGAACGCGGTTTCTTGTTCTTTTCGGAATCACTCATCTACTCTCTCACCTTCTACTGTTTCCGCCCGGCGCGTTTGTTATTAGACAAAAAGTCTGGTTTCGCGCGGTGCCTTACGGAACCGACATTTTGCGCAGCAGTGCGGGTTGAATTTTTGAACAATGCTGAGATCAGCACCCAACGTCGTGGACGCAACATATAGGGCATCTGTCACAGAAATGCAAAGAATTTTGCCCCTGCTTGCCTCAATGCTGCAATGCAATATGTGCTTCCCAAGGCATATCAATAGTTTGCCGGGTATTGCGGTGCTCGGATTGGTTTTGCTCGGCCTTTTCGGTTGCAGTTCCCACCGAGGTATTAGTGTCCGATCATCCGCCGCGAACGTCTCGGAAGCCTTTCTATCCGTGGCTTTGGGCCGGGAGGGGCGATACTCGGATGGCGTGCTTTCGAAGTGGTGCGGACCGGTCGGTGTGGCGCTGCCGGTCACGCTGCCGGCGGCACGCCGCAGCAGCGTGTTGAGAGAGTTGGAATCGCTTTCCGGGTTAACAGCTGTTGACTTCCGAGAGGGCCCGGCGCCGGGCATTCAACTGCATTATCCACTGACGGCCGACGAACGGGAAACCCTGATTGCGTCCTTGGCGATAACGTCGCCGGCCGCGCGGCGGCGCGTGGCGAGCGCACGATGCTACTTCGTTCAGACGGCGGATGCGGAGACCGGTTGCCTGATCAGAACGGACGTCGTCCTACCCGGCGACCTGGACGACATGGCCTTTGAGCATTGCGTTGCCGAGGAGTTCGGGCAGGCGATGGGCCTGCCGTTTGATATCGATGCGGGCGACGGTTCCCTCTTCAGCCGGACCGGCCGCGCCGCGGCAAGGACGCCCTTGGACGATCTGTTCCTGAAACTGCTTTACGACGGCGCCTTGAAGCCGGGCGCGACACGCACGTCCCTGGAAAAAGTGGTTCCGGACCTCATCGAACGATATCGCTGACGCCTCTCTGGCGGCCTCCGGCCGGACCTGGCGGTCCATCGAACATTTGGTTACTGGGCGGACACCTTGCCCAGGGTGAAATCGAGCCCGCGGGAATAGATCAGCGGCCAGTGCTGATATTTGGCGTATTTCTGGGACAGTGTCGGGACGGCGTCCTCGGAATAGTGGACGACTTCCCTAACCGTCAGATTTCCGTCATGGGGGTCATTATCCGCGGCGCCCGCCATTGCCTGGATCAAGGCATAGGTGAAGACGCCATGGCCCAGTGCTTCATGCTCCACGGCGAATTGCTCTTTGGCGGTGGCCGACACGATGTGAAGGCCGACGGACTGTCCCAGTCTGCGGATGACGCGGCGGTCCATCTGGTCCTGGAACCCGGCGACGGCCGTACCCGACTTGCAGGCGTCGATCAGCATGATCACGCGGCGCGCGCCGATCCCTTCGACGTATTTCTTCAAGCTGGAGGCCGACAAGGCGCTTCGCTGCAGCCGGCTGGCGGATAGCGGCAATTCGAATTCATAGGTGACGAAATAGAAATCCTCCTCCGTCGCCTCGCCGTGACCGGCGTAATAGATGACGACCACGTCTTCAGGCGCGGTGTCCCGCAGGTCCGCCAAGGCCTGTTGCATCCCCCGCCGGGTGGCTTTGTTGTCGAACACTTCATGGATCCGGACCTCACCGAATATCTGGCCGTATTCGGCCTCCATGATCTGCTGAATGCCGCGCGCGTCGGGCAGCGCGTAGTTCAGGTTCAATTGCGGATCCAGATAGGTGTTCAGCGCGACCGTCAGCACATGCAACACGGGTTCCCGCGGCGGCGCCTGGACATTAACCGTGACCAGGTTGGTTGCCCCCAGGATCGATTCCGAACTGACGGCGTTTGAATGGAACAGGTTCTGTCCGGCGATCGGGCGGACCTTATAGGTTGCTTCAATCGTCTTCAGCCCGTCGCTGCTCTCTATTTCATCCTGCTCGGCGATCCGGTCCGGCGAGACCAGTTTCGTGTTGTGGAACAGGAAGAAGCCGTTGATGCCGCCGCCTTCGTCTTTGACCGTCACCTTGACGTCGATTTCGGTCAATGCGTCGAGCTTCATCTGCGGGGGCATGTCGACGGTTGCCGTCGGGGGCGGGAGTATCCCTTCGTCCCAGTTCGGAACGCCCGGCGACAGCATCTGCCCGACTCCGAGGCGTTTCTTCTCCAGCAAATCGGGCTCGTAGAGATTGTCCGTGAAGTTGTCGATCGGCAGTTCCAAGGTCTCGCCGACCCAGGCCAGATTGGAAAGCGCCCGGCTCGACCCGTCGAAACGGCCGTCCCGGTCGACGACCGCCCAGCCGTTCTCGGTCGAAATCAGCTGAATGATCAGGCTTCCGTCCGTGCGACTCCATATCCGGGTGACGCCGTCCTCCCCGAAGGTGATGACGCGGCCGGGATCGGCATCGAAGGCGACCCCTTCGATGGGACCTGGATGCGCCTCGATGACGATGGGCTTGTCGGGCGCGTCCGTATCCCAGATCAGCAGTTTTTCGGTCTGTTCCACCGCGGCGAGCGCCTTGCCAGACGGTTCCACGGCCAAGCCGGCGATACCGCTGGACGCGCCGGTGAAACGGTTCACGACCTCGTCCGAGTCGACGCGCCATTTCGAAACCGCCCCGGCCGCGTCCGCGACGAAGAATTCCGTTTCGTCAATGCCGAAGCGCGCATCGGTCAGCGCCGCGCCGGTCACCTTGCTGGTGCGCACGACGGCGCCTGAAGACGCCTCGATGACGCGAACAGTGCCGTCGGCGGTGCCGATCAGAACGAATTGCCCGGTCGGTCCCACGTCGACATTCGTTGCGGGTGGTCCGCTGCCGGCGAAATTGCGGCTGACGGAAAAATCGGAAAGACGCAACAACGTGGCGGAACCGTCCGCATGTCCGACGACCGCGGCGGCGCCATCGGGGCTGAGCGCCAAAGCCGTGGGGGCGGGACCCGACAGCGTCGCGCGGCCCAAGGCATCGGCGTCATCCGTGGACCACAGGGAAAGACCGCCATTCTGTTCCGCAATGGCGAAGCGCCGGCCGTCGGAGGCGAAGGCCACGGCCGCGGGGGAGGCGGAGAGCCGATCCTGTCGCCGAATTTCCCGGCCGTTCTGCAAGTCCCAGACCCGCGGGCGGCCGTCGCCGGAGACGGAGACCATGAATTGACCGTCCGGCCCGATGGCCAGGGCCTCGATCGGGCCGGCGGAATTTTCGACCCGTAGGCGGAGGCGCTGCCGTTCGACCGCCAACTGAACATTCTTTTGAATGGCCCGGCGCAGTTGCCGCAGTTGCGCGTCGGCGGGGACGCTCGTGGCAACTATCAGCACAAACCCCAAACCGACCGAAAACAGAAGGGACCAAATCCGTCTCAGGGACGGGGCCGGATCTTTCGCCATGGGGTTGCTCCCTGTTGCCTGTTTCACGGATTTGCGCCTGCGGCAGACGCTCCGCCTGGGGCGTATTCGACGGTTACTCTAGCGTAGGGCGGGCTTCCGACCAAAGGGGAAGGGTGAGGTAATTGAATGTGATAATTGTGCAACAAAATTTTCGCAATTTATGCCGGTTTCGCCGTGCTTTGGTTCTTGTTGGTAAAACAACAACTTATTGGGTGTCGCCGTTGAGTTTCGCGGCACTTTGAAATGCCCAACTGAATGGATTTTCAATGGACGGTGCGATAGTTTAGGGGCAGACAATTTACGTCCAAACTCTTCCAGTGAAGAAGGGGCGTGGGGGAATACTATGAACTCAATGCTTCGTGCCTTATCCGTCGTGACCGTTTTGGTCGGCCTTGGCGCCGCCGCTCCGGCCTATGCGCAGTCGATCGATTTCTCGGACGATCCCGCGCAATCCACGCAACGTGATGAAGCCGCCAAACAAGGCTTGGTGGGGGCGAACCGCACGATTACCAGCCGGACGCAGGGGACGGTGAAAAGCGTCCTGCTTCAAAGCGTGTTCCGAACCGACAGCGGTGAGGTGAGAACCGCGGGCGGCAGCCAGAAGCAGGTTGCTGTATCAGTCGGTACAGATGGAGAATTTCCCGATCTGTGGGATTCCGCGGCGATCTGGGCGAACATCTCGACCACGTATGTCGAGGACGATGTCGTGGATTTCACGGCCAATACCGCCATCCGCACCGGGATCATCGGCTACGACAAGTTCTTCATGGACAACCTCTTGGTGGGGGGTGCCCTCGCGCGGACGCATTCCTCGACCAAATCGGTCAGTAAGTTCGGTGGTGGCGACAACAGTGGTGACAACGAATCGCAGACTTCGCTGTTCACGGTTTATGGCGCCTATATCCTGAATGACTTCGTGTTCTTCGATGCCACGGTGGGCCTAGGCGATGAACAGGTATCGTTCGAGGCACTCAATATTGCGACCAGTACGGCTACCGCGGGAAGTACGTCTGATGGCGTGACGCGGTTCGCATCCATCGGTGTCACCGGCGTCGTACCCTTCGAAGACGTCTGGGCCATTACCGGAAATGCCAATTTCTTCCGGTCGATCACGAAATATAACGCCATCTTTGATCAGGTTATCGGCAGCACGACGGGCAATCAGAAATCGGATGTGTCGCTGCTGACAATTGGCCTTCAGGTAGCGCGTTCTTTCGAAAACGGCGCCTTTGTCCCCTATGCGGGCATGGCGGTGGAACACAATTACCAGAACCAGTTGGTCGGGCTTCCGATCGGCGGTATCGGCATCAGCGGAACGAACCTTCAGACCAACGATCAGACGCAGGTTCTGCTCACGTTCGGGATGGATTACTATCCGACCGACGAAGTTTCGATTGGCTTGGAAGGTCAGCGGTTCGTGGGCCGGGATGGCCAGCTTGCCTATGGCGGGTTCTTCAACTTCCGTTACAACTTCTGACCGTCTGACGTCTACTTGACCAGGAATACAGCGCGAGCGCCGTGAACACCACGGCGCCGCCTGAGTATTGCGCCCCGGTCAGCGTTTCGCCCAGCAGAACAGCGCCGGCCGCGATCGAGATTACAGGCTCCAAATTGAATAGCATCGCCAGGGACGAGGCAGGGAAAATCCGCAGCGCGGCGACCTGACTGAGTATGGCGGCTGCGTATATGACAATGACCGTGAGGGAAGCGAACAGCGCGCCGTCCGTCGTACCGAACGAAATCCCGCCAAGGAACGGCGCCGCGGCCAGCGCGATCACGGCGGCCCCAATATTCGTCCCGGCGATCAGCACAGGCAATTTGGTGTCGGCGAGGAGCACGCGCGACCCGAGAACATAGAGCGGCAGGCTGCAGGCCCCTATGAAGGCGAGTGCGATGCCGCGCAGGTCCAGGGCCTGGAAATCCGGACCAATCGCCAGCGCAAGGCCAAGAAAAGCGATCAGGAAACAGAACAGGCGGAAGACGGTGAGGCGCTGGCTGCCGATCAAGGGCTCGAACAGCGCGACCAAGAGCGGCCATGTGTACAGGATCATCGCCGCCAGTCCGACCGGAATATAGGCGACGGAAGCGAAGTAGCACATTCCCTGCAAGGCCATGCCGAGGGTTGCCACCCAAAAGGCGGGCCGCTTCATCAGGTTCCGAAGGCCCGGTACTCGCATCCACATGACGAAAGCCAGTGCGAGCAATCCGGCGATCAGGGATCGGGACGCAACGAGTGCTATGGGTGTGACGGCATCCGCATAGGCCAAGGCCGCGACCGGCGTGTTCATCGCGAACATGAATGCGGAGAAGAGGGCCAGCGCAAACCCCGGCCACGGGGCGCCGATGCGGGATGGCCGATGATCGGTGCCGACGGACATTACGTCGGCTGTGACGTCAGGCCTGGCCGCAACGGGTTAGGAACATCAGCCAACGCGGAACGGATTTCCGATGACGATCCGGTGGAAACCGCGATCGCGCTTATATCCGATCATTTTCATATGGACATAGACTGGGCGCTTCAGGTTGTCGTCCGGCCAATATTGGAAGTACTGGCCTGTGCCGATCGCGGGCGTCAGGCTATCGAACATAGCCGCATCCGGGGGGATGTCCCTGACCGGAAAACCGAACTGATCGGGCGGCAGGACCTTGGCGATCAACTGAGCAGCCTTCTTGAACCCGACTTCAGCGTCGTCTGGATCGGCGTAGAGCTTACTGTCGACCTGGATCGCGACCAATCTGTTTCCGTTGCGGGTATCGAACTGGGCGATCACGGCGGCGGTGTCGTCCAACCAGGTTTCCGCTTTCAGGGAACAGGCGACGAAGCCTTCGCCGACCTGTTTACAGACGCTGCTGCGGTCTTTTACCGCCTCCAGCGTATCGGTCCAGGACAGACCGAACATGATCGGGGTGTAAAGTGCCTGATCAGCGGCCAGGACCAGCGTTTCCTGTACGTCGACATGTTTCGCCCGGGCGGCGAAATCGGCAGCCCGCAGGCCTTCGCCGGTTTCGAAGGTCGGATCCGCACCCAAGGTCAGCAACCCATCCACCATACGCGTATCGCCGACATAGGCCGCCTGCATGAGCGGCGTCATCCCGGAAGAGCCTACGTGGTTCGGATCGATACCGATTTTTCGGATCGTGGGCGCGATTTGCCGTAGGCTGTTGTTATCTGCCGAACGGCTCAAGGTTCTCAAAATCCCGCGCGAGGGACGGGCCCCTTGCGCCGCCAAGGCTTCCGCATGGTCCGGCCGTCCCTGCAGCAGGGCAAAATCGAGTAGGGACGTCAGGTCGGTGGGGCTTTGGATGACAGGGGATTCCGCCAGTGAGGCGACTTCCACGGTCCCGGTCGGCTGGGTAATCAGTTTGATGAGGTCTTCGACCGTGCCGAATTCAATCGCGTTGGCCAATGCGGCCTGATAGGCGGCCCGTTCCTTGACGAAAGCGGGTTTGCGCGGCGGACGCGGGAATTCATCGGCGATTTCAAGCTGGGACGCATCGCCGGCGACAGCGGTCGTGAAGGCGGAGCCGGCAGTCGGGGACGCGGTTTCGGAGGCGATCAGATGCAGTCCCTCGGCCTTGCCGTCTGCATTGGATTCGGCGACTTGAACCGGTGCGACGGGCATGGACCCAACCGGCGACACGTAGGCATCAAGCGGTTCCTGCAGGGAAGCCTGCATGGCGTAGGCTTCTTCCTGGGTCAGGGGGGCGGGCGAGACGGGCTTCGCTGCCGTTTGGGTAACGCTTCCAGCGGGACCTGTCGTCGCGATTGCCAGGGACGCGGCGACCAAATTGGCGCCAGGTTTGCGGTTTTCTTCTTCCAAGTCCTTGCCGGAAAAGGCTGCCATGGCCACCGGCGCGGTATTGTCGGCTGACGTGCCCGGCTGAGCTGTGGAAGAGGGGCGGATCTCAGATTGGCTGGTAAAGTGGGTTCCGATTGTTCCTTCGTCACCCCAAGCGACCGGCCAGCCGCTATCCGCGTCTTCGACACTTTCCTGCGGAACGACGGAGGGGGCGGGTGTGGCCGATTTTGGCGCACGCGCCAGATTGGTCGTCGCGCCATTGGTTCCAGTGCCGATCCGCTGGTAAATGGCGGCCGCGATACTGCCTGACTGTTCCGGCGCAAGTCCGGAGACCGCGACACCAACGGCGAAAGCGCCGACCATGACACCCGCCAACAGGCGCGACCGCGTTCCATCCCGTCGGGGCAGGGCGCCGCGCGTCGGCTTCCGGAACAATTCCTGCTGCAAGGCGCGCGATCCTTCCAGGCCCTCCGCGATCCGCGGCGGAACTGCTTCATGGCGCTTGGTTCTGGAATCGTGCGGGATCGGGTTTGCCGATGTTGCGATCGCGGCTGCGCGTTCTTCCGGGGCGATGTGCTGGTCTACGGGCGCCGCGGCGGGCACCAACGGGGCAATCGTCCCAATAAGGTCCATGCGTGCATGGTCCAGTCCCGTGCGGCCCGCCGTCCCGGCGAAACGGGCTCCGCTACCGTCGAAGACCACGATCTCGAAGAACTCGGTTTGTCCCTTTTGCATGTGGAAACAGGCTTCGAGCAAACGGACCGCATCGTAATGTCCGTCCTGGGAAATAGTACCGGTACGGACCATGGCGGCCCCGGCATCGGCGATTTGCTCATGGTTCCGCCAATGGCCGGCTTGCATGACTTGCAGCCAGTACGTTCTTGATCCGCTGTCGTGCGACAAGGACTGTTCCGTTTGATTCGGCATTCTTTGCTACTCTCGCCGTCTTCCTGATATCCGAGTTTCCGGTCCGATAATGCGGGGCCGGACCATGCCGGACTTTAATTCTAGCGGTGAAAACTATATCGCAAAGCACTGGTAAGGCAAAATAAAAAGCCGGAAAATTTGGGCCATATGACCATCCGGTTAGAGTATTCACATACAAATTACTTTTGCCGTTAAGTAGTCGTAAAAGAAACGAGGGGGCATTGGCATGGGTTAGGTGACAATTCCATTCTTGTCATTGGGCTGGCGCAAAGGGTAGGCATCGCCGGGTATGAAAATCCGAACCTGAGGACCGACCG
>CAYGKA010000009.1:25040-33226 GCA_964350445.1 uncultured Flavobacteriaceae bacterium
TGGCGCAAAGGGTAGGCATCGCCGGGTATGAAAATCCGAACCTGAGGACCGACCGCCCATGCTCATGCCGGACAAAAAGCGTGCGGACATGCCTGCCCTTCCCTGGACAGACCGCTGCGCGGTGATGGGGATCGTGAATGTCACGCCCGACTCTTTCTCAAGCGACGGTTTGGCCGTGGCCCCGCGAGGAACGGACGACCAGGGATTGATAGACCTGGCCTTGTCCCAGGCCGCAAGTTTTGTCGACCATGGCGCGGATATTCTGGATATCGGCGGCGAGAGCACACGTCCCGGCGCCGCCCCGGTTCCTGCCGGCGAAGAACTGGACCGTGTCGTGCCGGTCGTTGAGGCCATTGCCGCGCGGTTTCCCAGCACGCTGATCTCCGTTGACACCTACAAATCGACCGTGGCAAGGGCCGCCTTGGATGCCGGCGCGCATATCGTCAACGACGTTTGGGCAGGACGGGCGGATGAGGACATGCTGCCCTTGGCGGCCAAACGCGGTGTGCCGATCATCCTGATGCACAATCGGGCACGATGGGGCGCAGCCAGCCAGGATCCCAAGCTGGGGGGAAGTTACGAAGCGCCGCAGTATGACGATTTCATGCAGGACATTCTGGCAGAAATGCGGGCCATGGCGATGGCCGCTGAAAAGGCGGGCGTCGCGCGCGAGTGCATCGTGCTGGATCCAGGTATCGGCTTTGGCAAAACGTTGGACCAGAACCTGACTCTAATCCGGCAGGTCGGGCCGATGCGGGACCTGGGATACCCGATCTTGCTGGGGCCGAGCCGGAAAAGCTTTATCGGTAAAGTGCTCGATGTCGAACCTGGTGACCGCTTGATGGGAACCGCCGCCAGTGTCGCGGTCGGTGTCATGCAAGGGGCGGATATCGTCCGCGTGCATGACGTGCAGGCAATGACCCAGATCGTTCGCATGACGGAAGCAATCCTGACGAGCGGCCGGGATGGGGGAGACGGCGATGGCCGGCGTGGTTGAACCTGTTTTCATCGCGCTTGGGTCGAACCTGGGTGACCGTGCCCGGCATATCCGCGACGCAGCGGGCTTGCTCGATGCCTCCGGCGATTTCGCGGTGACCGCGATTGCCCCGTTCTACGAGTCGGCGCCGATGTATGTGGAAGATCAGCCGAGTTTCGTGAACACGTGCCTGATGGGGCGTTCGTTCGTTTCGGCGGACTGTCTGTTGACGGTGCTTAAGGACGTTGAGAACAAAGTCGGACGGCAGGCGACCTATCGGAACGGTCCCCGCGTCATAGATCTCGACGTTGTTTTTTTCGGGGCCGAAATCCTGGAAACCGCGGATCTGACGGTTCCCCATCCGCGCCGGTTGGAAAGACTGTTCGTGCTTCAACCCATGGCGGATCTTGCGCCGGACTTCATAGATCCTGAAACGGGGCAAACCATCGCCGCCCATTTGGCACGGCAGCCAGGGCCGATGCTTCGACGCATGGAAACGACCCGCTGATCCGCCTGTTCGGCATGGGGTCTTGTTAAATCTATATTAAGAAAATCTAACATAGGGTATGATCGTACGGTTGCGATGGTGCTTTGGAAGTTGGCGGCTATTTGCATATCGGCCATGCAGGGAAAGCATTGGCCAAGCTTCCGACGACACAGCATATGGTTTTGTGCATTGCAACATTTCGGAACAATTGGAGTTGATCCGGGCTGAGAGGCAAACCGGAACAAATGAGAGGTGGGGCCCTGTTCAGGGGAACTTACACCGGATTTCAGAGGCTATGATGACTGAACAGTATGAAATGAAGATGACGACTTTGGCCCCTTGGGCGACGGGTGGCCAATGGCTTCGTTCCTTACGCGACCGCGCTGAAATTACGGCGCGCGAACTGGCGGAACAAGTCGGTGCACCGTCGGTCGTTTGGCTGCTCGAAGTTGAAGCAGGGCTTCGGCCTGTGCCGTCTTCCATGTACAAGACATATGCGAAGAACCTCGGTGTGGTTGTCAGCGATTTCGCCGCGTCCTGTCTGCGCCATTACGACCGCAAGGCCTATGACGCGCTGTTCGGCGCCGAAGAACGGAAGCTGAGCGTCGCCGCTTAATCGCAACCTAGTCAATGTATAAGGCATGGTGGGCCGCCGGTTAGGCGACAGTCCCGACCATGCCGATCCGGGACCCCTTCCTCCCGCATACCCCCGTGTCCCGTGGACGCGGGGTTTTGCTTGGTTGAAACTGCATGCTCAACGCTTTCCGACTCCAGAGAGTTGAAAATGCCCCAGGATTTTCAGTTGTTCCGTGGCCTGATTGCGGAATTCGACGGGAAGTCTCCGACAGTCTTGACGGAGGCGGCGGTCCGTTTCCGGTCCCGTCCAGGTTATCATAGCTGGTTGCCTGACCTGGCCAGAGATCCATCGGAGGCCGTGTCCAGCGGTGCCACTTGGCTGATCAAGCATGAATTGGAGGAGGGGTGGCGCCCGACGGAAGAATGGGTTCTGTCCCTGGCCGGCGCGCTTTCCGGCGTCCGGGTCTGGAACGCGTCGCTGCATATCTGCCAGTCGGTTCGGCGATTGCCGTTGCCGCCCGGCAGTCGGCCCGCCTTTCATGCCTGGATCGTTCCGCTTTTAAAACATCAACGTCCCTTTCTACGCGCCTGGGCTTTGGATGCCTTGTGTTGTCTTGCCCAGGCCGACGGGGCATATGGGCCCGACGCGAGAGCCGCCTTGCAACAATCGTTGGATGACCAGGCGGCGTCGGTGCAGGCAAGGGCCCGTGCGCTGAACCGTGAACACCCCCGCCCGATTGGCTAGAGCAAATTCTGCTTTCGGCGTCAGGAGAGAAGATTCGACCCGCAAGCCTTGATAATGGACAGGATCGCTTCGGCCGTTCCCTTGCCCGACCACCGCGTGGAAACATAAAGGCCGCCCGTCGTCGCGGCATAGCTGCGCATCAGTGACGCGACTTCCTCGTCGGGGGCATCGGTCAAACCGCTTGTCGGAACCTGGATAGCGGAGATGCGGATTCCCTTTTCCAGTGCCTGAGCAGCGAAGGAGAGGGCCCGACGGTCGTCGACGCCGGGTTCGAAGTCGTCGTCGAACCCGCCCGGGCGGTTGTCGGTAATCAGCACCAGTATTCTGCTGTGGGATTTCCACTCGCCCGCGAAATCCCCGCTCTGCGGACGGGCGTCGGCGGCAAGCCCGTTGATGGCGGTGTTCATGGCTTCGTCTGAGGCTTCAGGACCGCCATCCCCGCCATCCGCGCGTAGCGTCCGAATGCTGCGCCTGAGGGCGGTAGCCTTTTCCGCTGGAGTCGGGTCGCCGTTCAGGTCTTCCAATACCCGGATTTGATCGTCGAAAGCGATCAAACCCAGCCTGAACTCGCCTACGGAAACCTTCTCAATCAGGGAGATGATGGCGGCGGATTCGCGTTTCATCTCTCCGATCGCGGTGGCCAGACTGAAAGTCGTGTCGATCAGAATGACCAAGTCCACGCTTCCGCAGGCGACCACGGGTGGTTCTTCTTCCGGTTTCGTGTCCTGTCCAAGGGCGCTCGTCGCCATGACGAGGACAAAGACGACGAACGGTGCAAAGAGGCGCTCCGGGCGCATGGACCTCCTTCAGAGAGTTAGAACAGCTCTTCCTCCAACGCCATGACCGTGGCGTGACCTCCGATGATGGGGGCGAGCAGACCAGCCGTCAGCGGCAGGACGTTTTCGGCGTAGAAACGGGCGACCAACAATTTGGTGTCGTAGAAGGAGCCATCGCCATTGGCCGCGCCGGCGCGTTTTTCGACGGCGGTCTTCGCGATACGCGCCATCATGGCGCCGCCTGCGGTCTGGCCGAAGAGGCGAAGATACGTGGTCGCGCCGGCATGTGCCGCATCCGGCGAGTCCGCGCCTTCCGTCAGCAGCCATTCGGTAGCCTGTTCCAAGGTGTCGACCGCGGCGGCAAGATTCCGGCGGATAATGGGGAGGACTTCGTCCTCGATTTGCCCGAGCCCATTCACCAGAGAATGCAGTTCGTCGATATACTCGTGCATGGCGTCGCCGCCGTCGCGGAGGATTTTCCGGCCGATCAGATCTGCCGCCTGAATCCCGTTCGTGCCTTCATAGATCGGCAGGATGCGGGCGTCGCGGTAGTGCTGCGCTGCGCCGGTTTCTTCGATGAAACCCATGCCGCCATGGACCTGCACGCCGATCGAGGCAACTTCAACGCCGGTATCGGTACACCAAGCCTTGATCACCGGGGTCAGCAGGTCGACCCGCTTGCCCGCCCATTTCCGCCAGCTTTCGTCCGGATGGCGATGGGAAATATCCAATGTGGTCATGGTGTCGAGTATCAGGGCGCGCATCGCTTCTGTATGCGCCCGCATGGTCAACAGCATCCGCCGGACATCGGCGTGTTGAATGATGGGTGCTGGGGCGCCGCCGGAACTGGCGCTTTTCCCTTGTTTGCGTTCCTTGGCGAAGTCGCGGGCTTGCTGAAAAGCGCGTTCGGCGATGGCCAGACCCTGCATGCCGACGGCGAGGCGTGCATTGTTCATCATCGTGAACATGCATTCCAGGCCTCGGTTTTCCTGACCGACCAGATAGCCGATCGCCCCTTCGTCGTCGCCATAGGCCATGACGCAGGTCGGGCTGGCGGCGATCCCCAGTTTATGTTCCAGAGAGACACAGCGCAGATCGTTGCGCGCGCCGAGCGTGCCGTCTTCGTTGACCAGGAACTTCGGCACGATGAAGAGGGAGATGCCGCGTGTCCCTTCCGGCGCGTCCGGCAGCCGAGCCAGCACGAGGTGGACGATATTGTCCGTCATGTCGTGCTCACCATAGGTGATGTAGATTTTCTGGCCGCGGATCCTGTACTGGTCGCCGTCCCGCTCCGCCTTGGTCTTGACCTGGCTGAGATCCGAACCGGCTTGCGGTTCCGTCAGGTTCATCGTCCCGGTCCATTCGCCGGAGATCATCTTTTCAAGGTAAATGCCCTTCAATGCGTCGGAGGCATGGGCCGAAATCGCCTCGACCGCTCCTTGGTTCAGAAGCGGGCACAGCGACCAAGCCAGGTTCGCCGACTGGAACATTTCCTGTACCGCGGTCGTGATTGCCCAGGGCAGGCCCTGACCGCCGTATTCGGGGTCGAAGGGAACGGAATTCCATCCCCCGTCGACATAATGGCGATAGGCTTCTTTCCAGCCATCGGCGGTACGGACGACGCCGTTCTCGATCTGCGCGCCTTGCTTGTCGCCGGAAGCGTTGATCGGCGCCAGGACACCGCTCGCCAGTTTGCTGGCCTCGTCCAAAATCTGGGCGACGAGATCGGGCGTTGCGTCTTCACAACCGGGCAGGGGTTGAAGCTGGCCGAGCAGGCCCATGTCTTCGAACAGGAATTGCATGTCCCGGGTTGGGGCGGAATAGGGGATCATGTAATACGGCTCCCTGACACTACTGTTAACATTGCGATTGGCGCGAACGCCGAATGGACCTGCCTTCGCTAGATGTCTAGCACCTTGCCGGGGTTCATCAACCCCTGCGGATCGAGCGTCGTCTTCAGCTTCCGCATCAGGTCCAGCTCCAGCTTGGTCTTGTAGCGTTTCAGCTCCTCACGCTTCAATTGGCCGATGCCGTGTTCGGCGCTGATCGAGCCGTTGAGGTCGGCCGTGATGCCATGGACGATGTCGTGAACCTGCGGCGAGGTCGCCATATAGGCGTCTGGATCCATGCCTTTCGGCTGGGTCACGTTGTAGTGGATGTTGCCGTCCCCGACATGGCCGAAGGGGTAGGGGCGGATGCCGTCCATGAATTCCAGCAAGGCTGCGTTGGATCGCTGAATGAATTCCGGGACCTTGCTGACGGGCACGGATACGTCGTGCTTAATCGACGCCCCTTCCGCCGCTTGGGCTTCGACGATCGCTTCCCGCAGGAACCAGATATCCGCCCGCTGCTGTTCCGATTGCGCGATCACCGCATCGATCACGATGCCGTCCTCGAATGCTTTTTCCAGCATGGTTTCCATGGCATCGTTCATCCGGTGCCCCGGTTCCAGGCCGGAAAATTCGAACAGGACGTTCCAGTCGTAACGGCCTTCCATCGCCCGTTTCGCCGTGTCGATATGCTCGTAGGCGAAGTCGAGCGTTATGCCGGCCAGCAGTTCGAAACTGCTCAGCGCATCGCCGCTGGCTGCGCGGGCGCGGGCCAAAAGTTCAAGACAGGCGTCGAGATCGCGGATCGCGCATAGCGTCGTCGCCCGTTCCTTGGGCAGCGGGAAGAGCTTCAGGACCGCAGCGGTGACGATGCCCAACGTTCCTTCCGACCCGATGAACCATTGCTTCAGGTCATAACCGGTATTGTCCTTGCGCAAACGGCGCAGGCCGTTCCAGACCTCCCCAGTCGGCAGTACGACTTCCAGTCCGAGGACGAGGTCGCGGGTGTTCCCATAGCGCAGCACATTGATGCCGCCGGCGTTGGAGGCGATGTTGCCGCCGATCATGCAGGACCCTTCGGCCCCCAGGCTCAAAGGGAACAGCCGATCCTTGGCTTCCGCCACGTCCTGGAGGTCCTTCAAGACGCAGCCCGATTCAACGGTCATCGTGTAGTCGACCGGATCGACCTCCAGAACCTTGTTCATGCGCGCCAGGGAAAGCAGAACCGCGCCGCCGCTCTCATCCGGCGTCGCGGAGCCGACGCGGCTGGTATTGCCGCCCTGCGGGACGACGGGGATGCCGGCCTCGTGGCAGACCTTCATGATGTCGGAGACCTGTGCTGTCGTTTCCGGTCGGACGAGCAGGGCGCAAGCGCCGTGGTAGTATCCGCGGGTATCCACCAACAGCGGGGCCAGCGTATCGGGATCTTGCGACCAGCCTTTCGGTCCCAGGATGTCCTTCAGCTTGTTCAACACGTCGTCGGCCACGCTTTTTTCGGCGCGGCCACCATTTCCATCGGGCGCCATCGTCATATCCAAAGTTTCGGGGCAGTCATATTAAACCCCAATTTAGACCGCCGGTAGCGGTTTGGCGAGGTAGCGCAGCGTTAAGACAGCTTGGCCGTAACACCAATAGTGACGGGCCGCCCTCAATCTCGCCGGAAGGTTTCGTTTCGGAGGATAGAGACGTCGTTGATCACATTCGGCGTCAGATCGGGATTGCGGTTGTCCTCCTGAATCCAAGAAATCAACGGCTTGAGGGTCTTGTTTCCCCAAATCTGGCTGACACATCCGAAAATAGCTTCCTCGAACCGGCTTCCGTTCAGGCTCGAGATCCAGCGGGTGAACAGTTCGACCATGGTTTCGAATTCCTCGCGTCCGACGCTCTTGTCGTCGCAAAGGGCTAGCAATCGCCGGGCCAGATTGTGCGGGCGGCGGGCAATCTCTGCGGTCAAAAACGGGCGCATGCGGACCATGACGCTGCGCGACGACGCCGCGCCCAGGCAAGTGTCGTGCAACTGCTTGTAACTAAGGCGCTGACTTTCATGGCCGAACATGAAGGCGCTGAGGACGGTAATGTCGAAATGAACCAGGTCATGGGTATCGTTCAGGCGGTCGATCTGGCGCAGCACGTAGTTCTCGGTCTCGGCTTGCAGGGCGGCATTGGCCAGTGAAACCAACCCTTGGATCACCAATTTTCTGTTAAGCGTGTAGAGGATCGCCAGGGAATCGAATTCCAAGGCATAAGGAAGAAAGTAGCCGGTTTCCTGGGCATGGAGATGGGCCACCTCGAAGGCGTCACGCGCGGTTTCCTGCTCCGGCGCGTCCGCGGTGTCCTGGTGTTTTGCGGCAGGGTTTTTGACTCCTTCGCCGGTGGCTTTCGCCTTGCTGTGATGCTGTTGGGCCCTGTCCAAGGCGGTTCTCACCAGGCTCGAAATTTGCCGGTCATAGCGGGAGACGGTGCCGGAGGACGTGCCGGACAGGATGTCGCGAACCGGTTTGTACAAAATCGTCTCGCTATGTTTGTTCCGCATGTAGCCGCGGACGAGGACGGTCAGCAGCCTGCGGAAGCCATCCCGGAAATGAGGCGTGAACAGGAAAAGCGGCGGAATGCCGTCATCTCGGCCCGGTTTGCCGTGGCGGGGGTTTTCCCGGACCTCGGCGCACAGGAATGACAAGACATCGCCCATGACCTCGGCCGCCCTGTCGATAACGGCCGCTTCCTCGTCCAGGTAGCGATAGGTGTCCTTGACAGCGGGCTCTTGCTCTTCGACTTCGTAGAGCAGGGGAAGGACGCG
>CAYGKA010000009.1:33326-115041 GCA_964350445.1 uncultured Flavobacteriaceae bacterium
ACGCGGTCGCCAACTGGACACGGCCCGGATGCCGGGATGTCTTAAGGCCGTGAAGATAGTCGAGCAGACCCGCCACATCGCGCCTTGCCGAGCGCATATCCGACGTGGCGGCGACGCTGGAAACCACAGCGCCGACGATGTCGGAAACAGCGGCGTCTATCTCCGGTCGGCTGCTGCCGGGTTTAAGGTCGGCGAATAGTGCGATGCTCTTGTTGAACGACACGGTTTAAGATGCTCGCGAAGCTTAAATTCGTAAATTCTTATACGAGAGTAAGCCAAAACGGCACCGTTTTCCAAAAAAGAGCTCTTCAGCCGCTCCGCGCGCTTCTTTGTACCCGAAATGTGCAGTATTCGGACCCTAAACAGGGGCAATGGTAATTGGGGAATTCAAGCCGAAATTACCGCGGTTCCGACAAACCCGCCGCCGGGTCCGATATCAGAGCGGCGCGTCGCGTTTGGCTTCGGCGAGGGCGCGGGCCTCATCGCTTTCATAGCTGGCCCAAGGGCGGTCCGTGCCCGTTTTCGGCAGGGTGTCCGCCGGCACGTTTCGATGCAGGTAGGTCTTGGCGATAAAATTCGCCGTTATCGGGGCGGTCAGGAACAGGAACAGGGTGATCAGCAACTCGTGGAACGACAGTCCGTCACCCAGGATCAGGAAATAGAGCATCGACGCGACCAGTACGCCGCCGACGCCCAGCGTCGTCGCCTTGGTTGGCGCATGCAGCCGCGTCATCAGGTCCGGCAGTTTTAGAAGGCCGAAGGACCCGACCAAGCCGAATATCCCGCCAATGACGAGGCAGGCCGTGATGAGGATTTCAGCGAACAGGTCCATGGTATCCCTCTATTCGATGATGTCGCCGCGCAACAGGAAGCGGGTATAGGCCACGGTGGAGATGAAGCCGGTCATCGCGAGCAGCATTGACGCCTCGAAATAAACCGTCGTCCCCTTTTGGATGCCATACAGGCCGAGCAGGGCGATCGCATTGATGACCATGGTGTCGAGCGCCAGGATCCGATCGGCGACGGTCGGGGCCTCGATGATACGGTAGAGGTTCATCAGCAGCGCCAAGCCGAAACAGGCGAAGGCGAAGAGCAGCGCGTACTCGATCATTCGAAAATCTCCTTCAGGCGGCGTTCGTACCGGTCCTTGATCTCGTCCCGGACGGCATCCGGGTCCGGTGCGTCGAGGCAATGGACCAGCAGGCTGCGACCGCAGGCGGAGACATCGGCGGAGACCGTGCCGGGCGTCATCGTGATGGACCCTGCCAGCACCGTGATCGCCTCTGGCGTGCGGATGTCCAGCGGGATCGAGACCCAGTTCGGACTCATTTCGCTATTGCGCTTGAAAAGAATAATCCTGGCGACAACGACATTGGAGACGATGATGTCCCACAGCACGATCAGCATGTATTCGATGATCATCGGCAAGTTGGCGAGGCGCGGGCGATTGGGCCAATAGGGGGCGGTCATGATCGGGATGGCCAGGCCCAATATCAGGCCGAGAACGAGGTTCCCGAGACTGAGCGAGTTCATCATCATCTGCCAGACCACGACCAGAAGCAGCGTCAGCCAGGGATGCGGCAGGATCTTGCGGAACATCTTCGTGCCTCCCCTTATCGTGCGCCAAGAACGCCGGAGATGTAGTTCTCCGTAGCGTATAGCTGGGCGGCGGTGTCGCCCAGGAAGTCATTGACCGGTCCGGCGAGGACGCTCAACAGCACCAAAGCGGCCAGGAGGCCTCCCGTGGCGACCAACGGCAGGCGCGGGAAGGCGGCCGCCTGTTCAGGGGTATCCCCGGTCGCCTCTCCGGGCGTCTCTTCTTCCGTCTCGGTGGTTTTCCAAAAGATCTTGCTGCCCGCCTGCGCGAATCCAAGGACGGCGACCAAGGTCGTGGCGAGGATGACGCCCCAGATCAGCCAGACATCCTCGCTGACGCGTACCGCATCCAGGATCAGCAACTTGCCGATGAAGCCCGACAGCGGCGGCATTCCGGCGCTGGCGATCGCCGCGGCGAAGAACAGGCTTGCGAGCAAGCCGTGCTGGGCCATGGCGGGTGCAGGCACCAGTGCATCGCCCACAGCGCCGCGTCTTTCACGTACCATATCCACCACCAGGAACATCATCGCCCCCGCGATCGTCGAATGGATCATGTAGTAAAGTGCGGCCTGTGTCGTTTCCGGCGTGAAGACGGAAATCGCGATCAGCAGTGTTCCCATCGATCCGATGGCGGAAAAAGCGGCCAGCCGGCCCAGTTTGCTCGCGCCGAGCACGCCGACCATGCCGACGGCCAAGGTCACCAGCGCCGCGACAAGGAACCAGGGCCCTGTAAGCTCTTCCGTGACCGCGACGTCCGGCCCGAAGACCAGCGTATACATGCGCAGGATCGCGTAGGCACCGACCTTGGTCATGATCGCGAATAGGGCGGCGACCGGGGCGGGGGCCTCGGCATAGGTCTCCGGGAGCCAGAAATGCAGCGGCAGCAAGGCCGCCTTGATCGCGAAGACCAGCAGCAGCAGCATCGCACCGACCCGCAGAAGCGCGGTGTCGTCCGCCGGCAGTTCAGACACACGGACGGCGAGGTCGGCCATGTTCAGGGTTCCGGTCACGGCATAGAGCGTGCCCAGGGCGAACAGGAACAGGGTCGAACCGAGCAGATTGTAGAGCACGTATTGCAGGCCCGCGCGGAACCGCCGACCGCCGCCGCCATGGATCATCAATCCGTAGGAGGCGATCAACAGGACTTCAAAGAAGACGAAGAGGTTGAAGGCGTCGCCCGTCAGGAAGGCCCCGCAAATTCCCATCAGTTGGAACTGGAACAAGGCGTGAAAATGGTGTCCCCGGGCATCCCAGTTCGACCCGATGGCATAGAGCACAACGATGAACGCCAGGACCGACGTGATCAGGACCATCAGCGCGGAAAGGCGGTCGAGGACCAGCACGATCCCGAAGGGGGCGGGCCAATTGCCCAATTCGTAAACACCGATCCGGCCTGACGCGGATTCCACCAACAGCCCAATGGCGATGGCGACAAGCGCGGCGCAGGAACCGAGCGAGAAGACGCGCTGCAAGCCCTGGTGATGACGCATGGCAAGAACAATAACGGCCGCCATCAAGGACGGCAGAACGACCGGTGCGATGATCCAATGGTTCATGTATCGGCCTCTTTATCGTCGAGGCCGATATCGACCGCATCGGTCCGCGCCGACAGAAAGGCGCCCAGTGCCAACAGCACGACCACTGCGGTCATGCCGAAGGAAATCACGATAGCGGTCAGGACCAGCGCCTGCGGCAGCGGATCGGTATAGGCGGTCGCGCTGTCGCTCAAAACCGGCGGCAGGTCGATCGCCAGCCTTCCGGTCGCGAATAGAAAGACATTGACCGCATAGGACAGCATCGAGATTCCCAGGATCACCGGAAAGCTTCGAAAGCGTAGGACGAGGTATAAGCCGGCCGCCGTCAAAACGCCGATGGCGCTGGCCACGAGGAATTCCATCTACGCCTCCTTCCCGGCGGTAACAGCCGCATCATTCGATGCCATCTTGGCCAATCTCCGCGCCGGATCGATGTCCATCGGCAACTGGTTCACCGTTTCACCGGCACGCCGCGCCATGCTGGACAAGCTGTCCAGCGCCAGCATCACGGCCCCGATCACGCACAGGAAGACGCCGACATCGAAGGCCATTGCGGTCGCCAGTTCGAACTTTTCCAAAGGCGGTATCGTGACATAGCCGAAATCGCTGGTCAGGAAGGGGCGCCCGGCGAACCAGGCCCCGACGCCGGTCAAGCAGGCGGCCATGACGCCGAGAGCGATCGTCGTGTGATAGGGCACCCGCTGGCGCGCGACGGCCCAGGCGAACCCGCTGGCCATGTACTGCATCACCAAGGCGATGGCCACGACCAAGCCGGCGATGAAGCCGCCGCCGGGCTCGTTATGGCCGCGCAGGAAGATATAGACACCTGCCATCAGGGCGATCGGCATCATCACGCGCGAGGCGATCACCATCATCAGCGGGTGACGGTCGCCGGCCTTCGGCGCGTCGAGTGCGCCGCTTGCCAGCCAACGTCCGCCGGCACCGCCCAGCACCGACTGGGACAGGGCATAGATGACCAGCGCCGCGATCCCCAATACGATGATTTCGCCGAAAGTATCGTAGCCTCGGAAGTCGACCAGGATGACGTTGACCACGTTGGTGCCGCCGCCGCCTGAATACGAATTTTCCAAGTGAAAGGCGGAGATCGACTGCTGCGCGAAATCGCCGATCAGAATGGCGTAGGTCAGCCCCGCAACAGCCAGTCCGCCCGCGCCCGCGATAACCCCGTCCCGCAACCGCCGTCCGGGCGAGCTTTCCTTCGGGCTTGTCTTGGGCAGGAAGTTAAGCGCCAGCAGCAGCAGGACGATCGTCACGACCTCGACAGAAATCTGCGTCAGGGCCAGGTCGGGGGCCGAGAAATATATGAACCCGAGCGAGACGACCAACCCGACCACGCCCATCAGGATCAACACGAGAACCCGGTTCCGGTGGAAGACGACCATGCCGAGCGAGCAGAGCATCAGCAGCGCCCAACTGATGGCGGGTACCGGTGTGATCGGCAGCGGTTCGCGCAGCGGGGCGGCGGTTTCCCCGCCCATCCAAGCGAAAAGCCCTGCCGCGATCACGGCGATGGAGAAAATCGCGGCGAAACGCGACAGCGACCCGTCATGCAACAGGTCCGTAATCCAGCGGCCGAAGACAGTCGCGGTACGGGCTATGCCGTCGAAGATCTGCTTTGCCTCGGGGCGGGGGGCCGAGTCCCAGCGCGGGGCCAGGCCCGGATGCAACTTCAGCAATGCCGCGCCGCCGCCGACCGCAATGATCGACATGAACAGCGCGGGCGTGACGCCATGCCAGAGCTTGAGCGAGAAATAGGGAAGTTCCCCCCCGATCACGGCGCCGGCCGTCGTCCGCACCAGGGGATCGACCAAGACCGGCACGGCCCCGATCAAGACCACCAACAGCACCAGGAATCCCGGTGAAGCCCACATGCCAAAGTCGGGATCGTGCGGCTTGGCCGGATAGTCCTGCCGCACCGGGCCAAGGAAGACGTGGACGATAAACCGGAAAGAATAGGCAACCGAGAACAGCGCGCCGACCGTCGCCACCGCGGGGACCAGCCAGGGCATGCCGGCCCATACGGTATGCGCCGCTTCCTCCAGCATCATTTCCTTCGACAGGAAGCCGTTCAGCGGCGGTATGCCCGCCATCGACAGCGCGGCGACCGTGGCGATAGTGAAGGTCACCGGCATCAGGTGGCGCAGCCCGCCAAGGCGTTTGATATCGCGGGTATGGGCCTCGTGATCGACAATCCCGGCGGTCATGAACAGGGCCGCCTTGAAGGTCGCGTGGTTGATGATGTGGAAAACCGCGATCACGGCGGCCAGCGGCGTGCCAAATCCCAACAGCATCGTGATGAAGCCAAGATGACTGACCGTGGAAAACGCCAGCAGCGCCTTCAAATCATCCTTGAACAACGCGATCAGGGCGCCCAGCACCATGGTGACAAGGCCTGTTGTCGCGACGATGTAAAACCATTCCGGCGTGCCGGCCAGAACCGGCCACATCCGCGCCATCAGGAACAGGCCGGCCTTCACCATGGTGGCGGAATGCAGATAGGCGGAGACCGGCGTCGGCGCGGCCATTGCGTGGGGCAGCCAGAAATGGAACGGAAACTGTGCCGATTTGGTGAAGCAGCCGAGCAGGATCAGAAGCAGCGCCGGAAGATAGAGCGGGGACGCCTGGATCGCGTCCTTGTGTTGCAGAATGACGCTGAGGTCATAGCTGCCCACGATGTCGCCCAGGATCAGCATACCCCCGATCATCGCGAGCCCGCCCAGGCCGGTCACGGTCAGCGCCATCCGCGCGCCCTGGCGGCCTTCCGGCAGATGCTTCCAGTACCCGATCAAAAGGAACGAGGATAGCGAGGTCAATTCCCAGAAAATCAACAGAAGCAGTATGTTGTCCGACAGGACGATCCCGACCATCGCACCCTGGAAAAGCAGCAGATAGGTGTAGAACTGCCCCATCGGGTCCTGCCGCGACAGGTAAAACCGCGCGTAGAGGATGATCAGCAGGCCAATCCCCAGGATCAGCCCGGCAAACAGCAGTCCCAGCCCGTCCAGAAAGAAGTTCACGTTCAACCCCAGCATGGGCAGCCAGGGGAGTTTGAAATGCAGCACCTCACCGCCGATCACGATGGGCGCGCAGATCATCAGCATGGTAAAGGCCAGAAGCGTGGGAATGGCTGCGGTAACGGCACAGGCGTTCCGGCCCGCCTGGATCATCAAGCCTGGAAACAACGCGCCAACGAAAGGCAGCATCGCGATCAGGGGCAGGAAGGTGCCGACCGACTCCATCTATCGATTTCCCCCTAGTCTCCCATGCGCGCCGGTGGTCGGCGTGCCGTTTCTTATTCTAAAACCTGATCTTTCCCATCGGCATGGTGCCCCGCTTTTCATGCTTTTGCACCTTTTGCCGTCCAAGGCGGCTTCATCGCCTCGGCTTCCCGTTTGATGAGGGTGATTTAGGGGATTTGCCTATAATGACAAGCATTTTCGCCGCATCCGCAGTTGAAAATCAACCGCGCGGCGCCGCCGCGCGCCGCAGCCGATCGTTAATCGCGCGGCCCAGGCCGTTTTCTGGAATCGGGGCAATGGCGATGGCGGCGGCGCCGGTCGCATCCAGCCGGTGCAGCATGGCGAACAGGTTTGCGGCCGCCTCGCGAAGATCGCCCGCGGGGCTCAAATTCTCGGCGCCGGCGTGATCCGGTCCGAACGCCAGGAAGACCTCACCATCTTCGGCGGCCTTAGCATTGAGCCGCACAGCGGCGCGCGGCGCGTAGTGACTGCTGAGAAGGCCGGGGCTGACCGGGGCCGGTGTTTCAGCGTCGACGATGTCTGCGTCGAAAGCATGTTCAGCCACATCGATGCTTTGCCCGATGGCTTCTTCCAGCGCCTCAAGCGGCACGCCGCCGGGTCTGAGCAGGGTGACGCGCTCGCCCGTTACATCGACGACCGTGGATTCGACGCCGATGCGGCATGGCCCGCCATCCAGGATCAGATCGACCGCGTCGCCGAGGGAGTCTGCGACATGCTGGGCCGTGGTGGGGGAGATGCGGCCGGACCGATTCGCGCTTGGTGCGGCGATCGGGCGGCCTGAGAGGCGCAGGAGATCCCGTGCGCCGGCATGGGCAGGCACCCGCATGGCGACGGAGGGAAGGCCGGCGCTGACCAGCAGGGACAGGTTGGTCTTGGCCTTGCGCGGCAGAACCAGCGTCATCGCGCCGGGCCAGAAGGCGTCGGCCAAGGCGTGTGCGCGCCGGCTGTCTCCGGCGTATTTCCAAACCTCAGGTGTGGAGGAAGAATGAACAATTAAAGGATTGAAAACAGGCCGTTGTTTTGCCTCGAATATGCGGGCGACGGCTCTGTCATTGGTGGCGTCCGCGCCCAGCCCATAGACCGTTTCGGTTGGGAAGGCGACCAGGCCGCCCGACCGGATAAGGCGGGCCGCTTCGTGCAATCCAGCGGTATCGAGCGGAAGAATCTTGGGCATGCGGCGGTTTATGCGCGGCAAGGGCGCGGACTGCAAGATCAACGCCGTCTTGAACCCGCTTCTTCGCAAGTGCAACATGCGACGGCAGGAATTCATTTGCCGCCCCGTTTCCGGGTCCCATGATCCGGTCCCGGCGGACCCATAGGAGGGGAAGATGGCAACAGTCTTTACCGTTGCACAGCAGAAGGGCGGTGCGGGGAAATCCACCCTGGCAGCCCATCTGGCGGTGGCTTGGTTGAAGCAGAGAAAAAGCGTCGCTTTGGTCGATATCGATCCCCAGCACAGTTTGAGCCGGTGGTTCGAGGCCCGGGTGGCGACGTTGGGCGGCGCTGGCGCAGGGCTGAGCTTCATGGAAGCAACCGGCTGGCGCACCCAAAAGGCGGTGGAGGACCTGGCCCGCACCCATGACATCGTCGTCATCGACAGCCCCCCGCATGCGGAGACGGAGGCCAAAATCGCCATTCGCGCCGCGGATATTGTCGTGGTGCCGAGCCAGCCCAGCCCCATGGATGTCTGGGCAACCGTACCGACGCTGGAAATGGCGTCTAAGGAGAAATCGCCGGCCGTGATCGTCCTCAACCGCGTGCCGCCGCGCGCCAGCTTGACGGAACAGATGATAAGCCGGCTCGGCGACTACAATGTCGAACTCGCGAATTCGACGATCGGCAATCGGGTTGCCTTCGCGGATTCCATGGTCAGCGGTCTGACCGCGCTTGAGACCAAGCCGTCGAGCACGGCGGCAGCGGAGCTGCGCGCGTTGGCCAAGGAACTCCTCGGCAAGGTCTAGCGCCTGGTTTCAAAGTTATGTGAAGCCTTATAAAAAGACTAAAAGGCGTTGTTTGCATGCACACAAAGTACTTTGATGATTTCGCTGTGGGTGAGAAATTCACGACCCGGGCGATCACCCTGTCTGAGGGACTCATCCTCGAATTCGCGCTGATGTATGACCCACAGCATATGCATACCGACAAGGTGAAGGCCGAAGCCGGTCCCTTCGGCGGGTTGATCGCGAGCGGGTTCCAAACCCTCGCGCTGTCCTTTCGCCAGTTCTACGACCTCGGTCTGTTGGTCCAGAGCAATATAATCGGTCCCGGCATGGATGAAGTGCGATGGACCGCACCGGTTCATGCCGGGGACACCATCCATTCGGAATGGGAGGTGATCGAAACACGCCGGTCGGAGAGCAAGCCGGACCGTGGCGTCATCCGCTGGCGTTGCACGACCTTCAACCAGCGCCATGACAAGGTGATGAGCTATGACTCGGTCACCATCGTGCGGCGGCACCCGGCGTGACAGGCTTTCCTCCGCCGTAAAGCGGTGACTGCCCGACCGTTGGGCGCCCCAGTGGAACCCCTTACAAAACCAGCAAACGTGCTACACTCATTAGCGAAACAAGCGGGAGCCGCCTGTCCGTGGACTTGATGACCCTGCAAATGTCGGCCGTGTTCGCGCTCATCCTGGCGGCTTTGCTGCTTTACGCGACGGACAAGCTGCCGCTCGAACTGACGTCATTCTCCGTCATTTGCGTTCTTCTGGTTATTTTCCACTTTTTTCCGGTACAGGACGGTACCGGGAAAAACGCGCTGTCGCCCATGGTGCTGCTCGCCGGTTTCGCCAGTCCGGCTCTACTGACGGTTCTGGCGCTGTTGGTGATGGGGGAAGGGCTTTCGCGGACCGGTGTTCTCGACCGGGTCGCCTTGTTGGTGCATCGGGCAGCCCGCGGCCAATTGGGCGCTGCCTTGGCCATCGCGCTCGTTGTCGTCGCTCTGGTCAGCGCGCTTCTGAACAACATTCCCGTTGTGGTGATCTTCGTGCCGATCATGCAGGCCCTGGCGACGCAGACGGGGCGGTATGCCAGCCGCTATATGATCCCGCTCAGCTATTCGGCGATCCTGGGCGGCATGACGACCCTGATCGGTTCCTCCACGAACCTTCTCGTCTCCAACGCCCTGGTCGATCTGGGGGAAGCGGAACTCGGCTTCTTTTCCTTCACCATTCCAGGCCTCGTGGTGGCCGGGGCGGGCATGGTCTACGTGTTGTTCATCTGCCCGAGGCTCTTGCCGGAAAATCCGGCGACCAAGGGTCAGGAAGGGGCCACGGGTAAGCAATTCAAGGCCGATATTTGGCTGGAGGCGGGTTCCCCCTTCGTCGGGATGGAATCCGTCAGCGGGTTTTTCCCGGGACTGAAGGACGTCACCCTGCTGGCGGTGCACCGGGATGGCGTGCCGATGTACCCGCCGTTCGACGACTTGCGCCTGAAGATTGGCGATACCCTGTCAGTCGCCGCCACGCGCGATCAACTGCGCGCCGCGGTGAAGGACGACATATCCGCGCTGTACCCCCGGCTGCGCAGCCCCGCCGGTGAGGAAGAGCAATTGCCGCGCTTCGGCGAAGGGACCCAATCGATGGCGGAGGTCATGGTCAAGCCGGACAGCCGCCTGATCGGGCGGACCCTGCGCCAGATCGGCTTCCGAAACATGCGGCAGGTGGTGGTGATTGGGCTGGAGCGGCGCACACGTATGCAACGCCGCAAGATCGACGAAATCCCGCTGGAAGCGGGGGATATCCTGATGATCCAGGGGCGCCGACACGATATTTTGGACCTGCGCGGCAATCGTGACGTCATCCTGATGGAATGGTCGGCGGAAACCTTGATTCAGTCGCATCACGCAACGCGGGCGTCGGCGATCTTCCTTGGTGTCGTGGCCGCGGCGGCGAGCGGGATCATGTCGACCGAGATCGCGGCGCTCTGCGGCGCGGCGCTCATGGTGTTCTCCGGCGCCCTGTCGCTGGACGGGGCGATCCGCGCCCTGGACAGCAAGGTCATGTTCCTGATCGCCGCGGCGCTCGCACTCGGCGTGGCCATGCAGGAGACGGGCGGGGCGGCCTTTCTGGCGCAGGGAATGCTGCGCGCCGTGGGGGACGCGGAACCCGCCATCGTCTTGGGCATCTTCTTCCTGATGGTCGCGGTGCTGGCCAATGTGCTGTCGACGAAGGCGACCGCCGTGCTGTTCACGCCGATCGGCGTCGGCATCGCGCGGGAAATAGGCGTCCCCGCCGAGGCTTTTGCCGTTGCCGTCGTCTTCGCGGCGAACTGCAGCTTCGCCAGCCCGGTCGGGTATCAGACCAACCTGCTGGTGATGGCGCCCGGCGGATACCGCTTCGCGGATTTCATCAAGGCGGGCGTTCCCCTGATGCTGATCTGCTGGGCTGCCTTTTTCCTGTTTGCGCCCTGGTATTATGGTCTTTAGGTAAGACAGGCTTGAAACGCCCGCGCCACGGGGTGGCGCACCGCTTTCGGCCATGGATCATCCAGTCAGGGACTCTCCAGTCGCATGAGTATCGAATCCGTAAAGCGTTGGTTTTGGATCAAGCGCACCGTCAACAAGGTACGCAAACGCCCGAAGCAGCCGCCCGAAAAGCTCGCCGCGGTGATCAAGGACCACAAGATCGACCTGGTCCTGGATGTCGGTGCGAATGTTGGCCAAACCGGGGAGATGCTGCGTGAAATCGGTTTCAAGGGCCGGATCGTGTCCTTCGAACCGCTGCCCAGCGCCCATGCGGAATTGACCGCGAAGGCGGCGGACGATCCGCGTTGGACCGTCGCGCCGCGCACCGCGATCGGCGACAGTCTCGGCACGGCGACGATCTATGAAAGCGAAGCCAGCGACGTCAGCAGCCTGCTGCCGGCCAATGAGGACATGTACAAGGCCTTCCGCAAGACGAAGGTCGTCGGAGAGGCTGAAACGCCGGTCGCGACCCTGGACAGCCTGTATGATGAATATGTCAGGCCGGGCGACAGAGTTTACCTGAAGATCGATACGCAAGGGTTTGAAAAAAATGTTCTTTTGGGCGCGTCTGAAACACTCAAGAAGATAACCGGCTTGCAGGTGGAGCTCTCCCTCCTGCCTCTCTATGACGGGGAGACGACCTATCTCGAGCTTCTCCAGATGATCCATGCGTTGGGTTTCTCCCCCTATATTCTGACCGAGACGACCTTCTCCGCCGACCTGCGCCGGCAGTTGCAGATCGATGCCGTCTTCTTCCGGGACTGACCGGCCGATCAGGCTGCGGGTGATGACCGCCGGAGACCTCGACGCGGTTCTGGAGCTTCGCCTCGCGACGCGCGAAAACGCAATCACCCTGCGGGAGTTGGAGGAAGACTACGGCATCACGCGTGATAGCCTTGTCCGTGACATGGAAACCCATATCCGCGGCTGGCTGTGTGAAACGGACGGCAGAGTCGCCGGCTTCGCCATGGGCGATGCAACCAGCGGCGAAGTGCAGGTTGTCGCCGTGCATCCGGATTTCGAGGGGCGCGGCGTCGGCAAACGGGTGCTGACGGCTGTTTGCGACTGGCTCTTCGCGGCGGGGCATGCGCGGATATGGTTATGCGCCAATCCCGACCCGGATATCCGGGCAACGGGTTTTTACCGCACGCTCGGCTGGAGGCATGCCGGTGCGATGAAGGGGGATGATGCGATCCTTGTTCTCGACCGCCCGGAGCCATCCGTGCCGGGAAAGGCAGAATTGCAAAAATAGCGGTCACTTTTGGCCGATGCGCGCCATCCGCCGGTTGACGATGGAAGTGCCAGCCTTATAGTCCGCCGCGCTATTCCGGCCAAGGTGGCCGTTGCCGCCTCGGTCAAACCCCGGCTCAACTTTGGTCCAACCCTGGCCCAGCTTCGACCCAGTCTCCAATTGAACCACCACAATTTCGACCACAAGGATACAGCGGTGAGCAGCGCAACGAACAAACCGGCGCAACGCCCGGTTCGACCCCACTTCTCCTCCGGCCCCTGTGCGAAGCGTCCCGGTTGGACGCCGGATGTGCTTTCCGCGGCGCTGCTCGGCCGGTCGCATCGCTCCGGTCCCGGGAAGGAACGCCTGCAGGAGGTCATCGACCGAACCCGCCGCATCCTGGGCATTCCAGACGATTATCGCATCGGCATCGTGCCGGCGTCCGATACAGGCGCGGTGGAAATGGCGCTCTGGTCCATGCTGGGCGCGCGTGGCGTCGACATGCTGACCTGGGAAAGCTTTGGCGCCGGTTGGGTCACGGACGTTTCCAAGCAGTTGAAACTCGACGATGTGCGGGTTTTGAAGGCGGATTACGGCGATTTGCCGGACTTGTCCCAGGTTGATCCCGCCCGCGATACCGTCTTCACCTGGAACGGGACGACCAGCGGTGTGCGCGTGCCGAACGGGGACTGGATTGCAGTCGACCGCGAAGGCCTGACCATCTGTGACGCGACATCCGCCGCTTTCGCGATGTCCCTGCCGTGGGACAAGTTGGATGTGACGACCTGGTCCTGGCAGAAAGTGCTGGGCGGGGAAGGCGCACACGGCATGATCGTGCTGTCGCCGCGGGCGGCCGAACGATTGACCAGCTACACGCCGCCTTGGCCGATGCCGAAACTCTTCCGCCTGACCAAGGGCGGCGAGTTGATCGAAGGCGTCTTCAAGGGGGAAACCATCAACACCCCCTCGATGCTCTGCGTCGAGGACGCGTTGGACACGCTGAAATGGGCGGAGTCCATTGGCGGCGCGTCAACGCTCGTCGCACGGTCCGAAGCAAACTTGGCCGCGATGGCCGCCTGGGTTGATCAGACCCCCTGGGTCGGGTTCCTGCCCCGCGACGTGGCGACACGCTCCTGCACCTCGATCTGCCTGGTGCTGACCGAGGAAAGCGGGCTGAGTGCGGAAGCGCGCGCGGCCGTGCCGAAGAAAATGTCCGTCCTGCTGGACGGCGAAGACGTCGCCTACGACATCAACGGCTATCGCGATGCGCCTCCAGGTCTGCGGATCTGGGGCGGCGCAACGGTTGAAACGAGCGATATCGAAGCGCTGATCCCGTGGCTGGATTGGTCTTACGAGACGGTCAAGGCTTCCCTGTAAATCTCTATCGTTAAAGGTGAGAAACGATGCCGAAGGTATTGATTTCCGATAAAATATCGAATCGCGCGGTTGAGATTTTCCGGGAGCGCGGTGTTGAGGTGGACTACAAGCCCGGTCTGTCTCCGGACGAGTTGAAGTCCATCATCGGTGCCTATGATGGCCTTGCCATCCGCTCCGCCACGAAGGTCACGGCCGACATCCTGGAGCATGCGGAAAACCTGAAGGTCGTCGGCCGCGCTGGGATCGGCGTGGACAATGTCGATCAGGCGGCCGCCACCGCGAAAGGTGTGGTGGTCATGAACACGCCGTTCGGCAATTCCATCACAACGGCGGAACATGCCATCGCGATGATGATGGCCTGCGCACGGCAAATCCCGGCCGCGAACGCGTCCACCCATGCGGGCAAGTGGGAAAAATCCAAGTTCATGGGGGTGGAGCTGTACGGCAAGGTTCTGGGCCTGATGGGCGCGGGCAATATCGGCTCGATTGTCGCCGATCGGGCGCAAGGCCTGAAGATGCGGGTCATAGCCTTCGATCCCTTCCTGTCGCCCGAGCGCGCGGAAACCATGGGGGTCGAGCGCGTCGATCTAGATGGGCTTTTGAAGCGGGCGGATTTCATAACCATCCATACGCCGCTGACCGACCAGACCCGAAACCTTCTGAACGCTGCGGCCTTCGACAAGGTGAAGAAGGGCGTGCGCATCGTGAACTGCGCCCGCGGCGGCATCATCGACGAACTTGCGCTGCGCGACGCACTGGATGCCGGCACGGTGGCCGGCGCCGCGCTTGACGTTTTCGCGGAGGAACCCGCGAAAGAGAACATCCTGTTCGGGCGCGACGACGTGGTGGCGACGCCGCATCTCGGCGCCGCGACCGAAGAGGCACAGGAGAATGTGGCGATTCAGGTTGCCGAGCAGATGGCGGACTTCCTGCTGACCGGCGCGGTGACCAACGCGTTGAACATGCCCTCCGTCAGCGCCGAAGACGCGCCGCGGTTGAAACCGTATATGAAGCTGGCCGAACAGCTCGGCAGTTTCGCGGGGCAGGTGACTGAAACCGGCATTCGCCGCGCCGTCATTGAATTCGAAGGCCATGTTGCGGCGCTGAACACCAAGCCGCTGGTCCAGGCCGCGATCGCTGGTTTGCTGAAACCGTTCAGCGACGCGGTAAACATGGTCAGCGCGCCCGTGATCGCCCGTGAACGGGGGATCGAAATTAGCGAGGTCAAGCACGACCGGCCGGGCGACTACCAGACCCTGATCAAGCTGACCGTGGAGTCGGAGCGGTTCACACGGTCGGTTTCCGGAACGCTGTTCGGCGGGGACAAGCCGCGCATTGTCGACATCAAGGGCATTCAGGTGGAAGCGCCGTTCTCCAACAGCATGCTTTACATCACGAACCAGGATAAACCGGGCCTGATCGGGGCGTTGGGCACATTGTTCAGTACCTATGGCGTCAATATCGCGAGTTTCCATCTCGGCCGGACCGAGGCGGGCGGCGATGCGATCGCGCTGGTCGAACTGGACAGCGACCTGTCCGATGCCGTTCTGAAGGAGATCAGCGCTCTGCCGCTCGTCACTCAAGCCAAGCGCGTGAATTTTTGATCGCTTCGTGATTAGGGCCGCGTGCGGCTCCATGGCATAATCCCAAAGTCGGCAGGGTCTTTTCGGGATATTCTCCAGGTCTTGTGCTTGGACACGTCCCGGTCTCTGCCGATGGGACCGACATATCTGCTTTGGAGAGCCAGCCATGACCTTGCGCGACAGCCGCGGCGAACCGGTATCGACATCCGATCCAAACCTGATCGTGGCATTGGAGGCGGCACACGAGGAACTGCTGCACTACCGCGGCGATCCGGTGGGCATGATCGAAACGGTATTGGCCGGTCACCCCGACTTCGTCATGGGCCATGTCTTCAAGGCGGCCGTCTTGACCCAAGCCATGGAAACGCGCGTTTACGAGGCTATGCTTTCCGCGGTGCAAACTGCGGAATCGCTTTGGAGTATCGCAAACGAGAGGGAACGCGGGCACATCCGGGCCGTTCGGCAATGGGTGGACGGCGATTTCTACAGCGCGGTGGAAGCCTGGGATGCGGTCCTGGTCGATCATCCGCGGGATCTGCTGGCGTTGCAGCTCGCGCATCTTTCCGATGTCCTGCTCGGCGATACGATCAATCAGCGCGACCGGGTCGCCCGCGTCCTGCACGCTTGGGACGAATCGGTGCCGGGGTATAACTTCGTTCTCGGCTTCCATGCCTTCGGGCTCGAGGAATGCGGCGACTATGCACGGGCTGAGGAAGCCGGGCGGCGAGCCGTGGCCATGGATCCCGAAGATTCGTATGGAATCCACGCCGTTGCGCATGTGCTGGAAATGATGGGCCGACAGGAAGGCGGGATCTGGTGGCTGACCAGCCGCAGCGATGACTGGCGCCACGGCGACTTCGCCAATCACCTGTGGTGGCACCTGTCGCTCTATCACCTCGACCTCTGCCAATACGACCGCGTCTTCGAGATATTCGACAAGCATCTGCAAAGCGACGGTCTGTCCCGCGATAAATACGAGGAATTGGATGCCGCCGCCCTGCTGTGGCGACTGAAGATGCTGGATATCGACGTCAACGGCCGCTGGACCCGATTGGCCGACAAATGGGAACCGGCGGCGGAAGACACGCTTTACGCCTTCAACGATGTCCATGCGATGATGACCTTCGCGGCGGACAGGCGGTCGGACTTGATGGCGAAGGTGCTCGATGCAAACGAACGCTATGTCCGCAGCCAGGGCGATTCAAACGTCGCCATGACGCGGGAAGTCGGCTTGCCGTTCTGTCGCGCAATCGCGGCATTCGCCAAGGGCGACTACGACGAAGCCGTTGACCTGCTGCATCCGATCCGCCACCGGACCGCCAAACTGGGCGGCAGCCACGCCCAGCGCGACGTCGTCCATCTGACCTTGATAGAGGCCGCATTGCGGTCCGGTCGGCACAAGCTTGCCCGCGCCTTGATTTCGGAACGGACCGACTTGAAGCCGACCAGCCCGCAGAACTGGTTGCTGGCTTCCCGGGCCTTCGCCGGGTGCCGGGACGACCGGCGCGCCGAGGCGGCGGCTGCCAGAGCGAAATCCCTGCTGCTCACCGGGCAGTCCGCACGCGCGGTGGCCTGACCGGCCCGTCGCACCCGCCGCCGTCCGGGCGGCCCCGTTGGATTGTCGCCTCGCCCGACCATCCGGGACGACATGTCGCACCGGGCCCTTGCGCCTTCGGCTTACTTGTTTGCCCCGGCCAAATCCTGTACCTACCTGTCGGCAATGGAAGGCGTGTCCGCCGACCGTTGCCGCTTCGTGTCCGGGTTGGCGTTTTCGGCCCGGTTCCTGCCACGATTTCGGGAAGCGGCTAACACGATGAGCGACCGCTCAGAACGATCCTTATTGCCGAATGGACTACGCGACGGCCTAGCGCCCGAAGCCGCGCACGAATCCGCCGTCCTTGAGCGGTTGATGCGGCATTTCCATTCCTACGGTTATGACCGGATCGACCCGCCTTTGGTTGAGTTCGAGGAGAACCTGTTGGACGGCGTCGGCACCGCGATGGGGCCGCACACGTTTCGGCTGATGGACCCGGTCAGCCAGCGGATGATGGGGGTTCGCGCCGATATCACGCCGCAGGTGGCCAGAATCGCGGGTACCCGTCTGCGCAAACAGGCGCGCCCGCTCCGCCTGGCCTATGCCGGTTCGGTCCTGCGGGTCCGGGGCACGCAATTGCGGCCTGAACGGCAGTTCCGCCAGGCCGGCTGCGAATTGATCGGTGTCGACAGTCCCGCGGCCGATGCAGAGGTGATCGAACTGGCCGCCGTTGCCCTGCGTGAGGTGGGCATCGATCGCCTGTCGGTCGATATCTGCCTGCCGACCCTGGTTCCGTCGGTATGTGACATGTTCGGCCTGGACCGGAAGCAGGCTCTTGCGGCGCTGGACCAGAAGGACGCCTCCGCCGTCGCGGCGCTTGGCGGGGAGGCGGGCGCTCTTCTGACCGCTTTGCTGCGCGTCAGCGGACCGGCCAAATCGGCGCTCACGAAATTGGCGAAGATCGACTTGCCGGAAGAAATCGCGATTGAATGCGCCCGCCTGGAAGCGGTCGTGGCATGCCTTCAGAAGGCGGTCCCGGACCTGGCTGTGACCATAGACCCGGTCGAGCATAAGGGTTTCGAGTATCAAGAGGGGTTGAGCTTCACGCTTTTCGCCCGCGGGGTGCGCGGCGAATTGGGGCGGGGCGGCCGGTATTTCCTGGCCGGGAACGGCGAACCCGCGACCGGATTCACCGTCTACCTGGATACGATCCTGCGTGCGGCGCCGCCGCCGCCGGTGGAACGGCGGATATTCCTGCCGTCCGGGACGCCGGAAGGCGAGGGCGCGCGCCTTCGCAAGGAAGGCTGGGTCGTTGTTTCCGCCTTGTCGGAAGGCAGCGACGGGGCCGCGGAAGCGCGGCGCATCGGTTGCACCGATATTTTGCGAGAGGGGCGGATCGAACCGCTCAAGAGTTAGGTTTTGATGATCCCCAGGGGATCGACAGCAACGGAGGGATGAGCCGTGTCTAATGTTGTGGTTATCGGCTCCCAGTGGGGTGACGAAGGCAAGGGCAAGATCGTCGACTGGTTGTCGGCGCGCGCGGATGTGGTTTGCCGGTTCCAGGGCGGCCACAATGCGGGCCATACGCTCGTCATCGACGGTGTCACCTACAAATTGAGCCTGTTGCCCTCGGGCGTGGTCCGCCAGGGCAAGCTGTCGATCATCGGCAATGGGGTGGTCGTCGATCCCTGGGCCTTGATGGAAGAAATCGCGCGCGTATCCGCCGCGGGCGTCGATATCGGGCCACATAACCTGATGGTCGCGGAAAATGCCGTGCTGATCCTGCCGGTTCACCGCGCCGTCGACATGGCGCGGGAAGCCGCGCGCGGTGCGAAGAAGATCGGGACGACGGGACGCGGTATCGGTCCGGCCTACGAAGACAAGGTGGCACGGCGTGCGATCCGCGTCTGCGACCTGATGGACCCGGCGTCTCTGGAAGACAGGGTCGATGAATTGCTGATTCACCACAACGCCCTGCTGACGGGCCTTGGTGAAGAAACCTTCGAGCGGGCGGCCCTGATGAAGGAGCTGGAAGCGATATCGGTGAAACTAGCGCCCTATGCAGCCGTCGTTTGGAAGGAACTGGAGACTATCCGGCACCAGAACAAACGCGTGCTGTTCGAAGGGGCCCAGGGCGTGATGCTGGACGTTGACCACGGGACCTATCCTTTCGTCACGTCGTCGAACACCGTGCCTGGCCAGGCCGCGTCCGGTACCGGGGTCGGCCCGCGTTCCGTCGGCTATGTTCTGGGCATTACCAAGGCCTATACGACCCGCGTCGGGTCGGGACCGTTCCCGTCCGAATTGACCGATGCGATCGGCGAAAAGCTGGGTGAGCGGGGCCGTGAATTCGGGGTCGTCACCGGCCGGAAGCGTCGCTGCGGCTGGTTCGACGCTGTTCTGGTGCGGCAATCGGTCAAGGTCGCCGGCATGGGCGGCATCGCTTTCACCAAACTCGATGTGCTGGACGGGTTCGAGGAGTTGAAGATCTGCACGGGGTATGAGATCGACGGGCGGACCTACGACTATCTGCCGGCCTCAACCGGCATGCAGGCCCGCGCCAAGCCGATCTATGAGACGATGGAAGGTTGGTCCGAAAGCACCTATGGCGCGCGCAGCTGGGCGGACCTGCCGGCGACGGCCATCAAGTATATCCGCCGGGTCGAGGAATTGATCGAAGCACCGGTCGCCTTGTTGTCCACCAGCCCGGAACGGGATGACACAATCCTGGTCCGCGACCCGTTCGAGGGCTAATTCGGACGGTTGACCGACCTTGCCTGAGCGCCGGGTCGTGTATCCGGCGCAGGGGCTGGGCCGGCGCAGCAAAATCGGCTGCGTTGGCCTGAATCGTGCTAGTAAAATTCGACAGCATGGGCAGGGTGCTGCGGTTCTTCGTGGAGGAACCGTCGGCGGCCTTGTTTCATGCATTTGTTCGGGCTGATTTGGATCGGGCTGCCTAGGCATGGCACTAAAAATCTCCAGCGGCGGTGATCGGACGGAAGAGGCGCCGCCCAAGCGGATTACGTCCGGCTCCGTCACGGTGAAGGACCGCTACGAGGTCAAGCTGGAAGAACCGCTCCCCGACTACGATACGGCGCCGTCCCTGGCGTACCGGGCGACCAGCATCCGGGACTCGTCGCGTTCCATTCATGCCCTGGTGTGCGATCCCAAATTGCCGCCGCGCTTGGAGATGATACCCTCGCTCCATCGTGTCGACGGCGCGCACATGATGCACATCGTTGACTGGGACGTGGTCGATTGGCCGCCCGAGGGACGCCGATGCCCGGTCCTGATCTTGAACCGTCCGGGGGGCAAGAAGGTTCTGTCGGGTATCAAGGACCAGCGGAAACCGCTGTCCGAGGATTTCGTCACCAAGCATTTGATCTTTCCCGCCGTGGAAATCCTTCGGGAAATGCATAGCGCCGGTGAAACGCACCGCGCGTTGCGGCCCGACAATATCTATTTTAAGAGCGAGGATGAGAAAGAGCTGATCATCGGCGAGTGTTTCAGCGCGCCGCCCGCGATGACTCAGCCGATCATTTGCGAGACCTTGGAATCCTGCCTCAGCGTTCCCGGCGGGCGTGGCGAAGGGTTGGCGTCGAACGATCTGTATTCCCTGGGCGTTTGCATACTTTCCCTGCTGATCGGCCACTATCCCTGCAATCAACTGAGCGACGAGGAAATCATCCGCCAGAAGATGGCGGTCGGGTCCTATTCGGCCATTGCGCAGAACCATCGCGTTTCGCTGACGATGATGGAGGTTCTCCGCGGTCTTTTGAGCGATGAGGAAGTGGACCGCTGGTCTATCGAAGACCTTGCCTTGTGGCTCAACGGCAGGCGTCTTTCTCCGAAGCAGCAGGCGCTTCCGGGGAAGGCGACCCGGCCGATGACGATTGGGGGCAAGGGATATGTCACGGCCCGTGAACTCGCATTGGGGTTTTCGAAGAATTGGGACGAAGCCGTCCCCTTGGTGCGTGATGGCGAAATCGACGGTTGGCTGCGACGAAGTCTTGGTGAGGAAGCCCGCACCGAAGCCATGACCGCGGCCAAGGCGTCGGCAGGCGGCGACGAACCCGACAGGCTGGTCGCCCGCGCGATCATCGCCCTGGACCCAACCGGACCGATCCGCCTGCGCGGGTTGTCCGCGACGGTCGGTGGGTTGGGCATATTCTGCTCCGTCTACCGCGACGACGCCGAGGCGCAGCGCCTGTTTACGCATGTTCTGCAAATGGGTTTGGTCACCTTCTGGCTCGAGCAACAGTTTCAGCCACGCCCCGAAATGGCCCATGCGGTCGCGCGCTTGGATAAGATGCGTTCAGCCCTGATGAGGACCAGTCTGGGTTTCGGCATGGAACGGGTGATGTATGAACTGAACCCGGATATGCCGTGCCGGTCGCCGCTCTTCGAACGGGACTACGTCGCCACGCTGGATCATTTGCTGCCGGCGCTGGACCGGGTCGCGCGGGAACGGGACGGCGACATCAAGCGCCTGATTGACAGGGATATCGCCGCGTATATCAGTGCCCACTACCGTCGTTCCGTCGCCGGCGATCTGACCGACTTGGATGGGGACGACCCCGCGGCCGCGACCGTGGCCCAGGTCCGAATGCTGGCCATGCTGCAAGACAGCCTGGCGCGTGGAAAGCCCTTGCCGGATTTGAGCCGGGCGGCGGTCAAAATGCTGCAGCCGGCGATCGAAAAATTCCATTCTCGGACCACGCGAAATCGCGTCACGCAGACGATGCTGAAAGTCAGCAAGGACGGTCGCCTGCAGAGCCTTGTCACCGTCATCGCGAACCAGGCGGAGCTGGATGCGGATCAGGCCGGGTACCTGAAGGCGACGAACGAATTCACCAAATCGGTAGTGGAAACGATCACCCTGCGCCGCAACATCAAGAATCAGGCAACCATCGCGGCCAATGTCGGGGGCCAGTTCTCTTCCGGCATCGCCGGTATTCTCGCGGCGCTGATCTGTTTGATCACCGCGGCGATCCGTTTGGCCTGATTCAGCTGTGACAGCACAAATTTCGGAGGATTGAGTGGCGCGCCAACCGGCAAGACGAAGCGGAAAGACCCGGGAGATCCGGCTGACGGCGGCCAATCGGCGCCGGGCCAAGATTCTTGGCTATCTGCTGGCGCCCTTGTTGGTTTTCGTCGGGTATCCGACGTTGATCGTGGCCTTGGGCGGCATGCTGCCGACGCTGGTGGCGTTCGTCGTGGACAATCGGAAGGAACGCTATGCGGCCCGAACGGTAGGGTATCTGAACAGCGCCGGGGTCTTCATCGTGTGCCTGGACATGTGGAGCGGGGATCACACTTGGCAACACTCACTCGACCTTCTGTCCCAGCCGCTCAACTATCTGATCATGTTCGGTGCCGCTGCGGTGGGATGGGTCCTCTACTTCATTTTCCCGCCTGTCGCCAATGCGTATCTCGCCATCCATAACGATCTGCGCATGAAGTCGCTGAATTCCGAGCAGGAGAAGCTCGTGAAGGAGTGGGGATCGGGCGTTCGCCGAAATGCGCCGTCCTTGGATGCCAAGCCGCAGGCAGAACCTGAGGATAACGGCGAAGAGGACGACTCTGAACCCGACAACGGGAACGGGGCGGGTGCTGACAACGTTCCCAGCATGGCGGAAATAGGAAGAACCGCCGCATCCTGATAATCAGGATGCGGCTTGATTCCGGCCAATCAGGCTGCGGGCAGGGTCAGTTTTTTCTCGATGGCTGCATTCCGCATGGATTTTTGCAGCTTTTCAAAGGCGCGGACCTCGATCTGGCGGACGCGTTCACGGCTGACGCCGAATTCGTTGCTCAAATCTTCCAGGGTCTTCGGATCTTCCGTCAGACGCCGTTCGGTCAGGATTTTCTGCTCCCGATCGTTCAAGGTCTTCATGGCGTCGGCCAGCATTTCGCGGCGGATGGTCAATTCCTCCGAGTCGGCCAGAATCTCTTCCTGGTTATCGGAATCGTCCTCAAGCCAATCCTGCCATTCGCCATCGCCATCGATCCGCAGCGGCGCATTAAGGGAGTTGTCTCCGCCGGCAAGGCGGCGGTTCATCTGAATGACGTCTTGCTCCGGAACGTCCAATTCCGTGGCAATATGGGTGACATGCTCGGGTGCCAAGTCGCCTTCTTCGAAGGCCTGCAATTTGGCTTTCATCTTACGGAGGTTGAAGAACAGCTTCTTCTGGGCCGCGGTCGTTCCCATTTTCACGAGCGACCAGGAATGCAGGATGTATTCCTGGATCGACGCCCGAATCCACCACATCGCATATGTTGCCAGACGGAAGCCGCGATCCGGGTCGAACCGCTTGACCGCCTGCATCATGCCGACATTGCCTTCGGAGATGAGCTCCGCCACGGGCAGTCCATAGCCGCGATATCCCATCGCGATCTTGGCGACGAGGCGCAAATGGCTTGTAACCAGTTTATGGGCGGCTTCGCGGTCATTGTGTTCGCGCCAGCTCTTGGCCAGCATGAATTCCTGCTCGGGCTCCAACATCGGAAACTTCCGGATATCGTCCAGATAGCGCTGCAGGTTCCCCTCGGAACTGATGACGGGCACTCTTGCGATGTTGCTCATGACCAAACCTTTCCCTCTGCTTCAACCCGCCCCGGCGACCTAAACACGGTCGACAACATGCGTTGTCCCGGATTCCCCCGGTTGGCGGGTGCCACACTCCCATTATTACCCACCGAATGCGGCGCAATTAAGGCGAAATGGCACAAATTCAAACACTATAGACGATATGGGGACGCACTATATCTTGATCAATATTCAAAGACCTTACTTTATTTATTGATAGGTACGAAGCGTAGCCAATCACGGATTTGTCCATAACTGCACATTTCCGTGAATTTTCCAGCCGGTCTGCGCCAAGGTTTGTGCCTCGGCCTGCGCCTATATCCGGATTTCCCGGTCGAATGCCGCGATGAGGTCCTGAAGGTCCTGTGGAAAGGGGCTTTCGAAATCCAGGTCTTTCCCCGTAATCGGGTGCCGAAACCCAAGCCAGCCTGCATGCAGGGCCTGCCTGGGGAAGGCCAGGGCCGTTTCCAGGGCCGCTGCCGGAAAGGACCTTCGGCGTTCGGATGTCCAACGGGTATAGACGGGGTCGCCGATCAGCGGATGGCCGATATGGGCCATATGGACGCGAATTTGATGCGTGCGCCCGGTCTCCAACCGGCAGTGAACCAACGCCGCGGCCATTCCCCAGCGGCGTTGCAGGTCGAAATGCGTAACCGCGCTCTTGCCGCGGCCATCGGGTACGACGGCCATCTTTTTCCTGTCGGAATGCGAGCGACCGATGGCGGCTCGTACCTCGCCCTTCCCCGGGTAGGGGGTGCCGATCACAACGGCGGCATACCGGCGCCGGATTTCATGGGCGGCAAAGGCCTCAACCAGCGCGACATGGGTGGCTTGGTCCTTGGCGACTACGATCAGACCGCTGGTATCCTTGTCGATCCGGTGAACGATTCCAGGGCGTTTGACCCCGCCGATCCCGGCGAAATCTTCGCCACAATGCGCTAGCAAACCGTTGACCAGCGTGCCGGTGGGATTGCCCGCGCCGGGATGCACCACCAGACCGGCAGGTTTGTCGATGACCAGCAAATGCGAATCCTCGAAAGCGATCGCCAGCGGCATTTTTTCGGGCAAGGGTTCGGCGGCGTCCGGCGGCGGCACATCGACTTCTATGACCGCGCCGGCCACGGTCTTCGCGGACGGGTTGATCACAGGGACATCATCGACCCGGACGCAGCCTTCCAGGATCAGGGCTTTCAACCGGTTGCGTGACAAGTCCTGTACCGCTTCCGAGAGGATGCGGTCCAACCGGCCACCCGCTTGTGCCGCTTCCACGATGACTGTATGCGTCTCGGAGACGGGCTCGCCCTCGTTCATGCGGGCTGGCCATTGCGAATTCGATCCATCAATCGGGGAAGTCGGCGTATGAAAATCGTCAAGGCGTCGGTCATTGTCATGGGCCTATTGATCGTCCTTGGTATGGGATTACTGGTCTATGGCTTCGCGACGCGCCTTGGCAAGGCCCCGTCCGATGAACTGGCGGACAATAACGGACCGCTGGTTCCTTTGGTCGAGCCTGGGACTCGCTTCGGCGATATCCCCGTGCCCCTGGAATCCGGGGAAATCGTCATCGACGTGCAAGCCGATGCGTCTCGTCTGCTGGTACGGACGAAATTGCCCGACGGAACGGAAGTGGTCCGTGTTTTCGATCTGTCTTCGGGGACGGCGCTGGGCCGTTTCACGATCGGTCGATAGGACGAGCGGCCGACGGCGCCTAGGGAAATATCAGGCAGCCGAACAGCAAGTCGACCGTCTCGCCGTCCGTTGCGAAGGGACAGATCAACCGTTCCACCCATTTGTGCTCCCGGCTGAAAACCGGCAAGCGGTATCTGTGAAGCGTCGGACGGTCTCTCGACGCCGCGACCGCATATCCGGCTTCCAGGTCCTTGTAATAAGTCGGGAAGGCCAATCGGGGGGATTTGCCGGTTATTTCACGGCCGTATTCCTTTGTCAGATGCGTGCCGGACAGGCGATAGACGAAACTCGGTTCGCCGCCCTGCCACGCGACGCTGATCTTGAAAATATGCGGCAGAACGTCCGGCGGAATGTCTAAAGGATCGATTAGTTTTGGGGAGGGCAGAGCGCCTTTCCGCGGCAAACCGGCCCAGTAGTCCAGAATCCAAACCGCCCGCCGGTCCGTGACCGTCGCGATATCGACCTCGACAAATGTATTGTCGGCTTTCTCCAAGCCCTTACGCCCCTAAGCCAGGAAACGCCCTGACGAAATAAAACCAAAGTATAGGTTAAGTATAATAACCATCATCTGGCAATAGTTTAGAGTCACATGAGAATCGTTAGCGGCAAGTTTATGATTATAAACAGTTTTTACTATAGTGTAAATTTGCATTTACTTATGTTTATTTAGTAAAATTAACCGCTGAAGGGTTGAGTGCTTTATCCATTATTCCGTGCATGATGGAGCGCCGCCCCGAAAGGCGTTCGAAAGAAAAATCCGATGGGCGGCTTGGGGCTATTCGCGGCCGATAAGGCGGAGGAACTCGCTGCGGGTGCGCGGGTCCTGTTTGAAGGTGCCGAGCAAGGTGCTGGTGACCATCGAAACACCCTGTTTATTGACGCCGCGCGTGGTCATGCATTCATGCGTCGCCTCGATCACCACACCGACGCCTTTCGGTGCCAGGACATCGTTAATCGCATTGGCGATCTGTGCGGTCATCTTTTCCTGAATTTGCAGCCGTTTCGCATAGACCTCCAACACGCGTGCGAGTTTCGATATCCCGACAACGCGCTTGTTCGGCAGATAGGCGATGTGGGCATGACCGATGATCGGACGGATATGATGTTCGCAATGGCTGTTGAAAGGGATGTTCCGCAGAATGACCATCTCGTCATAGCCGTCGGTTTCCTCGAAGGTGCGGCTCAGGATTTCGACCGGGTCTTCAAAGTAACCCGCGAAGAACTCGTCCCAAGACCGGACGACACGATCGGGCGTTTCCAGCAATCCTTCACGGTCCGGGTTGTCCCCGGCAAAGGCGAGCAGGGTCCGGACGGCCTTCAGCGCTTCTTCGCGGGAAGGGCGACGGGCCAGCGCGTCCTCGCGGTCCTTGTCGATCTGCTGCACGATATTCAACCGTGATGATGTCATTGCGTTGCCCTTACCCTATCAGTCGAGGTGTGGTTTCACCACGGTATTGCGAGGAGATACATCCATCCCTGCTTCGATCAAGGCTGTGGGATGTTGCACATTCTTCCGGAAATTACGAGGGAAACCGGCTATTGGATCTCTCCAGAAAACGACGCCCTTCGGATGGCACGGAAGGCGCTTCCGACAGGGGCGAGGGTGACTTCATGAATTCAGGAAGGGTTCAAGGAGTTGAAACATTCGACTGGTATGGTCTTCTCATGCCTGAGAATTCCGACCTTCTCACCCTGTCGAATCGCCTGGGTAGACGCCTGCCGCGTGTGCCGCTATGGCAGCGTATTGCCAATGATATCAAGGCGGAGATTAGTGCCGGGGAATGGCGCGCCGGCGACAAACTGCCGCCGGAAGCCGACCTGGCTTCGCGGTTCGGTGCGAACCGGCACACGATCCGCCACGCGGTCGCTGCGCTGGCGGAAGAAGGCCTGTTGGCCGTTGAGCAGGGTCGCGGCACGTTCGTCGTCGAAGAAACGATCAACTATCAGATCGGCGCACGGACCCGGTTCGGCGAAAACCTTCGGCATCACGATCGTCGTGTCGATGTCGAAATTTTAGAAGTGGTGGAAGTCTCAGTGGGGCGCGAAGTGGCGAACCCGCTGGAAATAGCCGCTGGAACCCGTTGCGTTCGCCTTAGAGTCTTGCGCCGCTCGGACGGCCAACCACTCTGCATCGCCGATCATTGGTTCCCCGGGGAACGCTTTCTTCCGATGGCTGATCTGTTCGCGGAAACGAAGTCGATTTCCAGAAGTTTCGAGGCCCTTGGCATTGCGGACTACCGCCGGCGGGAAACCCAAGTTGCCGCGCGCCTGCCCAAGACCTGGGAAGCCGCGCGGCTCGAAATCCCCCGCGCAAGACCGTTGATTGTGACCAGTTCCATCAACGAGGATCTGTCGGGCGCGGTCATCGAATACGGGATCACTCGTTTTTCAGGCGACCGGACGGCCATCGTTTTCGAAAGCTGACCGCCGGTCTCGCCTCACTCAGCCGCGTTCGGCGCCTTCCAATCTTCGTATTCGATGGTGCCGAGATCGTATTTCTCACTGGCGTCCATAAAGTCGTGCGTATGGACGACGATGGAATCTGTCTCGATGAAAGCGATCGCGTAGGCCGGCGGTTCCGAACTGCCGGCGATTGTGTCGCGTTTCGAGAAATCGAGCCAGACCTGATGATTAGTGGACCGGATGGTGGACATGGGGATATCCAGCCAACTACCTGCTACTGGGCGGTGAATATGGCCGAAGAAGATGTGCCGCACCTTGTGCGCGTGCTGTTCCACCACATCACGAAAAGCATCTGCCTGGATCAGACCGATCTGGTCCATCGGTTCAAGATGCAGCTTGCAAGGCGGATGGTGCATGAACAGGAAGAGGGGCAAGTCGCCGGATGTTTCCATCTGCCTCTCCAGCCAGGCAAGGCGGTCGTCGCAATACCAGCCGGCATGGGTGCCTTCCAAATTGGTGTCGAGAAGCAGGAAACGGCCCGCTGGCAGGTTAATGACTTCCTGAACGAACCCGTTCTCGTCCAGCGGCGTTTCCGGAAAAACCGACTTCATGGTCGATCTGTTGTCATGGTTCCCAAGGATCATCTTCACCGGAATGGACAGCTTGGCGAGGCTGTCCTTCAGATTCTCAAACGCTGCCCGGTCCCCCCAATGCGTCAGGTCACCGGTGATGACCGCTAGGTCCGCATCAGCATGGTGCCGGTTAATATCGGCAATCGCCGCGTCGAGACGTGCTTTCGGGTCCAGACCCAGAAGCATTTCGCCCGGTTTCACGAAATGGGTGTCGGTGACATGGATGAGTTTCATGGCGGTTCTCTTTGGATTGGCTTTCGGGGGAGTGGTTGTTGGAAGGGATAGCGGATCGAAAGGGGGCCGCTTGGGCGGCCCCCTACGATGCGATCGGTGGGTTAGGATCCGGACTTGGGAAGCAGTTTCTGGGTGTCTTCCACGATGTCCTTCAGAACCGCGTCGGGCTCTTCGACGCGTTCTCGGCTGGCGATGGACTGCATGCCGTCCTCGATCACCTTCGTGATCTTCAAGCCGTTTTCACCCGGGAACGCATACCAGTCGCGCAGCAGCGGCAATTGTTTGACCGCCGTGAACTTGTTCGGGTTTTGGGCATAGAAGTCCTTCAGGATGACTTCGTTCGCGGCCTTGTTCGGTGGCATGTATCCCGTCGTCTGCGCGACATAAGCCGCACCCTGGCCGGAGGTCGCGAATTTCAGGAACTTCCAGGCGGCCGCCGCGGTTTCCGGGTCTTTGGCCAGAACCAAGCCCGCATTGCCGCCGGCCGGCAGTCCGCCGCCTTCCGCAACATCGGGGAAGGGACCGGTTTTCAAAGTGTACAGGCCTGCACTGTCATCCTCGATCTTTTGCAGGGCGGAGGTGGACCAGAAGAACATGCCGACCTTGCCGGCAGAGAAGTTGGCCATTGCCTCCTTCCACTCGTTATTCGGCATGTCGCATTCTTTCACCAGCTTGGCGAAGGTGCGCATCGACCATTGGCCGGCATCGTTACCGAAATTCACCTTGGTCTCGGTCGGGTCCAGCATCGTGTTATTGCGGGACCAGTTCAGTGATTGCCAGAACCAGTTGCCGGTGATGTTCCAGCCCCAGAACATCGTGTCTACGGTCTGACCGGACGCTTTGATCGCTTTGCAGACTTCGATGACTTCGTCCCAACTCGTCGGCAAGGGCTTGTTCCAGCCAGCCTTTTCCAGGACTTCCATGTTGTAGTAGCCCACCGGAAGGGAAACGGAGAAAGGCAGACCGTGGACTTTGCCGTTGAAGGTCGACAGGTCGAGCATCGCTTGATGGTAGCCGTCTTTCTCGAAATCGGTTTCCGTCGCGATGAATTGGTCCAAAGGCTGAGCGATGCCTTTCTCGACCAGGATGCGCTGGCGATTCAGGCCCTGGAAGGTAACGTCGGGAAGGCGGTTGGTGATCGCTTCCTTCAGGACGGTCTGCGACGCGTCTTCATAGCTTTCATAGGGCGCCCGCATTTTCACCTTGATGTCGGGATTCGCCTTTTCGAAATCGGCGACGATCTTCTCATAGGTGGTTTTGAACAGGTGCGAGTAGGGGTATTGTACTTCGATCGTGGTCTCGGCGGCGGCGAAGTTTGCCCCTGCCAGTACTAGGGCGGCCGCGGCTACGGCCGTCTTTAAAATGCGTCGCATGGTACCCTCCATTGTTGAACGCTCTTGCAGGTGTGTCTTCCCCCGTCGCAACGTTGGCCCGTTGCTGAGGGTGAAGGCGCGGCCGGGACCGCGGTCGTCCCCGAAAATCGGGGCGGCCGTCTATTTCATCCCGGTTAAGGTGATCCCCTCGATGAAACGCCGCTGCGCGAAAAGGAAGGCGATCACCAGGGGGGCGATCACGATCGTCGCGGCGGCCATCAAGGGGCCGAACACGTATCCGACTTCGGCGGTGCGGAATGTCGCGATGCCGAGGGGCGGTGTGTAGAGTTCCTCGCTGCTCAAAACGATCAGCGGCCAGAAATAGTCGTTCCAATGCGCGATGACCGAAAAGATGCCGAAGGCCACCAAGGCGGGAACGGCGGTCGGCGCCATCACCCGCCAAACGATGCCTAGTTCCGACATTCCATCCATGCGGGCCGCGTCGATCAGATCGTCCGGCACCGTCATGAAGAACTGGCGCATCAGGAAAATGCCGAAGACGGAAATGACGAAGGGCAGGATCAGGCTGGCATAGGTGTCCAGGATGCCCATCTTGAAGAGCAGGATATAGACCGGAATGGCCACGGCATGCGGCGGGATCAAGAGGCAGAGCAAGACCAGCGCGAAAACCGTATCCCGTCCGCGCCACCGCAGCTTGGCGAGGGCATAGGCGCAGGGTAGTGCAATCAACACCTGGAATGCGAAGATGCAGACGGTGACGATGACGCCGTTCAGCATGTAGAGAAGCAACGGCGTGGCGGTGAACGCCTGCGTATAGTTTTCGATCGCTGCCCAATCGCGCGGAATGAGGTTCAGTCCGCCCTGGGCGATATCCTGGGAGGATTTCAACGAGGTCGAAATCATCTGAACGAAGGGGGCCAGAACGAAGATCGCGCCGACCGCCAGAACGCCGTGCTTCACGATGGAGCCGAGCAGCGTGTTTTTGCCGTATCGCATTTCCGTTGATCCCCTGTGCGAAGGCTGCGCCGGAAGCCTTCCCGGTGCGCCGAATGCGCGCTTAGCCGTAGTGGACGTTCTTTTCCATGACCCGGGATTTGATCCAGGTTATGGCGAAGATGAAGATCAGGAAGACGACCGTCAGTCCGGCGGCATAAGCCGATCGGAAAAAGTCGAACCCTTCCTGATAAAGCTGATAGATCAGAACCATGCTGGCGTTGTTCGGGCCGCCTTTGGTCAGCACGTGAACCGGATCAAAGACCTGGAACGACCTGATCGCCGTGATCACGACCACGAAGAGTGTGACCGGCGAAAGCATCGGCCAGGTGATTGTCCAGAACCGGGACCAGGACGACGACCCGCCGTCCAATTCCAGCGCTTCGTAGAGATCACGCGGGATGGAGGTGAGGCCCGCCATGAACAGCACCATGTTGAACCCAAGCGCCTGCCAAACACCGATCACCATCAGCATCGGCAATGCCGTGCTGGTTTCCTGCAACCAGTTCTTTGCCGGAAGGCCGAGCAACGTCAGGAGCTGACTGATCATACCGAACCGGGCGTTCAGCATGAACTCCCACACGATCGCCATGGCCATCAATGTCGCCATGACCGGCAGGAAATAAACCGCGCGCCAGAAGGCACGGCCTTGCGTCAGGCTTTCGATCAAAATCGCAGCGCCGAGGCCCAGGAAAACCGATGCTGGCACCACGATACCGACGTAAAGCAATGTATTCCCGATGGCCTTCACGAAAACGTCGTCGCCGAGCATCTCCGCATAATTGTCCAGCCCGACCCATTCGAAGCTGGGATTGCCCAGCGAATAGTCCGTGAAGGACATTATCAGGACGACCAGCACCGGCCCGATCAGCAGCAATCCCATCAGGAACAAGGCGGGGCCGGACAGTGCATAAGCGGTTGCATGCGCGAAAAGGGCTCGGCGCCTGCGAAGCGTGCCAATGGCCGACGCGCCAATGGCGGACGCGGCGGTGTCGAAGGATAGCGTCTCTGCGCTAGGCATGAAGCTTCTCCCGCACCGGTTCGGGGCGCCGGGCGGCAACGCGCAGCCCCGTCCCGGCATCGAATACCAGAACGTCTTCGGGGGCGAAGGTAAGACCCACGTTTTCGCCGATCATCGTCCCGCGCGCCTGATCCGCCGGACAGCGGGCGACCAAGGGGTTCGTCTCGCCACGCAGGCGCAAATGCACCAGCATGTCGGGCCCAAGATTTTCCAAGTGGCGGATCTCGGCGGTCAGGCGTCCGGGTCCAACCGGCGCCAGGGCGATCTTTTCCGGTCGGATGCCAAGCTTCACATCCGTTCCGGGGCGGCTCTCCGGCAGGACGTCAACCGCTACGCCATTGCAGCCGATATCTCCGCGTTCCATCACGATCGCGGTGAGGATGTTGATTTTCGGACTTCCGATGAATTCGGCGACGCGAATGTCCGCCGGATCGTCATAGACCTCCGCCGGCGGCGCGACCTGGATCAGGTTTCCATCCATCATGATCGCGATGCGGCTGGACATCGTCATCGCTTCGGCCTGGTCATGGGTGACGTAAATGAAGGTCGTCCCGAGGCTGCGATGAAGGTCGGCGATTTCGGTGCGCATATGAACGCGAAGCTTCGCATCCAAATTCGACAGTGGTTCATCCATCAGGAAGACGTTCGGGTCGCGCACCATGGCCCGGCCGACGGCAACGCGCTGCCGTTGCCCACCGGAAAGCTGCTTTGGTTTTCGACCCAGCAGATGCGCGATATCGAGCTGCTCCGCGACTCGCTGCACGCGGCGATCGATATCGGCGTGTTTGGCCGCTGTCTTTGCTCCCAACCGGCCAAGAAGGGGAAGGCGCTCGGCCATGGTCAGGGACCGCATCCTGAGCGGCACGGCAATATTCTGTGCCACGGTCAGATGCGGATAGAGCGCATAGGATTGAAAAACCATGGCAAGGTTTCGGTCGCTTGGGCGAAGGCCGTCTATGGCCTTGCCGTCGATGCTGACCGACCCGGCGTCCTGGCTCTCCAATCCCGCGATGATCCGCAGCAGGGTGGACTTGCCGCAACCCGACGGCCCGACAAGGGTCATGAACTCCCCGTCTTCAATCGCCAGATCGATGGATTTGAGAACGCCGACCTGTCCAAATGACTTCTGAATGGCGTGGATGCCGACGGCGGCCATATACCCCTCCGTTCCCGTCGGCGTCGCCACGCCGACACGATGCTTGTCCGAAACACGCTGATTTCGGCCTCTTCCCCGATCCGAATGCTTGAACAGCGGTCTGTGCCGCTTGAAGAGAAGATGGCGCAGGATGTTGACTGTTTTGATGCACCGGATTGACAGAACTGTTACCGGTCGGACCTTTGCGGCAATCGTCCGCCTCACGCCCCTCATGCTTTTTCCGGCACGGAGTTGGTGGGCACCGGCCGCGCGGATTCGAGAACAATTCCGGGAAATCGTTGCGCGGAGCGGGGCTTAGCGGTACTGAATCTGGATGCGGGGCGGTACGCTTCCGGACAAACCCGGAGTGGCCGCCAAGGACAATATCCTCGAACAGGGACTAGGCATGAAAAATCTTGGCAGGATTGCCGCCGTATTGACGGTGGCTCTGGGTACCACGGCGGCGCAGGCGCAGGATTACAGCCCGGCGGTCGTCTTCGACATGGGCGGCAAGTTCGACAAATCCTTCAACGAAGGCGTTTACAACGGTGTCGAACAGTTCAAGACCGAAACCGGTATTTCCTACCGGGAGTTCGAGGTTACGAACGAAACCCAGCGTGAACAGGCCATCCGCCGGATGGCGCAACGCGGCGCGAACCCGGTTTTGGGCGTCGGCTTCGCCCAGGCGGACGCGATCGGCAAGGTCGCGGCGGAATATCCCGATACGCGTTTCTCGCTCATTGACGGCGTGGTCGATGCGCCGAACGTCCAGTCCATCGTTTTCAAGGAACATGAAGGCTCGTTCCTGGTCGGTATGCTGGCCGTCATGGCGTCGGAAACCGGGACGGTCGGCTTCGTCGGCGGGATGGACATTCCGTTGATCCGCCGCTTTGCCTGCGGCTATGAGCAGGGCGCGAAATATGTCAGCAAGGACGCGGAAGTCATTCAGAACATGACCGGCACGACGCCGGCAGCCTGGAATAACCCGGGCCGGGGCGCGGAACTGGCAAAGTCCCAGTTCGATCGCGGGGCGGATGTCGTCTATGCAGCGGCCGGCGGCACCGGCATCGGCGTGCTTCAAGCGGCCGCGGACAGCGGCAAATACGCCATAGGCGTGGACAGCAACCAGAACCACATGCATCCGGGCACGATGCTCACCTCCATGGTCAAGCGGGTCGATGTCGCCGCCTACAACGCTTTCATGAGTGGCAAGGACGGTTCCTGGAAGCCGGGGTTCAATGTCCTGGGCCTCGCCGAAGACGGTGTGGGTTGGGCGCTTGACGAGCACAATGCGGGCCTGATTACCGATGATATGAAATCCGCAGTCGAGAAGGCGCGGGAAGACATCATCGCCGGCAAGATCGTTGTTCACGACTACATGTCGGACGACAGCTGCAAGTACTGAGCACTATCCAATGAGTTGGGCGGCGCGCCGGGTCAAACTGGCGCGCCGCCGGTCATTCGGGGGACAGCGCGCGGCATGGTTGAAACGGCTATCGAGCTTCGGTCGATCAGCAAGGCGTTCGGTCCGGTTCAGGCGAACCGGGATGTTTCGCTGGTTGTGACGAAAGGGTCGATCCACGGCATCGTCGGGGAGAACGGCGCCGGCAAGTCGACCCTGATGAGCATCCTCTATGGTTTCTATGAGGCAGACAGCGGCGAAATCCTGGTGCGCGGAGCCCCTGTTGAAATCCGCAATTCCAATGACGCGATCAATGCCGGCATCGGCATGGTTCATCAGCACTTCATGCTGGTGGACCCGTTCACCGTTCTCGAAAACGTTATGCTCGGCGCCGAATCCGGCCCACTCCTGTCGGAAAGCATGCAGGCGGCGCGAACGGAGTTGGAACGCCTGGAGCGGGAATACGGGCTTCATGTTCCGTTCGACGAGGTCGTCGGTGACCTGCCTGTCGGTCAGCAACAGCGCGTTGAAATCCTGAAGGCGCTCTACCGGGGGGCGGAAATACTGATCCTGGACGAACCGACCGGCGTGCTGACGCCGCAGGAAACCGACCAGCTGTTTGAGATTCTGAAGGCCCTGAAGGCGCAAGGCGTCACGATCATCCTGATCACCCACAAACTGCGGGAGATCATGGCGATCACCGACCAGGTCTCGATCATGCGGGGCGGAGAAATGGTCGCCCATCGGCCCACGGCCGAAACGAACCGGGAGGAACTGGCCGAATTGATGGTGGGGCGGAAGGTGCGCCTCGACCTCGACAAGGCGCCGGCAGCGTCGCAGGGCGCCGTGCTGACGGTCGAGCATCTTTCCTATACGGATGCGAAAGGTATCCACCGCCTCAAGGATATAAATTTTACCGTCCATGCGGGCGAGATCGTCGGCATTGCGGGCGTTTCCGGGAATGGCCAGAGCGAGTTGCTTGAAGTCCTGGCGGGTATTCTGCCGCCCGGCGAGGGAACGGTGCGCCTGGGCCCGGTCACGGCGACAGCGGACAATCCGGGCAACCCGGAACAGCGCCGGTCGAACGGCATCGCCCATGTCCCAGAGGACCGGCAGCGCCTTGGACTGATTGGAAAGTTCAGCGCGGAGGAATCCGCGATCCTGGGCTATCACAACGACAGCACCTACCTGTCCGGTCCCTTGATCGACCGTGCCGCGGTGCGCGCCGATTGCGAAAAGATGATGGGGGATTTCGACGTTCGGCCGCCGGATCCGACCCTGCAATCCTCGAAATTCTCGGGCGGCAACCAGCAGAAATTGATCCTGGCGCGGGAGATGCAGAAGAACCCGGATATCCTGCTGGTCGGGCAACCCACACGCGGCGTCGATATTGGCGCCATCGAATTCATCCACCGCCAAATCGTTGCCATGCGGGACACAGGTTCCGCGGTTCTGCTCGTCTCCGTCGAACTGGATGAGGTGATGTCCTTGAGCGACCGGATCATCGTCATGTGCGGCGGCAGGATCATCGGCGAAGTACCCGCCGCCGAGGCGGATGCGCGGATGCTGGGCCTGATGATGACGGGTATCCCGCGGGACGAGGCGCGGAAATCGGTGGGAAGCGCCCAGGTGCCCGCATGAGCAACGCGCCCCGCATCACCTTGCCTACCTGGATCGATGTCGGCGTCATCCCGCTGGTGAACATTTTGATGGCGCTCGTCGCCGCCGGCCTCGTCATTCTCGTGATCGGCGAGGACCCGCTGCAGGCGGTTCGGATCATGATTCAGGGGGCCGTCGGCTATGACGAAGGCATCGGCTATACGCTTTACTACACCACCAATTTCATCTTCACCGGCCTTGCCGTGTCGATGGCCTTTCATGCCGGGCTGTTCAATATCGGCGGCGAAGGGCAGGCCTATTTCGGCGGCCTCGGCATCGGCTTGGTCGTACTGGCGCTGGACGGGTTCGCGCCGGGCATCCTGATCGTGCCGCTCGCGATCGCGGGCGGTGCGGTGTTCGGCGCCGGGTGGGCCTTCATCCCGGCCTATCTGCAGGCCTATCGGGGCAGCCATATCGTCATCACCACCATCATGTTCAACTTCATTGCCGCGGCGCTGATGGTCTATCTGTTGGCGGGCGTCATGCGCGAAGGCGGCAACATGTCGCCGGAGACCCGCGAATTCGCGTCGACCTCGTTTCTGCCCTTCATGCATGAAGTCTTCGCCTGGTTCGGCGTGACGATCACCCGGACGCCGCTGAACCTGTCCCTGCTCTGGGCGTTGATCTGCTGTGTCCTCGTCTACCTCTTCGTCTGGCGGACGCGGTGGGGATACGAGCTGCGGACCGTCGGCCAGAGCGAAAGGGCCGCGGTCTATGCCGGTATTTCACCGCCCCGGATCATCCTGATGGCGATGTGTCTGTCCGGCGCACTGGCCGGTTTCGTCGGGGTCAACGAATTGCTCGGCGTCCAGCACCGCCTGCTCCTGAACTTCTCGGCCGGATACGGTTTCACCGGTATCGCGGTCGCCCTGATGGGCAGGAACCACCCGATCGGCATCGTGCTCGCCAGTCTGTTGTTCGGCCTGCTCTATCAAGGCGGTGCGGAACTGGCGTTCGAAATGCCGACCATCACCAAGGAAATGGTTGTAGCCCTGCAGGGCTTGGTGATCCTGTTCTCCGGCGCTTTGGCCTATATGTCCCGACCCTGGGTGGAACGGGTTTATCTGCTGGCCCTAGGCGGCAAAGTCCGGAGGGCTGCGTGATGGACGATACCCTTCTTCTGGTCATTCGAACCCTGGACGCCACGTTGCGCGTGGCGACACCGTTGATCTTCTGCGCCATGGCCGGCCTGTATTCCGAACGGTCCGGGATCGTCGATATCGGGCTTGAAGGGAAGATGTTGGCCGGCGCCTTCGCCGCGGCTGTGGTTGCCGCGCTGACAGGGTCGCCCTGGCTGGCGCTTTTCGTCGCCGTCCTGGTTTCGATGTCCCTGGCCCTGTTGCACGGTTTCGCCTGCATCACCCATCGCGGGGACCATGTGGTCAGCGGCGTCGCCATCAACATTCTGGTCGCCGGGTTGACGATCGTTTTGGGCAACGCCTGGTTCAGGCAGGGTGGGCAGACACCGTCGCTGCAGGCGGATGCGCGGTTCATGCCGATCGATCTGCCCGGATCCGAAGCCGCGTCGCATATCCCGGTCATAGGGCAAGCATACGCGGAACTGATCAGCGGGCATAATCTTCTGGTCTATGTCGGCCTGGCCGTGGTGCCGCTGACGGCATGGGTGGTCTACAAGACCCGGTTCGGTTTGCGGCTGCGGGCCGTCGGGGAAAACCCGGCGGCGGTCGACACGGCGGGGATTTCCGTCATCTGGCTGCGGTACCGCGCCGTGATGATCTGTGGTGTGCTGACCGGGTTGGCCGGGGCCTATCTGGCGATCGCGCAAAATGCGGGTTTTTCCCGCGACATGACGGCCGGGCAGGGATATATCGCGCTGGCGGCCCTGATCTTCGGAAAATGGCGGCCATGGCACGCTTTCGGCGCATGCCTGATATTCGGGCTTCTCGATGCGGTTTCCATCCGGATGCAGGGCGTCGTACTTCCCGGTATCGGGCAGGTGCCGGTTCAGGCGATCCAGGCATTGCCCTATATTCTCACCGTCGTTCTGCTGGCCGGGTTTATCGGCAAGGCCGTAGCGCCGAAGGCCATCGGATTGCCGTATGTGAAGGAGAGATAGGATGTCCGCCCTGCCAGACGCGAAACCCGATCCCGCTCTTCTCGCCGCCGCGACCGCCGCACGGGCCAATGCTTATGTGCCCTATTCCGGTTACCATGTCGGTGCGGCCGTTCGGGGCCGGAACGGGAAAATCTATACCGGCGTGAATGTGGAAAACGCGGCCTATCCGGAAGGAACCTGCGCCGAAGCGGGCGCCATTGCGGCCATGGTCCTGGATGGCGAGCGGGAAATTATGGAAGTCGCCGTCGCCGGGCCGGAAGGGGCGATCATCACGCCTTGCGGCGGATGTCGGCAGAAGCTGCGAGAATTCAGCCGCGCGGACGTCCCGGTGCATTCCTGCGATCCTGCCGGCATCAAGCAGACCGTCACCATAGGCGACCTGCTGCCGCATGCCTTCTCGCCGGAGCATCTGTCGTGATCCTGGCCCAAGCCAAGCAGGCTGCCGACGCAATCAGGCAGGGGGCTGGATTGACGCCTCGGGTCGGTGTCGTTCTGGGCTCGGGCCTCGGCCCTTTCGCGGAGGATGTCCGGGACCCCGTCATCATTTCCTATGCCGATATTCCCGGGTTCCCGGAATTGACGGTCGCCGGCCATGCCGGGCGTATGGTCCTGGGTACAGTTTCCGGCATCCCGGTCGCCGTTCTCCAAGGCCGGAAGCACTATTACGAAGCCGGTGATGCCCGGGCCATGAACCTGCCCATCGCGACGTTGCGTGAGCTTGGTTGCGAAATTCTGCTGACGAGCAATGCCTCCGGCGCGATTTTGGACGGGTTGGAGCCCGGTGACCTGGCGATCCTGTCCGACCATATCAATTGGGTCGGCGCCAGCCCGCTGACCGGCGAGGAGGGGATTGGAGATCCCTTCATCGACATGGTCGACGCTTACGATCCCCAATTGCGTACAGCGATGATTGAGGCGGGCGCCAAATGCGGATTGGCCCTGCGGGAGGCCGTCTATACATTTCTGGCTGGGCCGCAATTCGAGACGCCGGCCGAAATCCGCGCCGTTCAGCGTCTGGGCGGGGATCTGGTCGGTATGTCGACGGTGCCGGAGGTGATCCTGGCGCGTTACCTGGGAATGCGGGTGGCGGCTTTGTCGGTGGTTACCAACCGGGCCGCGGGTTTGAGTGATACGGCATTGAGCCATGCGCAGACGCAGGCCAGTGCAAAACAAGCCGAAAAGGCGATGCGGGGGCTGGTCGCGGCATTTCTGGCGATCCTCCGGGAGGAAACTGTTTGACCGATGCGTTGATGAAGGTCGCAGCACGGGCGCTTGCTCTGCTGGACCTGACCAGTCTGAATGACGGGGATGATGAAGCCGCGATTGCGGCATTATGCTCCCGCGCGGTAACGCAGCAAGGCGCAGTCGCGGCGGTATGCGTCTGGCCGCGGTTTGTCGCGCAATCCGTTTCGGCGCTTGCCGGGACCGGCGTACGGGTGGCGGCGGTCGCCAATTTTCCCGAAGGGACGGCGGATGTCGAAATGGCGGTCGGCGATACGGCGGCGATCGTTGCCGCCGGTGGGGATGAGGTGGATGTCGTCTTTCCCTATCGCGCCCTGATGGCGGGGGACGAGACCGCCGGCGCGGAACTGGTGCAGGCCTGCAAGCTGGTTTGCGGCACGTCAGTGCATCTGAAGGTGATCATCGAAAGCGGCGTGTTGAATAACCCGGCCCATATCCGGCGCGCTTCAGAAATTGCGCTTGCCGCGGGCGCCGATTTCATCAAGACGTCGACGGGGAAGGTGCCGGTCAACGCAACGCTGCAAGCGGCTGAAATCATGATATCCGTCCTCAAGGAACACGGCACCGGCGGGTTCAAGGCGGCGGGCGGTATACGCGATACGGCGACGGCCGGCGACTATCTTGCCGTCGCGGATCGCATCATGGGCCCGGGTTGGGCGCGGCCGGAAACCTTCCGTTTCGGGGCGAGCGGCGTTCTATCGGAGTTGCTGGCCGTTCTGGACGGCAAAGGCGGCGCGGCCGTGGCGGGAGGATACTGATCCATGCTGGCGCAGGAAATCATCCGCAAGAAGCGCGACAACCGCCCCCTGACCGGGGAGGAGATCGACTTCATGGTCCGCGGCCTGACCGACGGGTCGATTTCGGAAGGGCAGATCGCCGCTTTCGCCATGGCGGTTTTCTTCAACGGCATGCCGATGGACGAATGCGTGGCGCTGACCCGTGGCATGGTGAATTCAGGCGAAGTTCTGGACTGGAAAGACCTCGATCTGACTGGCCCCGTGCTCGACAAGCATTCGACCGGCGGGGTCGGCGACAAGGTCAGTCTGATGCTTGCGCCGGTGGTCGCGGCCTGCGGCGGTTTCGTCCCGATGATATCCGGCCGGGGGCTTGGCCATACGGGCGGCACGCTGGACAAGCTGGAATCAATTCCGGGCTACCGGACGGAGCCGGACATCGACCATTTTCGGGAGGTTGTTAAGACGGCGGGCTGCGCGATCATCGGGCAAACCGCCGAACTCGCCCCGGCGGATAAGCGCTTCTATGCAATCCGTGACGTCACCGGCACCGTTGAATCCGTGCCGCTGATTACCGCTTCGATCTTGTCGAAGAAACTGGCCGCCGGTCTGGATGCCCTGGTGATGGATGTTAAGACCGGAACCGGCGCCTTCGCGCAGGACTACTATATGGCGCGGGAATTGGCGCAGAGCATCGTGACGGTCGCCAACGGCGCGGGGATGCCGACCACGGCGCTGATAACCGACATGAACCAGGTGCTTGGCAGGAATGTCGGTAACGCGGTGGAAGTCGCCGAAGCGGTCGATTACCTGACTGGGACGGCGCGCGATGCCAGGCTGCATCAAGTGGTAATGGCGATTGCGGGCGACATGCTACATCTGGGCCACCTCGCGGGCAGTCCGGAAGAGGGCCGCGAAAAGGCCTTCCGCGCGCTTGAGGACGGCTCGGCGGCGGAGCGCTTTTCGCGCATGGTTGTCGCGCTTGGCGGACCGTCCGACTTTGTCGAACGGAAAGACGATTATCTGAAAGCGGCCCCGGTACGAAAGCCGTGCTATCCTAGCCGGGCCGGCCGTGTCGCCGGCGTCGATGCCCGGGCGGTGGGCGTTTCGGTCATCGAACTGGGCGGCGGCCGGGCTCTGGCCAGCGACGATGTCGACCACCGTGTCGGGTTGACGCATGTCGCCTCCATCGGCGATGAGGTCGGCCCGGACAATCCGATCGCCATCATCCATGCGCGGGACGAAGCCGCCGCGGACGCCGCAGCGGCCGTCCTGACCAAGGCGATCAAGATCGGTGAACCGGGTGAACCGGGCCCCGTCGTCTTCGAACGCGTCGACTGACCGGCCCCACGGCCACAGCAAAGGGACATGACGTAAAGACAATGACGCGGGCGATCATATTGGTGATGGATTCCTTCGGGATCGGCGCGGCGCCGGACGCAGCAGCCTTCGGCGATGCCGGGGCGGATACGTTGGGGCATATCGCCAAGACCCGCCTGGATGCGGGGCGGCCGCTTGCCTTGCCGGTTCTTGCCCGTTTGGGGTTGGGCGAAGCGGCGCGCTTGGCGACGGGCGCCGTGCCGCCGGGGCTTGCGGGCGAGGGACCCGTGACCGGCGCCTATGGCGCGGCGGCGGAGACGAGCCGGGGCAAAGATACGCCCAGCGGGCATTGGGAAATCGCCGGTTTGCCGGTCGATTTCGATTGGGGTTTTTTCCCAAGGACAGAGCCTTGTTTCCCAGCGGCTGAGATTGCGGAACTGCTGCGGCGCGCAGACCTGTCCGGCATCCTCGGCAACAAGCATGCATCAGGCACGGATATAATTACGGAACTGGGCGAGGAGCATATTCGGACCGGCAAGCCGATCTGCTACACTTCGGCAGACTCTGTCTTTCAAATCGCCGCGCATGAAGAGCATTTTGGGCTAGAACGGCTATACCGTGTCTGTGAGGTCGCGAAGGATATCTTTGACCGGCTGAACATCGGCCGCGTCATCGCGCGGCCCTTCATCGGCGACGGCCCGGAAAGCTTCACGCGAACAGGCAACCGCCGCGACTACACGCCCCTGCCTCATGGCCCGACTTTCCTGGAATTTGTGAAAGCGTCCGGCGCGGAGGTGAGCCCCGTCGGCAAGATTTCCGATATTTTCGCGCATCAGGGCATCACGAAGAAGATAAAAGCGGATGGCAACGATGCGCTTTTCGAGGCCACTCTGCGGGAAATGGAGGAAGCGGGCGATGGAGATCTGATCTTCAGCAACTTCGTCGATTTCGACATGCACTTCGGTCACCGCCGCGATGTCGAAGGCTATGCCGCCGCGCTGGAACGGTTCGACGCGGCTTTGCCGGTGTTGATCGATAGACTGCGGCCGGACGATCTGGTCCTGATCACGGCGGACCATGGCTGCGACCCGACCTTCCGGGGCACCGACCATACGCGTGAATATGTGCCTGTCCTGTTTTTCGGCCCGAATGTCGAGGCCGGCAACCTTGGCCGGCGCGCCACCTTCGCCGATATGGGGCAGACCCTGGCGCGCCATCTTGGCGTTGGTCCCCTGAAGGCGGGGGAAGACTGTTTCGCGCACTCCCGCGCGGCATGAGAATGAAATGACCGTGGACAGGTTCACCATTACAAACGGCATCGACGATGCGATGCGCAGGGCTTACGACCGGGACGGTTTTTTGGTCTTGGAGGACTTTGCCTCGGCGGAAGACTGTAAAGTCCTGTCCAGCCGGATAGATGCTCTGGTCGACGAATTCGAGCCCCCGGAAACGCCGACGGTCTTCGGCGCCCATGCGGCCGACCGGTACTTCCTGGGCTCCGGCGATACGATCCGCTTCTTCTTCGAAGCCGGTGCTGTCGACGAGAGGGGCCACCCGACACGCCCGATCCGAACCGCCCTTAACAAGATCGGGCATGCGCTGCACGATCTGGACCCCGGCTTCGACGCATTTTTCCGGTCCGACCGGTTCCGCTCTCTGGCTGAAGGGCTCGGCCTGAACGACCCGCGTCTGCTGCAATCGATGGTGATCTTCAAACAGCCCGGCATCGGCGCGCCTGTCGGCATGCATCAGGACGCGACCTTCCTGCGCACCGATCCGCCGAGCGTGACGGGGTTCTGGATCGCCTTGGAGGACGCGACGCTGGACAACGGCTGCCTGCTGGCGGTTCCGGGCGGCCATCGTGGACCGCTTCGGAAATGGTTCGGCCGGGTCGACGGTGATGTGCTGGAAACAAAGGCGCTGCCCGTTGACGGGGACCGAACCGGAACGCCGGTACCGTTGGAAGTGCCCGCCGGAACCTTGATCATCCTGCACGGCTTCCTGCCGCATGCCAGTGGGCCCAACAAATCCGAACGGTCCCGCCGGGCAGTGACCCTGCACGTGATCGACGGCACGGCCGACTATCCGGAAGACAATTGGCTGCAGCGCCGGGCCGACATGCCGCTGCGCGGCTTTTAGGGTGAGGGACGGTCCGATGATCACGGAAATCGGCTTCGACGCCGACGATACGCTCTGGCATTGCGAGAACAGGTTCTTTGAAACCCAAGCGCGGCTTGAGGAGATTCTGGAACACCACGCCCCGCGGGAGGTGGTGGAGGCCAAACTGCACGATACGGAAATGGCGAATGTTGGCCTTTTCGGTTACGGCGTTAAAGGCTTCACTCTCTCCATGGTGGAAACGGCGGTGCAGATTTCCGGCGGCAAGATCACCGGGGACGAGGTGCACGAAATTCTGATGATGGGTAAGGCCATGCTGGACGCGCCGGTCGACCTGATGGAGGGCGCACGGGAGGTACTGGAAACCCTGCATGGGCAATACCGGCTGGTCCTGATCACCAAGGGCGACGTCTTGGACCAGACGACCAAGATCGACAAGTCCGGCCTGGGCGGGTTCTTCGATCAGATCGAGGTTGTTCAGCGGAAGGAAGTCGCCGATTACCGCGATGTCCTGGACCGGCACGGCATAAATCCTGGACGGTTTCTGATGATCGGCAATTCGATCCCGTCGGACGTGCTTCCGGTTCTGGAACTGGGGGGCTGGGGCGTCCATGTCCCCTATCGCCACACGGCCGTCTTTGAGCGGCATGAGGACGACCCGCCGCATGAGCGGTTCCGCCGTCTGCAAAGCCTGGCCGATTTGCCGGAACTCGTGGCAGGGATTTAGGGCTGCACTCCGTTCTTGCCGTCACGACCCGGCCGTGAGGGCCCCTATGCCGAGCAGCGCCAGTATCCGCGAACGGCGGCTCGACTGATCGCGTTCGGTCTCTTCTTCGCTCGGTTCGTAGTTGGCCTCATCCGTATCGTTGGCGATGTCTTCACCGGGTTCCGCCGCGCGGAGTAGGTCGGCGACGCTCATGCCCATGCGTTCCTGCATCGCTTCGGTCATGTTTGTGCGGACCTTGGCGAAACGGTGGGTCCAGGCCTTGCGCAACTGACGGGGCGGAATTCCCGCTTCCAGCCCCAAGCCCAGATGATTGAACAAATCGTACAAGGTCACTTCAGTAAGGTCGCGGACCAGCAACCATTCGCCCTTGTCGCCGCGCGCGATATAGCGATGCCTTTCCAGCCTTTCCGCCACATCCGCCATTGCGTCGGGCCCGATGCCGGCGGCACGCAGCAGGCGGTACAACCGCATGCCGCCGCCCGACATCTGTTCCTGCTTCAAGGCGCTGAGAACGGCGAGGGCGTAGACGAGCCGGTCGAGCGGCGCGAGGCCGGTCTTGCGGATCCGCCGCGTTCCGCCGCGCCATTCCGGCAGCGCGGCCGTCATCTCCGCCGCCGCCAGAACGACGATCCAGTTGAGATACATCCACATCAGGAAGATCGGAATCGTCGCCAACGCGCCGTAGATCGTTTGATATGTGGGGAAGTTCGTGACGTAGAGGGCGAAGCCCTTTTTCAGCAGTTCGAACAGCAGTGACGCGGTCAGCCCGCCGATCGCCGCATCCGTCCGGCGAACCGGCACGCTGGGCATGATCACGAAGAGCGCGGCGAAGCCGAGCGCCTGCAGCAGGAAGGGAATGACGAAGGTCAATCGCGTCAACGGCCCGGTATAGGATTCGACGCCGGTTTCCTGGGCCAGCGCGAAAAGATAGCCGCTGATCGACAGGCTGGCGCCAAACAGCAGCGGGGCCAGCGTGATCACCGCCCAGAAGACCAGCATCCGAGACACAACATTGCGCCGCCTTCGCGCCCGCCAGATCGTGTTCAGCGTGTTGCTGATCGTCATCAGCAGCATGACGGAGGTGAAAATCAGAAAAAGGATCCCCACCGCGGTCAGCTCGCCGGTCTGCTGCGTGAAGGTGGAGAGATGCTCCTGAATGGTCGATCCGACCTGGGGCACGAAATTATCGAAGACGAAGGACTGCACCTTGTCCTTCAGGCGGCTATAGGCCGGGAAGGCGGCGAAAATCGCGAAGCTGACGGCCAGCATAGGAACGACCGCCAGAAGCGATGTGAAGGTCAGCGAGGCCGCCCGTTGCTGGCAGTGATCCTGGCTGAACCGCGCGTAGACATAGCCGAGAAAGCGGAAAAACTGCGTGAACGGCTGCGTGGATACAGCCGAACCCGCGGGCTTCGGCTTGCCCGGCTTGGATGTCGGCGCCGCCTCGGGCGGCTTTGATCGCGAATCGTTCACGCGTTTTCAGGTCCCCTCATGAAGGGTCAGAATACCGTGAACGATCGGAATTCCCAACTATTTGAGTAAATCCCGCTGGTTCTGGCTGCATTTGTGACCGGGGCAGGGGCAAAAGCGGGGCGCGGGATTGGCGCATCCCGATACATGGTATAAACCAATCGCCAGGGTGCTTGGACCGGTTCCGGTCTTCCGTCGCACCGAAAAAACAGTCGACAGTCGCGGGTGAGAGGGTATGGGGATGAGCGAGCAGGCGCCGCTGATGCAGGGTAAAAAAGGTCTGGTAATGGGCGTTGCCAACGATCGTTCCATCGCTTGGGGCATCGCCAAGGTGGCCGCCGATCATGGCGCGACACTGGGTTTCACCTATCAGGGCGACGCGCTTGAAAAACGTGTCCGGCCGCTTGCCGAATCCGTCAACTCGCCGCTGGTCGTGCCCTGTGACGTTACCAATCCGGACAGCATGGACGCGGTCTTTGCCGAGGTCGAGAAGACCTGGGGCAAGCTGGACTTTATGGTCCATGCCATCGCCTTTTCCGACAAGGATGAGTTGAAGGGCCAATATCTCGATACCAGCCGCGACAATTTCCTGCGGACCATGGATATCTCCTGCTATTCGCTGACGGCACTGGCGCAGCGCGCGGCCCCCTTGATGAACGAGGGTGGGTCGATCGTGACGCTCACCTATTACGGGGCCGAACGCGTCATGCCGCATTATAACGTCATGGGCGTCGCCAAGGCGGCGCTTGAGGCAAGCGTGCGGTACCTAGCCGTCGATCTCGGCCAGCGGGGCATCCGGGTCAACGCGATTTCCGCAGGGCCGATCAAGACCTTGGCCGCCAGCGGCATCGGCGATTTTCGCTACATCCTGAAGTGGAACGAGTTGAACTCGCCGCTGAAGCGCAACGTCACCATCGACGAAGTCGGCGGCGCCGGCCTCTATCTGTTGAGCGACCTGGGCTCCGGCGTGACCGGCGAGGTCCATCACGTCGATTGCGGCTACCACACGGTGGGTATGGTCGCGGTCGATGCGGCCGACGAGGTTTCGGAACTTTTGGCCAGCCTCAACGGCAACAAGGGCTGATAGGGACATACCGCCCTAGTCTGGGGATCCATCATGTCTGGCAACAGCTTCGGACATCTCTTCCGGTTCACGACCTGGGGCGAAAGCCACGGGCCGGCCATCGGCTGTGTCGTCGATGGCGTACCGCCGATGATCCCGATCAGCGAGGCCGATATCCAGATCTGGCTCGACCGCCGCAAGCCCGGCCAATCGAAATACGTCACCCAGCGCAAGGAACCGGACGAGGTGCAAATCCTCTCCGGCGTCTTCGAAGGGGTGACGACCGGCACGCCGATCAGCCTGATGATCCAGAACCAGGACCAGCGGTCCAAGGATTACGGCGACATCAAGGACAAGTTCCGGCCCGGCCATGCCGACTATACCTATTGGAAGAAATATGGCATCCGCGACTATCGCGGGGGCGGGCGGTCGTCTGCGCGGGAAACCGCCAGCCGTGTCGCCGCCGGCGCTGTCGCGCGCAAGGTGCTGATGCAAATTCTCGGCAACGCGGCCAGCGTGCGCGGCGCGCTGGTCCAAGTTGGCCCGCACAAGGTGAACCGGGACAATTGGGATTGGTCTGAAACCGAACGGAACCCGTTCTGGTGTCCGGACGCGCAGGCCGCCGAACAATGGGCCGATTATCTGGACGGTATCCGCAAATCGGGCTCCTCCATCGGGGCTGTGGTCGAGGTCGTGGCCGACGGCATTCCTGCCGGCCTCGGCGCGCCGATCTATGACAAGGTGGACTCAGATCTCGCCAAGGCGATGATGAGCATCAATGCGGTTAAGGCGGTGGAAATCGGTGCCGGCTTCGAAGCCGCCCTGTTGTCGGGCGAGGAAAACGCCGACGAGATGCGGACCGGCGCGAATGGCGAACCTGAATTCCTCAGCAACAAGGCTGGCGGCGTCCTGGGCGGCATTACCTCCGGCCAGCCGGTCGTCTGCCGTTTCGCGGTGAAACCCACCAGCTCGATCCTGACCCCGCGCCAGACCGTGGACAAGGACATGACGGAAACCGAAATCATGACCAAGGGCCGTCACGACCCTTGTGTCGGCATCCGCGCCGTCCCCGTTGGCGAAGCCATGATGGCCATCGTCCTGGCGGATCATCTGCTGCGCCATCGCGGGCAGACCGGGCTTTAGACCACGATACTACCAGCAGCCCCCGGCGCACCGGTCATGCGTCGATGATTTTCCAGTAGGTGTCTTTTTTGGTGACCAGCCCGTCGCGGAATTCCCACAGGTCGCAGCCAAGGGCGTTGATCACGCTGCCGTCGGACTTCGTGCCGCGCACGACCCATTCGCTGATCGCCTTGGTCTCGTCGACGACCCAGTGGCGGATCTCCTCCCAGCGCATGTCGGGGATGATCGCATAGCGCGTGCTCAAGACCTCGCCGATTTCCGGCTTGCCGCGGCAGACACGCCCCTCAGGGGCCTCCGGGCCCGACGCCATCACCCAGACACAATCATCCGCGAAATGCGACAGGATAGCCGGAACGTCGTGATCGTTGAAGCCGGCCTGAATCTCGTCGAGATAGTCGTGTGTGATCTTGCGTGCCATTGTAATCTCCCTCGTTCCCGTTCACGTGAGTGTCCGGCTACGGCGGTCAAATGGCAAGGGTGGGCGTCGGGTGGATTCCGGTGACAGTTCACTTTCGTTCATCTGTTGAACCAACGCTTTAACCTCCGTTATTCACAGACATCATCTATCCCGACTTGATCGTAACCTCCCGCTGCGGGAAGGGGATGATTATGCCGTGCTCGTGGAACCGGTCCCAAAGGGCGAGGAAGATGTCGCTCTTCACTTCGACGATGCCGGCTTCCGGGGCGTTGATCCAGAGCCGCAATTCGAAATCGACCGAGCTGTCGCCAAATCACATTAAGTGGCGGACCGGCTGGGGAACTGGCACGGCAAGGAAGCCGTTCTTGGCTAAGTTCTAGGTTGTCCCCCATCCTCCGTCACCACCATATCCATCGGAATGTCGTGCCATTGCGGGAAGATGGTCGCGATAGCGGTGAGGGTGTAGCCGACACCGAAGACCTGCGGCCTTGTCTCCATGCCGGCAAGCGTGCGGTCGTAGAACCCGCCGCCATAGCCCAGGCGATACCCGGCCGGGTCGTACCCGACGACGGGCGCGATGACGATGTCGGGCTGAACGATTGGCGCCCTTTCTTCCGGGATCGGGATGTTCCACACCCCACGTATGGTCGGGCCCCCAGGCGACCAGGCCCGGAAGATCAGCGGTTGCCCCTTTGCGACCACGATCGGCAGTGCGCATTGCGCGCCCTGGGCGGTCAAGCGCTTCAGCAGCAGTTGCAGGTTCGGTTCGCCGCGAAACGGCCAATAGGCGCCGACCGTCTTGCCCGCGACGGAACCGAGCAGGTCCTCTAGCGTCTCTGCGATCTTGGTGTCGAACGCCTGCCGCAGGGTGGGGCCGAGTTCGATGCGGGCCGCGATCAGTCGCTCGCGCTCCGCCTTGCGCCAGCGTTTCACGTCCTCCGCCTGGATCGGGTCTGTTTCGGTGGTCAGACCGGCATAGGCGGGGTCCACCTCATGCATGAAACAGGGCGGGGATGCGAAGGATCCGGCGTCTTCGTCTCCTGTGGTCACGATTTCATCCCGTTGTTTCCGCCGACGATGCGCGCCGCCAGCCTTCATTGCAGGTATGGTTGCGACCGGTTCTTTTCAAATTACTTCATGGGCTGGGAATGCACCGCCGCCGTCACCGGTCCGACGGTTCGTCCATTTCCACAGCGACCGCCGAGCCTTTCTTGATCGTGACCTCGCGCTGCGGGAAGGGGATCTGGATTTTGTGCTCGTGGAGGCGGTCCCAGAGGGCCAGATAGACATCGCTCTTCACGTTGACGACGCCGGCTTCCGGGTCGCTGATCCATATGCGCAATTCGAAGTCGACGGAACTGTCGCCGAACCCCATCAAACGGCATACCGGTTTCGGGTCCTTGTGGACGCGGTCGACGGAAAGCGCGGCGTCGATCGCCAATTCCATCGCCTTGCGTGGGTCGGCGTCGTAAGCAACGCCGAACTGGATCGGCAGGCGCAGGAGTTTGTTGGAATAGGACCAGTTGATGACCTGTTGGGTGATCAGGTCTTCGTTCGGAATCAGCAATTCCCGGCCGTCGCGCGTTGTCAGCGCCACATAACGCGCACTGAGATTGGCCACCCAGCCGAAGGTTTCGCCGATTTCGATGACGTCTCCCGGTTTGATCGACCGGTCTAGCAGCAGGATGAAGCCCGAGATGAGGTTCGAAATGACCTTCTGCAGCCCGAAGCCGACGCCGACGCCGATGGCGCCGGTGAAGACCGCGAAGGCGGTGAGGTCGACGCCGATATAGTCGAGAGTCAGCAGGAAGACCCCCGCGATCAGCGCGACCTTGATGCCTTTGTCGGCCAGAACCTTGATGGACGGTGTCAGTGTCGCGGACCGGTTGAGGCGCGCCGCGATGAAGCGCCCGGCCGTGCCGGCCAGCCACAATAGAACCACGAACAGGACGATAGCCTCGATCACGCTCAGAACCGTGATGCGGCGGTTTTCCATTTGGATGGCCAACCCGTCCAGGAAGGTCTGCAAGGGTTCGAGCAGGCCGAGTATGTTGAGGGTCGCGATTCCCCAGGCGATGATACCGACGACCTTCGCGACTTCCCGGTTGGCGATTACGGAGGTTGCCAGACGAATGACCAGCCAGGCGGAAAGCAGGCTGATGACGATCGTCAGGATATGATGCGGATATCCAGTGCTCCGCGCGACGGTGGCGGCGACTTGCATCAGGAACCAGCAGGCTGCCGGGTAGGCCAGGGCCGGCAGATGGGTCACGGGCGAATGAATCCGTCTGTCCCAATTTGCCGTTTTTGCGGCGAGCTTTTGAAGCAGGCGGACAAGCGGCCGGGAAACAGGCCAGCACAAAAGCGCCGCGACGGCGATCGCGACGAGTTGGGCCACGCTCGTCCAGGTCAGGACCTCAACCAGGACCCAATGTTCCAGGCGAATCTGGAGGTTTTCCACCCAGATCGGGTCGAGCCACGGAATGGTCAGGTCCATCTCGTCACCTCCTTGTCAGCACAACGCGCAACACAGCCTGCCCTATAGGCAGCATTGGCGGCAAATCACGCCGCCCGGCCGTCGGCGCCGAAGGCAATTCGGCCCTCCGGTCAAACGCCCTTCGGTGCGGCGCCCATATAGGCCGGATCAACCTCATGCGCGGAACAGGCGGGGGAGGCGTATTCGGCAGGCTCTTCTTCCATCGCAAGGAGCATTTTCTTCAACGCGCCTCGGTCGGCCTTGCCGGTGCGGCCGGTGGGCAGGGTCTCGCCAATGAAATAACGATCCGGGCGCTTCGGGCCGGGCAGGACGGTGCGGGCGAAGGCTTTGACGTCGTCCGGATCAATCGCCGTATCGGGTTTCGGCACCAGCATGACGTGGAGCGACTCGCCCAACAGCTCGTGAGGCAGGCCGGTGGCCAAGGCGGCGGCGACGCCCGGATGGGTCATCAGCGCGCGTTCGACCTCAAGGGGTGAAACCTTGATGCCGGCGCGGTTGATCAACTCCTTGGCCCGTCCGATCAGTTCCACCGTTCCGTCGGGATGGATCGTGGCCAGGTCGCCGGTCCTGAAATAGCCGTCACCGGTAAATGCCGCCGCGGTAAGGTCCGGCGCGTCCAGATAACCCAGCATTCGGCAGGGTGTCTTGATCAGCAATTCGCCATTTTCCGGGGCGGTCTTTACCGCGATCCCGTCGCCGGGACGGCCGACGGTGCGCGCTAGGGCCATGAAGTCTTCGGGCGGCAGGATCAGGTCGCAGGAGCCGGTCTCGCTCAACCCGAACATGTCCCAGAACCGCGCCTGGGGCCACAGGGCGGAAATCCGTTCGGCCAGCGGGGGTGGCGTGACTTCACCGCCCAGCATGACGGTACCCGCGAAACTGGTGCCCGCGAAACCGGTGCCGGTACTTTCAAGGACGGGCATCAGCATGCGCAGCATGGTGGGGACCATGCCGGTATGCGTCGCCCCCGTCGTTTCGAGGGATTTCAGGAACCCTTCCGGCGTAAACCGGTCTACGAGATGGACGGTGCCGCCCTGGGCGAGCGTCAGGAAGGTCACCCATTGCCCGAAAATGAAGGTCAGGTTCAACGGCATCAATGCGCCATCGCCGGGTTTGAACACGAGCAGGGCCTGTAGCTGGTCGAGTTTCCGAACATAAGGCTCGTGGCCCAGCACCACGCCCTTGGGTTGCCCCGTGGTGCCGGAGGTGAAACCGATCGCGGCGGCGCCGGCGAGCAGAGGCCGTTCCGGCGGTGTCTGATTCAACGGCGAAATGGATTGCGGTCCAAATGGCGGGGGGGCGGGCAGGTCTGGCCGAAGGGTCACCGCGAACCGGCTGCCGACACGGCGGGCGATATCCTGCGCGTCCGCTTCGAGGGAGGAGCGATGGATCGGCACGACAACGCCGCCGGCTTTCCAGATTCCGAAAAATCCCGCGATGTCCCGGGCGCGGTTGGAGACGGCGAGCAGGACCGGCTCGTCCCGGAGCAGGCCGCGTTCCCGAAGCGCGGCCGCGAGATCCTCGGCGGCACCATCGAGGGCGGCGAAGCTCAGTGCTTCCTCCGCATCCGTCAAAGCAGTCGCGGCCGGCCATGCGTCACAGGCGGCGCGCAGCGTTTCGGTCAAATTCATGGTATCTCAAGCCTTCGTCTGTCGAGAGATACGATAGGTCATGCCGGGGTGCGCGCAAGCTTTCGTCCAAGGAAATGCAGCCGCCAGCCGGCGCGCAGCCCCGATCAACAAAGTATTTCCGGGGCTGGCGCATCGATATGCGGAATTGACCTGCGGGACGGCATTGCTTCGGATAGTGTGCAAACGGACAAACACGCCGAATTGAAATTCGGAACCGGGACCGGCTAAAACATACCGAAGAAACCACAAGGGAAATGGGAGGAAATCATGATCAGTCTCAATCGCCGTAAGGCCATCGCCCTGATGGGCGGCGCTGCCGCAGCCAGCACGCTGGCCGCCCCCGCCATCGCCGCCAACCGCAAGATCAAGGTCGGCGCGCTGCGTTTCACCAGCCATGCCGGCAGTTTCGTTGCGGTGGAGCGCGGATACTTCGCCGATGCGGGCCTGGATGTCGAACTCCAGTTCTTCCAGGCGGCCCAGCCGATGGCGGTCGCGATCGCGTCTGGCGATGTGGACTACGCCGTCACGGCGATTTCCGGCGGTCTGATCTCGCTGGCCCAGAAAGGGGCCATCAAGGTCATCGGCGGCGCGCTGACGGAAGAGCCAGGAATCGACGGCCAGCAGATCCTGGTTTCCGACGCGGCCTTCCAAGCCGGGATCATCAAGCCCGCGATGCTGGACGGTAAGAGCTACGGCATCACCCAGACGGGGTCGTCCTTCCATTATGTGGGATCGCAAATCGCCGCCAAGGAAGGCATCACGCTGACCTACAAGCCGTTGCAGAAGGTGGGCGCCGTGATCGGCGCGCTGAAGTCCGGCCAGATAGACGCCTGGAACATCGTGCCCCATATCGCCAAGCCCTTGGCCAAGTCCGGCGCGGTCCACATCATCGGCGCGGTTTCGGACTACCTTCCGAACTATCAGACGACGACGGTTTTCACCTCCGCCAAGAACGCAGCGGATGAGCGGCAGATGACGGAAGCCTTCCTGGCCGGTTTCTCGAAGGGCGTCGATGACTACACCGCGGCGATGATCGACAAGACCGGCGGCAATGACGGCGTCAATGCGATGGTCGATCTGATCCACAAGTATGTCTACACAGACTGGCCGCGCGAAAAGGCGGCGCCGTCGATCATCAACGGCACCATGCGGCTGAACAAGGATGCTGCGTTGAATCTCGCCTCGGTCCAACATCAACTGGATTGGTTCAAGGCGGAAGCGTTGGTCGATGCGTCAATCGGCATCAACGATCTGGTCGATACCTCCTACGTCAAAATCATTTCCTGATACTGGGAAAATAGCGGGGCGGCACGGTTTTGCCGCCGCCCCGCTGGCATTCTTCAGCGGGCGGCATGCAAATCAAACTGGACAGCATCAGCCATTCCTATGGCGATTTCGAGGTGATGCGCGACATCAGCCTTGAAATCCCGAATGGCAAGATCGTGTGTATCGTAGGCCCGTCCGGCTGCGGGAAATCGACGCTGCTGCGGTTCATCGGTGGTCTGGAACAGCCGCTGAAGGGGCAGGTGCTGCAAATCGGGGAGCCGCCGGAAGGTTGCCTCAACCCGTTGACCTATATCTTCCAGGACTTCGCCCTGCTGCCCTGGCGCAGTGTCGCCGGCAATGTTTCCCTGGTGCTCGAAGATCACGGCATAACAGGCAAGGCGGCAACGGCGATCATCGACGACGTGCTCGCGCGTACCAACCTGACCGATTTTGCCAAGGCATTGCCCAAACAATTGTCCGGCGGCATGAAGCAACGCGTGGCCATCGCCCGCGCCATGGCCGTGAACCCGGCGGTTCTTCTAATGGACGAACCGCTTTCCGCCCTCGACAGCCAGACTCGCGAATTGCTGATGGACGACCTTGTTGGCCTTTGGGAACGTGCGCCTTTCACGGCGGTCTATGTCACCCATAACCTGCATGAGGCTGTGCGCCTTGGGCACCGGATCGTTGTTTTGTCGCGCCGGCCGGGACAAATCCGTGAAATCGTTGAGATCGACAAACCCTTGTCCGAACGGCTGTTCGGCGATGCGGAGATGGAAGTCCATCAACGGCATCTGTGGAACCTGATGCGGGAGGAAGCCCGCGCGGCGGATGCGGAGTTGATCCATGCCTGAAGGCAAAGGCGCATCCGACATCGAAACGACGGGCGAGTGGCCGGAGAGTGATGCGAAACCAGTGCGCATGCGCGGCGGCGGATTCGCGCCGACACCGCGCCGCTGGATGGGGCTTGGGGTGTTCGTCGTTCTGATCGCCATTGCCGAATGGGGCACGCAAAGTGGGTGGATCACCCCACTGACCCTGCCGAAGCCGTCGGACGTTCTGGCGACCTTCGGGGAACTCTACGACTCCGGCTTGCTTTTCAAGCACCTGGCGCCGTCACTGTCGCGCCTGGCTGTCGGCGCGGTGCTCGGCGTCAGCACCGGGATCAGCGTCGGCGTCTTGATCGGGCTGTTCTCTTATATCCGTGCGGGACTGGTGCCGCTCGTCGCCGCTATTTTCCCAATCCCGAAGATCGCCTTGCTGCCGCTTTTCGTGATCTGGTTCGGTATCGACGAAGGGTCCAAATATGCCCTGATCGCCTTCGGCACTTTCACGCCGACCGTCGTCGCGACCTATGGGGCCGTCGACAACGTGGACCGAACGCTGATCCGCATGGGACAGAGTTTCGGCCTGACCTGGTTCTCCATCGTTCGAAAGATCGTCCTGCCGGGGGCGATGCCGGGCATCCTGTCGGGCCTGCGCGTCAGTCTCGCCATCGCCATTATCCTGCTGGTGGCTGCCGAGATGCTGGGCGCCGAATACGGCATCGGGGCCTATATCCTGCAGGCGGGCTCGCTCTACGATTTGGAACGCCTGTTCGCGGGCGTCGTCATTCTCTCGCTCCTCGGTGTCATCGTCAGCGCGACGATCAGCGCGATCGAGCGGCATTTGCTCAGGTGGCGCACATGACAGACCAATACGACAGCACATACGACGTCATCGTTGCGGGCGGCGGGTCGGCCGGTGTGGCCGCCGCGATCGCCAGCGCGCGCGGCGGCGCCAGGACTCTGTTGGTCGAACGCTATGGCTGCCTGGGCGGGGCGGCGACAATGCGCAACGTGGTGACCTATTGCGGCCTCTACACGCTGGGTGATCCACCGCGCCGTGCCGTGCGCGGCATCGCCGATGAAGTGACCCATGGGCTGAAGCAATATGGCGCGATCACCGACCCGATCCGCCATCGCGGCGTCTATGTGGTGTTCGAACCGGAAGCCGTGAAACTGGTGCTCGACAGGCTGGTCGGCGAGGCCGGCGTGGAAGTCATGCACGGCGCTTTCGTGACCGGGGCCGAACGGGACGGCGGCGCGATGACATCCGTCACCGTCGCCGGGCATGACGGGTTCGCCACCTATGGCGCGAAAGCCTTCGTCGATTGCACGGGCGAGGGCGACCTTGCCGCCTTTGGCGGGGCCGGGACACGCTATGGCAACGGGGCGGATGTGAACCTGGGGACATTGGGGACGCGTTTCGGCGGCGTTCCCCGCGATGTGCAGGTCACGGCCCTCGACGTTGCCAAGGCCGTCGCGGACAAGGGCTTCGCGCCGGGCCAGGTGACCAAGGACCGCAGCGTCGTCGCGCGCCTGCCGGTCTCCGGCGATATGGTGATCTATGTGGCATCGGCCGACTATGATCCGCGCGACGCGAAATCCATGACACAGGCGGAAACCTACGGACGACAACAGGCCTGGGCTTATCTTGAGGCCGTTCGGACCATTCCGGGTTGCGACGGGGCCTACTTGGTCGCGACAGGCCCCGAATTCGGGACCCGCGAGTCCCGTCATCTGACCTGCCGCACGCAGTTGACCTGGGCGGATGTGGAGGCGCGTCGGACATTCGACGACACCATCGCGCTCGGCGCCTGGGGGGCGGAATGGCATGACCGCGGCGACTATACGAGCAGCTTCGAATTCGCCCCCGACAAGGCGAGCTATGAAATACCGCTGGGCTGCCTGCACAGCGCCGATACGCCGAATTTGTTCTGCGCCGGGCGTCTAGCCGACGGGGACCGCATGGCCGGGGCGGCGATCCGCGTGATGGGCACCGCCATGGCGACCGGCCAGGCAGCGGGTGTCGCAGCCGCGCTCACCGCGCAGGGTTCGTTTGATGCCGGCGCCGTTCGGGTTCGGTTGCGTAAGGACGGCGCGATCCTCGACGCCGCCGACGCAGTCGCCTAGATTCGAAAATCCTTTCTTCCCACCGCATAGCGAGGCGCCAGCCGTGAGCTACAAAACCATTCTTTTCGAATGCGAAGGCCCTGTCGCCGTCGTCACCCTGAACCGTCCCGAACGCGCCAATGCGATGAACCGCACGATGCTGGAGGAACTGCTGGATGTCTGCGATACGGTTGAAAGCATGAGCGATATCCGCGCGCTCGTTCTGACCGGCGCGGGCGAGGCCTTTTGCTCCGGTTTCGACCTGAAGGATCAGGCCGCCAACCGGCCGGACGGCGTCGAGCAATGGCGCGACGCGCTCCAGATCGACTTCGACGCCGTGATGCGGTTCTGGCATTTGCCTATCCCCACCGTCGCCGCTGTACGCGGCCCGGCTCTGGCGGGCGGGTTTGAACTCTCGATGGCTTGCGACATGACGGTGGCGGCGGAAGGGTCGGTTTTCGGGGAACCGGAACTGCGCTTCGGGGCCGGGATTGTCGTCATGCTGCTGCCCTGGCTGGCAGGGCCGAAGGCGGCGAAGGAGATCATCCTGTTGGGCCGCGACGATATTTCCGTCGAAAGCGCTTTCGACCTGGGACTGGTGAACCGCATCGTGCCGCCCGGCGACGATCTGTCGGAAGCGATGGACATCGCCAGGCGCCTGGCCGTGATCGATCCGATGTTGGTCAAACAAACCAAGCGGGCGATCAACGCATCCTTCGCGATCATGGGCATGGATCGAGCATTGCAGAACGCCCTCGATATCGACGTCCAGATCGAAGGGCAGGGGTCGCCCGACAAGACCGAATTCCTCCGCCTGCTGCGCGAAGAGGGGATGAAAGCAGCCTTGACCTGGCGTGACGCGCGGTTTGGCGACAACGGCTAGGGCGTCATCCCACCGCTCAGCACCCGGCGCGTCATGGCGGCGATCCAATCCACCAGCAACTGGGTCGGATAGGACGACAGCGAAGCCCTGTGGCGCAGCAACCAGACATCCCGCACCAAGATGCGGTCTTCCACCTTCCTGACCGTGGCGTCGCCTTGGCACAAGGCATCGGGCAGTACGGCTAGCCCGGCGCCGGCGGCGACCATCGCTCTGGTCGAAACGGGATCGTTGCACCGGGCGGCGATATCCGCGCCGGGATGCCGGTCGGCCAGCCAGGCGGCTTCGGGGACGTGGGCGAATTTCTCCGGATAAGCGATCCAACGCGACTGATCCGCAGCATCGGCGGCCCCAAAAACGCTGTAGGGCATTTCACCCAGTTTGCGGGTCAGGATGTTGTCCTCGTCCGACGCCGTCGTCCCAAGGCGGACCGCGACATCGGCTTCCCAATCGCCGATGGCGACATTCATGCGATCCACCGAGATATCGACTTGGATTCCGGGATAGTCGTTCAGGAATATCGGCAGATTAGGTCCCAGGACGGTGTGCGAAAATGTCGGCGGGACACTGACGCGGACCGTGCCCGCCGGTTCCTCGGTCATGGCGCGGGCTTCGTGTTCCAATCCTTTCGCGGCGTCTTCCATTGTTTGCGCATAGGCCAAAAGGCGGCGGCCGGCCGGGGTCAGGGCAAGGGTTCCGCGCGACCGCGTGAAGACGGTGACGCCCAGATCCCGCTCCATCGATGAAATCCGACGGCTGACTGTCGTCGGGTCCATGCGCAGCATCTCCCCCAGCATGGCGAGGGAGGAGGACTCTTCAGCGGCCAGAAGGATCGGGACGTCCGCCCATTTTAGTCTGTCGGTCATTTAGTTTCCTGCATTTTTGCAGCAAATGACAGCATAACACGGCATTGCTATTCGCTTCGCCGGTTTTTAGGTGATTGGTGACGGCGTAACAATCACAAGGCTTCGGGCTCACCATGGGAATTGATATCGAATTGCTGCTTTCGCTGACGGTCTTCGCCCTGGTGGCCGCGGTAACGCCGGGGCCGAACAACCTTATGGTCATGGCGTCGGGGGCGGCCTTTGGCTTTCGCCGAACCTTGCCGCATGTCGCGGGCATCGCCATCGGCTTTTCCACAATGATCGGCGCGGCTGTGTTTGGGCTCGGCGCGCTGCTGGAAACCTTTCCTTGGGCCTTGAACATCGTTCGGTTCGCCGGTGCGGCGTGGATGTTCTGGCTGGCCTGGAAACTGTTAGCGCCGGCACTGCGCCCGGCCGAGGGCGGGGACGGCGGCACCGTGGAGACAACGGCGCGGCCTTTCCATGTTCATGAAGCCGCCCTGTTCCAATGGATCAATCCGAAGGCCTGGGCGATGGCCGCCGCGACCGCCGGGGCCTATGCGGGCGTAACCGATGACATGATCGCCAGGACAGTGGCGATGTGTGCCGTTTTCCTTGTCGTCGGGCCGCCGAGCAACTTCGTCTGGGTTATCGGCGGCAGGACGATCCGCCAGCTGTTTTCACCCACGAATGGTGGGCGGGTGTTCGGCGCGCTGATGGGCGTGCTGGTGGCTCTCAGCGCGGCGTTGATCCTTTTCGCGTAAGCGGCGGGCCGGTCAGTTTATGGCCGGTCAGTCGAAGGCCGGCCGTCCGATCGGCGGCAGGTCGCGTTCCAGGGCGGCGCCGATGCGCAGTACCATCCCCTCGTCGTGCCCGCGCCCGACGACCTGCATGCTGGTCGGCAGGCCTTGTGGGTTGAGCGAGATCGGTAGCGTCATGCCGCACATTTCCAGGAAGTTGAAGGGGCGGGAGAAGTAGCCGGGCGTCGTCGTCTGATCGGCTTCCTCCACCGGGCAGGCGACGGCCGGTGTTCCCGGCGTCAGTAGCGCGTCGAAGCCTTTCATGGCCTGCGCGAACCGCGCCTTCATTTCCTTGCGCTCTTCAAGGTTGCGGACAAATCGCCAAGCTTCCAGCGTCTTGCCGCCCATCATCCGGGCGCGAACGTCCTCGTCCATCGGGGCTGCCGGATCGTCGTAATAGGAACCGTGGTTCTGATAGCCTTCGACGGCGATGATCATGCCGTTCATGGCCGCCAGATCGCCATAGCCGAAGGGGGCGTCGAAGACCTCTATCACCGCGCCCAAGGCTTTCAGGCGGTCGACGGCCATGTCATAGGCTTCCAACATATCCGTTGTACAGACAGCGCGTTCGGCGGCGTTCATCACACCCAGCGTCAGGCCCTGAACGCCCACATCCAGCAAACCATAGAGCCCGTCGCCATTTGCCGCGTCGTCTTCCATGGCCCAGCCTTCGCAGCCCAGCATGACTTCGTACAGGATAACGGCGTCACGCACGGTCTGGACGATCGGTCCTGGTGTGTCGAGGGTCTGCGACAAAGGCATGATGCCGTCCAGCGGCAGTTGTTCGGCGGTAACTTTCAGCCCGACAAGGCCGCAGAAGGCGGCCGGCACACGCACGGAACCGCCGGTATCGCTGCCGATGGCGCCGGGAGCAAGACCGCTGGAGACCGCCGCCGCGGAACCGGAGGAGGACCCACCGGGGACTCGGTGGGTTTCCATGTCCCAGGGATTGTAGGGCGTTCCCATCAACCGGTTCGTGCCCCATCCGCCGAAGGCGCATTCAACAGTCTTGGTTTTGCCCAGGATGATCCCGCCCGCACCGAGCAGGCGTTTGACCATGGTGCCGGTGACCGGAGAAATACGGTCCGCCATGGCTTTTGACCCGAATGTCGTGACCGTCCCTTCGACGTCGAAAATGTCCTTCAGACCGAAAGGAATGCCATGAAAGGGGCCGATCACGCTGCCGGCGGCGAAGGCCTTGTCGGCCGCTTCCGCCGCCTGCATGGCCCTTTCCGCCCAGACCGCCTGATAGGCGCCGATGGCTGTTCCGTATTTCGCGATACGGTCCAGATAGTTGCGCGTCGCCTGGCTCGGACTCAACGATCCGTCACGATAGGCCTTGGCGAGGCCGGCGATCGTGTCCAGTGGCGAAAGTGGTTTTACCTGTGGCATGCGATCCCCCCGGTTTTTTTATTACGTTATGTCAGGCGACTTGCCCTGCTTGCCAAGCCTTACCCGGAATGGCCGCCAGAAGCGCCTTCGTGTACTCGTGCTGCGGATTTCCGAACAACGTCTCCGTCGGACCGATCTCCACCACCTTGCCGTATTGCATCACTGCGACCCTGTCGCAGACTTGGGCGGCAACGCGCAGGTCATGGGTGATGAAGACCATGGAAAGGTTCATCTGTTTGCGGATTTTGTCCAGCAGGTCGAGGATCTGCGCTTGGATTGAAACGTCGAGAGCGGAGACCGGTTCGTCCGCGATCAGGATATCCGGCTTGAGGGCCAGCGCCCTGGCGATCCCGATACGCTGGCGCTGACCGCCGGAAAATTCATGCGGGAATCGGTCGAAGGCGCTTTCCTCCAACCCGACGATGGAGATCAACTCCTTCGCGCGCTTGTAGGATTCCTCCTTATCGATCCCTTGCAGGATCGGTCCCTGCGCGATGATCTGCCCAACGCGGATGCGCGGGTTTAGCGAGGCGAAGGGGTCTTGGAACACCATCTGCATACGCCGCCGGTGCGGGCGCATATGCTTGCGGTCCAGCTTCGATATTTCCTGGTCGCCGACATAGATCTCCCCCTCGTCGATATCCATCAAGCGGATAAGACAGCGCGCCATGGTCGACTTGCCCGACCCGCTCTCGCCGACGATGCCCAGCGTTTCGCCGCGATGGACTTCGATGCCTACATCGTTCACCGCATGCACCACGCGGTCCTTCCTGCCGAACAAATTGAAACCACCGGTGCTGCCGAAGGTTTTCCGGACGCCATGCGCAGACAGGACGCTTTCCTTCGACTGCTCCCGCGCGGCACGCGGTTTCAGTTTCGGGATCGCCGCGATAAGGGCCTGCGTATACGGATGCTGGGGGGAGTTCAGGACTTCACCTACCGTTCCCATTTCCACGAGCTTGCCATATTGCATGACGGCCACGCGGTCGGCGATATCCGCCACCACCCCGAAATCGTGGGTGATGAACAAAACGCCGGTCTGGTGCTGCTGCTGCAGTTCCTTGATCAATTTCAGGATCTGCGCTTGCGTCGTCACGTCCAGCGCCGTGGTCGGTTCGTCGGCGATCAGGATCTTCGGGTCCAGCGCCAAGGCCATGGCGATCATCGCGCGTTGCCGTTGCCCACCAGACAGCTCATGCGGATAAGCGCGCATGATATTGGCCGGGTCGGGCAGATTAACGTCGGTCAGCAATTGCAGCGACCGCGCGGACCTTTCCTTGGAAGTCATGCTGACATGGAACCGGAAAATTTCGTCGATCTGGTCGCCGATCCGCATGACCGGATTCAACGCGGTCATCGGCTCCTGGAAAATCATCGAAATCTCGTTGCCCCGGATGTCCCTCAGCCGTTCCGGCGTGACCTTGGTGGTGTCCTCGCCGAGGAAATTGATCTCCCCTTCGCCGACGCGCACCTTCGGTCCGGGCAACAGTCCCATCACCGCACGCGCGGTAAGGGATTTGCCGGACCCGCTTTCGCCCACGATGCACAGCGTTTCGCCGGGATTGAGGTCGATTGAGATATCTTCCACCGCAAAGCGGCGGTCCGCGCCGTCAGGAAGCAGAATGGACAGGTTCCGGATATCGAGAAGTTTTTGACTCACAGGCTCACTCACTTGCTCGGTCACTGACGTTCCCTCAGGCGCGGGTTCATGGCGTCGTTCAGTCCTTCGCCGACAAGATTGATGGCCAGCACGGTGACCAGGATGGCAACCCCGGGGAAAGTGCAGACCCACCAGGCGGAGCGCAGCATCGTGCGGCCCGCGCCGATCTGGAAGCCCCAGCTCATGATGTTGGGATCGCCGAGGCCCAGGAAGGCAAGGCCGCTTTCGATCAGGATCGCCGTCGCAACCATCAACGATCCAACGACGATGATCGGACTCAAGCAGTTGGGCAGGATTTCACGCAGCATGATCTGGACGTCACCCATGCCGAGCGTGTGGCAGGCCTGAACGAATTCGCGGTTTTTGAGCGCCAGGAATTCACCACGCACAAGCCTTGCCACGCCGGGCCAGGAAACGACCGTGATGGCGATGACGATGCTTTCGATCGACGGCTTCATGATCGCCACCAGCAGAATGGCGAAGACGAAGGACGGTATGGTCTGAAACATCTCCGTCACGCGCATCAGGGCGTCGTCGATCCTGCCGCCATAGTATCCCGACAGAGCGCCGAAGATGACGCCGATGAAGACGGCGGCCACGGTCGCGACAAGCCCGATCAGGATCGACGTCTTCGCCCCATGGGCGATACCGGACGCAACGTCGCGGCCGAGCGAGTCGCTGCCCAATAGGAACCCGTTCGTTCCCGGCGAGGAAAGCGGAATGCCGGCCAGCCGGAAAGGATCGTCCGGATAGAAGGCGCCGGCGAAAATAGCCAATAGAATGACGAGCGCCAGGATGATCATGCCGAGGACAGCCTGACGGTTGCGCGAAAAGCGTTTCCAGAAGCTCATCATGCCACCTCAATGCGTGGGTCGAGGAAGCTGTAGATCACATCCACGATCAGGTTCACGACAACGACGAGCACTGACGAAATCAGGAAAATCCCAAGCAGCAGGTTGAGGTCCCGCGCGAAGAGGGATTCGAAGGCCAGCATTCCCAGCCCCGGCCAGGCGAAGACCGATTCCACGATAACCGATCCGCCGATCAGCGCGCCGACCTGGACGCCGGCCATGGTGACGACCGGCAGCAAGGCGTTGCGCAGCACGTGGACGAAGGTGATGCGACGCTCCGTCAGGCCTTTGGCCTTCGCGGTCACCACGTAATCCTGTCCGTATTGTTCGAGCATCGAGGCCCGCATCATGCGCGTATAAAGCGCCAGATAGAAAAGCGACAAGGTCACTGTGGGTAGAACCAGATGGTGCGCGATATCGACAACGCGGTCCCATCCCTCATAGAAGGCGGCGATATTCTCCATCCCGCTGGTCGGAAACCAGCCGAGATTGATAGAGAAGACGACGATCATCATCAGCCCGACCCAGAAGAGGGGAGTCGCATAGGTGATGAGCGCGAAGATCGAGATCGCCGTGTCCTTCCAGGTGTTCAGGTTGATCGCCGCCAGCAGGCCGAGAAGGATGCCGAACCCGACCGCCATCAAGATCGTGCAGACCATCAGCAGCAATGTCGGCCAAAAGCGATCGACGATCAGCTGGGCGACCGGCATGTCGTGCCGGAACGAATAACCGAGATCCAGGACCGCGACATTCTTCAGATAGACCAGCAACTGAACCGGCAGCGGTTGGTCCAATCCGAATTTGGCCCGCAGTTCTGCCATGTATTCCGGCGTGGCGGAGCCCGCTTCCCCGGCAAGAACATCGACCGCGTCGCCTTCCGCCATGTTCAACAGGAAGAAGTTGAGGACGATGATCGCGATGATGATCGGTATGCCCTGTAACAGGCGCCGAAGCACATAGCGCAAAATTTTCGTGGATCTGTTCATCGGTGAGAACTAGCCCCGTTCAGGCCCCAGTCAGGCAAAGATTATTGTCGTTCGGTAACAAGCAAAGAAACAGGAAAAGGCAAAGGGAGCGTCACACCGGAATGTGACGCTCCCCACACCGAACAGTTTACTCGATCCAACCTTCGGCGAAAGAACCGTACGGACCCATCGCGGAACCGTACACGCCTTTCAGCTTGGTGTTGTAGACCGTCAGGAACTGCATCTCGAACAGGTTCACCACGGGCATGTCAGCGGCCAGGATTTCCTGGACCTCTTTATACGTCGCGGCACGCTTGGCGGCGTCCGGCTCTTTCGCGCCGGCATCCAGAAGCGCGTCGAGCGTCGGGTTGCTGTAGCGCGACGAGTTGACGAAGTGAGTACCCTGGCGGATCTGGTCGGTTCCGTAATGACGGTGAACGCCCAGAACCGGGTCAGGCAGCTGGTAGAAGTAGTTCAGGTTCATCACGAAGTCGTAGTTGTGATAAACGCGCTTCAACCAGGTCGGGACATCTTCGTAGCGCAGTTCAATCGCGATGCCGATATCGCCCAGGGCCTGCTTCAGATATTCCCCGGCCCGGCGCCAGTCTTCGCCATAGGGAATGACGTCCAGGATGGCCTTGATGCGAACGCCGTCGCCGTCCGGCTTGAAGCCGGCGTCGTCGAGGATCTTCTTGGCCGCTTCGAGATCACCCTTGGCCGGATAGTTCGGCATCGGCTGATAGAGGCCCGTGGCCGCGAAGCTGCTGGAAAGGGCGCTGGTGGCCGGTTTTCCGTAACCGAAGAAGATCGTGTCGATCATGAACTGACGATCGATGGCGTTGGAGACGGCACGGCGGACGGCCGGATCGGTGAACGGGCCTTCCTTCGTGTTGAATTCAAGTAGGGCCATCGGATTGATCATGGAATAACCGTCGGTCGTGACGGAGATGTCGTCACGATCCCGAAGGCGGACGGCGTCGATGTTCGGGATCCCGTTATAGCCGGTGTAAAGAACTTCGCCGTTTTCCATCGCCGCTGTCCGGGTGGAGGCGTCCGGAATGAAACGCGCAACGACGCGTTCGACATGCGGCAGACCTTCACGCCAGTAATTTTCGTTCTTGTCCAGACGGATGTACTGACCCTTCTTCCATTCGACGAATTTGAAGGGGCCGGTCCCGACAGGATTGTTGGCCAGGTCCGCGCTCTTGATATCCGTACCTTCGAGCAGATGCTTCGGGACGATCGGCGATTCATAACCTGCAAGGGCGCGCAGCATGTAAGGCGCCGGGTTTTTCAGCTTGAAGACCGCCGTGGTGTCGTTCGGTGTGTCGATGCTCTCAACTTCACGGAAGGAGTTCGGACCGCGCGGATGTACTTTTGAAAGCACTTCCATCACGCTGAACTGCACATCGGCGGAGGTGAACGGCGTGCCGTCGTGCCACTTGACCCCTTCCTGCAAGGTGAAGGTCACGGTCTTGCCGTCGGCGCTGACATCAACGCTCTTCGCCAGGACCGGGATCATCTTGCCTTCATTGTCGTAGTCGAAGAGCCCTTCGTAAATCTTCGGTGCGACCAGTCCGATTGGACCGGAGGTCGAGACATAGGAAGCGAGAGTAGGCGGTTCGGGTTGAGCCAAATAGACCAACGTTCCGCCATCGGTTTGTGCATGTGCGGTAAAACCGCTTGCGATTATTGAGGATGCCAAGATGGCACCCTGTAGGAACCTTTTCATATCGACGCTACCCCTTTGTTACAACGATGTGGCAAGCGTCAGAGAAATAACTGCGAGTGTCAATTAGTTTCGGAAAAAACGTGCTTATTAGCATGCTCTAAAATCAATTATTGATTACTTCCAAAGCTTATAATTACTTATAAAACTACTCGGATATACTTATCTGAATACTTAATGAAGTGTATTCACTTTGTCGGAGAAATCAAAAACAAGAAAAGTGCAATGAGATATAATGTTGCGGTGCACAATCCGATGTTGGTTTAGCTTTGCTCAATACATCATAGCTGGGTGGAAACCCGTTCCTGGGATCAGAGTGACGAACTGTGGCAAAGACGGTCAGTTCAGGGGTCCGTTCCATGAATGACAGCGGCGCGACGGTGTCGCATGGTATCTGAAACAAAACGCAGAATGAATCCGCCTTGAATTCGGCTATGGAGGAAATATGAGCGACGGAAAAATTTCGGCTCTACCGGCACCCGCAACAGACCAGCTGGATGCGGATTTGCAGAAATATTTTCGGATCTGCGAGGAAAAGCTGGGGCTGGTCCCGAACGTCTTGCGCGCCTATGCGTTCAAGCCCAATCGCCTGCGCCGTTTTATCGATGTCTACAATGAAATCATGCTCAGCGATGACAGTCCGCTCACCAAGTTGGAGCGGGAGATGATCGCGGTGACTGTCTCGTCCTGTAACCGGTGCTTCTATTGTCTGGTTGCGCATGGACAGCAGGTTCGCGCACTGTCTGGCGATCCGATGCTGGGTGAACATATTGCGCTCAACTATCGCACCGCGCCTTTGGAGCCCCGGCAGAGAACCATGCTGGACTTCGCCTGGAAACTGACGGCAAGCCCGAACGATGTCGGGGATGCGGAGCGTGACGCCCTGCGGTCTGCCGGATTCGACGATGAGGCGATTTGGGACATTACGGAAACCGCATCATTCTTCAACTATACCAATAGGATGGCGCATGGATTGGACCTGATGCCGAATGCCGAATATCACGGTATGGACCGCAAATCCTGATCGTCTCAGGATCGGTGGGCGACGGGAGGATCAAGGGGTATTTCATGACGACCTATACGGACGGGTGGGGCAATAGCTGGACAGCGGCCTCGGCAGACGCCGTCGCCGGACTGCAATCCACGATACTCGGTTACCTCGCCATGAGCGTTGAAACCGGGGACGAACTGAAAGCGACGTTCTCGAAAGACCCGGCCATGCCGATGGCGCATGTCCTGAAGGGCTATTTCGGGAAATTCTTCGCCACGGACAAGATGGAGGCAATGGCAATAGGCGCCTTGGCCGACGCGAAGCGTATTGCGTCGGAAGGGTCCGTCACCGGACGGGAGGCGCTGCATATCCGGGCGCTGGAGGCATGGGTTGTCGGTGACATGGAAGGCGCGATCGGGTTGTGGGAGAGGATACTGCTCAACAATCCTTTGGACGTTATGGCGACGAAGCTGGTGCAATACTGCCAGTTCTATCTCGGCGACGGCCCGGCCATGCGGAACAGTTTGGCCCGGGTCATGTTCGCCTGGAACGAAGACCTGCCGGGCTATGGATTCATTCTGGGCTCCTACGCCTTCGCCCTGGAAGAATCCGGGGTTTATGACAAGGCGGAAGCGGCCGGCCGCCGGTCGGTTGAGATTAATCCCGCCGATGCCTGGGGCGCGCATGCCACGGCCCATGTTCTGGAAATGCTGGGCCGACCGGCCGAAGGGGAAGCTTTCCTTTCGGCGCTGGAACCGCATTGGGGCAAGATCCACAATTTCAAGCATCACGCACATTGGCATCGGGCGTTGTTCATGCTGGACATGGGCCGGTATGCGGAATGCCTGGCGCATTACGACGCGAAGGTTTGGACGGAGGTCGCGGGCGACTATTTGGATATCTCCAACGGGGTGGCGCTTTTGTGGCGCTTGCAGGAAGAGGGGATAGATGTCGGCAAACGCTGGCGGGTGCTGGCCGATCTGTCCGCGGAACGGACGGAGGAGCACAAGCTCGCCTTTGCCGATGCTCACTACTTGGCGGCCCTTTTGAAGGCAGGAGAGCGAGACAAGGCGGACGCCATGCGTACCTCCATGGAACGCTATAGCCACAAGCACGAGACGCAGGCCCGGGTAACGAAGGAAATCGGCCTGGCGATCGCCGATGCTTTCTTGGCAATCGAAGCCGGTAGGCCGGGCGATGCTGTCGACGCACTCTACCCGGTCCGCGGGAAGGTCCGGCTCATGGGTGGCAGTCATGCCCAGCGGGACTTTTTCGACCGGTTGCTGGTGCGGGCGGCGCTTTCATCCGGGCGCCATGCCGAAGCAAGGCATGTCCTGTCGGAACGCTTGGAAAACCGACCGAATGCGCGTTGGAACTGGTCGCGGCTTGCCAATCTGGAGGCTTCCGAAAGCAATACCGCTGCTGCTGCGGCAGCGCAGGCCAGGGCCGATGCCTTGATGGCGGCCTGATCGGCACGATATCAGGGGGACTATCTTAAGGCCTTGGACACACGGATTCGACGAAAGGGTATAAAATGCGGACGATAGGCCGTTTGTTCATCTGGCTGCTGGCCGGGATCGGCTTCCTGACGACCGCCTTGGCAGTGACGGGATTGGTCGTGCTGCTCACCGAACGGCCCGGCGTGCCGACGGTGCCGGAAAAAACGGTCCTGTGGCTGGACCTGAACCAGCCGATTGTCGAAAAGCCGTCCCAGTCCATCTTGGGAAAGGCCGTCGGCGTCACCATGATCGACATGGTCGCCGCCTTGGATCGCGCCAGGGAAGATGACCGCGTTAAAGGCGTGGTCGCCGTTATGGGCAGTGCGCCGCTCAGCATGGCGCAGGCCCAGGAATTGGCGGATGGGATTCGCAAGTTCCGGGAAACCGGCAAGTTCACGCTTGTCTATGCCGAGGACCTTGGGTCGGTCTGGAACGGCACGGTCGATTATCTGCTGGCCGGTGCTTTCGAGCAGATCTGGCTGCAACCTTCCGGAGGCGTCGGCATCGCTGGTCTGGCCCTGGAAACGCCGTTTTTTCGCGGCGCCTTTGAAAAAGTGGGCGTCTCACCGCAGTTCGAGCAGCGCCACGAATACAAGGGCGGGATCGATCCCTTTGTTGAGTCCGGCATGACGCCGGCGATCCGCGAGTCCTTTCAGGCCATGCTGTCCAGTTGGACCAACCAGTTGAACAACAGTTACCGGAAGGACGGGCGGCTGCCGCAGGGACAAACGGTTCAGGCGCTTTTCGACGGCGGTCCCTATCTGGCGGAAGAAGCGCTTGAACGCGGTCTGGTCGACAAACTGGGCTATTGGGATGAGGTCGAAGCGTTCCTGGACGTACGATTGGGCTCGGATTCGGACTCGATTTCTCCGGGCAGCTACGTCATGGCCTTGGCTGCGGAACGGGAATTGCCGGCCGACGCGCCTCGGATCGCCCTTATTTATGGCGAAGGTGCGATCATGCCGGATGAACCGGGCGAGAATGCACTGTTCGGAACCCGCGGCTTCGCCCCTTACGACGTCGCCGATGCCCTGGCGGATGCGCTTGAGGATGACAGTATTGATGCGGTCGTGTTCCGGGTCGACAGCCCCGGCGGCGCGTATGGTCCTTCCGATGCCGTCTGGCGGGAAGTCGCGCGCCTGCGGCAAGCCGGTAAACCGGTGGTCGCTGTCATGGGGTCCGTCGCCGCAAGCGGCGGCTATTTTGTCTCCATGCAGGCTGACAAAGTGCTGGCCCAACCGGGAACGATCACAGGATCCATCGGTGTCTATTCCGGCAAATTCGCGACGATGGGGCTTTGGGAAAAGCTCGGCGTCCGCTGGGATCGGGTTCGCGTCGGCGAAAATGCGGCGATCTGGAGCATGATTTCGGAATTCTCCGGCAGTGAACGCGAAAGGTTCCGCGCCGGCATCGATTTCGTTTATCAGGATTTCACCGAAAAGGTGGCAGCCGCCCGGGGCTTGTCCCCGGCGTCGCTGGACGCGGCGGCGCGGGGACGGATTTGGACCGGGCAGGACGCCTTGCGGGCCGGATTGATCGATGGGTTCGGTGGGCTGCTGGAAGCGATCGCCCAGGCCAAGGAACTGGCCGGGTACGACCGGATTGTCGATGCGGAAATCGTGATCCTGCCATTGGAACCCACGCCCTTCGAACGCTTGGAACAGATGCTGGAAGGGGGCGATCCCTTCGCTCAGGCCTCGGCGCTCTTTACCGCGCAGGATCTGGTCGGGGTTCTGGGCTTCCGTGGAATGAATTTCTTCGGGTTGCCGCCGTTCCCGATCGACGGGGTGTCCGCCCATATGCCGGCCTTCCGGCTCGCCAGGTAGACCGACGGGGTTTGACGAGGAGGGGTAGATGACTGTCGACGATTTCCTGGCTTCGATTGACGGCGATGCCCCGCCGCAGGGCCTTTCTCTGCCCTTGCAGGGTTTGTGGTGGGATCGAAAGGGAGATTGGGAACAAGCCCATTCCTGCGCGCAGGACGCCCCCGATTCGGATGGGTCCTGGGTGCATGCCTATCTTCACCGTGTGGAAGGGGACCTGGGTAACGCGGGTTACTGGTATCGTCGTGCCGGTCGTACGGCCCATTCTGGTGCGCTGCAGGAAGAATGGCGTGAAATTGTCGATCAACTACTGGCGCCCCAGTGATCTTCGGCCCAATATTCCCATCGTCGAATGGTTCTTGAACAGACGAGGGGGACGGCATGGCCGAATTGATCGAAATCCCGAAACGGGGAAGCAAGGCGGCTCGGTTGCGGAAAGGCCAGGCCCTCAAGATGATCAACACGCACGGGCATCAGGTTGTCGATACCTGGGCCTTCAACGCGGACGACCTGACAGAGTTCATGTCGATGGAACATATGCGTGCGATGATATGCACCATATTCCCGAAACAGGGCGACTATCTTTATACGAACCAGCGCCGTCCGATCTTGCGGATGGAAGAAGATACATCGCCGGGTATTCACGACACCTTGATGGCGGCCTGCGACGTCTATCGGTACCAACTGCTTGGATGCACCGACTATCACGAGAATTGCACCGACAATCTGGCCGCGTGCATGCGTGAGATAGGGCTTGAAGCGCCCGAAACGCCATCTCCGCTGAATATGTGGATGAATATCCCCGTCGGGGCGGATGGCGGGACCCAATGGCAAGCGCCGGTATCCAAGCCGGGTGACTATGTTCTGCTGCGGGCGGAAATGGACTGTATCGTGGCCATGTCCGCCTGTCCGCAAGACATCATTCCGGTCAATGCCGGTAATCCGGTTGAGGTGCATTTCGAAATCATCGACTAAGCCGGCTCTGAACTACGCGGTTGGGGCAGAGGGACCGGCGGTTCGCGGGGGCGATAAGCGTGACCGAATATTGACCTTTACGTAAACGTAAACTATGAATTGCCGCGACGCACCGGCGGAAAAGCGACGGTGCGTCACGGCAATCGGTTTGGAACGGGGCCGCTTCGGGCGCATAGTGAACGCCTTGGCAATTGGGTTCGGGACATGGCCCTGGTTGCCGGGAAACGGCTTCGCAAAAGACGGCCGGTAGCCGATATCCCTAATTTGGGTCGGCGCAAGAATTCGTACCCGACCCGACGGCGATGCCGGGGGTTGGCAGACACGGGACCGACTACAGGGAGACGACGATGCAGACAGTGCTGTTAACCGGCGCCAGCCGCGGGATAGGCCGGGAACTGCTTAATCAATACAAGCAGGATGGCTGGACGGTCATCGCCGGCTGCAGGGACCCCGACGCTGTCGGGGATATCGGCGCAGACCGGGTTCTGCCTTTGAACGTCACCTCGGAACAAAGCATCCTTGCCCTTAAGGACACACTCGGCGATACGCCGATCGACGTGTTGTGGAACAATGCCGGCGTGTATTTGGACAAAGGCATGAGCTTGGCGGAAACCGGCTTCGATGTTTGGACAGAAAGTTTCGCGGTCAATACGATCGCACCGCTTCGCATAGCCAATGCCTTCGCCACGAATGTCTCGTCGTCGGACAAGAAGACGATGGCATTCACGTCCAGTCGGATGGGGTCGATTGGCGACCTAGGCAGTGCGGCAAGCGCCTATGCATACCGTAGTTCCAAGACCGCGCTGAACATGGCGGCGGCCCTGCTGGCGAATGATCTTCGCGATAGCGGTGTGAAGACCGTTGTTCTGCATCCGGGTTGGGTGCGGACCGATATGGGCGGCCCGTCCGCGGATATCGACACGGTGACCAGCGCCAGCGGTATGAAGCGCGTTGTCGATAATCTGACCGATGCGCAATCGGGCGGTTTCTTCAATTACGACGGCAAGACCTGGCCCTGGTAGGGGTGGAAGAAAGAAATTGGGACGCACGTTCGAAACGCCCGGGAGAGGCTAGATGTTGCTCACTGAAGAACAGCAGATGATCACCGACATGGCGCGGGATTTCGCGGCCAAGGAATTGCAGCCCAATTCGCCGGCATGGGACAAGGAACACCGTTTCCCGGCCGAGGCGCTGGCCAAGATGGGCGAGCTTGGCCTGATGGGGATGCTGGCCCCGCCGGAATATGAAGGGGCGGGCGCGGACAGCGTTTCCTACGCGTCGGCGTTGGAGCAGATTGCTTGGGGCGACGGGTCGTGCTCGACGATCATGAGTGTCCACAATTCCGTCGGCTACATGCCGATCCTTCGCTACGGAACGGAAGAACAGAAACGGCGTTTCGTGCCGCCCATGGCGCGCGGCGAAATGATCGGCGCCTTCTGCCTGACCGAACCCCATGCAGGGTCCGACGCGTCGGCGATCCGCACCCGGGCGAAAAAGAGTGGCAATAAGTGGGTCCTGAACGGGGCCAAACAGTTCATTACGTCCGGCAGTAACGCCAAGGTTGCGATCGTCTTCGCGGTGACCGATCCCGACGCGGGTAAGAAGGGGATCACGGCCTTCATCGCGCCGACGGAGACGCCCGGCTACACCGTTGCCAGCGTTGAGAAGAAGCTTGGCCAGAATGCCTCGGATACCTGCCAGATCATTTTCGAGGATATGGAACTCACGCCTGATTTGATGCTCGGCGAAGAGGGCCAAGGGTACAAGATCGCGCTGTCGAACCTGGAAGGCGGCCGGATCGGGATCGGCGCGCAAGCGATTGGCATGGCGCAGGCGGCGCTGGACCACGCCGTTGCTTATGCCAAGGACCGCGTCACCATGGGCAAGCCGATCATCGAGCATCAGGCGGTCGGTTTCCGCCTTGCCGAAGCGGCGACGAAGCTCGCCGCCGCCCGCCAGTTGGTGCTTCATGCCGCGGCGTTGCGGGATGCGGGAAGGCCGTGCCTGACGGAGGCGTCGATGGCCAAGCTGCTCGCGTCTGACACGGCGGAACTCGTTGTTTCCGATGCGCTGCAGACATTGGGCGGCGTCGGCTATTTGAACGACTATCCCATCGAGCAGATTTACCGCGATGTGCGCGTCACGCGGATCTATGAAGGGACCAGCGATATTCAGAAACTGGTCATCGCGCGTTCGCTGGCGGCTTGACGCGCGAACGCAGATATCGGTCAAAACGGGAAGATTGGGGAGCTAATGGAACCGACGGTGGACAATGGCGCGATCGAAGGGTTGATCGCCGGCTTCAAGGGCTTTCGAGCGATCAATTATGAAAAGCAGGCCGGTAAGGTTTTTGCGAAGCTCGCGCGCGAAGGACAGAGCCCGAAGGTCCTGCTGATTGCCTGTTCAGACGCCCGTGTCGATCCGGCCATCCTGTTCACGGCGTCCCCCGGTGAGCTTTTCGTCATCCGCGTCGTTGCCGCGCTCGTCCCGCCCTACCTGCCTGATGGTGCCTACCACGGTGTCAGTGCCGGGCTTGAATACGCGGTGCGCGATCTGGGCGTGGAACATGTCGTCGTCCTTGGACACGCCTATTGCGGCGGGATCCGCGCGCTGAAGACCATGGAGGAGGGGGCGGTCCTGGACCGTGAATTCATCGGTCCGTGGGTTTCCATGGCTGATCAGGCGGTCGGTAACATTCCCCTGACGGAGCCGCCGTGCCGCCACGAACAGGCGGCGGTCCGCTACTCGGTTCAGAACCTGATGACATTCCCATGGCTCAAAGAGCGTGTGGATAAAGGCAGCATCAAGCTGCATGCCTGGTGGTTCGACCTGGATGACGGTCATCTGCTTATGGATGTGCCGGGCAATGAAGATTTCGTAAGATTGGTTTGAAGCCTGCACGCAGGCGTGACGGAGGAAGCATGAGTAAGCAACCGATAGAGTTCTATTTCGATTTCTCCAGCCCATTCGCTTATATCGGGTCCGAGTTGATCGAGGCGGCGGCCGAGCGCCAAAGCGTCGAAATTCTCTGGCGGCCGTTTCTGATCGGGGCGGCTTTCAAGGCGGTCGGCTCCAAACCATTGCTTCATGCCCCGCTGAAAGGGGATTATTCGAAGCGGGACATGGAACGCTCGGCCCGCAAACACGGCATTCCCTTTGTCCTGCCCGACGTCATGAGCTTGAAGACAGTGCCGGCCTCGCGCGCTGTCTATTGGGCGGAAGGCAATGCGCCCGACAAGCTGCCGGCGCTCGTTCACGCCGTCTTCCGGCATGCCTTTGCCGCCGACAAGGACTATTCCGATCCGGAAACCGTCGCGGACCTAGCCGCGGGGGTGGGCATCGACCGGGAAGCTGTCCTTGCCGGGATGCAGGATCAGGCGATCAAGGACAGGCTGCGGGATGAAGTCGAACGCGGCCTGGAACGCGGTGTCTTCGGAACGCCGATGTTCTTCTATGGCGACGAGCCGTTCTGGGGCGTCGATCATATTCCCGATTTGGAAAGCTGGATCGAAACCGGCGGTTGGTAAGGAAGCATCGTGGCAGTCCTCAAGACGAATGTGAATGTGCGGGGCGACGACGCCAAGGCGAATGCCGCGGCGATGACGGATCTGATCAAGGATCTGGAAAGCAAGGTCGCGAAGATCAAGCAGGGCGGCGGTGAGCGCGCGCGCGAACGTCATGTCAGCCGTGGGAAGCTGTTGCCCAGGGACCGTGTCCGGACCTTATTGGACCCGGGCGCGCCCTTTCTGGAATTTTCGCAATTGGCGGCATGCGACGTTTATGAGGACGATGTTCCCGGCGGCGGCGTCATTACCGGGATCGGCCGCGTTTCGGGTCAGGAATGCCTTATCGTCGCCAACGACGCTACGGTGAAGGGCGGAACTTATTATCCTATTACTGTAAAAAAACATGTAAGGGCGCTTGAGATTGCCGAGCAGAATCATCTGCCCTGTATCTATCTGGTGGATTCCGGCGGCGCCAACCTGCCCAACCAGGACGAGGTCTTCCCGGACCGCGACCATTTCGGACGGATATTCTACAGTCAGGCCAACATGTCGGCGAAGGGTATCCCACAGATTGCCGCGGTCATGGGGTCCTGTACCGCGGGCGGCGCATACGTTCCGGCAATGTCGGACGAAAGCATTATCGTCAGGAACCAGGGGACGATCTTCCTGGGCGGGCCGCCGCTGGTCAAAGCGGCAACCGGAGAGGTCGTCTCCGCGGAGGATCTGGGCGGGGCGGACACGCATTCCCGCATCTCCGGCGTGACCGACCACTATGCGGAGAACGATCACCACGCACTTGCCATCGTCCGGCAGATCGTCGCCAACCTGAACCGGACCAAGCCCTCGCAGTTGAAGCTGAGGGAGCCGTCCGCGCCGGTCTACGACCCGGCCGAGATCTATAACGTCGTGCCGTCGGATACGCGCAAGCCTTACGACGTGCGCGAAGTGATCGCGCGGATCGTTGACGGGTCCGAATTCGATGAGTTCAAACATCTCTACGGGACGACGCTGGTGTGCGGCTTCGCCCATATCTGGGGCTATCCCGTTGGCATCGTCGCCAATAACGGCATCCTGTTTTCGGAAAGCTCCCTGAAAGGCGCGCATTTCGTTGAATTGTGTTCCCAGCGGAAGATCCCGCTGGTGTTTCTGCAGAATATCACCGGCTTCATGGTCGGCCGGAAATACGAAGCGGGCGGCATCGCCAAGGACGGCGCGAAACTGGTGACGGCCGTGGCGACGACCCAGGTGCCGAAATTCACCGTCATCATCGGTGGCTCCTTCGGGGCCGGAAACTACGGCATGTGCGGCCGGGCCTATTCGCCGCGCATGCTGTACATGTGGCCGAATGCCAGGATTTCCGTCATGGGTGGGGACCAGGCGGCCAACGTGCTCGCCACGGTCCGCGAGGACGGGATGGCCCGCAACGGCGAAACCTGGACGACGGAAGAGCGCGAAGCCTTCATGGACCCGGTCCGGCGTCAGTATGAGCATCAGGGGCATCCTTATTATGCCTCGGCGCGTGTCTGGGATGACGGCGTGATCGACCCGAAAGAGACCCGGAACGTGCTGGGCCTTTCCCTGTCGGCTTCCCTAAACGCGCCGATACCGGAACCGCGTTTCAGCCTTTTCCGCATGTGATTTCCGCACGCAAGAACCCTTGCAAGTTTTTGGAACAGCGATAGCCATGAGTGAAGAACTAAGAAAATACCGGGTGAGAAAAGCGGACTACGCCGACGGCGCCGTAACCGAAATCATCCTGACCAATCCGGACAAGCATAATTGCTTCGACGATGAATTGATCGAAGGGCTCACCGGCGCCTTCATGCTCGTCGGCAGCGACCCGGAAACCCGCGCCGTCGTTCTGCGGGCCGAAGGGAAAAGTTTTTCCGCCGGTGCGGATCTGAACTGGATGAAGCGCATGGCGGAAAACGATGAAGCCGCCAATGTGAAAGATGCCGAGGCGCTCGCCACGATGATGCACACCATCAACACCTGTCCCAAGCCGGTAATCGGTCTTGTGCAGGGCGCTGCCTTCGGCGGCGGCGTCGGTCTGGCGGCTGCCTGCGATATCGCCGTCGCGACGGAGCGCGCTTCCTTCTGCCTTTCAGAGGTCAAACTGGGCCTGATTCCGGCGGCGATTTCACCCTTCGTCGTCTCGGCCATCGGCGCCCGCGCGGCACGACGTTATTTTCTCACCGCCGAACGCTTCGACGCGGCGGAGGCGTTCCGCCTGGGGCTCGTCCACGAGGTCGCGGCCGACGACACGGCGCTCGACGCGCGCGGCCGGGAACTGGCCGAGACGATCTGCGCGAACGGCCCGAAATCCGTCGCCGAATCAAAGGAACTCGTCTTTGCCGTTGACCGCCCCTGGACCTGGGACGTGCACAAGGATACCGCCCGCCGGATCGCGCGGGTCCGTGCGTCGGAAGAGGGCCGGGAAGGCGTGTCCGCCTTCCTGGAAAAACGGCCAGCCGGCTGGCTGACCGCCGGCACGCGGAAAGGGTAGGGAAATGTTCGACAAGATCCTGATCGCGAACCGGGGCGAAATAGCCTGTCGTGTCATCCGAACCGCCCGCAAGCTCGGGGTGCGCACGGTGGCCGTCTATTCCGACGCGGACGCCAAGGCCCAGCACGTCCTGATGGCGGATGAAGCCATCCATATTGGACCGCCCGCCGCGCGCGAGTCCTATTTGGTGACGGACAGGATACTGGAAGCCTGCCGCCGCACCGGGGCGCAGGCGGTGCATCCCGGCTATGGTTTTCTGTCGGAGAATGCCGGCTTCGCCCGGGCATTGGAGGGCGCCGGAATCGCATTCATCGGCCCGCCCGCGTCCGCGATCGACGCGATGGGGTCAAAGTCCGGCGCGAAGACGATCATGGAAAAGGCCAACGTGCCCTTGGTCCCAGGCTATCACGGGGACGAACAGGATGCCGCGTTCCTGGCCAAAGAAGCCGATCGCATCGGTTACCCTGTGTTGATCAAGGCCTCCGCCGGGGGCGGCGGCAAGGGGATGCGGCTGGTTGAGGACAAGGCGAAATTCGCCGAAGCCCTGGCCTCCTGCCGGCGGGAAGCCGCAGCGTCGTTCGGCGACGACAAGGTGCTTGTGGAACGGTTCGTGACCCGGCCGCGCCATATCGAGATCCAGGTCTTTGCCGATTCCCAGGGCGATGCTGTCCATCTGTTTGAGCGCGACTGCTCCCTGCAGCGACGGCACCAGAAGGTGATTGAGGAAAGCCCGGCCCCCTTCATGCCTGAGGATTTGCGCACGCGCATGGGCGCGGCGGCGACGGAGGCTGCGAAGGCCATCGGCTATGTCGGCGCTGGCACGGTGGAGTTCATCGTCGAGTCGCGGGAGGACGGGACGCCGGGCGACTTCTTCTTCATGGAAATGAACACCCGCCTGCAGGTTGAGCACCCGGTGACCGAAATGGTGACGGGCCAGGACCTCGTCGAATGGCAGTTGCGCGTCGCTGCCGGTGCCCCCTTGCCGCTGCGGCAGGACCAGATCGCGCTGAACGGCCATGCCTTCGAGGCTCGGCTATACGCGGAAGACCCGGCCAATGATTTCCTGCCCTCGACCGGGCGCCTGGCGCGTTTCAGAACGCCCGAGCCGGGCACGCATGTGCGGATCGATTCCGGCGTCGTGGAAGGCGATGCGGTCTCCGTCCACTACGATCCGATGATCGCCAAGGTGATCGCATGGGACCGCGACCGCGGGGCGGCGTTGCAGCGCCTGCGCCGCGCGTTGGAGGAAACCGAGGTCGCGGGCCTGACCAGCAATCGGGATTTCCTCATCGCGCTTTGCCGGGACAGGGATTTCGCAGAAGGCATCGTCGATACCGGCTTGATCGGTCGGAACAGGGACAGTTTGGTGCCGGCGGAGGAGGGACCCGACGCAACGGTCATCGCGCTTGCGGCATTGAACGAATTGAAACTGCGGGAGGTGCAGACGGCGCGGCAAGCCGGGGCCGGCAACGACCCGCATTCGCCCTGGTCCGTCCTGCATGGCTGGCGGCTCAACGATGTCAGCCATGTTGATCTGGTCTTCCGTCAGGGAGAACGCGACTACCCTACGGTTTGCCGCTACCTGCCGGGCGGCGGCTACGAGATATCCTCGCCGGCCGGCACGGTCTCCGGCGATGCCGGTTTGGATGCGGAGGGCCGCTTGCACGCGGTCATCGACGGTGCGCGCCTATCGGTGGCGGTGGCCGTGGTGGACCAGGAACGTGTCGTTATCCTGAGTGACCGGACCCACCGCATCCTGCTTCACGACCCGATGGTCGGCGCCGGCGATGCCGAGGGCGGGACCGGAAAGCTCACCGCGCCCATGCCCGGCAAGGTGACCGCCGTCTTCGTCAAGAAGGGCGACACGGTGGAGGCCGGAAAGGCGTTGATGATCCTGGAGGCGATGAAAATGGAACACACCATCGCCGCGCCGGTGGACGGCATCCTGGCTGAGGTGCACTTTCAGGAAGGCGATCAGGTCGATGAAGGCGTTGCGCTGGTCGCGTTCGAGGAATGATGGACAAGCGCCCGCCGTTCACTACATTTCGTCCAATGGCCGCCGAGGCGGCAGGACTGTGATTTTGCAGGGGTAGGAGATAGCCGATGGCGTTGCCGGATTTCGTCAAAATCGTTGAGGTCGGTCCGCGCGACGGGCTTCAGAACGAGAAGGTCGCGGTCTCGACCGATCAAAAGGTCGAGTTGATCGACCGGCTTTCCGAAACCGGGTTGCAGGTCATCGAAGCCGCCGCTTTCGTTTCGCCCAAATGGGTGCCGCAAATGGCCGATTCGGCCGATGTCATGGCCCGCATCATGCGGAAGACGGGCGTCTCCTATCCCGTCTTGGCGCCGAACATGAAGGGACTTGAAGGGGCGGTTGCGGCGAAGGCCGAGGAAATCGCCATTTTCGGCGCCGCGACCGAGGCCTTTTCGAAAAAGAACATCAACAAGTCGATCGCGGAAAGCCTGGGCGCTTTCAAGCCGCTGGTGGAAGCAGCCCTGGCCGAGGGTGTGCGGGTTCGCGGATATATATCCTGTGTCCTGGGCTGTCCCTATGAAGGGCCGGTCAGCGCGGCGGCCGTGGCGGAGATCGCCCGCGAACTGAAAGCCATGGGCTGTTACGAAATCTCCCTCGGCGATACGATCGGAACCGGGACGCCGGAACAGGCCCGGCGGATGATCGAGGCCGTTGCCGCGCACATACCGCTTGGGGAAATCGCCGTTCATTTTCACGATACCTACGGGCAGGCGCTGGCCAATCTCTATGCCAGCCTGGAAATGGGCGTTGCGGTGGTCGATTCTTCCGTCGCCGGGTTGGGCGGCTGTCCCTATGCCAAGGGCGCGACGGGGAATGTCGCGACCGAGGACGTGCTCTACATGCTGCAGGGCTGCGGTATCGAGACGGGCGTGGACCTTGCCAAGGTCATGGCCGCCGGACGGTTCATTTCCGACATCCTGGGCCGCCCTCCTGTTTCCCGGGTACACCGCGCCCTGATGGCGAAGGAAGCGGCCTAGCGCCCGTCTTAAGCTGTCTGGGCGCTGTTGCGGGCCGGCCCCGCTTGCGCGCCCTTTCACAATGCACCGAGGGGGATTGTTCTGCCCCCGAATCCGACCAGTTTGATGCCATGACGTTAAACATCCGAAAACTCTGCGTCGGCGTGGAGACGGTGGAAGAGCTCCAAGAGTGGCAGGACCTCCGCCTCGCCCAGATGGGATCCGTCGGCCATGTCACGCGCATGTGGCCCAAGCGGCAGGACGAGGTCCTGGACGGCGGGTCACTCTATTGGATCATCAAAGGCGTCATGCGCGTGCGGCAGCGGATCGTCGGGTTTCAGGAATGGCCTGGCGAGGACCCTGAAGAGAAACCGAAATGCCGGCTCGTGCTCGACCCGAAACTGGTCTTGACCGATCCATGGCCGCACCGTCCGTTCCAAGGCTGGCGCTATCTGAAACCGGAGGAGGCGCCGCCGGACCTGGGAACACGGGACGGTGATGGCGACATGCCGCCTGCGCTCGCCGCGGAACTGCGGGCGATCGGGGCCTGGTAACCAAAAGAAATACTAAATTTTTCGAAGGGACTGGAGATGCAGGACGCCCCCACGTTGCAGGAAATCGAAGCAGCCTTGGCGCAGGTCAAGGGACGCGTCATCGAAACGCCGGTGGTGGCACTCGCCTCCGATAAGCTCGCGGGCTACCTGCCCGACGGTGCCCGGGTCACGGCGAAACTGGAATTGTTTCAACAGGCGGGCTCGTTCAAGGCGCGCGGTGCGCTGATCAATGTCGACGCGCTGACGCCGGAACAGAAGGAAGCGGGCGTCACGGCTGTCAGCGCCGGGAACCATGCGCTGGCGGCGTCCTGGGCGGCACGGCGCGGCGGCGTCCACGCCAAGGTCGTCATGATGGACTATGCGGACCCTGTACGGATTGAGGGCTGCCGCGCCATGGGCGCCGACGTCGTCCTCGTGCCCGATGTGCATACGGCCTTCGCGGAGGTCGAACGGATCAAGACGGAGGAGGGCCGAAGCTTCATACACCCCTTTGAAGGCAAGCTGACGGCATTGGGTACAGCGACCTGCGGGTTGGAATTCATCCGCCAGGTGCCGGATATGGAGGCTGTTGTGATCCCGATCGGCGGCGGCGGCCTGATCGCCGGCATGTCGCGCGCCATCAAACTCGTGAACCCGGACTGCCAAGTCTACGGCGTCGAGCCCTTCGGCGCGGATTCTATGTATCGGAGTCTCGGCTCCGGGAAGCCGGAAACACTGGAGAAGGTCGCGACCATCGCCGATTCCCTGGGGGCGCCGATGGCGTTGCCCTACAGTTTCGGGTTGGCGCGGGACCATGTGGACGAGGTCGTCCGCATTGAGGACGACGCCATGCTGAAGGCGGGGACCCTGCTGTTCGACGCCTTGAAGCTGGCGCTTGAACCGGCGGGCGCGGCCGCGACGGCGGCGGCCATGGGACCGCTTCGGGACCGGCTTGCCGGAAAACGGGTCGGCGTTCTCGTCTGCGGCAGCAATATCGGGGAGGCGAAAGTCGCCGATCTGATCGCCAGGGGACGCGCCTTGCTCGGCTAGGATGCCGATTCAGTCGATTTAGCGGGAACGAGGAGAGCGGATTACCGCAGGGCCGCTCTGGGGTGCCGGATGAATTGAACAAGGGATGCCGCGCTGATCCGCAGAATTCCGCGACATCGCAAATTTTTTGCTTTTTTGTGAATTTTTCCTCTTGCGTTCCTCGGGCCTGCGGCATACATCACAGCCCGTCGCCGCGGACGGAAACACCGGCTCAGCGGCGCGGCTCCCAGACCAGTCCAAATGGTTGCAGGGGAGCCAACATCACTGTACAATCCAAGGCTTGCGCCGGTCCCGAATCGGATCGGTGCCTTGTCGCCGGGTTGTTTCAGCGATGGTGTTCTTGAACAAGTGAATATGGAATGGAAGGGATGCCTGGGCGGCGTGTCTTTTA